>NZ_AP023054.1:3018070-3621685 GCF_019703835.1 Thaumasiovibrio subtropicus | reverse complement strand
ATGTTTTACCAAGATTCATTTGATGTCATTGTTGTCGGCGGTGGTCATGCCGGCACAGAAGCCGCAATGGCAGCTGCCCGTATGGGTCAACAGACTCTTCTGTTAACTCACAACATCGATACATTGGGCCAAATGTCCTGTAACCCGGCTATTGGTGGCATAGGAAAAGGCCATCTGGTGAAGGAAGTGGATGCGTTGGGTGGCTTAATGGCAACTGCCATCGACAAAGGCGGGATCCAATTTCGAACCCTCAATGCCTCGAAAGGTCCAGCAGTGCGTGCCACGCGCGCGCAAGCTGATCGTCTTCTCTACAAATCGGCGGTTCGTGAAGCACTAGAAAATCAACCCAACTTGATGCTATTTCAACAATCCGTTGACGATATTATCGTCGACAATGATCAAGTAACCGGTGTTGTCACTGAAATGGGACTTAAGTTTCATGCCAAAACGGTCGTATTAACCGTAGGTACGTTCTTGGGTGGCCGTATTCATATTGGCATGGAAAACTACAAAGGCGGACGAGCAGGGGATCCACCATCGATCGCCCTTGCCGATCGACTACGTGAGTTACCTTTCCGTGTTGATCGACTAAAAACAGGTACACCACCGCGTATTGATGCCCGGACTGTTGATTTTTCTCAGCTAGAAGTACAACACGGTGATAATCCAACACCAGTATTCTCCTTCATGGGCAGTCGTGCTGACCATCCACGCCAAGTACCTTGCTACATTACGCACACGAATGAAAAAACCCATGATGTGATTCGTAATAACCTCGATCGTAGCCCGATGTATGCGGGAGTGATTGAAGGAGTTGGCCCGCGATACTGTCCTTCAATTGAAGACAAAGTCATGCGTTTTGCTGACAAAAACAGCCATCAAATTTTCATTGAGCCAGAAGGGTTAACGACGCATGAGTTGTACCCGAATGGCATATCAACAAGTTTGCCGTTTGACGTACAAATGAAGATCGTTCAATCCATGAAAGGATTTGAAGACGCACGCATTATTCGCCCTGGCTATGCGATTGAGTATGATTTCTTTGATCCTCGTGATTTGAAGTCGACGTTTGAAACCAAATTTATCGCTGGCCTATTCTTTGCGGGGCAGATTAATGGCACGACCGGATACGAAGAAGCAGCAGCGCAAGGACTCTTAGCCGGCATGAACGCAGCACTTCAAGCTCAAGGTCTTGATGGTTGGTGTCCTCGTCGTGATCAAGCTTATATGGGTGTGCTCATTGACGATCTCTCGACTATGGGAACTAAAGAACCATACCGTATGTTTACTTCGCGTGCGGAGTATCGCCTGTTACTGCGTGAAGATAATGCCGACATTCGTTTGACGGAAAAAGGACGCGAGCTTGGTTTGGTTGATGATGCGCGATGGGCTCGTTTCAATGAAAAAATGGATAACATCGAAGAAGAGCGTCAGCGTTTGCGTGGCCTTTGGGCTGCCCCGACATCGACGAGCGTCGATGCGGTGAATGCGATTTTGAAATCGCCTTTGACGCGTGAAGCGAATGGCGAAGATCTCTTGCGTCGTCCTGAAGTTACTTATGATCAACTGACGGCACTTGATGCATTTGCGCCTCCCATCGAAGATCTTCAAGCGCGTGAGCAGATCGAGATCCAAGTAAAATATCAAGGTTACATCGATCGTCAGCAAGATGAAGTTGAAAAGTCATTGCGCCATGAAAAAACGAAGTTACCCCTTGATTTAGACTACAGTGTGGTGAAAGGGCTATCGAATGAAGTGGTTGTGAAACTCAATGATGCTCGTCCCGAAACTATTGGTATGGCGTCACGTATTTCCGGTATCACACCAGCAGCGATTTCTCTGCTTTTGGTATACCTCAAAAAGCAAGGCATGTTGAAAAAAGGCGCGTAAGTGAAACAACGTTTACAACAATTAGTCGACCAGGCTGGCCTGGTCGTCACTGAGCAGCAGTTAGAGCAGTTGACCGGCTATGTCGCTCTACTGCACAAATGGAACAAGGCATACAACCTCACATCGGTGCGCGATCCGAATGACATGTTAGTTAAACACATCATGGATAGTATCGTTGTTGCGCCACAACTGGATGGTCAGCAGTACATCGATGTCGGCACTGGGCCGGGACTTCCTGGGATCCCGCTTGCGATTATGTGCCCTGAAAAGTCATTTGTCTTGCTTGACAGCTTAGGCAAGCGTATAAGATTTATTCGTCAGGTCGCGCATGAACTTGGCATTAAAAATGTCACGCCAGTGCAAAGCCGTGTTGAAGAGTTCCAACCAGATCAAGGGTTTGACGGCGTATTGAGCCGAGCCTTTGCCTCGGTTTCCGACATGGTAAACTGGTGTAAACACCTTCCTGCAGAAACGCATGGACGATTTTTAGCATTAAAAGGACAGCTTAACCAAGATGAGTTAAGCGAACTGCCCGAATGGTGTCAGGTAGAAACTGTACATAGCTTAAACGTCCCTGAGTTGGAAGGAGAGCGCCATCTGGTGATACTGAAAAAATAACGGAGAGGTCTGTTTGTGGCAAAGATTATTGCAGTTGCAAACCAAAAAGGTGGTGTTGGTAAAACGACAACTACGGTTAATTTAGCGGCATCACTCGCCGCAACGAAACGGCGTGTCATGGTTATCGACCTTGATCCGCAAGGCAATGCCACAATGGCCAGTGGTGTCGATAAATATCAAGTTGATGCGACTGCCTATGACCTCTTAGTAGAAGAAACCCCGCCTGAACAGGTAGTGATTACCCAGACGGAAGGCGGGTACCACCTCATTGCTGCCAATGGCGATGTGACTGCCGCTGAAATCAAATTGATGGAAGTTTTCGCTCGGGAAGTGAGGCTGCGCAACGCCCTCGCGCCAATCCGCGATAACTATGATTTCATCTTTATTGATTGTCCTCCTGCGCTCAACCTTCTTACAATCAATGCGATGACTGCTGCCGATTCCGTACTGGTACCGATGCAATGTGAGTACTTTGCATTGGAAGGGTTAACGGCGTTAATGGACACCATCAGCAAGCTCACTGCCGTAGTTAACGCGGATCTGAAAATCGAAGGTTTGTTACGCACTATGTATGATCCGCGTAATCGACTGGCGAATGAAGTGTCGGAACAGCTTAAGAAGCATTTTGGTGACAAAGTGTTCCGCACCGTGATTCCGCGCAATGTCCGTCTTGCTGAAGCGCCAAGCCATGGCCAACCTGCAATGTATTACGACAAATACAGCAGCGGGGCAAAAGCCTATCTGGCTCTCGCTGGCGAAATGCTGCGACGCAACGATATAACCCAACCTGTACACGCTTAAGGTCTCGACATGAACAAAGTTAACCGCGGACTCGGCCGCGGTCTTGATGCGCTGCTTGCAACGAGCGCTCAGGCTCAATCCAAGCAACAGTCACCAGCCAGTGATGCTAACGCGACGCTCGCAAATAATGAAGCACTGCGAGAGATCGCGATTACGGATCTCGAGCCTGGTGAGTATCAGCCACGAAAAGATATGTCTGAAGAGGCATTGGCTGAGTTAGCAGACTCTATTCGGGCGCAAGGCGTGATTCAACCCATAGTGGTGCGTCCTGTTGGGCAGGGCCGATTTGAAATCATTGCCGGTGAACGCCGCTGGCGTGCATCGAAACTAGCAGGGTTGGCCAAAGTGCCTTGCTTAGTGAAAGAGGTGCATGACCGAGCTGCCGTGGCTATTGCGTTGATTGAGAACATTCAACGTGAGGACTTAAACGCCATTGAAGAGGCGCAAGCGTTAGAGCGATTGCAAAATGAGTTTAGTTTAACGCATCAGCAAGTCGCCGAAGCATTAGGCAAGTCTCGCACAGCGGTAAGCAATTTATTGCGCTTAAATCAGCTGGACGAAACCGTGAAGCAGTATGTCATTCAAAAGCAATTGGACATGGGGCACGCTCGAGCTCTGCTTGCTTTACCCGAAGATTTACAACCCGACACCGCACAGCAAGTGGTGGCTAAAGGCCTCACGGTGCGAGATACCGAAAAGTTGGTACGTAAGCTTCAACAGCCACCTAAACCGGCTGCAGTAAAAGCAGTAGATCAAGAAGTTGAACAATGGCAAGACAATCTGAGTGATAAGTTAGGCACTCAGGTTGCTATTAGTCGACAAAAAAACGGACGTGGCAAAATTGTTATCAATTTTGATGAGAGCGAAAAATTTAAGCAAATTCTTGCAATACTAAACGCAAATTAGTGATTTGTATCACTTCATTTTTGCATTCTTAGTTTGCATGGCGTGATCAAGTTATTGTGTTGTAAAATCATTGCCATTTTTTTGCTGCCAAATCATTGCATTCAACCCTGTTCATCGTATAATTTCGGTGTTTTCCCCACATAGTGTTTATGTGCAGTGGAATGGAATCGAGGAACAGATTACATGGAATCGACGCTAGCCCAACCCGGACGCCGTTTGGCGAAACGGTTATTGCTCTTGCAATCAGGCGTCGTGCTAGCAGCGGCACTACTGGCAACGGTAGCCGTCAGTGTTGATTGGGGAATCTCCGCATTGATTGGTGGTGGCATCTGCGTGATAGCCAACGCTGCGTTTGCAGCATGCGCATTCCTTTTTAGTGGGGCTCGTAAGGCTAAGCTGGTCATGGCTTCGTTCTACAGCGGTGAAGTTCTTAAGATCCTACTAACTGTCTTCCTGTTTGCCCTTGCATATCTGTATGTTGGGGTTGAACTCCTTCCCCTCAAACTAACCTATTTGCTGGCGCTCGGAGTGAATCTCTTTGCCCCAGTTTTATTTATCAACAACAACAAATAGGAAGCGTTATGGCTGCGTCAGGTGAAGCGCTAACACCGTCCGGTTATATCGATCACCACTTAACTCACTTATCGACGTATAAGCTGGGTCTAACTGGTGACGGTTTCTGGAACTTTCATATCGATAGTCTGGTTTTTGCTGTATTGACAGGGATGATATTCATTTGGGTATTTCGTTCTGTCGCTAAAAAAGCAACATCAGGCGTGCCAGGGAAATTACAGTGTTTTGTGGAACTGCTGGTTGAATTCGTTGATACCAACGTTAAGGATACCTTTCATGGCCGCAATCCGCTCATAGCTCCTTTGGCGCTTACCATCTTCTGTTGGATATTCTTGATGAACTTGATGGACCTTGTGCCTATCGATTTTATTCCTTATCCAGCGGAGCATTGGCTTGGTATCCCTTATCTGAAGATCGTACCAACAGCCGATGTCAACATCACCATGGCAATGTCACTGGGTGTGTTTTTCTTGATGATCTACTACAGCATTAAGATCAAAGGCACAGGTGGTTTTGTTAAAGAGCTGGCTCTTCATCCGTTCAATCATTGGTCTATGATACCGTTTAACCTCATGCTTGAAATTGTTTCGCTACTTGCGAAGCCTATCTCTCTTGGCATGCGTCTATTCGGTAACATGTTCGCCGGTGAGGTGGTGTTTATCTTGATCGCGGCACTAATGCCGTGGTGGGCACAGTGGTTGGGTTCCGTTCCTTGGGCCATCTTCCACATTCTGGTTATTACCATTCAAGCGTTTGTATTCATGATGCTGACAATCGTATATCTGTCTCAAGCACATGAAGACGCGGATCATTAATTTTTTCTGGCAACGAAGCCGACAACTATAAACTGGAGATAGTGATGGAAACTTTACTCAGCTTTTCTGCAATTGCCGTAGGTATTATCGTTGGATTAGCGTCACTGGGTACCGCGATCGGTTTTGCCCTGCTTGGCGGTAAATTCCTTGAAGGTGCTGCTCGTCAACCTGAAATGGCACCAATGCTACAGGTGAAAATGTTCATCATCGCAGGTCTGCTTGATGCGGTACCAATGATCGGTATCGTAATTGCACTACTGTTCACCTTTGCGAACCCATTTGTTGGACAACTCGGCTAAGCCGAAAACGGATCCCAGTTGTAAGTTTTTGAAGGAGATGCCGTTGTGAATATGAATGCAACCCTATTGGGTCAGGCGATTGCCTTCGCTCTGTTCGTAATCTTTTGTATGAAGTACGTTTGGCCACCACTCATGGAAGCCATTGAAGAACGTCAACAGAAGATTGCTGACGGTTTAGCGGCCGCAGATCGTGCCTCGAAAGACCTTGACCTAGCGAAAGCAAGCGCTTCTGAGTCGTTAAAAGAAGCTAAACAAGCTGCTGCTGAAATCATTGAACAGGCGAATAAGCGAAAAGCACTCATTTTAGAAGAAGCACGCGTCGAAGCAGATGCCGAGCGTGAGCGTATTCTTGCCCAAGGGCAAACTGAAATTGAAGCTGATCGTATTCGAGCCCGTGATGAGCTAAGAAAGCAAGTAGCGACATTAGCCGTGGCTGGTGCTGAGAAAATCCTTGAGCGTTCGATTGATAAAGACGCGCACAAAGATCTTCTTGATAAAGTCACTGCTGAATTGTAACGGGAGGGGCAGATTATGTCCGCCATGACAACCATCGCCCGCCCTTACGCCAAAGCTGCTTTTGATATTGCAGTAGAAAATCAGAGTTTGGCCGAGTGGGAAACCATGCTGGTCTTTGCGGCGGAGGTGGCAAAAAATGACACCATCGCCGAGCTATTGACCGGCGCTATGGCGCCAGACCAACTAGCAGAATTGATGATTTCTGTGTGTGGAGAGCAGCTTGATCAATATGGCCAGAATCTGGTCAGTGTGATGGCTGAAAATAAGCGACTTCAGGCCCTGCCTGACGTACTTACCCAATTCTTGATGTTGAAAGCACTTCATGAACAGACCATTGAAGCGCAAGTCATCTCTGCAGTCGAATTGGACGAAGCGCAATTATCAGAAATCAGCGCGAAGTTAGAGCAGCGTTTAGCGCGTAAAGTGAAGCTGAACTGTAGTGTAGACCCAAGTTTGATCGCAGGCGTTGTGATCCGTGCGGGCGATATGGTTATCGATAATTCTGCGCGAGGCCGCCTAGCGCGCCTTAACGATACATTACAGTCTTAATTGGGGAATTGGAGCATGCAACTTAATTCCACGGAAATTAGCGAACTGATCCGACAGCGAATAGAAAAATTCCACGTTGTCAGTGAAGCGCAAAACGAAGGTACTATCATCTCTGTGAGTGACGGTATTATTCGTATCCATGGCCTTGCTGAAATTATGCAAGGGGAAATGATTGAACTACCAGGTAATCGCTATGCATTGGCGTTGAACTTGGAGCGTGATTCTGTCGGTGCCGTTGTAATGGGCCCTTATGCTGATCTACAGGAAGGCATGAAGGTTAAAGGTACTGGTCGTATTCTAGAAGTACCTGTCGGTCCTGAACTGTTGGGCCGTGTTGTCAACACTCTTGGTGAGCCAATCGATGGTAAAGGGCCAATCAACTCTTCTGTTTCTTCTCCTGTAGAAGTGATTGCGCCGGGTGTTATCGATCGTAAATCGGTTGATGAGCCAGTACAAACGGGCTACAAAGCGGTTGACTCAATGATTCCGATCGGCCGTGGTCAGCGTGAGTTGATCATCGGTGACCGTCAAACCGGTAAAACGGCTCTGGCGATCGATGCCATCATTAACCAGAAAGATTCTGGTATCTATTCAATCTATGTCGCTATCGGCCAAAAAGCGTCAACTATCGCTAACGTAGTACGTAAGCTGGAAGAGCACGACGCATTAAAGAACACCATCGTTGTTGTAGCGTCGGCATCTGAATCTGCGGCATTGCAGTACCTTGCGCCTTATGCAGGTTGTGCAATGGGTGAATACTTCCGTGATCGCGGCGAAGATGCACTGATTGTTTATGATGACCTGTCTAAGCAGGCTGTTGCTTATCGTCAAATCTCACTATTGCTTCGTCGTCCGCCGGGCCGTGAAGCGTTCCCAGGTGATGTTTTCTATCTCCACTCTCGTTTGCTAGAGCGTGCAGCACGTGTCAGTGAAGAGTACGTAGAGCGTTTCACTGACGGTGCGGTGAAAGGCAAAACAGGTTCTTTGACTGCGCTACCTATCATTGAAACTCAAGCGGGTGACGTTTCTGCCTTCGTACCGACTAACGTAATCTCGATTACGGATGGTCAAATCTTCCTACAAACTGAGTTATTCAACGCCGGTATCCGTCCAGCCGTTGACCCAGGCATTTCTGTCTCTCGTGTAGGTGGTGCGGCGCAAACTAAGATCATCAAGAAGCTTTCTGGTGGTATCCGTACCGCGCTTGCACAGTATCGTGAGCTAGCAGCATTTGCACAGTTTGCCTCTGATCTTGATGAAGCAACCAAGAAGCAGCTTGATCATGGTCAGAAAGTGACTGAGTTGATGAAGCAGAAGCAATATGCACCGATGTCTGTATTCGATCAGGCTTTGGTCATCTTTGCGGCTGAGAAAGGCTACCTAAGCGATGTTGAAATCGCGGTACTAGGCAGCTTTGAGTCAGCACTGCTCTCTTATGCCAAGCTAAATCACGCGCCTTTGGTTAGCGAGATTAACGAAACGGGTAACTACAACGATGATGTAGAAGCACAGCTTCATAAGATCGTTGAAGACTTTAAGAAGACCCAAACTTGGTAATGGCGGGTGGCGGCAGCGCCACCTGAATTAATGGAGAGTAATGATGGCCGGCGCGAAAGAGATTCGTAATAAGATCGGAAGCGTTAAAAACACGCAAAAGATCACTAAAGCGATGGAAATGGTCGCGGCATCTAAAATGCGTCGCTCGCAAGATGCTATGGCCTCATCACGTCCTTATGCCGAAACAATGCGCAAAGTGATTGGTCACATCGCGATGGGGAACTTGGAATATCGTCATCCCTATCTCGAAGAGCGCGAAGCTAAGCGAGTTGGTTATATCATCGTCTCAACTGACCGCGGTCTATGTGGTGGTTTGAACATCAATATGTTTAAAGCTGCTATCAATGACATGCAGGAGTGGCGAGATAAAGGTGCTGAGATTGATTTAGCCCTGATCGGCGCGAAGGCGACAGCTTTCTTCCATAGCTACGGCGGTAATGTTATTGCACAAGCTTCAGGCCTTGGGGATAACCCTGAGTTGACCGAACTGATCGGTACTGTTGGTGCAATGCTTGAGCTGTACGACGAAGGTAAGTTGGACCGTCTTTACTTGGTGTACAACAAGTTTGTCAACACCATGTCGCAAGAACCAATTATTGACCAACTACTACCGCTACCAAAATCTGATGAAGAAGAGATGAAACGAAGCCATGCTTGGGATTATATCTACGAGCCTGAGCCGCAAGTGTTACTTGATACACTGCTCATTCGTTACATCGAGTCACAGGTTTACCAAGGCGTAGTGGAAAATCTGGCCTCAGAGCAGGCTGCTCGAATGGTTGCGATGAAAGCCGCAACTGACAATGCAGGTGATCTGATAGATGAACTGCAGCTGGTTTACAACAAAGCACGTCAAGCAGCGATCACCCAAGAACTATCTGAGATAGTTTCTGGTGCGGCGGCAGTATAAGCCAGATTGTTTAGGCATAGATAACAGAATAGAGGATTAACGATGGCTACAGGTAAGATCGTACAGATCATCGGTGCGGTAGTCGACGTAGAGTTTTCACAGGAAGCAGTGCCACAAGTTTATGATGCGCTGAACGTGAAACGTGAAGGAGATCGTCTGGTGCTGGAAGTTCAGCAGCAGCTTGGTGGTGGCATTGTACGTGCTATCGCAATGGGTTCTTCTGATGGTCTGCGTCGTGGTCTAGAAGTTGAAAATACAGGTCGTCCAATCACTGTACCTGTTGGTAATGCGACGTTGGGTCGTATTATGAACGTACTGGGTGACCCAATTGATGAGTGTGGTGAAATTGGCGAGGAAGATCGTTACGAAATTCACCGCGAAGCACCAAGCTATGAAGAGCAGTCGAATGCGACCGAGCTCTTAGAAACAGGTGTTAAGGTTATCGACCTTATCTGTCCGTTTGCTAAGGGTGGTAAGATCGGCTTGTTCGGTGGTGCGGGTGTTGGTAAGACCGTCAACATGATGGAGCTTATTAACAACATCGCCCTAAAACATTCAGGTCTTTCGGTATTTGCTGGTGTTGGTGAGCGTACTCGTGAGGGTAACGACTTCTACCATGAAATGCAGGAAGCCGGCGTTGTAAACTTAGAGAACCCTGAAGAGTCTAAGGTTGCGATGGTTTATGGCCAGATGAATGAGCCACCAGGAAACCGTCTACGTGTTGCCTTGACTGGCTTGACGATGGCTGAGCGTTTCCGTGACGAAGGCCGTGATGTACTGCTGTTCATCGATAACATCTACCGTTATACCCTAGCAGGTACTGAAGTATCAGCACTACTGGGTCGTATGCCTTCTGCGGTAGGTTACCAGCCAACATTGGCTGAAGAGATGGGTGTACTTCAAGAGCGTATTACTTCAACGAAGAAAGGCTCTATCACATCGGTTCAGGCGGTATACGTACCTGCGGATGACTTAACTGACCCATCGCCAGCAACCACGTTTGCGCACTTGGATGCAACGGTCGTACTTTCGCGTCAAATCGCGTCACTGGGTCTTTACCCAGCGATTGACCCGCTTGATTCAACCTCTCGTCAACTTGACCCATTAGTGGTTGGTCAAGAGCACTATGACATTGCCCGTGGTGTGCAGTCTGTTCTGCAACGCTACAAAGAGTTGAAAGATATCATTGCGATTCTTGGTATGGACGAGCTATCTGAAGAAGACAAGCAAACTGTCGCCCGTGCACGTAAGATTGAGCGTTTCTTGACGCAGCCTTACCACGTAGCAGAAGTCTTTACAGGTGACCCGGGTATCTACGTCACGCTTGCTGATACATTGCGTAGCTTTAAAGGCTTATTGTCGGGTGAATATGATGATATCCCTGAGCAGGCCTTCATGTACTGTGGTGCAATTGAAGAAGTTCTCGAAAAAGCGAAGAACTTTTAATTGACCTGAGGAGGACGCGATATGGCAGCGATAACCTTTAAACTTGATGTGGTAAGTGCAGAGAAACAGCTTTTTTCTGGCCTTGCAGAATCTGTTCAAGTGACAGGAAGCGAAGGTGAACTGGGTATTTTTGCAGGTCACACTCCGCTGCTGACGTCGATCATTCCTGGTATGGTTCGCATTGTGAAACAGCATGGCCATGAAGAGATTATTTATCTCTCAGGCGGTATGCTAGAAGTTCAACCTGGATCAGTCACTGTACTGGCTGATACAGCGATACGTGGTGAAGAGCTGGATAGTGCAAAAGCAGAAGATGCGAAGCGTCAAGCTGAAGAGCATATTCAGAACCCTCATGGTGATATCGACTTCGCACAAGCGGCGAGTGATCTGGCGAAAGCGATTGCCCAGCTGCGTGTTATTGAGTTGGTTAAACAGTCTCAGTAATTCGTATAGTGATGAAAAAGCGACCTACGGGTCGCTTTTTTTTTGAGGGTTACTTCACCGGCCCCCCTTACGAAGACTTTTGTTTAAACCGGAAATAAGGCTGATGAAAATTACCTAAGATCGCGTTTTTTAGGGTTAATCCGTCACTTAATTGCGAAAAACTGCCGTTTTGCGGTTACTTTTATATTAGTGAGCCGTTAATATTTGCGGATAAAGAGAAATTGTTAAAGTTTCGTCGTTTAGAAATTGCTAGGTAAATAAGGACGTCATTCATGGCATTTAGTGCAGTGATTCTTGCTGCGGGTAAAGGTACCCGCATGTACTCCAATATGCCCAAGGTACTACATACTTTGGCAGGTAAGCCGATGGCAAAGCATGTGATTGATACATGCCAAAGCTTGGGTGCTGAGAACATTCATTTGGTTTATGGCCACGGTGGCGATCAAATGCAGCAAACACTGGCAGAAGAACCGGTTAACTGGGTACTTCAAGCTGAGCAGCTTGGTACAGGTCATGCGGTAAACAGTGCTGCAGCCGATTTTCGAGATGACGAGCAGATTCTTGTGCTTTACGGTGATGTACCGCTAATCAGTGAAGAAACGTTAGAGAATTTATTAGACGCACAGCCTACCGGTGGTATTGCGCTTCTGACCGTGGTGCTTGATGACCCATCAGGCTATGGTCGTATTATTCGCCGCAATGGACCCGTAGTTGCGATTGTGGAGCAGAAAGATGCGACTGAGCAGCAGCAATTAATCAAAGAGATTAATACCGGTGTGCTTGTGGCGAATGGCGGCGATTTAAAGCGTTGGTTATCAATGCTGAAAAACGACAACGCGCAGCAGGAGTATTACCTTACCGATATTATTTCGATTGCGCATGGTGAAGGTCGTGCGGTTGAAGCTGTGCACCCAGTTCGTCCTATCGAAGTTGAAGGGGTGAATAACCGTATTCAACTTGCGCGCCTTGAGCGAGCCTATCAAGCTCAGCAAGCCGAACGTTTGTTAGAACAAGGTGTCATGCTTCGCGACCCCGCGCGTTTTGATTTACGTGGCGAACTACAATGTGGCACTGATGTAGAAATTGATGTCAATGTTGTTATCGAAGGGCAAGTGACCTTAGGGGATAACGTAATAATTGGCACTGGTGCAGTACTGATCGATTGTGAAATCGATGATAACACCGTGATCCGCCCGTATTCGATCATTGAAGGTGCAACCATCGGTGAAGATTGTACCGTGGGGCCATTCTCACGCCTTCGCCCAGAAGCAGAGTTGGTGGGGGATTCCCATGTAGGTAACTTTGTTGAAGTGAAGAAAACCCGTTTAGGCCGTGGCTCTAAAGCTAATCATCTGACCTATCTCGGTGACGCGCAAGTGGGTGATCGCGTTAATATCGGCGCAGGAACCATTACGTGTAATTATGATGGGGCGAATAAGTTTAAAACGGAAATTGCAGATGATGTTTTTGTCGGCTCTGATACTCAGCTCATTGCGCCAGTAAAAGTGGGGCAAGGAGCGACGATTGGCGCTGGCGCGACGATCAATAAAGATGTGGGTGAAGATGAACTTGTCATCACCCGAGCACCGGCAAGAACGATCCAAGGTTGGAAGCGACCTGTGAAAAAATCGTAATTTATTCCCAAAACGCATTAAAGAGGCACCTTAGGTGCCTCTTTTTTTATGCGCAATTTGCAATAAACATATTTGCAAATTGCATTTAGGGTATGAATTATTTGCAATAAACACAGGCAAGTTGTGGGTAATTTGTGATCCAAATCAGGCAGCAAGTATTCAAGTTGCTGATAGATTGTTACTTTTTTCTTGTTCGAAAAGTTGGCTCATCTTGTGCTACTTATCCGTCAATCGCACATGACATTGTTTGAGGAGTCAATGATGGCGGATATGAAGAAGAGCATTGCGGCACGAATCAAAGAAGCGCGTGAATGGAAAGGGTTAACGCAAGTTTATATGGCGAAAACACTGAATGTTGCTCGCCAGACTTACTTGGATCTCGAGACAGGAAAAACCGAACCTAAGGTGCGATTACTCTCTGAAATCGCCACGCTGACGGAACGCCCTCTCACTTGGTTTATCTATGGAGATCAAGGACTAGAGATCATCGAAAGTGAATATAAGCCAGAAATCGAGACATTACTCCGCCATTTTAGTCGTTTGCCTAATGTAGCAAGATCTGCAATATTGGAACAAAGCATACAAATGGCTGAGTTTATGGCTGATTACACATACACGCTAACCAAGAAGAACTAGTTAAGTTAACAGTACGTATTATTGCAGCGTTACATGTTGCATATCAGTGGAATGTACGTCACTTTATACACTTTTCATATTTTGTGTCTTTATAGTTTGCCAATTAATAATAGATATCACAAATTGTATCTGTTAACGATGCACTGTCCATATAAGTGGGCATAATCATGGCTTGAGCGAGATGCATAACCTATGCTGACATTATTGACTGATGTATTGATAGAGGTGATAAGGATATGGAAGTAACGCGCGCTGAAGTTGCCGCACGTATTCGTGATGCACGAGAGTGGCAAAATATTACACAAGTTGCTATGGCTAAAAGTTTGGATGTGGCGCGCCAAACCTACCTGGACCTGGAAACAGGTAAAACAGAGCCTCGAATTTCGGTGTTATTAAAGATCGCTGAATTGACACAGCGTCCGATATCGTGGTTCTTGTATGGAGACAATGAGCAAGGGTTAGATCAGGTAGAACGAGATGATATCCAGCGTATGCTGCAGCTACTCTCAGAGTTGCCTCGTGATATGCGTCAGACTTTGTTAAAGCAGAACATCCAGTTGTTCAACTACTTGAATGAGTACAATGAAGCGCGTCTTCCAACGCCTTTGTTTGAACATCAAAAGCTGGCTTAACTGATAGCAATTGAATTAAAAAGCGCCCAGTGGGCGCTTTTTTTGTTGGATTGGCAAGCTTATCAGTGGGCTAGGAAGAACTGGAAAGCTTGGTTGTCGGTCTCATCTTTCCAGTGGTATCCCAACTCTCTTAAGTGGCTGGTAAAGGACAATAAGTCATGATCATCCAGTTCGAAGCCACACAGTACGCGACCATAGTCGGCTCCATGGTTGCGGTAGTTGAACAAACTGATGTTCCAATGAGTGCCAAGCGTGTTGAGGAACTTGAGAAGCGCGCCTGGGTATTCCGGGAACTCGAAACTATAAAGACGTTCCTTCATTGCTTTAGAGGGGCGTCCACCGACCATATAACGAATATGTTGTTTGGCCATTTCGTCTTCACTCAGATCAACCACAGGGTAGCCTCCTTGTCGCAGCTCCTGAATAATCGCATCGAGATCCGATTGTCCCTGTTGCAGGCGAACACCAACGAAGATGTTGGCGAGAGAGTCATCACTATAGCGATAGTTAAACTCTGTGACGGCTCGGCCACCGATAAGTGTGCAGAAATCGAGGAAGGCACCAGGGCGTTCTGGAATGGTGACAGCTAGCAAACCCTCCCGCTTTTCACCTAGTTCACAGCGTTCTGAGACATAACGAAGACCGTGAAAGTTGAAATTTGCGCCTGAAAGAATAGCTGCGAGCTGTTTGTCTCGCAGTTGATGTTGCTCCGCGAATTTCTTTAATCCCGCCAACGACAATGCGCCAGAGGGCTCTGCGATGGCTCGGGTGTCCTCAAAAATATCTTTGACGGCCGCACATATCTCATCGCTACTGACCGTGATGGAGTCATCAAGGTACTGTTGGCAGACGCGGAAGGTTTCATCGCCAATGCGTTTCACCGCCACGCCGTCGGCAAACATGCCGACCTGACTGAGAGAGACGGGCTCACCAGCATCGAGTGCGGCTCGTAAACACGCCGAATCTTCAGCTTCAACGCCAATCACCTTGATATGTGGCATTAACTGTTTGATGAGGACGGCTACGCCAGCGGCCAAGCCACCACCACCCACAGGCAAGAATACATAGTCGAGATGACCATTTTGTTGGAGAAGCTCCATCCCTAAGGTTCCCTGACCTGCAATCACACTTGGGTGGTCGAAAGGAGGAACAAACATATAGTCATGCTGAGTCGCAAGTTGCTCTGCGTGGGCCTTGGCTTCATCAAAGTTATTACCATGCAGGATCACTTGACCACCAAACCCCTTCACGGCTTCGACCTTGATGGCTGGGGTAATTTTGGGCATGACAATCGTCGCTTTGACACCCAGCTTGGTGCCGGCTAGCGCAAGTCCTTGCGCATGGTTGCCCGCAGAGGCCGTGATAACGCCGACTTGCTTTTGCTCCGCAGTGAGTTGCGCCATCATGTTGTAGGCACCACGTAGCTTAAAGGAGTGCACAGGCTGGCGATCTTCGCGCTTTAATTGAACTTGATTGCCGATGCGTTGCGTGAGGCGATCCATTTCTTGCAGCGGAGAGACGACGGCCACTTCATAGACGGGTGCGCGAAGGATATCGCGCAGATAATCAGCCCCGCTGAGCGGGGCCTCTGTTGTTGGTTGGGCTTGGGACATAGTTACTCCTCAAGCAAGCGCTTATCACGAACGGCGCCCTTATCAGCACTCGTCGCCATGCTAGCGTAGGCTTTTAAGGCAAAAGAGACTTCACGTTGACGGTTCTTTGGTTTCCAGCCACGTGCTTCAGCAGCTGCGCGTCGGTCAGCAAGAGACTGCTCATCAACTTGCAGATCAATCGTACGTTCTGGAATGTCGATACAGATGATATCGCCGTCTTCGACTAAGCCAATCGTACCGCCATTGGCGGCTTCAGGTGATGCATGACCAATGGAAAGCCCTGACGTCCCGCCAGAGAAGCGGCCATCAGTTAATAAGGCACACTCTTTACCTAGGCCCATCGACTTGAGGTAGGTCGTTGGGTAGAGCATTTCTTGCATACCTGGACCACCTTTCGGGCCTTCGTAGCGAATAATAACCACATCGCCTGCTTTAACTTTGCCACCCAAGATGCCCTCTACGGCATCTTCTTGGCTTTCAAACACAACCGCAGGCCCAGTGAACTTCAGAATGCTCTCATCGACACCGGCTGTTTTAACGATACAGCCATCCAGCGCAATGTTGCCCGTTAGCACTGCAAGGCCACCATCCTGACTAAAGGCATTTTCTTTAGTGCGAATACAGCCATCGACGCGATCATCATCGAGGCGATCCCAACGGCAATCTTGCGAGAAGGCTTGGGTTGTTCGAATACCAGCAGGGCCTGCACGGTAAAACGTCAACACGTCAGCGTCTTCTGTTTGCATGATGTCGTATTGGGCAAGTTGCTCTTTCATTGAAAGGCCGAGGACGGTACGTGCGTCGTTGTGCAGCAAACCTGCACGGTCGAGTTCACCCAAAATCGCCATTACACCACCAGCACGGTGAACATCTTCCATATGGTACTTCTGGGTAGAGGGCGCGACTTTACAAAGATGCGGTACTTGACGGGAAAGACGGTCGATGTCTTCCATATCAAAGTCGACTTCACCTTCTTGCGCAGCAGCCAGTAGGTGGAGAATAGTGTTGGTTGAGCCGCCCATCGCGATATCGAGTGCCATCGCATTTTCAAATGCGTTGAACGTTGCGATATTGCGAGGCAGTGCGGATTCATCATCTTGCTCATAATAACGACGAGTCAACTCAACGATACGCTTACCAGCGTTGATAAATAGCGCTTCACGATCAGCATGGGTTGCCAGCATCGAGCCATTACCCGGCTGAGAGAGTCCAAGGGCTTCTGTTAGGCAGTTCATCGAGTTTGCAGTAAACATCCCCGAGCAGGATCCACATGTTGGGCAGGCACTGCGCTCAATTTGCTGGCTCTGCTCATCAGAAACTTTCGGATCAGCCCCTTGGATCATGGCGTCGACTAAATCGAGCTTAATGATCTGATCGGAGAGTTTTGTTTTCCCCGCTTCCATCGGGCCGCCAGAAACGAAGATCACCGGAATGTTTAGACGCATAGACGCCATCAGCATGCCCGGGGTGATTTTGTCGCAGTTTGAGATGCAGACCATGGCATCCGCGCAGTGAGCGTTAACCATATACTCGACAGAATCGGCGATCAGCTCTCTTGATGGGAGGGAATAGAGCATGCCACCATGCCCCATTGCAATGCCATCATCGACAGCGATGGTGTTAAACTCTTTCGCGATACCGCCGGCTTTCTCGATTTCACGCGCGACAAGTTGACCCATATCCTTGAGGTGGACGTGACCCGGAACGAATTGGGTAAAGGAGTTTACGACAGCAATAATAGGTTTGCCGAAATCTTCTTCTTTAACACCCGTTGCACGCCATAGCGCGCGGGCACCGGCCATATTACGGCCATGAGTCGTGGTTGCTGATCTATATTTTGGCATCTGAGTACTTCCTTATTTCGCCGCGTCTGCTGGGTACACGTAGTCTAACCAGCCCCACTTATCTTCTGTCGTACCATTGAACAGGCCAAAGTACGCTGCTTGCAGTTCCTTAGTGATAGGGCCACGTTTGCCTTCGCCCACTTCTATTTTGTCGATGGTGGCCACAGGAACAACCTCCGCCGCCGTACCTGTCATAAAGACTTCGTCAGCGAGGTAGAGAGCTTCACGGGCAATATTGGCTTCACGTACTTCATAGCCCTTATCGCGAGCAATGGTCATGATGGAGTCGCGGGTGATGCCCGGTAGGATGGCACTGGTTGCTGGTGGGGTCGTAATAACGCCATCTTTAATCACAAAGATATTCTCACCGGCACCTTCTGAAAGGTAGCCGTCAACGCTTAAAGCGATGCCTTCATCATAACCATGGCGACGTGCTTCACCGCCAACAAGGAGTGATGACAGGTAGTTACCGCCCGCTTTTGCCGCTGTCGGTATGGTATTGGGTGCTGCTCGATTCCAACTAGAAATCATCGCATCCACCCCTTTTTCAAGTGCTTCTTCACCTAAGTAAGAACCCCATGGGAATGCAGCGATGATGAGGTCCATTTCCGTATCGGCTGGTGGGCAAACCCCTAGGCCAACATTGCCAACGAACCCAAGCGGACGGATGTAAGCATTGTCCAGCTTGTTTTGGCGAAGCGTTTCACGCGTCGCTTCCATGATCTCTTCGACAGAGTATGGGATAGGAAAACGGTAAATTTTTGCAGAATCTTTCAATCGCTGCGCATGTTCGTGGTGGCGGAAGACAATCGGGCCCTTAGGCGTGTTGTAACAGCGGACACCTTCAAAGACTGAGGTACCATAGTGCATTGCGTGCGTAAGCACGTGAACGTTGGCGTCAGCCCAAGGTACCATTTCACCATTGAACCAGATGTAGTCTGCGGTTTTCGTTGCCATTATTGCCTTCCTTATGCGCAAATTTTTTGTTGTAGGTTGTTGTTGGGGAGCGAATCGCTGTCGATTTGCGTTACCTCAACTGTCCGTACGTCCCATAATTTTTCAATTTGATTGGTGAGAAATGAAATGGGACGATCACTATCGACGATGATTTCAACACTCGCAATTTTACTTTCATGATTTTGCGTACCAGCGACTTGTTTGATGACAAAGCCTCGGTGGCGAACAACTCGAAGAACACGCTCTAGTAAAACAGGCTTATCATCTGCCTTAATGTCGATTAAATATCTTTGCATCTTAGGTGTTCTCCAGCATTTCGTTATTCGAAGCACCCGGTGGTACGAGTGGCCATACATTTTCTTCTTCGTCGATTAACACATGAAGTAGATATGCCGTTTTACTGGCTAGCATCTCTTTTAAAGCGGGTTCTACTTCTTCTTTTTTTGTGATGGTTTTACCCGGGATATCAAATGCTTTCGCTAGCATGACAAAGTCAGGGTTGTCATCCAAAATCGTTTCGCTGTGGCGGCCATCAAAGAACAGTGACTGCCATTGGCGAACCATTCCTAGGCGTTGGTTATTCAGCAAGACCATCTTGACCGGAATTTGACGACGTTTTAACGTTCCCAGCTCTTGAATGTTCATCATAAATGACCCATCGCCTGTGATTAGGATAGATTGGTCATCCGGTCTTGCAACCGCCGCACCCATCGCAGCCGGTAAACCAAAGCCCATGGTGCCGAGGCCTGCGGAGGTGATGAAATTTTGAGGTTCACGGGGTTGGATATGCTGGGCGGCCCACATCTGGTGCTGTCCCACATCCGTTGAAACCATACTGGTGTCTGGCATCATGTCAGAGAGCTGTTTCAAGAGGCCCGGAGCATAAATTAACTCGCCCGGATGGTCATAGCGCCACTTAAAGCTGCTGCGCAGTGTTTCGCTGTGTGTCACCCATTCACTAATATCTTGGCTCAACTCAAGCTGAGACAGTGCGGCGGGAATTTCACTTCGGACAGGGGCATTCGCCGTGCGCAGTTTGTGGATTTCTGCCGCATCGATATCGATATGAATCACTTTGGCATTGGGTGCAAAGGTATCGAGCTTACCGGTGACGCGATCGTCAAATCGTGCACCCACAGCGATCAATAGGTCGCACTCTTGAACAATTAAGTTGGCCGCTTTCGTGCCGTGCATTCCCAGCATGCCCAAATAGTGAGGATCATGGCGCTCAATGGAACCAAGGCCTTTGAGTGTGCTGACAGAAGGCATTGGATTAAGGCGTAAAAACGTGCGAACGGCATTGGTTGCATGCCCCAACTGGACACCACCACCTACATACAGCACAGGTCGGCTGCTTGCGGATAACAGGGCTTGTGCTTTTGCGATCTCTTCAGCGCTGGCGACAGGCGAAGCTGGTGGAGTGAAGGGAGGTGCTAAATGAACAGGTGCTTGCGCAAGCTGAACATCCTTTGCGATATCCACAACAACAGGGCCAGGGCGGCCAGATTTTGCGACTTCAAAGGCTTCTGAGAGCGTTGGAGCTAACTCATTGATGTCAGTGACTAGGTAGCTATGCTTGGTACAAGAGAGTGACATGCCAATCACGTCCATCTCTTGGAAGGCATCGGTGCCAATGTGAGAGCTGGCCACCTGACCTGTAATGGCAACCAGCGGGATGGAGTCTAGGAATGCATCGGCAAGTCCAGTCACTAGGTTAGTTGCACCGGGACCGGAAGTCGCCATACAGACCGCAACGTCTTGTGTTGCGCGAGCCATCCCGATCGCTGCCATCGCCGCGCCTTGCTCATGACGGCATAAAATATGTTCAACGCCACCATCGTAGAGAGCATCATATATGGGCATGATTGCACCGCCTGGGTAGCCGAAAACTCTGCTAATCCCTTTTTTATGCAGTGTCTGTACCACCAACTCTGCGCCTGTCATGATTTTCTCCTTGCCTGTCCTAGTGTGTTATATCCGCATTTTAGTGAATAATTATTCTAAAAGTGTGTTGCGTTCTGATGATGTAAAAAAGCCCCCGGACTTTTCAGTGCGGGGGCTTTGCGTTTGCTGTGTCTGCCTTATTTTGCGCCTGCTCGCCCCCGTTGCGGTGATAGAATCACCACAATAATGTCGATAATGAGGACGAGAACGTTGGCAGTAAAGTGCATTGACTGTCTATCCAATAAATTTGGTTAAAAACGCTATTTTTATGTAGTTGTGTTGCTTGTCTTTAGGAGTAACACAGACATAGGTCACATGACAAGTAAAAAGTGAAAAAAACTTGTGCAGCTTGCTACTCAAAATCGTTAACTGTGTGTGTTCGAATTGTAGGATTCAGGGAGTGAATGACAGGATGTCATTAGCCATTGTGCATAGCCGCGCGAGTGTGGGAGTCAGTGCGCCTGCCGTGACGGTTGAAGTGCATATCAGTAATGGTATGCCTGCTTTTCAACTTGTTGGATTGCCTGAGACGACGGTGAAAGAAGCGAAAGATCGCGTACGCAGTGCGATCATTAACGCGAACTTTGAGTTTCCCTCAAGGCGAATCACGGTCAATCTCGCCCCTGCGGACCTCCCCAAAGAGGGAGGGCGTTTTGATCTTCCTATCGCACTTGGTATTCTCGCTGCATCGGCACAAATCCCAGATACGCTATTGGCAGAATGTGAATTTGTCGGTGAGTTGGCACTCTCTGGAGAGTTGCGTGGTGTGAAAGGCGTATTACCTGCTGCGGTCGCGGTGAAACAAGCGAAGCGCACCTTGGTTGTTCCCCATTGCAATGCAGGGCAAGCGGCGTTAGTCGGTAGTGAGTTCCATAAGTCGGCAGTGAGTTTGCTTGAAGTGTGTGGCTACCTGTCGGGACAACAGGCGCTGACGCTGCAGTCACCAGTGATTGAGCAGGCGCAAGCCGCAGCATCAGGGCGCGACTTACAGGATATTATTGGTCAGCAACAAGGTAAGCGCAGTTTAGAAATTGCCGCGGCTGGTGGCCATAATTTACTGTTTATGGGGCCGCCCGGCACAGGTAAAACGATGCTGGCCTCACGCCTTTGCGATTTATTGCCCACCATGACCATTGAGGAAGCGATGGAGACGGCGTCCGTCGCGTCTTTGACCCAACAAGATATCCATGAAGGCAACTGGCGGAATCGACCTTTTCGAGCCCCTCATCACTCCTCGTCGATGGCAGCACTGGTGGGAGGGGGTTCGACACCTCGCCCCGGAGAAATTTCATTGGCGCATAACGGTGTGCTTTTTTTAGACGAAATGCCCGAATTTGAACGGAAAGTGTTGGATTCATTACGTGAGCCGCTGGAATCTGGCGAGATCGTGATCTCTCGGGCGACGCAAAAAACCACCTTTCCAGCACGCTTTCAACTCCTTGGTGCCCTCAATCCAAGTCCGACAGGCTACTATGAAGGCAGTCAAACCCGTACTAATCCACAGGTGATCTTACGTTATTTGAGTCGCCTCTCAGGGCCCTTACTCGATCGCTTTGATATGTCATTAGAAATACCGCTATTACCACAAGGAACATTAGCGAATGGCGGCGACCGCGGCGAGCCGACTCAGGTCGTGAAAGCGCGTGTGTATCGTGCCCGAGAGATCATGCTGGCACGTGCGGGGAAAGTGAATGCGTTGTTGTCAAATCGCGAGCTTGACCGAGATTGTGCCTTACAAGCCGGTGATGCAGCCTTTCTTGAGAGCGCGCTGCATCAGTTAGGGTTATCAATTCGCGCCTATCACCGTATTATTAAAGTGGCGCGCACGATTGCCGATTTACAAGGTGAGGCAGAGATTCATCGCAGTCATCTCGCTGAAGCACTCGGCTATCGAGCCATGGACAGATTGCTCAAACAGCTCACCGCGCAGGCCGTGTGAATTTCATGTACAATGCGCGACTATTCAAACAGTAAGGAGAGGCAGTTCGCGTGTTGAGATGGGCAATCTTAGTGCTGAATGTGGCGTTAGTTTTGATTAATTCAGCGTTGGCGTCGACCACTATTTGTTTTCTCGCGTTGATCAAACTTCTCATTCCCTTTCCCGCTGCTAAATTGGCAATAACGCATAGCGCACACGCTGTGATGAAAGTGTGGAGCGCGGTGAACGCCGGCTTACTTAGCCTTATGAATCCGCAACTGGTATGGCAGATCGAAGGAATGGACAACGTACGGTCGGGTACGTGGTCACTGATGATATCGAATCATATTAGTTGGGCGGATATCGTCGTGTTGTTTTCTGTTTTCCGTCGTACCATGCCTATCCCAAAGTTTTTCTTGAAGAAAGAGTTGCTGTACGTGCCTTTTATCGGGGTGGCCTGTTGGGCGGTCGATATGCCCTTTATGAAACGCTACTCGCCCGCGTATTTGCTTAAACACCCAGAAAAACGCGGCAGTGATTTAGAAGCAACGCGCCGCAGTTGTGAAAAGTTTCGCGCCACGCCGACGACGGTTGTCAATTTTGTCGAAGGGACGCGTTTTACCGTCGATAAGCAGGCGAAAACAAAAAGCCCTTACCGGCATTTATTGCCACCTAAGCCCGCAGGCATAGCGTTTGCGTTGCAAGCGATGCAATCTCAAATGAAACAAGTGGTCGATGTTACCTTGTGCTATCCCGATAATGCGGAGAAGCCTTTTCGCGATCTGTTGCAGGGCAAGATGCAGCGCATCGTGGTCAACATTGAATGCATTACCATTGATGAAACGCTGCAAGGGGATTACTTCAACGATCCTGTTTATAAACGTCGTTTTCAACGTTGGTTGCAGGATCGTTGGTTACATAAAGATGCCTATCTTGACTCGATGACGGAGACAGCATCAGCCAAAGCATCTAACTCCTGATCTGAAAAGACTTGAATCCCGGCTTCTAGCAAGGCTTGCGTTGTCATGCCTTGTCCTGCCACTTTGACACCAGAGAAGGTGCCGTCATAGATTTGATGGCGGCCACAAGACGGGCTGTTTTCTTTTAGTACTGCAAAACGAATGTTGTGTTGTTTACACAGCATGAGCGCATGAAGTGCACCTCGATTGAAGGCTGCGCTGACATCTTCCCCTTCAATGGTAATGATATGGCCATCTTGCTGAAGCTCTGCGGGTGGTCTTGGGGTCGGTAAACCACCGCTGACTTCTGGGCAAACGGGCACCCAACGATCACGCCATGTGGTGATAAGGGGATGCGGGATTAAGTTGTCATTGCCGTCATACCTGACTTGCTCACCGAGTAGGCAACGGCTTATTAGAATTTTTTCCATGTTAATTATTGTTTTCCATGATATTTATACCTAGCAAAAAGGCCCTGTAGGGCCTTTTCAAATATCATTATGGAGCGGATTTTTTACTTTGTCAGTAGGTAATTGACGACATCGATAAAGTCTTGGTTAGACTGCAGTTCTTGGGTCAACACCTGGTACTGGTTGTTAACGACAATCGTTGGCACACCGCGTAGACCGCTATCTTGGAATGCTTTGTTGTAACGACGGGTCATTGAGTTGACCGCAAAGCCGTTATACGCACCATCAAACTTCGCCGCATCGACCCCTTCGTCGATGAAGATTTGACGCAGCTCTTCTTCGTTACGAGGCGCTTTGTCTTTGACATGAATACGGTCGAACAAGATAGGGACAATGGTGTCTTTAACGTTAAGTACAATGGCAGTGGCAAAGGCCTTACTCATTGGTTCACCCATGTTTCCACCCATAAAGCTGACATGGTATTTCTGGAACTTAGCGTTTTCAGGCAAACTCTCTTCCACTTGCTTCATCAAGGGCTCGAAACGAAAACAGTGTGGGCAGTAGAAAGAGAAAAATTCGGTGACAACCGGCGAAGAAGATTTATCGAGCTGCGATAGCACAGCGTAGTGCTTCCCTTCTTCAAATTTGGCAGCATGCACCGAAAGTGACATCAGTGTCGCTGCGGCAAATGCCAGTAGTTTCTTCAACATATAAGCTCCTTTTGAATGCGCTTTTATTCGTTTTAAAATTGTTATTACCACTGTGGTGACAAGCTCAAAGGTGGCTCTCGCAGCGCTGCGATTTGCTCTTTGAATGCTAGAACTTGCCCTTCCCAGTATTTTGCATCAGCAAACCACGGAAAGGCGAGTGGAAATGCAGGATCTTGCCAGCGTTTTGCCAACCAAGCCATAAAATACACCATACGTAGACCGCGCAATGGCTCAATTAGTTGCAACTGTTTTTTATCAAATTGGCAAAACTCTTCATACCCTTCCAAGATGGTATCGAGTTGAACAAGCTTTTCTTGTTTGTCACCGCTTAGCAGCATCCACAAGTCTTGGACGGCTGGTCCATTCCGCGCATCGTCTAAATCGACAAACAGGGGCTCATCGCGCCAAAGAATGTTACCGGGATGGCAGTCGCCATGAAGACGAATGGCTTGCCAATCGTTATGCCACTGTTGACTGATTTCAGCAATGAGGAGGTTGAGATCAGAGAAAAACGCTTTGCGAATATGCACTGGAATGAAGTCGCTGCCTTCGAGCAGTTGACGAGGCTGATGCAAGTACTCTTCCAAGCCGATAGTTGGTCTCGCTTGGAAAGGGGCTTGCTGGCCGACCTGATGAATGCGGCCCATATAGCGGCCAACCCACTCAAGCTGGTCGAGGTTATCGACTTCAAATTGACGTCCACCGACACTTGGGAAAAGCGTAAAACGCGCCTCATTGAAATGATGCAGAGTCTGTCCATCGATGGTCAGGGGCGCAACCAAAGGAATCTCATGTTCGGCTAATTGTTGCGCGAAGGCGTGTTCCTCGAGGATCTGTGCGTCACTCCAGCGTTCTGGGCGGTAGAACTTGACGACATAGCGCTTGCCATTTTCGGCACCAAATTGATAAACCCGGTTCTCATAACTGTTGAGCGCGAGGAGGCCAGTTTCAGCGCGAATGCCGATGCTGTCGAGTGCATCGAGTTGGCGGTCAGGGGTAAGCTCGGAAAAGCTAAAGGAAGACATAACAGAATCCAGTAAGGAATGATGGTCATATCTTAACGAGGTTCTCGCCAAGACTAAACTCTGAAGTGCTTTAGATGCATACCATTGGCTTTAAGAGCAGGCTTCAGAAATGAGTTAGAATGTGCGTGCAGAGTAAAGATGTTGGGCCTTTGGCGCGATAGCGCACCCAAGACCCTAGTCCGCGTTACATTTTGCTAATGAAACGACTCTCTGTTTCGATTGGAGTAATATCTGGCTGATCGAGATTCTCTATTTTGAAGCGGATGAACTGAATCGGTGTTGAAAGGTGTACTTCATCCACACCAAGACTAACAGGCACACTTTCAATCCCTCCCGGTGGTACCGTAATGGTTTGCTCGCCATACCAAACCACATCCGCGATGCCTTCTACACTGAGCGAGTAGCGCTGTGTCTGTTGGGTCTTATTGAGCACCTTTAAGGTATAGGTGTTTTCGGTCAAGCCAGCACTGTTGGTTTTAAACAGTTGGTTTCGGTCACGAATGACGTCTAACCCCATCGTTTGAACCGTGGTAAGGCTGAAGATAAACAGGCCGACCATCGCAAGCATAACCACCCCATAGCCGACGAGCTTAGGCCTGAGGATGTCCGTTTTGTGCCCTTGCAGTTTATGCTCCGTGGTATAGCTGATTAAGCCTTTTTCATATCCCATTCGCGACATGGTTTGGTCACAGGCATCGATACAAGCACCGCAGTTAATACATTCGTACTGCAACCCATCGCGGATATCGATGCCAGTGGGACAGACTTGGACACAGAGATCGCAATCTATGCAATCCCCTAGGCCCAATTGCGCCGGATCGGCTTTGCGGCTTCTGGGACCTCGTGTTTCACCCCGCTCATCATCGTAGCCGACGATAAAGGTATCTTTATCAAACATCGCCGATTGAAAACGGGCATAAGGGCACATGTGCAGGCAGACAATGGAGCGCATCCAGCCCGCATTGCCATAGGTGCAAAGCGTGAAAAAGAGTACCCAAAAGGTCACCGCAAAGCTGGTTTGGAAGGTGAAAAAATCAATGAGCAATAGGTGGATGGGAACAAAGTAGCCAACAAATGAAAGCGCGGTGAAGAGAGACACCGTCAGCCATGCGCTGTGCTTCAGTGTTTTACGCACTCGCAATTTGTGAGTTAGCGGCATACTGTCTTGCTTACGACGTTTATTGGCATTGCCTTCGAGCTTCTCTTCAAACCAGACGAAGATATAGGTCCAGACGGTTTGAGGGCAGAGATAGCCACACCAGACACGCCCAAAAAAAGTGGTCGCAAAGAAGAGTGCAAAGGCAGCGATCATGAAAACAAGTGCCAGTAGGGTGAGATCTTGAGGCCAGAGAGTGGTGCCGAAAAAGTGAAATTGTTGGCCTGCGATATCCAATAAAATGGCTTGGCGATCGCCATAGGGAATCCATGGTATGCCGATAAACAGCAGCATAAAAAACCAGCCCATGCGGTTTCTAAGACGTTGATATACGCCCTGCATGGCTCTGACATAAATGCGTTGTGAAGGATTGAATCTATCTTTGTTGGCTGACTTGTGGGCGCGCGGATTGAAGGTTTGCACCTCAATCGGCTTCGCCTCGTGTTTCTCTTTGCTCATGTTGCTCCCATGCTCAATGTGAGCTTATTGTTTTATTTTTATACTATTGGCTGGGTGGATTATACCCACACAAAGAGTATCAAAATGATAACAAATGCATAAAAATGAGCGAGCGCAACGATAAGTTAATCTTTGTGTACAGAGTTTTCGTGCGATGTCGATAAAGGCGTACAAAAAGGAAGGGTATAGCGTAGACAAGAAAAAGGCCAACGTGAGGATGCTGGCCTGAGGGTATTAGATAACACCGCGTGCTTTGAGGATGGCGGTTTTGAAGTCATCTTCACAATCTTTGGCCAGTCCCGGAATCATCTCTTCTTTCTGGCTGTTGCGCATTTTCAGGTGGTAGATGAGGACATCATCAGTAAGATCTTCCAGTTTTCCTTCATAACCGGCTTCTTCAGCTAGCTTGACTAAAAACTGTAATAGATTGAGTTCGCTATCTTTTTGCCATTCAGGATGAATGAGTTCGATCAATTCGTTAACGCGATGACACTTCATAATTTCTCTCTCAAAGTCTGACTTTAGGGCGCGTGGGCTTGCTTTTTAGCAGAGTAAAACGACTCGCACACGCGTGTTATTGTCGTAGTTTTAATGTGGTTAAAGTAGCAAACTTGGATGTTAAAGGTAATAGCCAGAAAGAAAAAAGCAGTGCTGAAGTGCACTGCTGAATAGGGTGTCATCGTATTACTGCGCTTTTGCTGGTTTTGGTGCCTCAAAACGAGGAGCAAAACTGCTAGGACGCGTGCGCGATGGACTGCGCGGGGTCGGCATATACCGAGCTGGCGTTGCGTGCATGGCTGTTGGGATCTCTACAGCGTGCAATCCTTGGCAAAGTGAGTAAAAACTGAACAAAATCTGTTTCTGGAACATACCTTCCGATCTGTTCAGTTGTGATACGGCGCGCAATTTATCAACAAATACAGATAAGATCGACAACTTTTGGTCAAATTTTTTTGTCATTTTGAATTCACAAATTTCAGCTAACACTTGTTCGCTGAGTTGTGTCATACTGATTTGACTATTTACTCTATCCGTAGGTGTTGTGGTGGTTGAAAAGAACAAGCGTGATTACTCGATACGTGAAGAGATAGCGAACAGTATTACCCATGGTGTTGGGATCATTTTTGGCATTGTGGCACTTGTGTTGCTGCTGTGGAAAGGGGTTGCGGCTGAGGGGGATGCGCTGACGATCACCAGCTTTGCGATTTACGGTGGCAGCATGATCTTGTTGTATCTTGCTTCGACACTCTACCATGCCATTCCCTTTGCTCGCGCAAAGCGCCTCCTTAAGACATTTGATCATTGTGCGATTTATCTGCTCATTGCGGGTACCTACACGCCATTTATGTTGATCAGTTTACGGACACCGCTATCTATCACCTTGATGGTGGTGATCTGGCTCATTGCCGTGGCGGGGGTCATCTTCAAAGTGGCGTTTGTGAACAAATTTAAGAAGCTGTCGTTAGCCACCTATCTCTTTATGGGCTGGCTCTCTCTCGTGGCGATTTACCCTTTAAGCCAATCTTTGTCGCTGGGTGGGATGGTCATGTTAGCTGCGGGTGGTTTAGCCTACTCTTTAGGGGTCATCTTCTACGTGACTAAGCGCATTCCTTTTAACCACGCCATTTGGCATGTTTTTGTATTGGCGGGAACGGTATGTCACTTTGTCGCGATTTACGGCTATGTTGAGGTGGTTTAATTGCGCCAGTATGCGGGGTAAAACAGTACCAGCACCGTAATGATTTCTAGCCTGCCCATTAGCATGGCAAGGCTAAGTATCCATTTCGCCATAGCGGGCAGAGATGCAAAGTTTCCACTAGGGCCGATGATATTGCCCATGCCCGGCCCGACGTTAGCGACGGCGGTAATGGCTCCCGATAAGCTGGTTGTTGCATCAAGCCCCAGCAGTGCGAGCAGTAAGGCTGTGACGATGACCGTCACAAAGAAGACTAGCGCGAATGCGATCACAGAGCGCACTATGCCTTCAGTCACTTTTTCACCGTTGTATCGCTGAATAAAAACGCCAGATGGATGAATGAGCTGCATCATGTGGCGATTGAAGAGGGCAGTGGCAATTTGAAAGCGGAATAGTTTGATCCCTCCCGAGGTAGAGCCTGAACAGGCGCCTGCCATCATTAGAAAAGCAAAAACGACACTCATGGCGGCGCCCCAGTGAGTAAAATCACCTAACCCAAACCCTGTCGTCGTCATCACTGAGATAACGTTAAATAGCCCAACTCGCACAGCGTCGAGCCAAGTGTAATGACTTTGATAATGAAGACTAAATGCGACGATGGCACCAACCAACAAGGTCAACTTCGCGAAGCCACGCACTTGCGCATCTTGTGTGATGGGGTGGTGGGTCTTTCGCTTGAGTGCGCGAATAAAGAGCAAAAAGGGTAAGCCGCCAGCAAACATGAATAGGATGGCATTCCAGTGTGCGAGCGATGAAAAGTGGTTCATTGAACCATCAGAAGTTGAATACCCGCCCGTTGAGAGCGTGGTTAAGGCATGGTTGATGGCTTCAAAAGGTGACATACCTGCAACGAGGTAGCCTAAGTAACAGAGAAAAGTTAAGACAATATAGACCTGCACAATATGCAGTGCGACTTGCTTGGTACGCGGAGCACTTTTTTCCGACCAATCAGAAGATTCGGTGTGGAATAGTCGCATCCCTCCCACATTCAACATCGGCAATATCGCCACGCCCATCACAATAAAGCCAATACCACCAAGCCATTGTAACAGTGACCGCCACAGTAAGATGCTGGGTGCCATCGAGTCGAGCCCGCTTAATACCGTTGAACCTGTCGTCGTGATGCCCGACATGGTTTCAAAGTAGGCGTCACTAAAACTGATATGGTTAATGAAAACAAACGGCAATGCTGCGAAGGCACTGGCGATGGTCCAGACTAACGTGGTGATGAGAAACATGTCTCGCACACCCAAGCGAAAAGTCCGCCGCCGCCCGAGTGCGAGTAGGGCAAACGCACAACTGTGAGTAATGAGTATCGCACTGCCAAACTCCCAAAAGCCTTGGGTGGCAGTGGAAAAAGCGACGATAGCGGGGATGTACATGAATAGGGCTATTTTGGATAGCACTAGCCCTATAACAAAAAGAATCGTGGCCAGATTGAGCATAGCGGCTTACAAGAAGAACGGGCTCGGTTGGAACAAGCGCTCAACATCAGGGATGTACTTTTTATCGACTAAAAACATCACTACATGGTCGTCTTGCTCTATCACGGTGTTGTCGTGGGCAATCAAGACTTCTTCATTGCGGACGATAGCACCAATCGTTGTACCCGGTGGCAATTTTATATCGCCGATCGCCCGACCCACCACCTTAGAGGTGTTCTCATCACCATGAGCGATTGCTTCAATGGCTTCTGCTGCGCCACGGCGGAGTGAGGAGACATTGACGATATCGGCTTTACGGACATGGGTAAGCAGCGCAGAGATGGTGGCTTGTTGCGGCGAAACGGCAATATCAATGGTACCGCCTTGTACCAAATCGACATAGGCACCACGCTGGATGAGTACCATCACCTTTTTTGCGCCCATGCGTTTCGCAAGCATGGCTGACATGATGTTGGCTTCATCATCATTGGTCACAGCAATAAAGACATCGACTTGGTCGATATGCTCTTCGCTCAGCAGCTCTTGATCCGAGGCGTCACCACAGAAGACGATGGACTTTTCTAGCATTTCAGACAGGCGTTCTGCACGGGCCTGATTCCGCTCAATCAGCTTGACGCTATAGTTCTGCTCAAGGCGTTTGGCAAGGCCGGCGCCAATGTTCCCCCCGCCAACAATCATTAAGCGTTTGTAGGGTTTCTCCAAACGTTGCAGCTCACTCATCACTGAGCGAATGTGGTGACTGGCGGCGACAAAAAAGACTTCATCATCGGCTTCGATGATGGTGGTGCCTTGCGGGCGAATTGGGCGACCTTGACGAAAAATAGCGGCAACACGAGTATCGATGTGCGGCATATGCTCACGCAGTGCGGATAAGGCGTTTCCAACCAGAGGCCCACCGTAATAAGCTTTGACGGCGACCAGCCCGACGCGGTTGTCTGCAAACTCGACGACTTGCAAGGCGCCCGGGTATTCGATCAATCGGTGGATGTAATCGGTGACCAGTTCTTCCGGGGCAATAAGGTGGTCAACAGGCACGGCGTCGGTCTGGAACAGGGTCTCTTTTTCTCGGAGGTATTCCGGTGAACGAATACGTGCAACACGGTTAGGGGTGTTAAACAGTGAAAAAGCAATCTGGCAGGCGATCATGTTGGTTTCATCAGAGTTGGTGACCGCAACGAGCATGTCAGCATCTTGCGCGCCTGCTTCTCTGAGGGTTTTAGGGTGGCTTGCAAATCCTTGTACGACACGCAGATCGTATTTATCTTGCAGATCACGAAGGTGTTCGCCGTCCTTGTCGACAATGGTGATGTCATTGTTTTCACCACAGAGGTTTTCCGCCAAGGAGCCACCGACTTGGCCGGCACCCAGAATAATAATCTTCATGGTTGTTCCCAAAAAGCGCACCTCTGTGCGCATTGACAATGAGGCCCAATGAACCACATCACTGGACCGATTCGTTATCTAAACCGTGGGCTGCTTATAGATAGCGGCGTAGTAAAAGCCATCCATATTGTCTTCACCCGGGGTGATCTGCCTGCCCGGTAGCGTACTGCTGCCGTTATCAACAGACAACTGTTCCGTATCGATTAATTCTGCATCCTTAGTTCTCGCTAAGAAAGCCAGTACTTGTTCGTGGTTCTCTTGCGGCGTAACTGAGCAGGTTGCATAGACTAATCTACCACCGGGCTTAAGTTGCGCCCACATGGCATCGATGATTTCTGATTGCAGCGTTGCAAGTGCGTCAATATCTTCTGCACGGCGAAGCCACTTGATATCGGGGTGGCGGCGGATAACACCGGTAGCAGAACAGGGGGCATCAAGCAAAATACGGTCGAACTGCTCGCCCTGCCACCATTGCTCTGGGTATCGCGCATCCCCACATTTCACTTCTGCATTGAGGTTTAAGCGCTGCAAGTTGTCATAGACGCGCTCGAGGCGTTTAGCATCGGCATCCACCGCGACAACACTGGCTTGTGGTTCGCGTTCAAGAATATGCACTGTTTTACCCCCCGGTGCGGCGCAGCAATCGAGAATGTGCTCACCCGGCTGTGGGTCAAGGTAATCGACGGACAGTTGTGCCGCAGCATCTTGTACAGAGACCCAGCCTTTCTCAAAGCCCGGTAGGGTAGAGACATCGCGCGGTGACAGCAGGCACAAGGCATCGGCCGCTTGTGGATGAACCTCGGTTTCAATGCCTTCAGCGTCTAGCAGGGCTCGGTAGTCGTCACGATTGTGATGGTGGCGATTCACCCTTAACCACATTGGTGCTTTGGTGTTGTTAGCATCTAAAATGGTTTGCCAGTGTGAGGGGTAGGCATTTTTTAGTAACTTGAGTATCCAACTCGGGTGGCCGTAGCGTCCAGCATCATGACTGATCGCTTGCTGGTCGAGTGCGTCTTGTTGACGTTGGTAATTTCGTAGTATCGCATTCACTAGCCCGCGAAGCTGAGGCTTTTTCAGTGCTTTGGTTGCATTGACTGTTTCAGCAACCGCTGCGTGTGCAGGCACACGCATTTGGCTCAACTGATAGATACCGACCAAAATGAGATGGTGGAAAACGCGTTGCTTACCTTTTAATGGCTTATCCATCAGCGTTTGGGTGACAGATTCAAGGCGGGGCAACCAACGCAGTACGCCGTAGCAGATTTCTTGCAGTAGGGCTTGGTCGCGCGGGGCGATATCTTGTTGCGCTTGTGGCAATACAGCTGAGAGAGATTGGCCCTGATCGACCACTTGATAGATCACTTTAGCAGCAGCGGCTCTAACATTCATTTTCTCTATCCTATAAATAAATCAGGCCAGTAATAAAACTGGCCTGAGACGTGTTCATGGCGCGGGATTAACTGAGTACCGAGCCGACCTCAAACCATTCGCGGCGTGAGTTAAGTAAATCGCTGACCACCATGGCTTTCTTACCGGGTGGTTGCAGTGAAATGAAGTTTATCTGCCCTTTGCCCGTTGCAACTCGAATGCCGTGCTTATCGGCAGCCAAAATTGTGCCAGGTGCTTGGTCGCTATGCGTATCAATGACCGTTGCTTTCCAAACTTTGATGTTTTTGCCATCAACGTCGAAATAGCTCATTGGCCAAGAGTTAAATGCGCGAATACAGCGTTCAATGGCAATGGCATCCATACTCCAATCAATACGCGCTTCTTCTTTACTGAGTTTCTTCGCGTAGTTCGCGAGGGCATCGTCTTGCTTGACCGGCGTCGCGGTCCCTGCAGCGAGCTCGCCCAAGCAATCGACTAAGGCTGTTGGTCCCACTGCGGCGAGTTTTTCATACAGACTTGCGCTGGTATCATCTGCGTCGATAGGGAGAGTGGCTATCTTGAGCATATCACCGGTATCGAGCCCAACATCCATCTGCATGATGGTCACGCCGGTCTCTTCATCACCTGCCCATACTGCACGTTGAATCGGTGCAGCGCCACGCCAACGCGGTAAGATAGAACCATGGACGTTGATACAACCTAAGCGAGGGATATCGAGAACTGCTTTAGGGAGTAGTAAGCCATAGGCAACGACCACCATTACATCGGCATTGAGCGCAGCCAGTTCCGCTTTCGACTCATCGGTTTTAAAGTTCTCTGGTTGGTAGACAGGAATATCATGTTCTAGCGCTAATGATTTCACGGCGCTTGGTACGAGCTTTTTCCCTCGACCGGCAGGGCGATCTGGTGGCGTGTAGGCAGCGATCACTTGGTGTTCAGAGTCGATGAGCGCCGCCATATGGCGCGCAGCAAAATCGGGCGTGCCCGCAAAAACAATGCGTAATGGTTTGGTCATGAATTATTGATTCTTCTCATTAAAACGTTTGATTTTCTCTAGCTTCTGTTTGATACGTTGGCGCTTTAGAGGCGACAGGTAATCAACAAACAGTTTGCCATCAAGATGATCGAGTTCGTGTTGGACACAGATAGCGAGTAGGTCATCAGCATCAAACTGGAATGTTTCGCCTTCTTTATTAAGGGCTTTAACGGTTACTTCCGCCGCGCGAGGCACAAGTGCTCGTGCACCAGGAACCGATAAACAGCCTTCCTCAATCCCATCTTCACCGCGCTTTTCGATAATTTCAGGGTTGATCAACACCATAGGCTGGTCACGCTCTTCTGAAATATCGATGACAACAATACGTTGGTGAATGTCGACTTGCGTAGCGGCAAGACCGATACCTTCTTCGTCGTACATGGTTTCAATCATGTCGTCGCAAATTTTCTGAATTTCCGGAGTAACGGCTTCTACAGGCTGGGCAACGGTGCGTAAACGCTCGTCGGGAAAGGTTAATACTTGTAATACTGACATACTGACTCAAAAAAAGATGAAGTGCGCCGAAACACACAAGACTTAGTTGGTTCAATTCTAGACATTTTCAAACCCAAATGACAGCATCAGCCAACAAAGACTGCGAAGGAAGGGGCAGAAAATGGCACGTAAAGTCGGATGGCGCCGTCGATTGATGGCGAAATTGCTATTGCTCGGATGTATTTCTTGGTCAGCAATGGGCTTGACGTTAAAAGAAGGACATCCGGATACGTATACGGTAAAGAAGGGCGATACCCTATGGGATATTTCTGCCTACTTTCTGGAGAGCCCTTGGTTGTGGCCGCAACTGTGGCAAAACAACCCTGCGATTGAAAATCCTCACCTTATATATCCCGGCGACGTGTTGCATCTTATTTGGGTGAATGGTCAGCCGCGTTTGAGTGCGAAGCGCTTGACGAAGCTTTCCCCTACCGCACGGGTAGATGAGTATAAAGAGCCGATCACTGTACTGGATGATCAATGGCTACTTCCTTTTATGGCGCAAGATCGTCTTCTTGACGATCAGGCAATATCTGAACTTCCTCGCGTGATCGGCACCACAGATGGGCGCAGCTATCTCACCGCATTTGATGACATCATGGTTGATCAAGCATTGAATGAGACCATTCGCTGGGGGATTTTCCGACCGCAAGCGCCGCTGACACGTCATGATGCAGAGGGTAAACCCAATATCTACCCACTGAAGCATGTTGCTATCGCCAAGGTTGAACGTGTTAAAGATGGTGTGTCGATCGTGAAATTGCATGCTGTTGGCCGTGAGGTTCAACAAAATGATGTGTTGCTGCCTATGCCAAACGAAGCTCGTGATGCGGGCAAGTTTACCGAGGCGATGACCTTTGCTCCCGCACCCGCACCTGAGGGAATGACGGGCATTATTTTAGCGGACTTGGAAGGTTTTCGTTATCAATCTCACCACCAAGTCGTTGTCATTGACCGTGGTACAGCAGATGGCGTACACGCTGGCTTTATGCTGCAAGTCACCGAACCTGGAGCCAAAGTGCTCAGTACCAATGATGGTTACAAATACCAATTTGATACTATGTATAATCGTGGCGGTAAGGCATTAGATAGCTATGGCATCGGTGAAGTGATGGTGATTCGCCCATACTCACAGTTCAGTTTAGCGGTGGTGACACATGCGAAGCAGCCATTGCAAACGGGTGCAAAACTTGCTTCACCACTTGTGAGTGAATGATAGACAACACCGAATTATGGGTTCGACTGGCACGAGTACCACGTCTGGGGGGGCAAGGTATTCAGAAGTTGTGTCAGCGAATCCCTTTCTCTTCCCTTTGGTCTTCTGACGATACTGCACTTCGCCTGTCTGGTCTTTCTGATAAACAACTCACTGCTTTTCGCGCCCCTTTAAACGCTTCTCAGCAACATGCTTTACGTTGGCTTGAGGCCGACAATCATCACCTTATCCATTGGGGACACCCCGATTATCCCTATCTTTTGAGCCAGATAGCTTCGCCACCACCAGTGTTGTTTGTAGCTGGCGAGGTGACGGCGCTTAGCAAGCCACAGTTGGCCATGGTGGGCAGCCGACAGGCCAGTATTGATGGTCGAGAAGCGGCTTATCAATTCGCAGCAGGATTAGTGATTGAAGGGTATACTGTCACCAGTGGCTTGGCACTAGGAATTGATGGTTGTGCCCATCAAGGGGCGTTGGAAAAAGGTGGGCAGACAATCGCGGTGCTGGGATCGGGCTTAAGTAAGATATATCCCGCCGCGCACCGCGAACTGGCAAAGCAAATTCAATCTCAGGGCGCGTTGGTCTCTGAGTTTTTTCCTGATACAGCACCAAGGCCAAGTCATTTCCCGCGGCGCAATCGCATTATAAGCGGGCTCTCTGTGGGGGTGTTTGTTGTGGAAGCGGCGGAGAAGAGTGGGTCGCTGATCACAGTGAAGTATGCATTAGAGCAAAACCGAGATGTATTTGCTTTACCTGGGTCTATTTATAACCCACAAAGCAAAGGCTGCAACCAGTTGATTAAAAGTGGTGCTAAACTGGTAGAGACCCCGGTCGACATTATAGAAGAGGTAGGAGTGTTGACTGATTGTACAATTCTACATCAGTCAGAGGAGCAGAGTCGCGGCGAAGATAATCAGCAATTGCCATTTGCGGCACTGTTAGATACCGTAGGTAGTGATGCAATACCTGTCGATGTGATTGCAGGTCGCTGTCAGCTACCTGTTCATGAAGTCATGATGCAGTTGTTAGAGTTGGAGTTACAAGGACAAGTAACCGCAGTTCCCGGTGGCTACGTCAGAACGAGGAGGGGCAAGTGATGATGGACATCCTTATGTACCTGTTTGAGACTTACATTCACAGTGAAGTTGAATTACAGGTTGACCAAGATACCTTATCTGATGAGCTGGTGCGTGCTGGCTTCCATCAATCGGATATTCACAAAGCACTTAACTGGCTCGAAAAACTGGCCGCATTGCAAGAGACGGCTGAACAGCAGCCAATGCAAAGTGGTGCATTGACCTCAATGCGTGTTTACACGCAGGATGAAGTATTAAGACTAGATACCCATTGCCGTGGCTTTTTATTATTCCTAGAGCAAATTCATGTTCTGAATACAGAAACCCGCGAGATGGTGATTGACCGAGTTATGGAGTTGGAGACAACAGAGTTCTTTTTGGATGATCTCAAGTGGGTGATTCTCATGGTACTGTTTAATGTGCCGGGTCATGAGAGTGCTTACCATCAAATGGAAGATCTGTTGTATGAAGCGGAAGAAGGATTGCTGCACTGATCTTCTAACTCCTTCAAATAAGTAGTAGGCGATGGTTTAACGGCCATCGCCCTGAGACACTATGACAACAAATTCCTCAGATCCTCTTTTTGAAGCTCACGAGCATGCGCTCGATGAGCCTTGTCCCAAGTGTGGCGGAAAGCTCGAGTTTCGCTTTGGCAAGCACGGCCCATTCATGGGGTGTACTCAATACCCCCAATGTGATTATATTCGCCCACTCCAGCAACATGATGGTCATATCGTAAAAGAGCTTGATATGCCTTGCCCTGAATGCGGTGAAGGTCTGGTCCTTCGCCAAGGACGTTACGGGATGTTCATTGGGTGTATCGATTGGCCGCAGTGCACGTATCAAGCCTCCCCGGATAAGAAAGCAGAAGAAACGACATTGCGATGTCCGCAGTGTCGAAAAGGTAAGCTGGTGGAGCGCCAATCACGGTATGGCAAAACCTTTTATGCCTGCGATTGTTACCCTAAGTGTAAGTTTGCGGTGAATGCGAAGCCAATTAAAGGAAGTTGTGAGCAATGTGGGTTTGGCTTACTGCTTGAAAAGAAAGTGGCGGCGGGGATAAAACGTGTGTGCGCAGATAAGCGATGTAATCACACGCAATCGTCGTAGGGCTGAGAGGTAAATGAAAAAAGCCGATCGTTAGATCGGCTTTCTATCATAGGCGCTTTAGCGAGGTAGTGCGGGAAACGCGCTTTCATCTAAATAAGCGGCAATGGTTTTGAGGCTCAGTGTCAATTGCTCAGTATTTTCTGCGCAAACATTGATATGTCCCATCTTACGGCCCGCGCGGCGTTCTTTGCCATACCAATGCACATGGGCGCCAGTCTGCTTGAGCACCGCATTATCAACACTATCTTCACCAAGAATGTTAATCATCGCTGTTGGGCGAAGTAGGTTCGTATTGCCAAGCGGCAAGCCGCAAACTGCTCGAAGGTGATTCTCAAATTGGCAAGTGTCCGCGCCTTGTTGTGTCCAGTGACCTGAGTTATGAACGCGTGGTGCGATTTCATTGACCAGTAATTTGCCATCGATATCGAAAAATTCAATGGCGAGCACACCAACGTAGCCAAGCGCATCAGCTATAGCGCTGAACATTTCGCTTGCTTGCTGTTGAACAGATTGGTTGCCTTCCACTGCGGTTGAAAGGTTGAGAACGCCATCAACATGCACGTTTTCAGTGATAGGGTAAACGGATACATTTCCCTTTTTGTCACGAGCACCGATAAGGGAAACTTCGCGATTAAAAGGCACAAACTCTTCCGCAACGATAGCTTGCCCTTCGGTTTCAGCGAGGAAAGCGGCCATTTCTTCCCAAACTGCATTCGCTTGGTCTTGGGTTTTTAGACGCCATTGACCTTTGCCGTCATAACCGCCTAGCGCACTCTTTAGTACCATAGGTAAACCGACATGGCGAATGGCTTCGTCTAAGTCTTGGCGACTACCCACTAGGCGGTATTTCGCGTTGGCGACACCGGCTCGATCCAGTAGGGCTTTTTCTAAACGGCGGTCACCGCCTGCTTTAATCGCATCTGTGGTAGGTAGAAACTTGCCACTTGCTTCGCAGACATCAAGCACATCGTGAGGGATATGTTCAAACTCAGCAGTGATTACGTCAACATCTTCTATAGCACTGGCCAAGGTGTGATCGTAGCTTTGTTGAGTCAGAGGATGAACCACGCTCTTTGAGCCAACATCATAAGCGATAACCTCAATGTTGAGCGGCGCGCCCGCCAACGCCATCATTCTTGCAAGTTGGCCTGCACCAAGCACAAGGACTTTCATGATTACGCGTCCTCAGCAGGATTTGGGTTTGCCAGTACGGTGTCTGTTTGCTCTTTGCGGAATGCATCCACTTTTTTCATTAACTCAGCATCATGTGTGGCAAGGATTTGTGCGGCTAGTAGGCCAGCATTGGCAGCTCCTGCATCGCCAATCGCCAAAGTCCCTACGGCAACCCCTTTTGGCATTTGCACGATGGAAAGGAGTGAATCCATGCCTTTTAGCGCACGTGATTGAACAGGGACACCAAGTACAGGCAAGCTAGTAAATGCAGCCGTCATACCGGGAAGATGTGCGGCACCGCCAGCACCTGCGATGATCACTTTGATGCCACGCTCAGCTGCGCTCTCTGCATACTCAGCCAGTAATTGAGGGGTACGGTGTGCTGAAACCACTTTGGTTTCATAAGGGACATTGAAGCGATCTAGCATTTCTGCAGCGTGCTGCATTGTAGGCCAGTCCGACTTTGACCCCATGATAATTCCAACTTTCATCCCGAACTCCTTAAATGTGTTAAGCGTGAAGATAATCTGCGCGCATTATACGGGGATTTTCGCGGAAGGAAAACGTTTGCGTCAAGGTGAGAGCAGCATGAGCATGGTGCCGAACAATGGAAATGGCTACACTACGAAACACGAATTTAACAAAGTAGGAATGGAACCTTGGATAATCTCTCTCAAGTAGTTGATGCGCTAAAGTCTGGCAACGTGATTGCCTATCCGACAGAAGCCGTTTTTGGTGTAGGGTGTGATCCGGATAGTGAGCTAGCGGTTCAGCGTTTATTAGCGCTCAAACAACGTCCAGTCGAAAAAGGCCTCATTCTTATCGCAGCGGATTATGCGCAGCTTCAAGACTATATTGATGATAGTCAGCTATCTGAATCGCAACGTGCGACGATTGCTGACACTTGGCCAGGTCCGGTCACCTGGGTGATGCCTGCTAAACCTACCGTCCCTCAGTTTTTAACCGGACAGTTTGATACTATTGCGGTTCGCGTGAGTGATCATCCCTTGGTTCAAGCACTATGCCGTGCTTATGGAAAACCGATTACATCTACGAGTGCTAATCTAACCGGAGAGCCACCTTGTCGCACGTCGGAAGAGGTTGTAGAACAGCTGGGCGATAAAGTTGTGCTGTTTTCAGGTGAGACAGGAGGGCGAGAGAACCCTTCAGAGATCCGAGATGCACAGACAGGAAAGGTTTTTCGTCAAGGCTAAGTAGCTCACCTCCACCAATAAGAACAGAGTGAAAAGAAGGCAATGTCAGAGCAAAAAATTGATAAACAGGCAGTAAAGACGTTCCTATTGGCGCTTCAAGATCAGATTTGTGATGCGCTCGCGATAGAAGACGGTAAACAAGCATTTGTTGAAGATGCTTGGCAGCGAGAGAGTACGGATGCTTTAGGCGGTGGCGGGCGAACACGAGTGCTGCGCCATGGGGAAGTATTCGAGCAAGCGGGCGTTAACTTTTCACATGTGTTTGGCTCTAAGATGCCTCCATCGGCGACGGCCCATCGCCCTGAGCTCGCCGGTCGTTCCTTCGAAGCGATGGGCGTCTCTCTTGTTGTCCATCCTAACAACCCCTATGTTCCAACCTCTCACGCAAACGTGCGCTTTTTCATTGCAGAAAAAGAGGGAGAAGCGCCTGTTTGGTGGTTTGGTGGTGGTTTTGATCTGACGCCTTTTTATCCTTTTGACGAAGATTGCCAACACTGGCATCAGGTCGCGAAAGAGCTCTGCACACCGTTTGGTGAGGGTGTGTACGCATCACACAAGAAATGGTGTGACGAATATTTCTATTTACCTCATCGGGATGAGACACGTGGTGTGGGTGGTCTTTTCTTTGATGATCTTAATGAGTGGGGCTTTCAGCCGAGTTTCGAGTACATTCAAGCGGTGGGAGAAGGTTACTTAGACGCTTACTTACCGATCGTAGCTGCGCGTAAGGCGATGCCGTATGGAGAAAGAGAGCGAGAGTTTCAACTCTACCGTCGTGGTCGTTATGTCGAGTTTAACTTGGTTTACGATCGTGGCACCTTGTTTGGGTTGCAGAGCAAAGGGCGTACGGAATCTATTTTGATGTCGATGCCTCCACTCGCTCGCTGGGAATACAGCTACACACCGGAGCCGGGCAGTCCGGAAGCACGTTTATATGATGAGTATTTGCAACCACGTGCGTGGTAAAGTGTGCTGAGAAAGGACGAGAAGGAATGATATATGGATAGATATCGCGTTTACGGCAACCCAATAGCCCAAAGTAAGTCACCGCTGATACATACGATGTTTGCTCGCCAAACGGCACAGTCAATTGAATACACGGCTCAGTTTGAAGAAGATGATCTTCAGTTTACTGATTCCGTCACGCACTTCTTTAAGGAAGGTGGTAAAGGATGCAACATTACCGCCCCTTTTAAAGAGGCGGCGTTTGAGTTTGCTACGCAGTTGACGGAACGCGCGCGCTTGGCTGGAGCGGTAAATACTCTGAAAAGACTCGATGATGGTGGGGTATTAGGGGATAACACCGATGGTGAAGGGCTCGTTCAAGATTTGCTTCGAAATCAAGTGACCTTGAAGGGGGCTCACCTCTTAGTACTTGGTGCAGGAGGGGCTGCGCGTGGTGTGGTGTTGCCACTCTTAGAGCAGCAACCAGCATCCATTACTATAGCAAACCGAACAGTAGCGAAGGCGCGCCAGTTAGCGGAGATGTTTGCTGAGCATGGTGATGTCAAAGCGATCAGCTTGGCAGAAGTTGGCAACTGTGCCGTCGATGTGGTGATTAACTCAACCTCTGCTGGGCTTTCCGGCAATATTCCGGCGATTAGCGCAAGTGTTATTGGCCCAAATGTCGTTTGCTATGACATGGTTTACCGTGCTGAAACAACAGCGTTTAATCAGTGGGCGCTGAATAATGGCGCTAAGCAGGTGATTGATGGCCTAGGTATGCTGGTTGGTCAGGCTGCTGAGAGTTTTATGCTTTGGCGTGGCCTTCGTCCAGGTACAAACCAAGTGTTGCGAGAGTTACGTCGTCAACTTCAACAATAAATAGTGAATGAATGAACCAGTCTATACTCTTTCCAGATATACAAACCTATGATGCGGTCAACGCTGGCGTGATTTTTCCAGCGCAACAGTCTGGTGCGCTCATTGAGTGTTTTGTCTCAACTCACTGGCTAGTTATGACGGCGGGGAAGCCGCTAAGCAATGAACAAGAGATATTGGCACAGTTTAGTGACTCGCGCTTTGACCTAGAGGAAATTGCTGAAGAGCGGATTGAAGATGAAGATTTTGATACCGACGGGCGTGTCGTGATCAAGTAGTTCTTAATTCGGGTCGATAACAAGCCGCGCATTTCACCTGCGCGGCTTTGTGCTTTATGATCTCGATTAGGCTAAATACTCGTTTTTTAGCCGGACGTAGTTGTCTGCGGATGCAGGGAGAAAGGATAACTCTGCTTCTTTCAGTGGTCGTGCCGCTTTAACAGGGCTGCCAACATAAAGGTAGCCACTTTCTAATCGCTTGCCAGGGGGAACTAAACTCCCTGCACCAATAATGACATCATCTTCGATCACTGCGCCGTCAAGTATGATAGCGCCCATCCCGATGAGAATGCGATTTCCGACAGTACAGCCATGCAGCATGGCTTTATGACCCACTGTCACATCATCTCCAATAATAAGTGGGTAGCCCTTTGGGTTTTGTTCACTCACACGGGTAACATGCAAGACGCTACCATCTTGAATGTTAGTGCGTTCACCGATACGAATATGGTTAACATCACCTCTCGCTGCAACCAGAGGCCAAACACTGCTATCTATACCTAAATGAATATCGCCGACAATTACCGCGCTGCTATCGACAAAGACACTTTGGTCAAAGATAGGAGATATGTTTTTATAAGGTCTAATGTGGGAATTCATTCAACAGGCTCCATTAATGACATTTACCTATGGCTAAAATAGCCTATTTTGCTGCTAAAACTAGCGATTCGTTGGAATAGTAACCTGTTGGTAAGCTTTTTTAAAAAAACTTCAAAAAAGGGGTTGTCAGTGTGATTTAGATCTCTATAATGCCGCCTCACCGACACGGAGAGCGGCTCGGAAGAGAGCTAGCCAAGCGGTAAAAATTAGGCTGTTTAGAAAATTAAATCGATAAAGTGTTTGACACACTTTGTTAATTAGCTAAAATGCCAACCCTGCTTAAGATTATGAGCGAAAGCCTTAAAAATTAAGATTAAGCAGTATGTTCTTTAACAATATGACCATGCAATCTGTGTGGGCACTCGTTGAATAGATAGTCTAAAGATTTATCAATGATACTAGTGACCAAATTAAGACTTCGGTCTTAGCACAGTCAATTCATTACTTAGCAATAAGTAATATCAGTATTCATTGAGCCGGTCGAAAGACCAACAAAACTTTAATTGAAGAGTTTGATCATGGCTCAGATTGAACGCTGGCGGCAGGCCTAACACATGCAAGTCGAGCGGAAACGACTTAACTGACCCTTCGGGTGACGTTAAGGGCGTCGAGCGGCGGACGGGTGAGTAATGGCTGGGAACCTGCCCTAACGAGGGGGATAACCATTGGAAACGATGGCTAATACCGCATAATCTCTACGGAGCAAAGAGGAGGACCTTCGGGCTTCTCGCGTTAGGATGGGCCCAGTTGGGATTAGCTAGTAGGTGAGGTAACGGCTCACCTAGGCGACGATCCCTAGCTGGTTTGAGAGGATGATCAGCCACACTGGAACTGAGACACGGTCCAGACTCCTACGGGAGGCAGCAGTGGGGAATATTGCACAATGGGGGAAACCCTGATGCAGCCATGCCGCGTGTATGAAGAAGGCCTTCGGGTTGTAAAGTACTTTCAGCAGTGAGGAAGGTTTAGTAGTTAATACCTGCTAGATTTGACGTTAGCTGCAGAAGAAGCACCGGCTAACTCCGTGCCAGCAGCCGCGGTAATACGGAGGGTGCGAGCGTTAATCGGAATTACTGGGCGTAAAGCGCATGCAGGCGGTCTGTTAAGTCAGATGTGAAAGCCCGGGGCTTAACCTCGGAACCGCATTTGAAACTGGCAGGCTAGAGTCTTGTAGAGGGGGGTAGAATTTCAGGTGTAGCGGTGAAATGCGTAGAGATCTGAAGGAATACCGGTGGCGAAGGCGGCCCCCTGGACAAAGACTGACGCTCAGATGCGAAAGCGTGGGGAGCAAACAGGATTAGATACCCTGGTAGTCCACGCCGTAAACGATGTCTACTTGGAGGTTGGAATCTTGAATTCTGGCTTTCGGAGCTAACGCGTTAAGTAGACCGCCTGGGGAGTACGGTCGCAAGATTAAAACTCAAATGAATTGACGGGGGCCCGCACAAGCGGTGGAGCATGTGGTTTAATTCGATGCAACGCGAAGAACCTTACCTACTCTTGACATCTACAGAAGCTTGAAGAGATTCGAGTGTGCCTTCGGGAACTGTAAGACAGGTGCTGCATGGCTGTCGTCAGCTCGTGTTGTGAAATGTTGGGTTAAGTCCCGCAACGAGCGCAACCCTTATCCTTGTTTGCCAGCACTTCGGGTGGGAACTCCAGGGAGACTGCCGGTGATAAACCGGAGGAAGGTGGGGACGACGTCAAGTCATCATGGCCCTTACGAGTAGGGCTACACACGTGCTACAATGGCGCATACAGAGGGCGGCCAACTTGCGAAAGTGAGCGAATCCCAAAAAGTGCGTCGTAGTCCGGATTGGAGTCTGCAACTCGACTCCATGAAGTCGGAATCGCTAGTAATCGTAGATCAGAATGCTACGGTGAATACGTTCCCGGGCCTTGTACACACCGCCCGTCACACCATGGGAGTGGGCTGCACCAGAAGTAGATAGCTTAACCTTCGGGAGGGCGTTTACCACGGTGTGGTTCATGACTGGGGTGAAGTCGTAACAAGGTAGCCCTAGGGGAACCTGGGGCTGGATCACCTCCTTAACGATAAGGCTGCTGTTAAATGCAGTGTCCACACAGATTGCTTGGTAATAATGTAAGAACAAAGCAGAAAGCCTTAATGAATAGCAAGTGCTATTGATTAAAGCTGTTTGCTTTAATGCTCTTTAACAAACTGGAAAGCTGACTAGTAAATTCAATCGAATAGATTGAATCGTTCATTGAAAAATGAACAAGTTCTCAAATCGTATTTACGCAAGTAAATACAACAAACACATTCAAGTGTCTTGTATTGAGTCCGGCGAAAACATGTAAACCTTGGTTGTTTGCTATACGCCTATGTGTCTTCACTTTTCTAAAGTGAAATAAAGACGCCTTGGGGTTGTATGGTTAAGTGACTAAGCGTACACGGTGGATGCCTTGGCAGTCAGAGGCGATGAAGGACGTGCTAACCTGCGATAAGCCATGAGAAGACGGTAAGAGTCACTATACTCATGGATTTCCGAATGGGGAAACCCGGCCGCATAAGCGGTCATCATAACGTGAATACATAGCGTTATGAGGCGAACTCGGGGAACTGAAACATCTAAGTACCCGAAGGAAAAGACATCAACAGAGATTCCGAAAGTAGCGGCGAGCGAAATCGGAGTAGCCCTTAAGCTGGCTTGGGATTAGGTGAAGGCTCTGGAAAGTGCCGCGATACAGGGTGATAGCCCCGTAACCGACAATCCCTTATCAGTGAAATCGAGTAGGACGGCGCACGTGAAACGTTGTCTGAATATGGGGGGACCATCCTCCAAGGCTAAATACTCCTGACTGACCGATAGTGAACCAGTACCGTGAGGGAAAGGCGAAAAGAACCCTGTGAGGGGAGTGAAATAGAACCTGAAACCGTGTACGTACAAGCAGTGGGAGCCCTTCGGGGTGACTGCGTACCTTTGTATAATGGGTCAGCGACTTACATTCTGTAGCAAGGTTAACCGCATAGGGGAGCCGTAGGGAAACCGAGTCTTAACTGGGCGTACAGTTGCAGGGTGTAGACCCAGAAACCAGGTGATCTAGCCATGGGCAGGTTGAAGGTGAGGTAACACTTACTGGAGGACCGAACCGACTAATGTTGAAAAATTAGCGGATGACTTGTGGCTGGGGGTGAAAGGCCAATCAAACCTGGAGATAGCTGGTTCTCCCCGAAAGCTATTTAGGTAGCGCCTCGGACGAATACTACTGGGGGTAGAGCACTGTTAAGGCTAGGGGGTCATCCCGACTTACCAACCCTTTGCAAACTCCGAATACCAGTAAGTACTATCCGGGAGACACACGGCGGGTGCTAACGTCCGTCGTGGAGAGGGAAACAACCCAGACCGCCAGCTAAGGTCCCAAATTACTACTAAGTGGGAAACGATGTGGGAAGGCTCAGACAGCCAGGATGTTGGCTTAGAAGCAGCCATCATTTAAAGAAAGCGTAATAGCTCACTGGTCGAGTCGGCCTGCGCGGAAGATGTAACGGGGCTAAGTAGTAAACCGAAGCTGCGGCAATGCGCTTATGCGTATTGGGTAGGGGAGCGTTCTGTAAGCTGTTGAAGGTGTGCTGTAAGGCATGCTGGAGGTATCAGAAGTGCGAATGCTGACATGAGTAACGATAAAGGGGGTGAAAAACCCCCTCGCCGGAAGACCAAGGGTTCCTGTCCAACGTTAATCGGGGCAGGGTAAGTCGACCCTAAGGCGAGGCTGAAGAGCGTAGTCGATGGGAAACGGGTTAATATTCCCGTACTTCTTACAATTGCGATGGAGGGACGGAGAAGGCTAGGTGGGCCTGGCGACGGTTGTCCAGGTTCAAGTATGTAGGTTGGGTGTTTAGGCAAATCCGGACACCTAAGACTGAGATACGACGTCGAGCTGCTACGGCAGTGAAGTCATTGATGCCATGCTTCCGGGAAAAGCTTCTAAGCTTCAGATTGTAAGGAATCGTACCCCAAACCGACACAGGTGGTCGGGTAGAGAATACCAAGGCGCTTGAGAGAACTCGGGTGAAGGAACTAGGCAAAATGGTACCGTAACTTCGGGAGAAGGTACGCTCCTGTCGGTGAAGTCCCTTGCGGATGGAGCTAACGGGAGTCGCAGATACCAGGTGGCTGCAACTGTTTATTAAAAACACAGCACTGTGCAAAATCGAAAGATGACGTATACGGTGTGACGCCTGCCCGGTGCCGGAAGGTTAATTGATGGGGTTAGACTTCGGTCGAAGCTCTTGATCGAAGCCCCGGTAAACGGCGGCCGTAACTATAACGGTCCTAAGGTAGCGAAATTCCTTGTCGGGTAAGTTCCGACCTGCACGAATGGCGTAATGATGGCCACGCTGTCTCCACCCGAGACTCAGTGAAATTGAAATCGCAGTGAAGATGCTGTGTACCCGCGGCTAGACGGAAAGACCCCGTGAACCTTTACTACAGCTTGGCACTGAACATTGAGCCTACATGTGTAGGATAGGTGGGAGACTTTGAAGCGTTGTCGCCAGATAGCGTGGAGTCATCCTTGAAATACCACCCTTGTATGTTTGATGTTCTAACTTGGCCCCGTTATCCGGGGTGAGGACAGTGCCTGGTGGGTAGTTTGACTGGGGCGGTCTCCTCCCAAAGCGTAACGGAGGAGCACGAAGGTGGGCTAATCACGGTCGGACATCGTGAGGTTAGTGCAATGGCATAAGCCCGCTTGACTGCAGAGACTGACAAGTCGAGCAGGTGCGAAAGCAGGTCATAGTGATCCGGTGGTTCTGAATGGAAGGGCCATCGCTCAACGGATAAAAGGTACTCCGGGGATAACAGGCTGATACCGCCCAAGAGTTCATATCGACGGCGGTGTTTGGCACCTCGATGTCGGCTCATCACATCCTGGGGCTGAAGTCGGTCCCAAGGGTATGGCTGTTCGCCATTTAAAGTGGTACGCGAGCTGGGTTTAGAACGTCGTGAGACAGTTCGGTCCCCTATCTGCCGTGGGCGTTGGAGAATTGAAAGGGGCTGCTCCTAGTACGAGAGGACCGGAGTGGACGAACCTCTGGTGTTCGGGTTGTGTCGCCAGACGCATTGCCCGGTAGCTAAGTTCGGAATCGATAACCGCTGAAAGCATCTAAGCGGGAAGCGAGCCTTGAGATGAGTTCTCCCTGGCAGTTTAACTGTCCTAAAGGGTTGTCGTAGACTACGACGTTGATAGGCAGGGTGTGTAAGCGTTGTGAGGCGTTGAGCTAACCTGTACTAATTGCCCGTGAGGCTTAACCATACAACACCCAAGGTGTTTTATCGGACTTAATCGTGCTTGAGTGTGTTGAGAGCAAGACGAATCAGCTTTCCTAGTTTGAACAAATTTTGCTTGGCGACCATAGCATTGTGGACCCACCTGACTCCATGCCGAACTCAGTAGTGAAACGCAATAGCGCCGATGGTAGTGTGGGGTCTCCCCATGTGAGAGTAGGACATCGCCAGGCTTTGAATTTTCTTTCTTTTTATCTAAGAAGAAAGTGATTTCGCTTGCGAGCGGAGTCAACATAAGATTTTCAAAAAATCGAGAATCTTATCTTGACTTAAAATCAGAGCAGCGTATTATACGCCTCCTGACTTGCTGAAGCCAACAAGGCTAACGCATTGAAAGTCAACGTTCTTTAACAATATGACCATGCAATCTGTGTGGGCACTCGTTGAATAGATAGTCAAAACTGTTTGTCTTCACTTTTAAAAAGTGAAAGCAAATATGGCATCGATGATACTAGTGACCAAATTAAGACTTCGGTCTTAGCACAGTCAATTCGTTCATTACTTCGGTAGTGAATATCAGTATTCATTGAGCCCAAATCAAAAATCTTTAATTGAAGAGTTTGATCATGGCTCAGATTGAACGCTGGCGGCAGGCCTAACACATGCAAGTCGAGCGGAAACGACTTAACTGAGCCTTCGGGTGACGTTAAGGGCGTCGAGCGGCGGACGGGTGAGTAATGGCTGGGAACCTGCCCTAACGAGGGGGATAACCATTGGAAACGATGGCTAATACCGCATAATCTCTACGGAGCAAAGAGGAGGACCTTCGGGCTTCTCGCGTTAGGATGGGCCCAGTTGGGATTAGCTAGTAGGTGAGGTAACGGCTCACCTAGGCGACGATCCCTAGCTGGTTTGAGAGGATGATCAGCCACACTGGAACTGAGACACGGTCCAGACTCCTACGGGAGGCAGCAGTGGGGAATATTGCACAATGGGGGAAACCCTGATGCAGCCATGCCGCGTGTATGAAGAAGGCCTTCGGGTTGTAAAGTACTTTCAGCAGTGAGGAAGGTTTAGTAGTTAATACCTGCTAGATTTGACGTTAGCTGCAGAAGAAGCACCGGCTAACTCCGTGCCAGCAGCCGCGGTAATACGGAGGGTGCGAGCGTTAATCGGAATTACTGGGCGTAAAGCGCATGCAGGCGGTCTGTTAAGTCAGATGTGAAAGCCCGGGGCTTAACCTCGGAACCGCATTTGAAACTGGTAGGCTAGAGTCTTGTAGAGGGGGGTAGAATTTCAGGTGTAGCGGTGAAATGCGTAGAGATCTGAAGGAATACCGGTGGCGAAGGCGGCCCCCTGGACAAAGACTGACGCTCAGATGCGAAAGCGTGGGGAGCAAACAGGATTAGATACCCTGGTAGTCCACGCCGTAAACGATGTCTACTTGGAGGTTGGTGTCTTGAACACTGGCTTTCGGAGCTAACGCGTTAAGTAGACCGCCTGGGGAGTACGGTCGCAAGATTAAAACTCAAATGAATTGACGGGGGCCCGCACAAGCGGTGGAGCATGTGGTTTAATTCGATGCAACGCGAAGAACCTTACCTACTCTTGACATCTACAGAAGCTTGAAGAGATTCGAGTGTGCCTTCGGGAACTGTAAGACAGGTGCTGCATGGCTGTCGTCAGCTCGTGTTGTGAAATGTTGGGTTAAGTCCCGCAACGAGCGCAACCCTTATCCTTGTTTGCCAGCACTTCGGGTGGGAACTCCAGGGAGACTGCCGGTGATAAACCGGAGGAAGGTGGGGACGACGTCAAGTCATCATGGCCCTTACGAGTAGGGCTACACACGTGCTACAATGGCGCATACAGAGGGCGGCCAACTTGCGAAAGTGAGCGAATCCCAAAAAGTGCGTCGTAGTCCGGATTGGAGTCTGCAACTCGACTCCATGAAGTCGGAATCGCTAGTAATCGTAGATCAGAATGCTACGGTGAATACGTTCCCGGGCCTTGTACACACCGCCCGTCACACCATGGGAGTGGGCTGCACCAGAAGTAGATAGCTTAACCTTCGGGAGGGCGTTTACCACGGTGTGGTTCATGACTGGGGTGAAGTCGTAACAAGGTAGCCCTAGGGGAACCTGGGGCTGGATCACCTCCTTAACGATAAGACTGCTGTTAAATGCAGTGTCCACACAGATTGCTTGGTCGTAATGTGAAAGAATGCCTTAGATGGGTCTGTAGCTCAGGTGGTTAGAGCGCACCCCTGATAAGGGTGAGGTCGGTGGTTCAAGTCCACTCAGACCCACCACTTCTCCTCCCAGAGATGGTGGTACGACTAAGGTCATTCAATGATGGGGCTATAGCTCAGCTGGGAGAGCGCCTGCTTTGCACGCAGGAGGTCAGCAGTTCGATCCTGCTTAGCTCCACCACTCTTTAAGTGTTTTCTCGCAGAGAATATTTAAAAAGTGGTCTTTGATAGATTCACATGCTCTTTAACAAACTGGAAAGCTGACTAGTAAATTCAATCGATAGATTGAATCGTTCATTGAAAAATGAACAAGTTCTCAAATGTATTTACGCAAGTAAATACAACAAACACATTCAAGTGTCTTGTATTGAGTCCGGCGAAAACATGTAAACCTTGGTTGCTGTCATACAAAACCCCTTGGGGTTGTATGGTTAAGTGACTAAGCGTACACGGTGGATGCCTTGGCAGTCAGAGGCGATGAAGGACGTGCTAACCTGCGATAAGCCATGAGAAGACGGTAAGAGTCACTATACTCATGGATTTCCGAATGGGGAAACCCGGCCGCATAAGCGGTCATCATAACGTGAATACATAGCGTTATGAGGCGAACTCGGGGAACTGAAACATCTAAGTACCCGAAGGAAAAGACATCAACAGAGATTCCGAAAGTAGCGGCGAGCGAAATCGGAGTAGCCCTTAAGCTGGCTTGGGATTAGGTGAAGGCTCTGGAAAGTGCCGCGATACAGGGTGATAGCCCCGTAACCGACAATCCCTTATCAGTGAAATCGAGTAGGACGGCGCACGTGAAACGTTGTCTGAATATGGGGGGACCATCCTCCAAGGCTAAATACTCCTGACTGACCGATAGTGAACCAGTACCGTGAGGGAAAGGCGAAAAGAACCCCTGTGAGGGGAGTGAAATAGAACCTGAAACCGTGTACGTACAAGCAGTGGGAGCCCTTCGGGGTGACTGCGTACCTTTTGTATAATGGGTCAGCGACTTACATTCTGTAGCAAGGTTAACCGCATAGGGGAGCCGTAGGGAAACCGAGTCTTAACTGGGCGTACAGTTGCAGGGTGTAGACCCGAAACCAGGTGATCTAGCCATGGGCAGGTTGAAGGTGAGGTAACACTTACTGGAGGACCGAACCGACTAATGTTGAAAAATTAGCGGATGACTTGTGGCTGGGGGTGAAAGGCCAATCAAACCTGGAGATAGCTGGTTCTCCCCGAAAGCTATTTAGGTAGCGCCTCGGACGAATACTACTGGGGGTAGAGCACTGTTAAGGCTAGGGGGTCATCCCGACTTACCAACCCTTTGCAAACTCCGAATACCAGTAAGTACTATCCGGGAGACACACGGCGGGTGCTAACGTCCGTCGTGGAGAGGGAAACAACCCAGACCGCCAGCTAAGGTCCCAAATTACTACTAAGTGGGAAACGATGTGGGAAGGCTCAGACAGCCAGGATGTTGGCTTAGAAGCAGCCATCATTTAAAGAAAGCGTAATAGCTCACTGGTCGAGTCGGCCTGCGCGGAAGATGTAACGGGGCTAAGTAGTAAACCGAAGCTGCGGCAATGCACTTATGTGTATTGGGTAGGGGAGCGTTCTGTAAGCTGTTGAAGGTGTGCTGTAAGGCATGCTGGAGGTATCAGAAGTGCGAATGCTGACATGAGTAACGATAAAGGGGGTGAAAAACCCCCTCGCCGGAAGACCAAGGGTTCCTGTCCAACGTTAATCGGGGCAGGGTAAGTCGACCCCTAAGGCGAGGCTGAAGAGCGTAGTCGATGGGAAACGGGTTAATATTCCCGTACTTCTTACAATTGCGATGGAGGGACGGAGAAGGCTAGGTGGGCCTGGCGACGGTTGTCCAGGTTCAAGTATGTAGGTTGGGTGTTTAGGCAAATCCGGACACCTAAGACTGAGATACGACGTCGAGCTGCTACGGCAGTGAAGTCATTGATGCCATGCTTCCGGGAAAAGCTTCTAAGCTTCAGATTGTAAGGAATCGTACCCCAAACCGACACAGGTGGTCGGGTAGAGAATACCAAGGCGCTTGAGAGAACTCGGGTGAAGGAACTAGGCAAAATGGTACCGTAACTTCGGGAGAAGGTACGCTCCTGTCGGTGAAGTCCCTTGCGGATGGAGCTAACGGGAGTCGCAGATACCAGGTGGCTGCAACTGTTTATTAAAAACACAGCACTGTGCAAAATCGAAAGATGACGTATACGGTGTGACGCCTGCCCGGTGCCGGAAGGTTAATTGATGGGGTTAGACTTCGGTCGAAGCTCTTGATCGAAGCCCCGGTAAACGGCGGCCGTAACTATAACGGTCCTAAGGTAGCGAAATTCCTTGTCGGGTAAGTTCCGACCTGCACGAATGGCGTAATGATGGCCACGCTGTCTCCACCCGAGACTCAGTGAAATTGAAATCGCAGTGAAGATGCTGTGTACCCGCGGCTAGACGGAAAGACCCCGTGAACCTTTACTACAGCTTGGCACTGAACATTGAGCCTACATGTGTAGGATAGGTGGGAGACTTTGAAGCGTTGTCGCCAGATAGCGTGGAGTCATCCTTGAAATACCACCCTTGTATGTTTGATGTTCTAACTTGGCCCCATTATCTGGGGTGAGGACAGTGCCTGGTGGGTAGTTTGACTGGGGCGGTCTCCTCCCAAAGCGTAACGGAGGAGCACGAAGGTGGGCTAATCACGGTCGGACATCGTGAGGTTAGTGCAATGGCATAAGCCCGCTTGACTGCGAGACTGACAAGTCGAGCAGGTGCAAGCAGGTCATAGTGATCCGGTGGTTCTGAATGGAAGGGCCATCGCTCAACGGATAAAAGGTACTCCGGGGATAACAGGCTGATACCGCCCAAGAGTTCATATCGACGGCGGTGTTTGGCACCTCGATGTCGGCTCATCACATCCTGGGGCTGAAGTCGGTCCCAAGGGTATGGCTGTTCGCCATTTAAAGTGGTACGCGAGCTGGGTTTAGAACGTCGTGAGACAGTTCGGTCCCCTATCTGCCGTGGGCGTTGGAGAATTGAAAGGGGCTGCTCCTAGTACGAGAGGACCGGAGTGGACGAACCTCTGGTGTTCGGGTTGTGTCGCCAGACGCATTGCCCGGTAGCTAAGTTCGGAATCGATAACCGCTGAAAGCATCTAAGCGGGAAGCGAGCCTTGAGATGAGTTCTCCCTGGCAGTTTAACTGTCCTAAAGGGTTGTCGTAGACTACGACGTTGATAGGCAGGGTGTGTAAGCGTTGTGAGGCGTTGAGCTAACCTGTACTAATTGCCCGTGAGGCTTAACCATACAACACCCAAGGTGTTTTATCGGACTTAATCGCGCTTGAATGTGAAGAAGAACACTAGCCAGTTTTCATAGTTTGAACAAATTTTGCTTGGCGACCATAGCATTGTGGACCCACCTGACTCCATGCCGAACTCAGTAGTGAAACGCAATAGCGCCGATGGTAGTGTGGGGCCTCCCCATGTGAGAGTAGGACATCGCCAGGCTTTGAACATCGCTTGTTTGAAGCAGAAAGTGTAAGACTTCAATCAAAGCACCGTGTGGAGCGGTAGTTCAGTTGGTTAGAATACCGGCCTGTCACGCCGGGGGTCGCGGGTTCGAGTCCCGTCCGCTCCGCCACTTATACTAAGCCCTGTCGAAAGACGGGGCTTTTATGTATCTGACGTTCCCAAAAGTGCTGGCACTTTGGTGGCGTCCAGTTCTAGTCCCTTCCGAAACTTATATTAATACCATTCTAAGTAAAAATATGATCTAATTGAGGCTGTTATACCATTCTAAGTAAAAATATGATCTAATTGAGGCTGTTACTTCTTCATGAAAAAGACGCTATGGACAGCCTCGATACCATTAATTTCAAAAAGCTTGCTAGCCAACAAAAATCTATTCAGATGAAGATGCGATTGCTCGCATTGGCACACTTTAAAGATGGTCACTCTCGAACCCAAATTGCTAAGTTCCTTAAGGTAAGCAGAACGAGTGTGAATAAGTGGGTACAAACATTCCTTGAAGAAGGGCTTGAAGGGCTGCAAGAGAAACCAAGAACGGGTCGCCCAGCATTCCTCAATACTCAGCAACGTGAACAGCTAAGCCTGTTTATAAAGGCACGTGCCGAAGATTCATCTGGGGAGGTTAACAGGTACTGATATTCATGCTTATATCGTGAAAGAGTTTGGTAAACACTACCACCCAGACTCTATCTACTATTTGCTTAGTCACATGGGCTTCTCTTGGATAACATCACGCTCCAAGCACCCTCGTCAATCCCAGCAAACCCAAGACGATTTTAAAAAAATTCAAAATTGAAACGATCCTTAAGATCCCCGGTCACATGGGGCTTGATAACGTCGATGTCTGGTTTCAAGATGAAGCAAGATTTGGTCAGCAAAACACGACAACTCGACTTTGGGCTAAACGGGGATCAAGACCAAGAGCAGTTAAACAGCAGCAGTTTGAATATGCGTATTTGTTTGGCTCAGTATGTCCCGCTAGAGGTATTGGCGAGGCGCTGGTCGTTCCTTGGGTTAACAAGGACATTATGGTTGAGCACCTTAAGCAGATCTCCGCGGTGACCGAAAAAGGTCGTCACGCAGTGATCATTATGGATGGCGCTGGCTGGCATACAAATGACATTGCAGAACAGTTCAGTAATGTCAGTATCATCAAGCTCCCGCCATATTCACCAGAGCTAAATCCTATAGAACAAGTGTGGAGTTGGCTCAGACAACACTATCTTGCCAATCAGAGTTTTACCGACTACGAAGATATTGTGTCGAAAGTATGCACTGCATGGAATCGATTCTTGAAGCGTGCAGATAGAGTGACCAAAATGTGCACCAGAGACTGGATTAAACTGACCAGTTAATTTTCCAGATTGGTATAAGCCTAAGATCAGACGTCTCCACCGAAAGATCGTTTTTGCTATCTTCCATTTGTATTTACGAAGCCAGAAACTTCGCCTCTTCACTGAAACTCGTTTATCTATTTTACCTTTTATCAAATATCTTCGGTTACAAAAGCAATCGTGGATCTATTTATAAATGTAATGACTAACGTTCGCCTCGATAATTCCGCACCGTTGATCGAGTGCTCATCAAATATGGATATGCAATCAGTTGTTTATTGTGTCTAATATTCTGGGATTTCACTGTTTAAGGATGAGCAATGACTAGGCTTGGCTATCTCTTATTATGCGTTTTATTATTAATGGGGTGTAACTCATCAGAAGAGTCACTGGACCCTTTTGATTACTATCCAATATCAGATCGTTTTGATGTACCAGCGAGTGACTTGCAACCCATTGTAGAATTATTAAGCAAGTATCAGCTTATTGGTTTGGGGGAGGCTTCACATCAAGGTGGAGCTACCTTTGAAACCAAGAGCCGACTTTTAAAGGCGATGCATGATCAGGGAGAGCTTGGTTTTATCGCGATGGAGTCAGGGCTTTATGATGGATTGGTCGCCTGGCAAAACTATCTTACCGGGAAGCAAGCGCTTCAGGATGGCGTCGTCGGGCCTGACGCCAATTTTCACTTTATGTTAAGGCATAGTAATGAGGTTGGTTATCTATTTGAATATGTTAATAGTGTCGATCAGTCCTCGCATCCGCTAATCTTGGTTGGCTATGAATCACGGATAAGCAGCGATCCAGGCTGTAGCGTTATGTATGAGGAATTGGAAACGTACCTGCTCGATAATGGCCTCAAAGCGGATGAGTTGCGGGAAGTAAAGGAGATAGCTCCAATCATGGCCTGCCCCTGGTACACGGGGGTAGACTACACTCTTGCTCTGCATAATCGTCTGTTAGCCGCTTTGCAAGCTGTTGAACCGCGTTTAGTAAAGCAAAAAGCATTGGAGGTGGTCCCGCCTTATGATCCCGAAAACCCAAGAGACTTTCGATCGTATGCGAGCTACTGGCTTCAGCAGGTGAGGAGTATGCAAGCGCATGCTGTTACTAATTTCAATAATGAGGCTTACCATTATGCTGATGCACAATCGGCCGATAACTTGCGCTGGTTGCGTGACGAATGGTTTGGACTCGGTGATACCCAAATGGCAGTATGGGGGCATAATATCCATGCTACTAAGATGCACGGCTCCATGTTTAGTGCTTATTTGAAATTGGAGCCAGAGATCTCGTCATATGCCCTATGGGTGCTAAATTCACATGGATGGAACGCACCACCAATACCGGAGTCGTGGCGATGGGAGAGCGAAAAATTCACTTTTCAGGTAGACAGTAGCCATTTAGCTTCTCGTTTGTACCGAGCAGGCATTCCTAATGCAATCATTGATTTAACAGTATTGGATGGTGCCCACGAACTTCACCGTCCTCAAAATCTAGGATTTATGGTTGCATCACCAAGCTCTGTTGCAGATGGTTTGCTTAACATTCCGGTTGAGCGAGCTGCGACAGCGCGGTAGTTAACTAACAAGAGCCAGCATGGCTTGTAGCAGCGGCTCTGCTGCGCGCTTCTTAAGGCAGCAGAGCCCTAGTTTCATTGGTGAAACCGACGCAACTTTGAGTCGTTCAACTTTATCTTTCACTGGGCTGTTGTCGATGACGACATCAGGTGCTATTCCAATACCGCACCCCAATGCGACCATACTTACTATCGCTTCATGGCCTTCAACTTGCGCATAAATAGCGGGTTTAAGCTTCTGTTGCTTAAACCATTGTTCCGCTCTGTCACGAGCTGTACCTGAATCTGCAACAATAAAGGGCACGTCTCGCCAGCTCGCAGCGGGTTGCTGCAGCTGTTTGCTAAATTGAGTCGAGAGGGTAGGTGCAATGACCGACATAGTTACATCACCTATTGTATTAAATGCCAGTTTACTTGGGATTTGATCTGGCTGTGCAGCAATCGCAATATCTACTTCATCATTGAGCACCCGATCTATCGCGCCTGCAGGATCGCCTGTGGTGAGTTTTATTTCTATCTGCGGGTAATTGAGTCTGAACTGATTTAATACGGTAGGTAGGTGACTGTAGCTTGCGGTCACTGAACAGAACATACGTATTTCACCTTGCAACAAAGTATCATCATCCTGTGTTATCTGCCTGAGGTGCTGCCACTCAGAGAGCATGTTCACTGCTAATGGATACATCTTCTTAGCGACCATCGTGAGTTCGACACTGCGATTGTCACGAATAAACAGTGTTTGGCCCACATCACCTTCTAAGCGTTGAATAATGCGACTTAAAGTCGAAGGACTGACATGATTTTGCTGCGCGGTTTGGTTGAAGCTCTTTGAATCGCAAAGGTGGACAAAGAGTTGTAGGTTTTTTAGATTCATCGTCCTGTTCGGCCTATGTTGCATTTATTGCAAGATGTTGTTGTTAATATATCACTTTAAGCAACGAAAGACCTGCATTAGACTCTGGTTATCGGGTGAAAATACCTACACGGACAATAATTTACGGAGATATGTGAGATGGCCAATTACTTTAATACGTTGAACTTACGTCAACAATTAGCACAGCTAGGTGTATGTCGTTTTATGGATCGTAACGAGTTTGCGACCGAAGCGGATTTCCTCAAAGGCAAGAAAGTGGTCATTGTTGGCTGTGGTGCGCAAGGTTTAAACCAAGGCTTAAACATGCGTGACTCTGGCCTCGATATCTCATATGCATTGCGTCAAGCTGCTATCGATGAGAAACGTCAGTCTTACCATAATGCGGCTGACAATGGCTTTGTCGTGGGTAGTTACGAAGAGCTAATCCCTCAAGCAGACCTAGTCGTTAACCTTACGCCAGACAAACAGCACTCTAATGTTGTTGAGACTGTGATGCCTTTGATGAAGCAAGGCGCGGCTTTAGGTTACTCACATGGCTTTAATATCGTCGAAGTTGGCCAACAGATCCGTGAAGATATTACTGTTGTTATGGTTGCTCCTAAGTGTCCGGGGACTGAAGTGCGTGAAGAGTACAAGCGTGGCTTTGGTGTACCTACACTTATCGCCGTTCACCCTGAGAATGATCCAAAAGGCGAAGGTTTTGAAATTGCGAAAGCATGGGCAGCGGCAACGGGTGGCCATCGCGCGGGTGTTCTAGAGTCTTCATTCGTTGCTGAAGTGAAATCAGACCTTATGGGTGAGCAGACTATCCTTTGTGGTATGTTACAAGCGGGCTCTATCGTTTGTTATGAGAAGATGGTTGCTGAAGGTATTGATGCGGGTTACGCCGGTAAGCTTCTGCAATACGGTTGGGAAACCATCACCGAAGCACTGAAGTTCGGTGGCATCACGCACATGATGGATCGCCTATCTAACCCAGGTAAGCTAAAAGCATTTGAGCTTGCTGAAGAGCTAAAAGAGCTAATGCGCCCGCTATACAACAAGCACATGGATGACATCATTCAAGGTGAATTCTCTGCAACCATGATGGCTGATTGGGCTAATGATGATGTCAACCTATTCAAATGGCGTGAAGAGACTGGTGAAACGGCCTTTGAAAACTACCCTGAGAGTGACGTTGAGATCCCTGAGCAAGAGTACTTTGATAACGGCATCTTGATGGTTGCGATGGTTAAAGCGGGTGTTGAGCTTGCGTTCGAAGCAATGACGGACTCTGGCATTATTGAAGAATCAGCATACTATGAGTCTCTGCATGAATTACCATTGATTGCTAACACGATTGCTCGTAAGCGTCTTTATGAGATGAACGTGGTTATCTCTGATACTGCAGAGTACGGTAACTACTTGTTCGCTAATGTAGCAACACCGCTTCTCCGTGAGAAGTTCATGTCAGATGTCGGTACTGATGTTATCGGTAAAGGCCTAGGTGAGACGAGCAATCAAGTTGATAACAGCACGCTAATTAAAGTCAACGAGGCGATTCGTAACCATCCTGTAGAGTGGATTGGTACAGAACTACGCGGTTACATGACAGATATGAAAGATATCGCCGTAGGCGGTTAAAACTCATACCCTTAAGCACGGTTTGTTAAAAAGCCCGGTATTAATAGTACCGGGCTTTTTCGTCCGCGTGTCTTTGTAAACGCAAGGCGTGTTAGTCGCTTTTCTCTTCTGTTTCTGTCAGCTTTGCTTCTAACTCAGCGAATTTCGCTTCGAGCTCAGTCAGTTTTTGGCGAGTACGCATCAACACTTGGGTTTGTACGTCAAATTCTTCGCGGCTAACCACATCCAACTTGCTCAGCTGTGCTTGGATGACTTGCTTGGCTTTCGTCTCAACATCGTTGCCGAGCTCTTTCACTGGCTGAGGCATTGCATCTTGAATCTGTTTTGCAAGCTGTTCTAATTTTTTCGGGTCGATCATGTCGTCACTCCTTAATCATTCTTGCCATATTGTAAGCAAAGCCTCGATTGATGTCGTGAGGCGTTGATCATTTATTCTAAAAAAGCGCGATGTTCGCTAGGTGATGTTGGGAATCGTTACCTTGCTTTGCTTACGTATCGCATTGTGGTCTAGGTTCAGGGTAAGACTTTGAACTGAGACATCCCTTGGTGATCAGCGTAGACTTTATCGCTCAGGTCACTACAATGCAGACCGAATTGATAGAAAGGTGATAGCGCAATGAAACTTAACCCTAGCCAAGATGAAGCGGTGAAATTTGTCTCGGGCCCTTGCCTTGTCTTAGCAGGTGCTGGTTCAGGCAAAACACGTGTTATCACCAATAAAATTGCTTACTTGGTTCAGCAATGCGGGTATAAACCCCGCAATATTGCCGCGGTCACCTTTACCAACAAAGCGGCGCGTGAGATGAAAGAGCGCGTCGGGCAAACCTTAGGAAAGAAAGAGTCCAAAGGGCTAATGGTGTCGACGTTTCATACCTTGGGGTTGGATATCATCAAGCGAGAATATAAGTTACTTGGCTTGAAAAGTAACTTTTCGTTGTTTGATGACCAAGACCAAATGGCCCTCCTTAAAGAGCTAACGGAAAAGCAGCTCGATAATGACAAAGATCTGCTTAGCCAACTTGTGCACACTATCTCCAATTGGAAAAATGCCATGCTGCTTCCAGAACAGGCAAAAGTGCATGCGCAAGGCGAGAAAGAGCAACTCTTTGCTTTTTGTTATGACATGTATCAAAAGCAGATGAAGGCCTATAACGCCCTCGATTTTGATGATCTGATATTGATGCCAGTGTTGTTAATGCAGTTGCATCCCGAAGTGAAGGAGCGGTGGCAAAATCGCATTCGTTACTTATTGGTCGATGAGTATCAAGATACCAACACCAGCCAGTACTTGTTAGTCAAGCTATTGGTTGGCGAGCGTGCCCGCTTTACTGTGGTTGGGGATGATGACCAGTCGATTTATAGCTGGCGCGGAGCCCAACCTGAGAATCTTGGCTTATTGCAAAAAGATTTTCCTGCGCTAAAGGTGATTAAGCTAGAGCAAAACTATCGCTCGACAAAGCGCATTCTAAAAAGCGCGAATATCTTGATTGCGAACAACCCCCACCTCTTCGAGAAGCGACTCTTTTCAGAACTGGGTGAAGGCGAACCCCTGAAAGTGCTCAAAGCCAATAATGAAGAGCATGAAGCAGAGCGTGTGGTCGGCGAGCTGATTGCCCATCGTTTCATGAATAACCATGATTACAAAGACTATGCCGTTCTTTATCGTGGTAACCACCAGTCACGCTTGATCGAAAAATCCATGATGCAAAACCGCGTGCCCTATAAGATCTCTGGGGGAACGTCCTTTTTCTCGCGTGCAGAGATTAAAGACATCATGGCGTACTTACGCTTATTGACTAACCATGATGATGACAACGCGTTTTTACGTATCGTCAATACACCACGCCGTGAAATTGGTCCTGCTACCCTAGAAAAATTAGGCACCTACGCAAATATGCGAGGTAAGAGCCTATTTGAGGCAAGTTTTGAGCTGGGGTTAGAGCATCATCTCAAAGGGCGCGGGCTCGAATCACTACGAAAATTCACCGAATGGGTGGTGCGTTTAGCTGACAACGCGGAACGCGGTGATACGGTTGCCGCTGTGCGTGCCTTGGTACGAGATATCAACTACGAAGATTGGTTGTACGAAACTTCAGCGAGTCCAAAAGCCGCAGAGATGCGGATGAAAAATGTCTCTGATCTCTATAGTTGGATTGTTGCCGATTTAGAAGGTGACAATTACGACCAAGAAGAGAAAACCTTGAAAGAGGTTGTGCAGCGTTTAACGCTTCGCGACATGATGGAGCGAGGTGAAGAGGATGATGACGCTGATCAGGTGCAGTTGATGACTCTGCACGCATCGAAAGGTTTAGAGTTCCCCTATGTTTATCTGATCGGCATGGAAGAAGGAATTTTGCCTCACCAAGTCAGCATTGATGAAGACAACGTTGAAGAAGAGCGTCGCCTTGCGTATGTGGGTATTACGCGAGCGCAACGCGAGTTGACCTTCACGCTGTGTAAAGAACGGCGTCAATTTGGCGAGCTGATCAAGCCAGAGCCTAGCCGATTCTTAGATGAACTCCCGCAAGATGATCTCCAGTATGAGCGCGATAAGCCGAAAGTGACAGCGGAAGAGCGGATGCAGAAAGGACAGAATACGATTGCTAACCTGCGCGCGAGTCTGTTTAAAAAGTGATGAACTTACGGCGTCGAGAAGTGCAGGTAATCATGTTATTGGTTGTCTTTACTCTCTTACTTGGTGTTTATCGAAAAGAGCCTAATACGTTTGCCATTCACCCTGTTCCTATCGCTACGCATATTGAGCCTTCTGAAGGTGCCTTGTTGATACGTGGTGAAGATGCGCTTGTGTATAGTGGGGGTGGCTATCGAATTTCTTTGAGGTATGTGGTTACGTCACCACCTCAGAGTGTTCTAGAGCTGTTTCGTGAAGTCCATCAATATGAACTAGCTTTAGCTAAGCAAAATGACTTTCAGCATGTTTGGCGAGTTTATTACCAAGAGTCGGCATTGAGTCATAAAGACTGGAAACTCACGGATGATCCTGATGGTTTTATTGATGATTACGATTATTATCCACGTATGGAGCCAAGTGATATTCGTTTGCGGGTAACGCGAAATAGAGAGGGGCTAGTTCAGTATTTTTTTCAGAACACTTTAGAAGGTAGTTGCCAAACAATCCATATCGTTCGAGGAAAAGTCGTCAAGATTTACGGTTGTGATGGTGCAGAAAAAGATAGATTTGAAGCTGCTGTCAATGCAATCTTACGACAAGCCGCAGATGATTCGATGAATTCTAGTGGGCATACGCAAAACAACGCCGGGCAATAGCCCGGCTTTGTTTGATTACACGAGTGGTGAGGTTGCCTGTTCGAGCCATGCTTTATCTTCACCGTCGAGTAGCGGAGAGATTTCATTCCACACTTTTTGGTGATAGTCATTTAACCACGCAATTTCTGCGTCGGTCAGTAGGCTAGGATCAATAAGGCGCTTATCGATAGGCGCACGGGTTAGCGATTCAAACCCTAGTACGGACATATCCCCTGCGGTCTCTACTTCAACCACGAGTTCCAAATTCTCAATGCGAATACCGAAGGCATCGGCGCGGTAGTATCCTGGCTCATTTGATAGCACCATACCCGGCAGTAATGCGATAGGGTTTGCAGGCTTAGCGATACGTGCTGGACCTTCATGGACATTGAGGAAGTGACCGACACCATGGCCAGTGCCATGATCATAGTCGTAGCCATGTGCCCAAAGGTGTTGACGCGCAAGGGCATCAAGTTGGCTCCCTGTTGTACCGTGAGGGAAGCGCGCAGTTGCGAGGTTAATGTGGCCTTTCAAAACCAGCGTAAAGGTTTTCTTGATCTCTTCGCCAGCATTTCCCACGGTGATGGTACGAGTAATATCTGTAGTGCCATCGAGGTACTGACCACCAGAGTCAACCAAGTAAAGGCTATCTTCTACCAATTCACCCGGGTTTTCTTCACTATGACGGTAGTGACACATCGCCGCATTACCCCCCGCCGCAGAGATGGTGTGGAAGCTCATATCGCGCAGTGTGCTATCTTCTTGGCGGAAAGACCAAAGCTTTTCTGCCAACACATGTTCATTCGGGCGCTCACCAGCGGCAAGTACGCGATCAAACCATGCTAGGAATCGAGAGACAGCCGCGCCATCTCGGATATGACTGGCTTTCATGCCGGCAATTTCAGTGCTGTTTTTCGCCGCTTTTGCCAGTAGGCATGGGTCAGCGCTTTCAATTACGGTCGCGCCCGCATCGACTAAGGTGATTTTTGTCCAAGCATTCGCTGTTGCAGGATCAACAAGCACCTTTTGGCCTTGCAGCGCTGCTAAATCGGCTTTTAAATTTGCTGGGGATTTTACTGTTACCCCTTCACCCGCATGTGCGGCGAATTCTGCCGGGAGGCGCTCAGCGTCGATGTAGAAATCCACGTTACCATTGGCAAAGAGAACAGCATGGCAGAGAAGTACTGGCAGACACTCAATGTCTGCACCGCGCACGTTTAAGAGCCAGGCGATGCTGTCTAAACTGGTAATCACGGCAACATCTGCGCCTTGTTGTGATAACTCTGCTCCACGCGCTTGGCGCTTATCAAAGCTCGATTTACCCACGCTTTCAACAGGCATTAGTAGGGCATTTGATAGAGTTGGTACAGGTCGGTCTGTCCATAAGGCGTCAATCGGGTTTTCATCGATGGCAACCAACTCAAGTTTACCTTCAAGTGCGGCTTTTTGAGCATCCCACCAAGCGCCATTGTGAAGGCGAATATCAACGGCAACTTTACTGCCTTGCGCTAAGGTTTGTGCTGCCCAAGCCATCGGTGGCTCATCAATGAGGTGGCGATACTCGAAGAGGTCGGCTGGCGTTTGCTTACGCACTTGCACCGTGTAGCGACCATCGACAAAAATCGCGGCGTTATCGCGAGTAATGACCGCGGCGCCCGCAGAGCCTGTAAAGTCCGTCGCCCAAAGGAGACGTTCATTATGTGCAGGGATGTATTCACCGAGGAATTCATCTTCATGGGGAATAACAATCGCATCGAGGTTTTGTTGAGTTAACCAGTCGCGTAGGGCGGCGACGCGTTCAGTGAGGGTTGCTTGCATCAGTTGTTCCTTCAATCGTTCTTGGTCTTCACGACATTGCGGTTAAAGCTAGCGCGTTTGTAGCCGTGGTGCAATCGTTTACCGCAACTAGTGTTAACAGCTTACTATCCTGTCTCACTAGGCTAACGCCAGTGATTTGTGAGTCTCGGTTTGACTCGCTTGCTTTTGATTATAACTGCTGACTTCGACTAATGATGAGCTCACGGAGCCAATGGTGTCCCGGGTCCTTGTCTCGATCCTCACTCCAGAACAGGGTATAGGCCATGGGGGGTAAATCGTAGGGCAAGGGTAACATGGTCAAATTGAGCTGCTGAGCGATCAAATGCCCAAAGTGGCTAGGGCAGGTAAAGACGAGATCGGTATGGGTGGCGAGTGATGCCGCACTGTTAAAGTCCGCCACACAGATGGCGATATCGCGGAATTTGTTCTCTTCCGCCAGTTTAAAATCAAGCAACCAGCGATCATTGCCATCAACACCGCAACGCGCTTGAACATGGCGCTGGGTTAAATAGGTGTCGAGATGCCACTCTTGCTGTAATACGGGATGTGAGGGGCGTACCAAGCAGCATTGATAATCTCGATAGAGTTCGTGCCACACAATGCCTTTGGGAGGGAGCATGGTGAGCGCCGCATCTTGGGGATGAATATCCTTACCAGTAATACCAAAATCAATTTCGCCGCTTAGCATCTTCTCAAAGGAGTCTCTTGTCCATTGATGAGTATTCAACGTGATTTGTGGCCCCTGTTGAAAAAGCTCGCCAATAAACTGGGGTAAAAGCAATGGATAGATGCTTTCCACTAAGGCCAGATTAAAGCGGCGGTCGCTGAGCTCAGGGTTGAAGACAGCAGGGTGGGTGAGCTTATCGATGTCGCCAATGATGCCTTGTAGCGTTGGCCGTAAACTGCGTGCGCGGCTGGTGGGCTGCAGGCCATGTGAGGTGCGAGTAAAGAGCGGGTCATCAAACCATTCGCGCAACTTAGCCAGGTTCTTACTGACTGCGGATTGACTGAGATGAAGCCGTGCCGCAGCGCGAGTGACATTCTGCTCCTCCAGTAGAATGTGCAAACAGAGCAATAGGTTGAGATCGGCACGTAGCAAAGCGGGAATCGACATTGTGATATTCCTGAATGGAAAAACTGAATTGAATATAAACCATTTCTGTTCATAACACCTCTTCTTCTACACTAGCGAGCAGAAAGTAGAGGAGGGGTGAAATGGGTCGTTCGGCACCACGTAATATAATGATGTTTTTGTTTTTCTTGGTCCTTTTCAGTCCAATGGCCATTGATATTTACTTGCCTGCCCTCCCCGTGATGGCTGCGGAATTTCAAGTGCCAGAAGTGCGGGTTCAAGACACGGTGACATGGTTCATGCTCAGCTTTGGCCTTGGGCAACTGGTGGTAGGACCGCTCGCCGATCGCTATGGTCGTCGACCTATCGCTTTGTTTGGTATTGCTCTGTTTGCGGTGAGCTCTTATTTGGCCGTCATGGTGACAGACTTGAACATGTTGCTCGTTGCGAGGCTGATTCAAGGCATTGCCGCAAGTGCGACATCGGTTGCGGCTTTTGCCTGTGTGCGTGACAGTTTTGGTGCAGAGAAAAGCGGTAAAATGATCAGTTACCTGAACGGGGTGATCTGCTTTATTCCGGCATTAGCACCGATTTTGGGCAGTTATCTCACGATCCATTTAGGTTGGCGCAGCAACTTTACTTTCATGGCGTTGTTTGCCCTACTGGGATTGGTGTATATCGGCTGGGGCTTCCCTGAGACAAAGCCTGAAAATGAAAAGTCGCCTTCGCTGAGCACCATGTTTAGTTGGCAGCGCTACCTTAGCGTATTGCGTAATGGGCAGTTCCTTTTCAATGCATTGCAATGTCTGCTCGCCATGGCGGTGATTTTGGCTTATGTCACCTCTGCTCCTATGTGGTTGATCAACCATCTGGGGCTGAGTATGGAAGCCTTCACCGGCTGGTTTAGTGTCAATGCCGTCTTTAATATTCTTGGCGGATTGTTGGTTGCCCCTATGCTGATGGATCGTTTTGGTACTCGTTTTGCGCTACAAGTGGGTATGACTCTGGTCATTGTTGGCGGTATTTTATTGCTGCAAGGCGGTACGACGCCACTCGCCTTTATGTTGCCACTGTTCATTAATGCGATTGGGTTTGCGATCATCCTTGGCGCTTGTTCTGGCAAAGCGTTAGCCCCGTTCGGTGATAAAGCGGGCACAGCTGCTGCATTGCTTGGTCTATTACAAATGACAGGCGCGGGGGCGCTAGTCGGCATGACCCAGCGGTTGAACTTAGATGCGCCATCACTGCTCACATTTCACATGTTCTTGCTCATCCCAGGATTCCTAATGTTGATGATGAAACTGGGACGACGCTGGCACCCTGTACATAACAGTTAAAAATTACTTACATTGCGAAAGAAGTTTTCGGGAACAGAATCGAACTTTTGCAACCTAACAACGTTAGATTGGCTATCACAAAATTTATTACAAGACGCGAAAAGCGCATGGGTCTCGACAGCCCTGTTCAGACATTGACCTGCCTATGGGCAGGTCTTTTTTTGTCTAAAAACGCGGAGTTTATGACTTGGCAGCGGCCGCCTTACGAGCCAACTTAAGCTGTTGAATGACTAATCCTGCAATGATTAAGACAAGGCCAATGAGGGTTGACGGGTGGATCGTTTCGCCAATGATAGTGGCGAGGAGGAGCAGAGAAATAAACGGAGAAATAAAGACAAGGTTACTGATCCGCGCTGTGTTTTCGGTGTACTTCAATGCATTAATCCACAACACAAAGGTAATCCCCATTTCAAACAGACCGACATAACTGACTGCCGCCCAGCCTTGCCAAGGAATGTTGGGGAACCCGCCTGTTAAAAGACACAGGGTGAGTGATAATGGCAGTGAGAGACTAAAGCTTAAGAGTACACTGATAACGGAATCCGCATCATTTTTGGCATTGAGGATCCAATACGATGCCCATAGTAAGGTTGAAAGGAGCGCTAACCCAACGCCTAGCGGGCTGTCGAAAGACATCTCCAATACATTGCCCTTCGTGGCAATCACCACAACCCCTGAATACCCGAGAAAACAGGCAACCCAGTCCTGCGGGCGAATTTTCTGACCAAGAAAGAGTGCAGCCATTAATGTCAGCGTGATAGCCCAACTGTAATTGATTGGCTGGGCCTGCGAAGCGGGCAGCAAGTGATAGGCTTGAAACAGAACCAAGTAATAAATGAACGGATTAATTGCACCCAAGCAAAGATAATACAACGGCTTACGTTTAAAGGTTGGCATCAATTGGTGAAGTTTTCCCTGTACCGTGGCGATGGTAAGTAATGCCAGTACCGAAACTAGGCTCGCAGCGGTGAGCATCTGCAACGGCGAGAAGTAGTCGAGGGTAATTTTGAATGCGGTTGCCACCGTCGACCAGAGCAATACCGCCCCCAAACCGAAAGCGAGAGCTTTCTTCTCATTTTTCATTCTTACTATCCATCTGCATGTCATTGAAGCGTCAAAGCCCATTATGCCGCGATGATAAGCTTCTCAGCAATGAGTGTGATATGCCGAGCGGAAATTGGCAGCTTGCGTTGTCTCTGACTGGACATTTATCCAGTGCTCACATAGCCTTAGGGCATTAAATTCCTGATATTTAGGACAGAGTCATGATAGCTATCACGGCAGAGAGTTTAGTGTTAGCCGCAAGTTGTTCCACATTGGCGTCTGCGATTGTGGCATGGTTTATTAGTGGTCGCGCTAAGCAACGTGAAGCCTTAATGCAACAGCAGCTAGACGCTCAACAAACGTTAAGTGAAGCCAAACTTACACAGCTACAAACGCAACTTGAAGCGCGACAACACGATCTCGATGAGATGGATGTGACGTGCGATAGGCTCAATAATGAAGCGCGTCAAATGCATGCGCGATTGGCCTCAGCGGCTGAAAAATTGCGTCAATTCGACGCCATTCAGCAAGAGAAGCAGTATTACCGAGAGCAACTCGAGAATGCCCGTGGGGCAAATGCAGGGTTAGAAGGGGATTTGCGCGAGCTTGAAGCGCGCCACAGCGAAGAGCGAAAAGCGCTGCAAGAGAAAGTGGTGTTGTTAGAAAATGCCGAGCAACGTTTACGAGAGCAATTTGAGACACTCGCGAATCAGCTGTTTGAGAAAAAATCGCGCAGTGTGGATGAACAAAACCGCCTCAGTTTGGAAGGGCTGTTAGGGCCGTTGAAGTCGCAACTTGAAGGTTTTCGCCAGCAGATGGATGATAACTTTGGACGGGAAGCCCGCGAACGTCACACCTTGATCCATGAGATTCACCACCTTAAAAAGCTCAATGAGCAGATGGCGCAAGAAGCGATCAACTTAACCCAAGCATTGAAGGGTGACAACAAAGCACAAGGCAATTGGGGTGAGGTGGTCTTAGCGCGGGTACTTGAAAGTTGCGGCTTACGCGAAGGGCATGAGTATCATACGCAAGTCAGTTTGGAGAATGAGCAAGGAAAGCGTTATCAGCCTGATGTGATTGTCGACTTACCGAAAGATAAGCAGGTGGTGGTCGATGCCAAGATGTCGCTGGTGGCCTATGAACGTTACTTCAATGCTGACACGCTCGCGGAGCAAGAGTTAGCGCTGAGCGAACATATTACTTCAGTACGTAGCCATATTCGTGGTTTAAGCCGTAAAGATTATCAAGAGCTTGAAGGTATTCGCTCTCTTGACTACGTATTGCTATTTATCCCGGTTGAGCCTGCATTTCAGGTCGCAGTGGCGGCGGAGCCTCACTTGGTTAAAGAAGCGATGGAGCACAACATCATGTTGGTGAGTCCAACGACGTTAATGGTGGCGTTACGAACGATTGCCAATCTATGGCGTTACGAAAATCAAAATCACAATGCGAAGTTGATCGCCGAACGCGCCGCCAAGCTCTACGACAAGCTGCGCCTATTTGTGAATGACATGGAGCAGGTCGGGCAGAGCTTAGATAAGGCCACCCAAGGCTATCGCGGTGCAATGAATAAGCTAGTGGTTGGTCGCGGTAACGTGATCCGCCAAGCAGAGAGTTTTAAAACCTTAGGTGTGGAAGTGAAGCGGGATATCAGTCCGCAGTTGGTGGCAAATCTGACGCCAGATGACGAGCTGCCCGAATTGCAAAATCACACAGATCAATCGTAGAGCAACTCGCTGTTATCAAGTAAGATAACCTCGTTGTTAAGAGGAGTTAACATGACGGATACCACCCAGGATATCGCACAGGAAACCACCCACTTTGGGTTTGAAACTGTTGCGAAAGAGCAGAAAGTAGAGAAAGTGGCCGAGGTTTTCCACTCGGTAGCAACCAAGTACGACATCATGAATGACTTGATGTCGCTCGGCATTCACCGCGCTTGGAAGCGGTTTACTATCGATTGCAGTGGCGCGCGACCAGGACAGAAAATTCTCGACTTGGGTGGTGGTACTGGTGATCTCACCGCTAAGTTTTCTCGCATCGTGGGTGAAAAAGGCCAAGTGATTTTGGCGGATATCAATGACTCCATGTTGAAGGTGGGGCGTAGCAAGCTGCGTGACTTAGGTATTGTGGGCAATGTGGGCTTCGTGCAGGCGAATGCGGAAGAATTGCCATTCCCTGATGACCACTTTGACTGTATCACCATCAGCTTCTGTTTACGCAACGTCACCGACAAAGAAAAAGCACTGCGCTCTATGTTCCGTGTGTTGAAGCCGGGTGGGCGCTTATTGGTATTGGAATTCTCTAAGCCTGTTCTCGATCCTTTATCGAAAATTTACGACGCTTACTCGTTCCATCTTCTACCGAAAATGGGTGAGTTGGTGGCAGGCGATAGCGAGAGCTACCGTTACCTTGCTGAGTCTATTCGTATGCATCCAGACCAAGAAACCTTGGAAGGCATGATGCAAGACGCGGGCTTTGAGCACACGAATTACTACAATCTGACCGGTGGTATTGTCGCATTGCACCGCGGTTATAAGTTCTGAGTCTGATATGGAATCCTTGCCTCTTCACACTCCATTGAAAGTGTTAGTGAGCGGCGCCATCGAAGTGGCGCTCAATAAGCTGCTAACCGAGGAGAATCGACCTCAACTCAAGCGTATGCAAGGCAAAGTACTGCAAGTCACGCTGAAAGAGTTGTCACTGACGATGACCTATGTGTTCAGTCAACAGATTGATGTACTCGGTGAGTATGAGGGTGAACCTGATTGTCATTTACTGCTTAATATCACCGCATTACCGCAACTGCAGCAGCAGAGCCAAATTACCCGCTTGATCAAAGACGATAAGTTGGATGTCGAAGGGGATTTGGACCTCGCACAGCAGTTCTCGTCGCTGTTAAAGCAATTGAAACCGGATTGGGAAGAGGTGTTATCGACCTATACTGGCGATGTGGTCGCCCATACCTTGGTCAGTGGTAGCAAACGACAAGCTGAGCGCCTCAAGGCGTGGCTAACTGTTCGAGAGCGAGATATTGCCGAAGTGGTGACCGAAGAGTGGCGGCTTGCACCCGGGCCGTTGGAAGTCGCGCACTTTTGTGATCAAGTTGATGACTTACGCAGTGCCCAAGCCCATTTGGAAGCACGGTTTGAACAGTTAAGTGATCGACTGCGGGGTCGCCGATGACCCCCTCAGAACTGAAACGCCTTTATCACATTCAAAAAGTGTTACTGAGCTACGGCTTAGATGACTTATTTCCTGATATTCCTCAAGCCGACAAAGCACGCCTCTTTCGAAAAGGGGTGTTTTGGATTCAAAACTGCCATACAGATAAACCTCTTGGCGAACGGTTACGTCTTGCGTTGCAATCCCTCGGACCTGTCTGGATAAAATTTGGACAGATGATGTCGACGCGTCGCGATCTGTTTCCTCCTCACATCGCTGATCAATTAGCGCTTTTGCAAGACAATGTAGCGTCGTTTGATGGCAACCTAGCCAAAGCGCGCATGGAAGAAGCGTTAGGCGGGCCGCTCGAGCAATGGTTTGATGATTTTGATGTGACACCGCTAGCCTCTGCTTCGATTGCGCAAGTGCATACTGCGACATTGAAAGAGAATGGCCGTGAAGTGGTGCTCAAGGTGATTCGTCCCGATATTTTGCCTGTCATAAAGGCAGATATCCGCCTGATGTATCGACTGGCCAACCTTGTCGCAAAACTGATTCCCGATGCGCGCCGCTTACGTCCCGTAGAAGTCGTGCGTGAGTACGAGAAAACGCTACTTGATGAACTCAATTTAATGCGCGAAGCGGCGAATGCCATTCAGCTCCGTCGTAACTTTGATAATCAGCGTATTCTCTATGTGCCGGAAGTGTTTACTGACTATTGCTCTGAACACTTGATGGTGTCTGAGCGCATTTACGGTATTCAAGTTTCAGATATCGAGGCATTGAAAGCCAACAACACCAATATGAAGTTGTTGGCGGAGCGCGGGGTAGAGGTTTTCTTCACCCAAGTCTTTCGCGACAGTTTTTTCCATGCTGACATGCATCCGGGAAATGTGTTCGTTTCATATGACAACCCGGAAGATCCGCAGTGGATTGGTTTGGACTGTGGCATCGTTGGTACATTGAATCGCGAAGACAAGCGTTACCTTGCTGAGAACTTCCTCGCCTTCTTTAATCGTGATTATCGTCGCGTCGCGCAACTGCATGTGGATTCAGGTTGGGTACCTGCGGATACACATGTTGATGAGTTTGAGTTTGCTATTCGTACGGTTTGCGAACCAATTTTTGCTAAACCTTTGTGCGAGATCTCATTTGGGCATGTATTGCTTAATCTTTTTAACACAGCAAGGCGCTTTAATATGGAAGTGCAGCCACAGTTAGTGCTGTTGCAGAAAACCTTGCTCTATGTTGAAGGATTAGGGCGTCAGCTCTATCCGCAGTTAGATCTTTGGGATACCGCAAAACCGTTTTTAGAAACGTGGATGGCAAAGCAGGTTGGACCGCAAGCCGTGATCGATGCAGTAAAAACAAAAGCGCCTTTTTGGGCTGAGAAACTGCCAGAACTGCCTGAATTACTGTACGAAAGTTTGCAGCAGGGCAAAGCCATGAATCACAAAATGGAAGCGCTATACCAAGATTTTACTGTTCAGAAACAGAGAGCTAATCAGGCTAAGCTACAATTTGGTATGGGAGCGACGTTGATTGTCTGCGCTACCTTGTTTTTTAGTCACGATATTACAAATTTATCAGGATTGTCGGCGGCCGCGGGCGTGCTACTATGGGTGTCCGGTTGGCGAACTTTACGTCGCAATGAAAAACGTTAACGAATAGAGGAAAGCGTCATGGGTGGGATCAGTATTTGGCAATTGTTGATTGTTGCGTTGATCGTGGTTTTAGTATTTGGCACTAAGCGTTTACGTAATGTGGGTGGCGATTTAGGGTCTGCGGTGAAGGGCTTTAAAAATGCGATGAACAGCGAAGACGAAAAAGCGAAAGACGCTGACTTTGGTGAAAGCAGCGATCAAAAAGCAATAGACGAAAAGACGACAGCACACACAGCAACCAGTGCTGAAGAGACCAAGAATAAAGAGCAGGCTTAAGCGTGTTTGATATTGGGTTTTGGGAACTCATTCTGATTTCGGTGGTGGGCCTTGTTGTGCTCGGGCCGGAACGCCTCCCTGTCGCGATACGCAATGTATCGCGTTGGATTCGTGCGGCGCGCTCTATGGCTAATTCGGTACAGGCAGAGTTAGAGCAAGAGCTAAAAATTCAGGAGTTACAGCAGAATCTTAAGAAAGCAGAACAGATGAGCATGCAAGACCTCTCACCTGATTTGCAGCAATCTGTTGATGAGCTGAAACAAGCTGCCGATGACGTACAACGTCCTTATGATAAAGCCCCTGAATCTCCCGCCACTCAAGAACAAAAACAAGTCGATAAACAGGAATAAGCATGACGGTTGATGAATCTCAGCCGCTTATCCAGCATTTAATAGAGCTGCGCAGTCGTATACTGCGTGCGCTTATTGCTGTGTTAGTGGTATTTCTATGCTTGGTTTGGTTTGCCAATGATATTTATGCCTTCATCTCTGCGCCTTTGATTGAGCGCCTGCCAGATGGGGCAACCATGATAGCGACTGATGTCGCTTCACCGCTTTTCACCCCATTAAAATTGACCTTTGTGGCATCGGTGTTTATCGCGGTGCCGATGATTCTTTATCAAGTTTGGGCATTTGTCGCGCCAGGACTCTACAAGCATGAAAAACGTTTGGTGATGCCACTGATGTTTTCCAGCTCGTTGTTGTTCTATAGTGGCGCTGCATTTGCTTACTTCGTTGTTTTTCCGTTGGCGTTTAGCTTTTTCGTTTCTACCACGCCAGAAGGTGTGCAGATGGCGACGGATATCGCCAGCTATCTCGATTTTATCTTAGCGATCTTCATCGCCTTCGGTATCGCGTTTGAAGTGCCTATTGCGATCATATTGCTTTGTTGGACGGGGGCGACTGATCCGCAAAGTCTTGCTAAAAAGCGGCCTTATATCATAGTGGCGAGCTTTGTGATTGGTATGTTGCTGACGCCGCCAGATATGATTTCGCAAACCCTATTGGCTATCCCCATGTGTATTCTGTTTGAGCTTGGATTGTTAGTATCACGTTTCTATCTCCCTAAAGCACAAGCACAACAGGAAAACGAAGGATGATTGATATCGGGGTTAATTTAACCAATAGTCGTTTTGATAAAGACCGAGATCAAGTGGTGGCGAATGCGGTTGCCGCTGGCGTCAGCCACCTAGTACTGACCGGTACCAATATTGAAGAGAGTCAGGCCGCCGCGCAGATGTGTCAACAGTGGCCAGAGGTATGTATTAGTACCGCTGGCGTACATCCTCATGATGCCAAATCGGTGGAGGATCTTCATCTTGGCGAGATTCGTGCGTTAGCGGCCTTACCGCAGGTTAGAGCGATTGGTGAGTGTGGCCTCGATTTTAACCGGGACTTCTCGCCTCGACCGCAACAAGAAGCGGTGTTTGAAGCGCAACTGGCCATCGCAGCCGAGCTTAAACTGCCGGTCTTTATGCATTGCCGAGATGCGTTTGAGCGCTTCTTTGCCATTCTGTCACCCTGGCGGGATAAGCTACCTGCTGCGGTACTGCACTGCTTCACCGGCAACCGTACCGAGCTGCAACAGTGCCTTGCGCTGGATTTACACCTTGGTGTAACCGGTTGGGTGTGCGACGAGCGTCGCGGTACTGAACTGCGAGAGTTGGTCTCTGAAATCCCTGCCCAGCGGTTAATGATTGAGACAGACTGCCCTTATCTCTTACCTCGTGACCTTCGCCCTAAGCCGAAGTCGAGCCGCAATGAACCTAAATACCTACCTCATATTGCGGGCGTAATCGCGCAATGCCGTGGCGAAGACCCGCAGATTTTGCTCAATCAGGTCAACGCGACAAGCCGAGCGTTTTTCGGGTTGTGAGCCTGCAGACTTAAGTTCTGAGTGGTAAGATAAAATTCAGCCTGCCCGCAAAGGATGCTCTCTGGCGTGGGTAATACCATCAATATAAGGAAGTGAACTCCGTGACTGTATCAGTAAATGCCAGTTTCCCTGCGCGTCGTCCGCGCCGCATTCGTAAACATGCTTTTAGTCGTCGTTTAGTTGCTGAGAACCATATTCAGGCCAGCGATCTTATTTATCCTATTTTTATTCTTATGGGCAAAAACCGTCGTGAGCCGGTTGAGTCTATGCCGGGCATTGAGCGTCTCTCCATTGATTTGATGCTGCATGAGGCGGAGTATCTCGCCTCGCTCGGTGTACCAGCGATTGCCCTCTTTCCCGTTGTTACCCAAGACTTTAAGAGTGACTGTGCAACCGAAGCGTACAATCCAGAAGGCTTGGTACAGCGTGCTGTTAAGTTACTGAAAGAGCATGTACCGCAAATGGGGGTGATTACTGACGTTGCGCTTGATCCCTTCACCATTCATGGTCAAGACGGTTTGATTGATGACGAAGGCTATGTGCTCAATGATGAAACCACAGAAGTGTTGATTAAACAGGCGCTCTCTCATGCCGAAGCGGGGGCTGATATCGTTGCGCCTTCAGACATGATGGATGGTCGTATCGGTGCTATCCGCGATGCGTTGGAAGAAGCGGGTCACATTCACACCCAAATCATGGCCTACTCTGCGAAGTATGCGTCGAATTACTATGGCCCGTTCCGCGATGCTGTCGGCTCAGCGGCTAACCTAAAAGGGGCAGATAAGAAAACCTATCAGATGGATCCAGCCAACAGTGACGAGGCGTTGCTTGAGGTCGCATTGGATATCAATGAAGGTGCGGATATGGTGATGGTGAAACCAGGAATGCCTTATTTAGATGTGGTTCGTCGAGTGAAAACGGAACTTCAAGTACCGACATTTGCTTATCAAGTGAGTGGTGAGTTCGCGATGCATAAAGCGGCGATTGCCAATGGCTGGTTGAAAGAACGAGAAACCGTGATGGAGTCCTTGTTGTGTTTCAAGCGCGCAGGTGCTGATGGCATTTTGACCTATTTTGCGAAAGATGTTGCAGAGTGGCTAGCGCAAGATGCGGCTGAACTGGGTTCTAACCTAAAAAGAGACGGCGAAGCCTCATAGCGAATGGCGAAGTGACGATAAAAAAGACCACCGCTGAGGTGGTCTTTTTTGTGGGCTCTCATGCATGGCATCTAGCAACCATGTTGAGCTCAAGCGTTGCTGAGTGAGAGGCAAAGCCCAGCATCACTTTGACGTGTTGCCTCTAAGCAAAGATCGGCTGCAAGCAAAGGGTGTGCGTCTCGCCATTGTGCTGGCAGATTAAGACGCCATTGTTGCGAATCATTTTCTAATTGATAGCTAAGTAAGGCTTCCGGCTGTCTGCGATGACATAAAATAATCGCCAAACGCAGAATACGCAGTAGGGTATTTGCGCCATTTTCACTGATCGCTTGCTGATCCAACCGCTTAGGCAGGGTACCTGTGCTGCGTTCGATAATCGCAGCAATCAGGTACTTCTGGGCGCGGGTAAAGCCGGGCAGTTCTAGGCTTTTCAAAAGATACGCACTGTGTGAGCTTGCCTGTTTAAAACCTAGGCTGATGCCGATTTCGTGCATGGCGCAACAGGCGTGAAGGAGTGGTGCAATTTCCGCACTCTCTTCTGCATCGAGAGAAAGCTGACCCAGCAAGGTATTGGCGACTAACGCAACAAGGCTGGCTTGGGCGGTATCTAGCTGAAAACGGGCTTGAACGCTGGTTAGTGTGCGCTGGCAGATATCATCTTGGCGCAACCCTGCCATCATCTCGTAAGCAAGGCCTTCTCGCAGTGCTCCGCCAGCCAGTGTCATTGACTCAATACCAAAGCTTTCAAAAATCGCAATTAAGATCGATAGCCCACTAGGGAAAACCAAGGCACGCTCGAGCGTTAGCCCTTCAATATCAAGCTCTTCTAACTGCTCGTAGTGCATGGCCTGTGCTTGCATGCGTTTGAGCTTTTTCAGGGTGATGGTTTCACTCATCCCCTGTGCCAGCATAATCTCTTGTAACGCTTGTACGGTACCACTGGCACCAACACACACATCCCAGCCAAGTGCGAGGTATTGTGCTTTTATTGGCGCTAAAACAGCTTTTGCGGCATTAATTGCCGCATCAAAGTTTGCTTGAGTAAGGCTACGATCGGCAAAGTACTGTTCTAGCCAAGTGACGCAGCCCATATGCAGACTTTGTAGCGCTTTGGCATCAAATTGACTACCAATGATCATCTCAGTACTGGCACCGCCAATATCGACCACCAAGCGACGACCACTGCCGCCGGAGGTGTGAGCAACACCTTGATAGATAATGCGTGCTTCTTCTTCGCCGGGAATGACCTCAACCGTATGACCCAAAATTGCTGCGGCTTTATCCAAAAAATGTTTGGCGTTGATGGCGCGACGCAGTGCTGCTGTGCCCACAATACGAATATGGGTCGGCTCGATATCTTGCAAGCGCTCAGCAAATAAAGACAAGCAGTCCCAACCTCGCTGCATCGCTTCTTGGCTTAGATTATTCTCGCTATCTAATCCAGCGGCTAAGCGCACTTTGCGTTTAATTTTTGCCAATGTTTGCACACTGCCCGCATTATTGCGGATCAGCCACATGTGGAAACTGTTCGAGCCTAAATCAATGGCGGCATAAATGGGTGATACGGTTTTCGTCATAACTTACGCCTGCTTTGCGTGGCGACGACGGGGACGAGGACGTGATTGTCCTTGACGCTGGCCACCTTGGTTGCGTTTGTTTGACGAGTGGCGCTCACGACGCTCAATAGGCAATGGCGCAGGAAGATCACGCAGTAGTCCCTCTGAGTGATAGTTAGTCAGTGGAATCGCATGCTCAATGTATTCTTCTATCGCTGGCAGGTTGATTGCATATTCTTCACAAGCAAAGCTGATGGAGTGACCACTTGCGCCTGCACGGCCAGTTCGACCAATACGGTGAACATAGTCTTCCGCATCGTCAGGGAGGTCATAGTTGAAGACATGAGTTACTTGCGGGATGTGCAAGCCACGTGCTGCTACATCTGTCGCAACCAGAATATCGACTTTACCTTCAGTAAATTCTTTCAGGATGCGCTCGCGTTTTTTCTGCGGTACATCGCCAGTCAGTAAGCCAACGCGATGCTCATCCGCTGCGAGATGCGCCCAAATCTGCTCACAACGCATCTTTGTGTTAGCGAAGATGATTGCGCGCTCTGGCCAATCATGCTCGATAAGCGTTTGCAGTAGGGCCATTTTCTCATCGTTAGAAGGCTGGAAAAGCTCTTCTTGGATGCGGTGTCCGGTTTTTTGCTCAGGCTCAACAATGACGCTTTCTGGGTTGTTCATGTGTTCGAAAGCCAACTCTTTGACGCGGTAAGAGAGGGTGGCAGAGAACAGCATGTTACAACGGTCAGCAGGCGCTGGCATACGACGGAACAAGAAGCGGATATCTTTAATAAAGCCAAGATCGAACATGCGATCAGCTTCATCAAGTACGACCGCTTGGATGTTACGTAGGTCAATGACGCCGCGTTTGTAAAAATCGATGATGCGACCACAAGTACCAATTAAGATATCAACACCACCTTTTAGGCGTTGTTCTTGTTTATCGATTGGGTCACCACCGTACGCAAGACCAACCGATAGACCTGTCGACGTCATTAGCGGCTTCGCATCATTGAAGATTTGAATCGCTAACTCACGGGTTGGCGCAAGAATAATTGCACGCGGTTGATTTTGACGGTGGCCTTCTGATTTTGGCGTTACCATCAAATGGTTAAAGGTTGCAGTGAGGAAAGCAATGGTCTTTCCTGTACCCGTTTGGGCTTGTCCTGCAATGTCTCGGCCAGCAAGCACGACTGGCATTGCCAAGGCTTGAATCGGAGTACAATGCGTGTACCCTACGGATTCAAGACCAGCTAAAACTTCGTCGTGTAAACCGAAGTCGGCAAATTTATGCTCTGTGATATGAGTCGTTTTCATGGCTATAGAATATCAGCTTAGGGTTGCAATACGAAACTGAATCAATTCAAATAGAGTATCGTTTTGCTGATTTGTTAAAATCAGCACTCTAATGTCAACCTCACGGAGTGGAAGATGAGCGACAAGATCGTGCAGCTGAGTGACGAAAGCTTTGAAGAAGAAGTGATTAAGGCTGCGGGCCCAGTTCTTGTAGATTTTTGGGCAGAATGGTGTGGTCCTTGTAAAATGATTGCCCCTATTCTGGATGAGATTGCAGAAGAATATGAAGGCAAGCTGACCATCGGTAAGCTAAATATCGACAACAACGCAGGTACGCCACCGAAATTTGGTATTCGTGGTATCCCAACGCTGTTGTTGTTTAAAGATGGCGCAGTTGCGGCAACTAAAGTAGGTGCTTTGTCTAAGACTCAACTTAAAGAGTTCCTAGACGCGAACCTATAATCGCTTGATTTGCAAACCGTGCACGCCCTAACTGCGCGGTTTGTCTCTCTTTCTTTGCTAGACGTACGATAACTTTAGTGCTAAGTTATTGCACGTAAATTATACTATTGTTCATACCTTGACCAGTTCCAGCGGTCATCTACTCATTTTTTGATTGCACAGAACCCCGATTTTGACAAAAAAGAAACCCACCAATATGAATCTTACAGAACTTAAGAACCGTCCTGTCTCTGAGCTTGTGACGCTTGGCGAAGGCATGGGATTAGAGAATCTGGCACGTCTACGTAAACAAGACATTATCTTTGCTATCTTGAAGCAACACGCAAAAAGTGGCGAAGACATCTTTGGCGACGGGGTTCTAGAAATCCTCCAGGATGGATTTGGTTTCCTACGAAGTGCAGACAGCTCTTATCTTGCTGGCCCGGATGATATTTATGTATCACCAAGTCAGATCCGCCGTTTCAATCTGCGCACCGGTGACACCATTGCTGGAAAGATTCGTCCACCAAAAGATGGCGAACGTTACTTTGCCCTTTTGAAGGTGAATGAAGTTAACCATGACCGCCCAGATAACGCCCGCAATAAAATCCTTTTTGAAAACCTAACACCTCTGCACGCCAACGAACGTATGGTGATGGAGCGTGGTAACGGTTCAACTGAGGACATCACTGCACGTATTCTGGATTTAGCATCACCGATTGGTAAAGGTCAGCGTGGTCTGATTGTTGCTCCGCCAAAAGCGGGTAAAACCATGTTGCTTCAGAACATTGCTCAGAGCATCGCGTTTAACCACCCAGACTGTGAGCTCATGGTGTTGCTGATCGATGAGCGTCCGGAAGAAGTGACCGAGATGCAACGTTTGGTGAAAGGCGAAGTGATTGCTTCTACTTTTGATGAGCCAGCTAACCGCCACGTTCAAGTTGCCGAGATGGTGATTGAGAAAGCGAAGCGTCTGGTTGAACACAAGAAAGATGTGGTTATCTTGCTTGATTCTATTACGCGTCTAGCACGTGCTTACAATACCGTTGTGCCTTCTTCAGGTAAGGTACTCACCGGTGGTGTGGATGCACACGCACTGCATCGTCCAAAACGTTTCTTTGGTGCCGCACGTAATGTAGAAGAGGGTGGTAGTTTGACTATCATCGCGACTGCGCTTGTCGATACTGGCTCTAAGATGGATGAAGTTATCTACGAAGAGTTTAAAGGTACGGGTAACATGGAACTGCACCTTTCTCGTAAGATTGCTGAGAAGCGCGTATTCCCTGCGATTGACTTCAACCGCTCAGGTACACGTCGTGAAGAGTTGCTGACCAAGTCAGATGAGCTGCAGAAGATGTGGATCCTACGTAAGATTGTTCACCCAATGGGTGAGATTGACGCGATGGAGTTCCTGATCAACAAGTTGGCAATGAGCAAAACCAACAACGAATTCTTTGACGCGATGCGTCGTCAATAAGCAATTCTTAGCTCACGAGCAAAGCCTCGAGGGTCATAGGTGATGAATTTGTGACTAATTGATTAACCTTGTCGTTATCATTAGGGAAAATTCTCGCTATACTGAAAAGCGTCGATTTTATCGACGCTTTTTTTATGGAGCCATGATGAGCCCTTCGTCATGGTCGTGCGATGTCAGGGTATGCCATGAAGCAACGGAATATGCGTCACAGGCTGCGAACCTATTTGTTATGCCTGATATTTGCCGTGCCGCTGGGAGCGAAGGAATTAACGCCCCAACAAGTGAGTGCGGTACTAAATAGTGATCAGCTGGCCAATGCGCTGGCGGGGCTAAGTTTTGTCTTTAATCAGTCTGATATTTCACGATTAGAGTCTCATCTCAATACACTCCATCCCCGTGAAAAAGAAGCCGCCAAGCTCATGCTGGTGGACTACGCCGCGACACTGCCAGATTTAAGTCCAGAGCAACTGGCTTGGCTGTATCAACTCTCTACTGAGCATCCTACCTACAGTGTCAAATCGCAAGGTGACGGTTATGTTGTGTCGATGCGGGCATTCAACTATGGCTTACTTGCTCACGGTGTTGTCACTGACTGGCAGCACCAGCAGGAAGCCGACGCGATCTTTGCTCAGCTTGAGGCGGGTGAGTTGACGTTAACAGAGTGGTTGAAGGTGCCACTGACAGACTACTATCCTCGACGTGACACTTTTCTGAGTCGGGTTGATAGCATGTCACCCGAAGCGATTGAACTTATGGTGGCCGAGTTTGGGCCAAAAATGAATCGTATGTTGTGGCTGCCAGATAATGCGGTGATAGCGGCATTGGCGGCAAGGAGTGGGAATGAAGCGCTTCACGGTCTGCTGTGGCGTCGTCGTACCGACGCGTTTTCTTTAGATGAACTACAACGTCTCGCCAATCTCGCTCCGGATGGTTATGCAGTCGAGCAATTGATCATCGCCACGGGTAATCCGAGTCTAAAATCTTCCGCCTATCAACAGCTCGCTCGTTTACAGCCGATGCCATTCGATGTTCAGCATTTTCTTATCGCAAAACTCGATGAGGTTGAAGATGGTGGACTGGTTGCCAATCAGCTCGCGACACAAGGGTATCGCGACTGGATTTCTGAGCTTGCACAAGGAGAAAACAGCACGATTCGCGCTCGGCATCTTCAGCAAGCTCTTTCATCTACAGCGCCATAGTTTCGATTACACTTAGTAATCTTGCGGTTAAATGTCGCGAATTGCTGTTTTCATGCAGTAATTTGCGCGTTGAAGCGGTGAAACAGTGACAAAGGTTAACAAAGAGTTATATCCGTTAGTTAGCTAACGTATACTCAAGTGACCTCAAGATGCTTGTTCAGCGAGAATTTCTAGGCTTGTCAGTAAGACACTGCTTTGAAGGTCTAGTGAGCTAAATCGAAAAGCAGTAACGAAGCTGACGAGCCTAGAAAACTCGCCCGAAGGGAAGTGCCTAGCGCCCCGATTTCTGCGTTAAAGGTGCTTGAAAGGGGGAAGCCATTCCTTCGCACCTTTGCCTTGAACTCGGAACGCTAGGCCACTTCTGAATCCTGCATCTTGAGGTTACTTGAGTATATAATCATCATCCCTGTGACCTTGATATGGACTGCCATGAAATTTAAGGATTTACGCGACTTTATTGCCTACCTCGAAGAACGCGGTGAACTAAAGCGCATCTCACATCCCGTCGACCCAGACTATGAAATGACTGAAATCGCGGATCGTACCTTGCGTGCGAAAGGACCGGCATTGCTGTTTGAAAACCCCAAAGGCTACGAGATGCCAGTGTTAGCGAACTTGTTCGGCACCCCTGAACGCGTCGCAATGGGTATGGGACGAGAGAATGTGCGAGAGCTGCGTGAGGTTGGTAAGTTATTGGCATACCTAAAAGAGCCAGAGCCACCCAAAGGCTTTAAAGATGCTTTGGACAAGCTACCTGTGTTCCGTCAGGTCCTTAACATGCCAGTGAAGAAGCTGCGTAAAGCGCCCTGCCAAGAAGTTATTTGGCAAGGGGATGAGGTTGACCTCGATAAGATTCCCGTCATGTCATGCTGGCCCGGGGATGTGGCGCCGCTGTTGACGTGGGGGTTAACGATCACCAAAGGGCCGAATAAAAAGCGTCAAAACCTAGGGATTTATCGCCAACAGAAGATAGGTAAAAACAAGGTGATCATGCGCTGGTTGGCGCATCGTGGTGGTGCACTTGACTTGCGAGACTGGATGGAAACCCATCCGGGGCAGCCTTTCCCAGTGACCGTTGCCTATGGTGCTGACCCCGCAACGATTTTAGGTGCGGTGACGCCCGTTCCAGACACGTTATCGGAGTACGCGTTTGCAGGCTTATTGCGTGGCCGGAAAACGGAAGTGGTGAAAAGCATATCAAACGATCTGGAAGTGCCTGCGAGTGCAGAAATCGTGATGGAAGGCTATATCGACCCGAACGAGTATGCCGATGAAGGCCCTTATGGCGACCATACGGGATACTACAATGAGGTTGAGCGGCATCATGTTTTCACCGTGACACATGTCTCGATGCGCAATAAGCCTATCTACCACAGTACATATACTGGCCGCCCGCCAGATGAGCCAGCCGTGCTCGGGGTCGCTCTGAATGAAGTGTTTGTGCCTATTTTGCAGAAGCAGTTCCCAGAAATTATAGACTTCTATTTGCCGCCTGAAGGGTGCTCTTATCGGATGGCGGTCGTCACCATGAAGAAGCAGTACCCTGGACATGCGAAGCGGGTAATGATGGGCGTGTGGTCTTTTCTGCGTCAATTCATGTACACCAAGTATGTCGTTGTGTGTGATGAAGATGTCAATGCACGTGATTGGCACAGCGTTGTGCAGGCGATGACGACGCGCATGGACCCTTACCGTGACACCCTAATGATAGAGCATACGCCGATTGATTCTTTAGACTTCGCCTCACCTGTTGTCGGGCTGGGTTCTAAAATGGGGTGGGATGCCACAAAGAAATGGGATGCTGAGCTTGTTGGTTACCCTCAAGAGGATACGCGTTGCGCTGACAAATCGGTGATCGAGGCGACGCTTGAGGCGCTAAAGGCAATGCACCCAGAGTTGGTCGATCTCCATTTACCGCCAGAAGCCCATGCGAATGGTATGTTGATGGCGACGATCAACAAGCAAGCATCTGGGGATGGCCCAAGAATAATAGAGGCTATCTGGCAGGCTTTTGAGGTGCACACCGATCTCAAATATGTCATGTTGTTCGATGATAGCGATGTGAACATTCGTGATTGGAACGATGTCATTTGGGCGTTAACCACCCGAATGGATCCCGCGCGCGATACCTTGCTGGTGAAGCGAACTGAACAGCAAGGGTCGAAAATGGCCATGGATGCTACTAACAAATGGCCGGGAGAAACTGACCGTGAATGGGGCACCCCGATAGAGAAAGATCCTCAAGTGGTCGCGAATATCGATGCCATTTGGGCACAACTTAAGATTCTGAAATAACATGTACACCATACGCCTGATGCCTCACAACCTCACGTTTTTATGCGATAACAACCATACTGTGTTGGAGGCTGCGCTCAACGCAGGCGTTCATTTTCCTAACCGCTGTCAGGTTGGCGCGTGCGCTGCCTGCTTATGTAAGAAGACTGAAGGCGAGGTCAGCTATGCGCTTGAACCTATGCTAACGGAAAACGAGCAGCAGGAAGGCTGGATATTTGCGTGTTTAGCCAAGCCTACGAGTGATCTGATCTTGCAGTTAGATTAGAGGATAAGATGACAATTCAATGTAAAGTAAAGTCTGTCGATACCTTGGCAGCGCATACGTATCGTGTGGTACTGACACCTGTAGAGCCTGTTGATTTTAAAGCAGGTCAATATGTGATGGTTTGTGTCGCAGACGATGATAAGCGTCCATTTTCAATCGCGAGTCAGCCAAGCGAGCAAGATCTCGAATTCCATATCGGCGCTGCTGAAGCGAATCCGTGGGCATTGCAGGTTGTCGACCTGGCGAAGCAATGTTTAGCGGATGGCGGTGAAATGACCTTAACGCCACCGCAGGGCGATGCGTTTTTACGTGAAGAGAGTGAACACCCGCTGTTACTTGTCGCGGGTGGCACTGGCTTTACCTATGTACGCAGTATTCTTCGTCACTTTTTAGAGAACGCGCCGCGTCGCCCTGTCTTTGTTTACTGGGGTGGCCGAGATTTAGCGCAGCTCTATGCCGATGATGAAATGCACACACTCGCGTCTGTCCACGATAAAGTCACTTATGTGCCCGTGGTAGAAAATGCCGATGCGGGATGGCAAGGCAAAGTAGGCAATGTGCTTGATGCGGTGTGCGAAGATTTTGTTAGCCTCGAAGCCTATGATATTTACCTATGTGGGCGCTTTGAAATGGCGGGTGCCGCACGTGAGCGTTTTTCAACGGAGAAAGGCGCGCATCGTGAACGAATGTACGCGGATGCATTCGCCTTTATCTAACGGCGGTGAAGCAGAAAAGAAACGGGACACAGTGTTGTCCCGTTTTTTATGCGTGAGATTAGCTATTTGTTGCCGTCTGTGGTTTCTGGCCTAGCTTAGATACCGCAAAATCGGCAGAAATTGCCCCAGCCCCCCAGAACACATTCATCAATATCATCGCTCCCCAGAGTTGATGGTCGTAAAACCCACCTTCCCAGAGCACAGGGTAGGAGATGACAGCGATGGCATTAAACACAAACAAAATGAGTGCCATTGGGCGTGTGAGCAAGCCGAGTACCATGAAAACGGGAAGAATCAGTTCTGCAGCGGTGCCCATGTAGGCGGCCAGTTGCCAAGGCAGCACAGGTACTTGGTATTCATATTCAAAGAGATACAGGGTGCTGTCCCAGCTAGAGAGTTTCACCATACCTGATTTAAAAAAGATAATGGCGACCCAAATACGCGTAAACAGCAGCAATAGGGAAACCAGCGGTGTCGTGATGGCCTTGGATAGTTCGTCGATTTTGGTGATCAATTGCAACATCTTACTCTCTCCCAATCGGTTCAAAAGTAGCAAAAACGTCTTTTTGGATTAGTTCAGGCAGCATGGCGAGCATGCCTTCGTCGGCCTCAGCCAAGGTTTTTTGTTGTAATGAGAGGTTGATGAGCGCTTCGCTGGCCTCATCAAAAATAAGCACGTCTGTGCCATGTGACCGATGTTGAATCCAACAGGTTTCTGGTTGGAAAAGGTCGAGTTCAGTGATTTGATGACTGCGCACCATTTGCCACAAGCTGCCTAGGGCAAAAGGACTTTTGAAAAGGAAGCCATGCGGGACAAAATGCATGTTTGTTAAGGCTGCTTCGCCATTTTCGCTTAGCCATTGACTCAGTGCCTCAATCGGAAATGCACTTAGCAGCGCGCCTTTTTGTTGTGCTCGGTCTATTTGCCATTCCAATTCAGCCAGTGCGGCGAGATAAGGCACTGCATCGTGGACCGAATTCACCGCGCGAATCGAGCGATCAAAGCCTTCTCCATAGTGGCTAACATCGCCTTCAGTGAGAGGCTCACTCAATACGTGTTGTCTGGCGAGTTGCTGAAAGCAGTCGTCGCCGACAATCGCTTTACAAATGGGGTAGGTTGCCTCTAGCACGTCACTCAGACTGATAATAAAGTTGTTGCGATAGATCTGTAATCGCTGCTCTGTTGTAAATTGGCCTGCTTTAACCGCAGCGCCAAGAAGAGGCTGTTCGCGGTAGTGCTGTGATTCACTAAACGCGGTCTGGAGCTGCTGTAGTGATAGATTAGGGAGTGGTGACATGGCACACCTCCGTAATAATTTGCTCTGCTTTTCGGGCTTCAGCCAATAAGACCTCTAATGCCGGAATGTCTGAATCCCACTCAATCAGTGTGGCTGGGACACCATGTTTGGCAGAATGTGTCTGTAACCATTGCCGATAGAGCGCCCAAACGGGTTCGCTGACGGGCTTACTGTGTGTGTCGATCCACAGTTCCCCTTCAGGCAGTGTTTTGACGGTATACCCTGCGAGATGAATCTCTTTGACGGCAGCAGGGTTGATGGCGTCAAGGTAGGCCTGTGCATCAAACTGATGATTGAACGCACTGACATGAATGTTATTAAGATCAAGCAGTAAGCCACATCCCGTCCGCTTCTCAACCTCGGCAAGGAAATCCCACTCGGTGTAATCCGCTTGCTCAAAGCTCAAATAGCTGGACGGATTCTCGATAAGCATTTGTCGACCGATGGCATTTTGGACCCTATCTACCTTGTCGCAAAAGTTCAGTAAGGCTTCCTCTGTGTAGGGAAGTGGCAGCAAATCATTAAAAAACTGTCCATTGATCGAACTCCAGCTCAAATGATCGGAGACGGCAATAGGGTTAACGCGTTGAATTAAAGCGCGAAGCTGCTCAACGTGGTGCGTGTTAATCGGATCCGCAGAGCCCAATGAGAGACCAATGCCATGACAACTGATGGGATAGGCTTTTGATATCGCGGCCAAGGCTCGACTGGCATCACTGTGAGGATTAAAAAAGTTCTCACTGTGGATTTCTAACCAGCCAACTTGGGGTTGCTGCGAAATGAAGTCAAAAAAATGGGGGTGACGTAAGCCAACCCCCACCTTGTCTGTCAAATGAGTCATCGGCATTACATTGGTTTATCGCTGCTGCCTGCAAGACGGTCACATAGGCCTTTAGGCACCATGATGAAGGCATCAGCCTGACCATCTTCAGTCGATGTACCAGCACATGAACTGGTTTTGGTTGCACAGTCGTTTTTACCCGCTTTCGCGACACCGTAGCATTTCTCTTTTTCTGCTGCCATTGCTGGAGCAGAGACTGTGCTAGCACCCAGTGCGATAAGACCAGTGACAGCGGTAGCAAGAGCAAGATTAGACTTTTTCATGTTGTATCCTTTTTTTGGTTAGGCTGATGTTATGTTCGGCGCTTATTGCGCTCTCGGTATAAAAAGAAAGGTTAGCTAAGAGAAATATTTCACAACTGAATAATTTTTTTTAATCATAGTCCAACAAACATGAGTGCAACCCGCTTCGTATAAATATTTTTGGGCGCTGGATTTGTGCGCGACGCCAACCCGATCGGCTGGTATACTGCACGCCATGTATAAATAACCAGTAATTTACGATGGACGTTTCTTATCTTCTCGATGGTCTTAATGACAAACAGCGTGAGGCTGTTGCCGCTCCGCTAGGTAACCATTTAGTGCTCGCTGGCGCAGGCAGTGGTAAAACACGTGTGTTAGTCCATCGTATTGCTTGGTTGATGCAAATGGAGCAAGCAACGCCATTTCAGATTATGTCGGTAACGTTTACCAACAAAGCGGCTGCTGAGATGCGTGGACGAATCAATCAACTGATCGATTACGGTACATCCGGTATGTGGAATGGGACTTTCCATGGTTTATGCCACCGCATGCTCCGTGCTCACTACCTCGATGCGAAGCTACCAGAGGAGTTTCAGATCATTGATAGCGATGATCAGCAACGCCTTCTGCGCCGCTTGATCAAAGCGGCCAACCTCGATGAAAAGCAATGGCCACCTCGTCAAGCAGCGTGGTACATCAATGGCAAGAAAGATGAAGGTTTACGACCTCGTCATATTCAAAGCTACAATGACCCCATTGAGCAGCAGTGGTTACAAATTTATACCGCCTACCAAGAAGCTTGCGATCGCGCTGGGTTAGTCGACTTTGCGGAGATCCTGCTGCGATGTCATGAGTTACTGCGTGATAATGAGCACATTCGCAACCACTATCAGGCGCGCTTCAAACATATCTTGGTTGATGAATTTCAAGATACCAACAGCATTCAATATGCGTGGCTACGCATGATGACCGGACCAGAATGTCACGTCATGATCGTTGGTGATGATGACCAGTCCATTTATGGCTGGCGTGGTGCGAAAGTTGAAAATATTCAGCGCTTTCTCAATGAGTTTCCTCAAGCGCAGACGATTCGATTAGAGCAAAACTACCGCTCGACGGGCAATATCCTGAAAGCGGCAAACAGCCTAATTGAAAACAATACCGAGCGTATGGGGAAAAGTCTGTGGACTGAAGGCCAAGAAGGCGAGCCAATTTCGGTTTACTCCGCGTTTAATGAACTCGATGAAGCGCGTTTTGTCGTTGGTAAAATCAAAACTTGGCAGGAGAATGGGGGAGCATTGCAAGATAGCGCCATTCTTTATCGGAGCAATGCACAATCGCGCGTGTTAGAGGAAGCCTTGATTCAACAAGGTATGCCTTATCGCATTTATGGCGGGATGCGCTTCTTCGAGCGTCAAGAGATTAAAGATGCACTCAGTTACATGCGCTTGATCGCTAACCGTAATGATGATGCTGCATTTGAGCGTGTTGTGAATACCCCGACACGCGGCATTGGGGATCGTACTTTGGAAACCATTCGTGGTGCGGCGCGGGATCGCGGCCAAACCATGTGGTTGACGGCACAACAGCTATTGGAAGAGCAAGCTCTCGCCGGACGTGCAAGGACGTCGATTACGCGCTTCTTGGAATTGATTAATGCGTTAGAAGATGACACCCGTGAAGATGAGCTTTTCCAACAGACGGATAAGGTGATTCGTCACTCAGGGCTTCGCGCTATGTACGAACAGGAGCGGGGCGAAAAAGCGCAAGCTCGCGTAGAAAACTTGGAAGAGCTGGTCACGGCTGCACGCCAATTTGAAATCCCTGAAGAAGCGGAAGAGATGCCTAAGCTCACCGCCTTTCTCACCCATGCTGCGCTTGAAGCGGGCGAAGGTCAGGCTGATGAGTTCAGTGATGCGGTGCAATTAATGACCTTGCACAGTGCGAAGGGATTGGAGTTTCCTCTCGTCTTTATGGTCGGTGTGGAAGAGGGTATGTTCCCGAGTCAACGTACTGTTGAAGAGGCTGGGCGTTTGGAAGAAGAGCGACGCCTTTGTTATGTCGGTATGACGCGTGCAATGGAGAAGCTTTATATGACGCACGCAGAAATGCGGCGTTTATATGGCAAAGATAACTTTCACAAAGCATCGCGCTTTATTCGGGAAATTCCAGAAGAGTTTGTTGAAGAAGTGCGGATGAAAGCCAAAGTCTCTCGTCCAGCCTCCTCTCAAGGTCGCTTTAGTACGAGTACGGTCAATGCCAACTTTAATGAAACCGGTTTTTCATTAGGCCAACGCGTGAAGCATCCCAAGTTTGGCGAAGGAACCATCATTAATTATGAAGGGGCGGGCGCGCAAAGTCGTGTGCAAGTTGCCTTTAATGGTGAAGGTATTAAGTGGCTGGTGACTCAGTACGCGAAATTAGAGCCAATGTAAGCACACATCAGCAACAAAAGGGAGCAAAGGCTCCCTTTTTGATGGTGTATTTTGAGAGAAATTATTGAACGATGTCAGCTACCATGTGATTGATAGCGGCAACAATCTCTTCATCAGAACAGTCCATGCAGGTCCCTTTCGCTGGCATGGCATTAAAACCTTGAATGGCGTTCTGCGTTACCATATCCATACCTGCTGCAAGCCGTGGCTCCCAAGCCGCTTTATCGTTGACCTTGGGTGCACCTGCAACCCCCGCACCGTGGCACGCAATACAAAATGTGCCATAGACTTTCTCGCCACTGCGAGGCCCAGAATTGACAACCTCCACAGGCGCATCCCCTTCCAGATACACTGAGCCTACTGGTTTAATTCGTTCAGCAATCGCATCATCTGACATATTGGCGGCCATTGCTGATGTTGAAAATATCAACGCTGCGGCAGCGGCCGTCATTAATTTACGCAAACTTGTTTCCATTGAGCTCACCTTACACTTCCAGTCTTATTGTGTCTTTTATATACGGTCGAAAAACAAGATTGATTTTCGCCGCGATATTGGTGCAAAAGGTTGTATTTTTGTAAAAACAGGGTAAGTATATCCCCTAAGCTGTGGTCGCGAAATATTCAGCAATTATTTGTATGAAGCGTATCAAGGCTTATTTGGTTATTATTGCAGCGAAAGGACATTTTTTTGAAAAAAATGCTAGACGCGAGGCAGTGTGATCCGTATTATTCAGCCTCGCCGATGGGGCATTGAGCGCCCGTAGCTCAGCTGGATAGAGCGTTGGCCTCCGGAGCCAAAGGTCTCAGGTTCGAATCCTGTCGGGCGCGCCATTCTAAATGGCACGGAAACATCGTTGGTGGCTATAGCTCAGTTGGTAGAGTCCCGGATTGTGATTCCGGTTGTCGCGGGTTCAAGTCCCGTTAGCCACCCCATATTCTAGGTTGCTGATTAATTTCGACAATCTTTACATTAGAGTGATCCAGTTGACACTTTAATGGGTAAAAAGATTCGGTTTCGGTGAATAGCGCAGTTTGGTAGCGCATCTGGTTTGGGACCAGAGGGTCGGGGGTTCGAATCCCTCTTCACCGACCACTCTTCTTCTTAACGCAATAGCGGTAAGAAAACAAAATTTGTGGTGGCTATAGCTCAGTTGGTAGAGTCCCGGATTGTGATTCCGGTTGTCGCGGGTTCAAGTCCCGTTAGCCACCCCATTCTTTCTAAAAGAATACAGTTTCGGTGAATAGCGCAGTTTGGTAGCGCATCTGGTTTGGGACCAGAGGGTCGGGGGTTCGAATCCCTCTTCACCGACCACTTTTAAAAGCCTCGTCAGAATCGACGGGGCTTTTTTCGTTTTAGCGCACATGACTTGAGCTGAGTGGCTTTATTTGAATAGCTTGCGCTAAGGGGCGGGGTCTGGCAGCCCAGCCGCGTCAATCCCTCTTCACCGACCACTTTTAAAAGCCTCGACTGGCCGTCCGCGTCAGAATTGACGGGCTTTTTTGTTTTAGCGGGTCAATCTTTTATCAATCCACCGTGGTAATGCAGCTCATACACTTTTTCCTCTTGTAGCGTGATCCACTCGTAGCCAGTGAAAGTGCGGATATCGCCAGAAAATGAGTCGTGATAGTGGCCCCAAGGTGTTGTATGCTCGAAGTTTTTCAAGAACTCACCTGATTGATAGAGCAAGGACAAACTTTGACAGATCACTTTGCCTGCTTGCTCACCATCATAAAGACTGGGTGTGATGATTCGGCCATAGTAGTTCATCGCCCAGACTGCCTTTCCATCCAAATACACCACTTCTTGGCCTAAGAAATCCGTACCACCAAAGTAGCTATCTACGTATTGGTAGCGCTCTTCCTGAAATTGGATCTCGTGTGCATCTTGACGCGAGGGCAAGCACTTAGGGGCGTTGTTGACGTAGCTATTCGCCTTTGCTTTGACAATAAAGTGTTTGAGTTCGGTCATTTTCGCTCTCCTTGTGATGCGATTCATTGCTGACTCAACGGTAATGGATTGGCTTGTTTGAAATTGGGGGCGGTGACGAATAACGCTGAAGCTGCTGACAGAGAGTGTCACTAGATATGCAGCGTGTTGTGTCTAGCGAGACTACCGAAGTGAGGGAAAGTGTCTTTGTTTTGCAATCTGATTGAAAAGTACGCAGTGCTGAGTCAGTAGCACCTATACTTTGTGCTTGATACGTGAGAGAGAAAATTGACTGGTAAATTAGACAGTAAATCTCACAGGTTTGATTGTTGTGAAAAAGGTAAAAACACCGAATTGGGTGCATAAGGCAGCACTTTGGGGATTATGTAATAAGCCCCGATAGTCACTTGGGTTGTTTAGATAATTACACCAGATATATCTATTTATTCAACACAAGGTGCTTTTTTATTCGAATTTTTGAGTTTTGTGAATGCATTGTAAATGAAAATCTATTGCTTTATGTTACTGCTAAACTTCCAACTATTATGCTGGTTTTTTTATATTTAGTGGCTATTAATGCTAATCTTCCTGCGCGCTTTCGGTGCAATTGATGTGATAAATAGGTGCGATATCGTTATTTTGTGATGAAAGTACCGAAAAATGCAGAATCTTGTATACTTATTGATATAAACCACAATGGCTATATTTAGTCAGTTTTGGTGATGTTTTATTCGATAAAGGTGTTTATTTTCAGTTTTTTATCGTGCTTTTGTTGATTTTATGTGAAATGTTTGCCATTTTTATAGGCGCTTCTCTGACCAGCACAATTGTTGTTAGTGAAAGGATGCAGTTTTTCAGACAGGCATAGGGATGCCAAAACAGCTTAGGATCGGAACATGGCTTTATTGGAAGTTAAAAACCTTCGTATCGAATATCCATCGCGACATGGCGTACATGCGGCGGTGAAATCGCTGAGTTTTGAAATCCAGCGCGGTGAGATTGTCGGTGTTGTGGGTGAATCTGGCGCGGGCAAATCGACTGTAGGTAATGCGGTGATCGATCTGTTAAGTCCTCCAGGCCGAATAGCGAGTGGTGAAGTTTACCTTGATGGTGATTTGATCTCGGGCCTGTCGACTGAGGAGATGCGTAAGGTTCGCGGTTCCAAGATCGGTTTCATTTTCCAAGACCCGATGACGTCTCTGAACCCGCTATTTACGGTTGAGCATCAGTTAAAAGAGACAATCCACGCCAATATGGATGTGTCGGATGAAGAGGCTTATCAACGTGCTTTGTCTTTGATGGAACAAGTCGGTATTCCTCAACCGGAAAACCGTTTAAAGCAGTTCCCTCACCAGTTCTCGGGCGGCATGCGTCAGCGTGTTGTGATTGCAATTGCTTTGGCAGGTGAACCTGATCTGATTATTGCCGATGAACCAACCACCGCGCTCGACGTCTCGATTCAAGACCAAATTTTGGCCTTGATTCGTGATTTGTGTATCAAAAAAAATGTCGGTTGTATGTTGGTGACTCACGATATGGGCGTGGTGTCGAATGTCACTGACCGTATCGCTGTCATGTATCGTGGTGATTTAGTTGAATTTGGTGAAACCAAGAAAGTGCTTGGTGAACCGGAACATCCCTATACACACAGCTTGATCTCAGCGGTGCCACGTTCTGATATCAAACTTGATCGCTTCCCACTGGTGAACTACATCGAAGAAGCGGGTGAGATGAAGCAGCTCGATGTCAAAACCCACTGGCTGGGCCAAAGCCAAGACCACCGCGCATACACGGGTTCGTTACTGCAAGTCGATAACGTTAATTTGCGTTTTGTTACCAAAGATTCCTTTTTTGAAAGCCGCCGCCAATATGTACAGGCGTCAAATGATGTCAGCTTTGAAGTCTTTGAAGGCGAAACCTTTGGCTTGGTCGGTGAGTCCGGTTCAGGTAAATCCACGATCGCTCGTGTGATTGCTGGCCTGTATCCGCCTGATGAAGGCCGTGTGGTCTTTGAAGGTGTTGATTTAACGGCATTGAAAGATGAAAAAGCCCGTCGACCTATGCGCCGCCAAATGCAGATGGTGTTTCAGAATCCCTACACGTCAATGAACCCCCGCATGAAAGTGCAGGACATTATCGCTGAGCCGATTCGTTTCCATAAGTTGACGGAGAATGAGCAGCAGACCCGTCAGATTGTTGCTGACCTGCTAGACCATGTCGGCCTGGGTAGTGCCTCCGGGGTGAAATATCCCCATGAATTTTCGGGTGGTCAACGTCAGCGTATTTCGATTGCGCGTGCGTTGGCGACTCGACCACGTCTTTTGATCTGTGATGAACCGACCTCCGCGCTGGATGTCTCGGTTCAGGCGCAGATCTTGAACCTGCTTAAGGATTTGCAGGACGAACTCAACCTGACGATGTTGTTCATCAGCCATGACTTGCCGGTGATTCGTCAGATGTGTGATCGCATTGGGGTGATGCAAAAGGGCACTTTGTTAGAAGTCGCGCCGACTGAACAACTCTTTACCTCACCTCAGCACGAGTACAGCCAACAGCTTATATCTCTAATGCCGGAGTTCACTGGGATGCGAAATGCCTCTGCCAGTGATGCGGTATCTGGCTGATGGCGTCTAAACGATAACCATCCAAACACAACACGTAGAAAGAGGGGAGCTTGCTCCCTGCATAAAGGAGTTATGCAATGAAAACCATCAAGACGAAGCTGGCTACTGCCCTAATAGCTGCAGGATTGAGTTTCGGTGTCGCGGCTGCGGACATCAAAGTGGCGTACGACGCAGACCCTGTGTCATTGGATCCACATGAGCAGTTGTCTGGCGGCACCATGCAGCTATCTCACATGGTCTTTGATCCCTTGATTCGCTTTACTCAAGATATGGATTTTGAACCTCGCTTGGCTGAATCTTGGGAGCGTATTGATAACGAAACTATTCGTTTCAAACTGCGCCAAGGTGTTAAATTCCACTCTGGTAATGACCTCACTGCGGACGATGTCGTATGGACGTTCAATCGTCTAAAAGAGTCTCCTGACTTCAAAGGCATCTTTGCACCGCTTGTTGCGCTAAATAAAGTGGATGACTTCACCTTCGACATCAAAACAGATGGCACTTATCCGCTAGTAGAGAACGTTGCTACGTACATCTTCCCGATGGACAGCAAGTTTTACTCAGGCACAACGGCTGACGGCAAAGACAAAGCCGAGATCGTGAAACACGGTAACTCATTCGCTTCAACAAACATTTCTGGAACAGGTCCTTTCGTTGTTACGTCTCGTGAGCAAGGTGTTCAAGTTCAGTTCGAGCGTTTTGGCAGCTACTGGGATACCGAGAGCAAAGGGAATGTTGAGAACCTGACTCTAGTCCCTATCAAAGAGTCTGCGACACGTGTTGCTGCACTGCTATCTGGCGGCGTTGACATGATTGCACCAGTCTCTCCAAACGACTACACACGTATCGAAAAGGCGAAAGACATTGAGCTTTACACCATGCCTGGTACGCGTGTTATCACGTTCCAATTGAACCAAAACAGCAACCCTGCACTGAAAGACGTGCGCGTTCGTCAAGCGATTGTCTACGCAATCAATAACGAGGGTATTGCTAAGCGCATCATGAAGGGTGCGGCGACGGCTGCCGCTCAGCAGAGCCCAGTCGGCTACGCTGGTTACAACGAAGATCTTAAGCCACGTTTCGATCTGAACAAAGCGAAAGCGCTGATGAAAGAAGCAGGCTATGAAGATGGCTTCACGCTAACCATGATGGCGCCAAACAACCGTTACGTAAACGATGACAAGATTGCTCAAGCAACGGCGGCAATGCTGTCTAAGATCGGTATTAAGGTTGATCTGAAGACAATGCCTAAAGCGCAGTACTGGCCTGAGTTCGATAAGTGTGCGGCTGACATGCTGATGATCGGTTGGCACCCAGATACTGAGGATTCAGGTAACTTCACTGAGTTCCTGACCATGACGCGTAACGCTGAAACGGGTAAAGGTCAGTACAACTGCGGTCACTACTCAAACCCTGAGATCGACAAGTTGATTGAAGAGACCAATACCATGACAGACCTTGCTAAGCGTAGTGAGTTGCTGAAGCAAGTGGAAGCAACGTTGTACGACGAAGCGGCGTTTGTACCTCTACACTGGCAAGACCCATCATGGGCTGCAAAGAGCAATGTTGAGATCGGTCCAATCGTTAACGGCATGAACTTCCCATACTTTGGCGACCTCGTCGTTAAGTAAGTCGTGGTGAAGTAAACCGTCGTTAAATAAGTCGTCGTTGAGTAATCGACGTTAAGTTCATTACTCAAACACCCTCGCACCTAGTTCTGCTTATTGGCTGTAGCTAGGTGCGAATAATGATTTTTGGTGCTTAACTTTGTTTCAGTCGGGTTGAGTACCATTTTTCAGACTGAAAGTTGCAGTCGGCGCGGTTAGCCGATTTTGCAGACTGAAATCTACGGAAAGAAAAGGGGCAAGGAATGTTTTCGTTTCTGGTCAAGCGCCTGTTTCAGGCACTGATAGTGATGTTTGTGATCAGTTTGGTAGCGTTTGCCATTCAGGATAATCTGGGTGATCCGCTGCGTGAGCTGGTCGGTCAATCGGTTTCGGAAGCGGAGCGCCAAGCGTTGCGTGATGAGCTAGGCCTCAATGATCCCTTCATCGCTAAATATTCTCGTTTTGTAGGCTCGGCCCTACAAGGCGATCTCGGTACATCTTACTTCTTTAAGCGCCCCGCGGTAGAAGTCATTCTGGATAAGCTCGTTGCCACCCTTGAGTTGGTGTTCGGCGCCACGCTTATCATTATTGTGCTCTCCATACCATTAGGGGTTTATTCGGCGATACACCCTAAAAGTTTCTTTACGAAAGCCATCATGACCTTCAGCAGTATCGGTATCTCTATCCCGGTCTTCTTAACTGCGATTATGCTGATGTATGTGTTCTCGATAGAGCTCGGCTGGCTGCCGTCTTATGGGCGAGGTGAAACGGCCAATGTCCTTGGGTGGGAATCAGGCTTCTTTACTATCGATGGCTTACGCCATTTAGTTCTACCTTGTATTGCATTGGCATCGATCATGCTGCCGCTGTTCATCCGTTTAGTTCGCTCTGAAATGCTTGAAGTGTTGAGCTCGGAATACATCAAGTTCGGTAAAGCGAAAGGTCTGGCGCTCAATAAAATCTATTACCAACACGCGCTGAAAAACACCATGCTGCCCGTGTTGACGGTAGGGGGTGTGCAGATCGGTACTATGGTGGCTTACACCATTTTGACCGAAACCGTATTCCAGTGGCCGGGTACCGGCTTCCTCTTCCTCGAAGCGATTAACCGCGTTGATACGCCGCTGATCACCGCGTACGTCATCTTTGTTGGTCTGATTTTCGTTGTGACCAACACCATTGTTGATTTGCTGTACGGCATCATCAACCCAACGGTTAACCTAACTGGAAAAGGAGCATAATCATGAGCCAATCCGTTGCTGCTCCTTCTCGTTGGGAGCGTTTCAAACAGTCAGATTTCTTGTATCACTTCAAGCGCGACAAAGTGGCGATGACAAGCTTTGCTGTCTTCCTCACGTTCTTAGTGTTTGCTCTGGCGGCGCCGCTCATTGCGCCAACAGACCCCTACGATCTGACAACGATCGACATTATGGACTCAGAACTACCACCCTCTTGGATGGAAGGCGGGGATGAGAACTTCGTGCTGGGTACTGATGAGCAAGGGCGCGATATTTTATCGACCATCCTCTACGGCTCACGCTTGTCACTGACCATTGGTTTCTTTGCGGTTGCGCTGCAGCTGTTCTTAGGCATCATCATCGGTTTGTCAGCGGGCTACTTTGGCGGCCGAGTGGATAGCTTCCTGATGCGTTTTGCGGACGTACAGCTGTCGTTCTCAACCATGATGGTGGCGATCATTGTTTCGGCCATCTTTAAAGCCAGCTTTGGCAGTGATTTCTACAGCCAATATGCGGTGGTGATGCTGGTGGTGATTATCGGTGTGGCCGAGTGGCCGCAGTATGCGCGGACGATCCGAGCATCCGTATTGGCAGAGAAGAAGAAAGAGTATGTGGAAGCGGCGCGTGTCATGGGCTTTAAAGCTCCGCGTATTATGTTCCGTCATATTTTGCCAAACTGTTTGTCGCCCATCTTGGTTATCTCAACCGTACAGGTCGCGAATGCAATCATGTCAGAAGCGGCACTGTCGTTCTTAGGTTTGGGTCTACCGGTAGACCAACCATCACTGGGTGCGTTAATCAGCATTGGCTTTAAGTACATTTTCTCGGGTGCGTGGTGGATCACTGCCTTCCCAGGTATCGTGCTTGTCACGCTGGTTCTGGTTATCAACTTGCTGGGTGATTGGCTACGTGATGTCTTCAACCCTAAGATCTATAAAGATTAGTAATGCCATCCACAACACGTTTTACAAAGCGGCCGAAAGGCCGTTTTTTTTGCGCAAGGGAAGGTGAGATGCCTCAGATGAATGCCCGCTGTATCGTGGTAGCGCCAGATGAAGCAATATGCTGCGTCAGATCACAATTATCAAATTAGTGTGACATTGCTCGCTAATTTACCTACTCAATTACAACAGTTTCTTTAGAATACGCCGGATTGAAAAAGCAGTCCTGAGAATTCTAATAATATGTTTAATAAGAGTAAATTATGCAAAGCACTTTTGGCAGGTGGCTTGGCAATGGTAGCAACAGGTACCCTAGCTGACGCGCGAGGCGTGGGGATGGGACGCGTAGGTGTTGCTTCTGGTGACTATTTAAGTGCATCCATGTACAACCCAGCATTGGCGGCGAACTACGACCGAGATCGCGACAACTTTGGCATGCTGTTCCCTTCGGTACGAGTCAGTGCGCATGATGGTGATGACCTTTACAACAAAACCGATCACTTCATTGAAATCTCAGATCAAATCGACGATGTATTAAGCGCTGGTGGTGAGGTGTCTGCCGAGCTGAGTGATAACTGGCAGCAGGCTCTACGCGAACTGGATAACAGTAAAGGGATGGTGGATGCGGCCGTTGGCATGGTTATCGCTATCCCGAATCGCTACCTGAGTGTGAGCTTTTTTACTCAGGCAGAAATGGCGACGGTGGCAACGGCGAATGTCGATGCTCGTGACTACGACATCGATTTCAATCAGCCTTGCAAAGAGCCACGCAGTTACTGTGATGTAACCAGTCGGATGCACTCGACAGTACAAGGTGTCGGTGCCGCGGTTGGTGATGTCGGTTTCACCTTTGCGACGGACTACTTACTGCAGGTGGGTGAGCAAGATTATCGTGTTAACTTAGGTATCTCGCCCAAGTACCAACATTTAATGGCAATCAACTATCACACCAAAGCGGCGGACTTTGATGACGATGAGTTTGAGTTCGGTGATGAGTATACCGAAAAGGGGGCCTTCAACGTCGATGTGGGGATGACCATTCAGCCGACGGCGCAAACAACGGTGGGTTTTGTTGCTCGCAATTTGATCAAGCAGAGCTTGCAGACCAACTTCTCTCAAGTTGGTAGTGTTGATGTGATGGTGGTTGAACCCACATATGTTGTGGGTGCGAGCTACCAAAACGCGTGGTTAACCACCGCATTGGATATTGACCTAAACAGCAAACGCTATTTCAAAGGCATGGACTATAAAACCCAGTTTACCCGTTTGGGCGTTGAAGTGGATGCTTGGCGTTGGGCGCAGTTGCGCTTGGGTTATCAACATAGCATGACCTCGAATGCTGATGATGTTTATTCATTGGGCTTAGGCTTTACTCCGTTTGGCCGCTTTGGGTTGGATGTGTCAGCCGAGTACAGTGGTGATAATCGCTACGGAGCAGCAGCGCAGTTTATCTTTACCCTATAAACGAAAAAGGCGACCATCCGGTCGCCTTTGTTGTTTATGGGCGTTGTTGTTTATGAGCGTTACAACAAGCCAATGGCTGCCATCCCATGTGCCATCAAGGCGATCACAGGTAGGGTGATCAGGGTACGCAAGATAAAGATAATGAACAGTTCCCACAGCTTCACTGGAATCTTACTACCAATCAGTAGCGCACCTATCTCAGACATGTAGATAAGTTGGGTAACAGACATCGCAGCGATAACAAAACGCGTTAGGTCTGATTCAATGCCAGTAGCGAGAATCGATGGTAGGAACATATCGGCGAAACCAACCACGATGGTCTTAGAGGCTTCTGCCGCTTCTGGTATCTGTAGTAGACGCAAGAAAGGTTCGAATGGCGCACCGAGCCAATTGAATAGCGGTGTCGTCTCAGCAATCACCAGCGCAATGGTACCAATGGCCATGACAACCGGAAGTACGCCGAGCACCATGTCCATCGCGTTTTTAACACCTTCGTTGATGACACTGCGCGCACTCTTGACTTGTGACGCCTTTTCCAACGCTTTTTCTAGACCGGTGCCGATAACGCTTTGACCCTCGGGAATGGCTTCGAAGTCTATTTTTTGGCTATCGCCATTGATGTAGGTGTCTTTCTTGTTACTTAATGGGGGTAGACGAGGAATGATGATCGCAGCAGCAAGTCCAGCAACACAGACGGTTAAATAGAACGGCATGAACAGATGCTGCAAGCTAACTTGGGTCAGAACCACAAGGCTAAACGTAATCGATACCGCTGAGAATGTGGTACCGATGACGGCCGCTTCGCGCTGGGTATAAAGCCCATCTTCATACTGCTTGCTGGTAAGCAGCACCCCAACAGAACCATCGCCTAGCCATGATGCGATACAGTTAACCGCAGAACGTCCCGGTAGCTTAAAAATTGGCTGCATGACGCGAGTAAAGAGTGCGCCGACAAACTCAAGTAATCCAAAGTTCATCAACAGAGGGAGGAGAAGTCCTGCGAAGATGAAAACGGAAAGCAAGGTTGGCATTAAGTCATGTAAAACCAGCCCGCCAGTATCACCACTCGCGATGGTGGCTAGCGTCACTTGTAGAATGGAGGCATTATCGGCAACATCGCCGCTGTGCAAGAAGGTGACAGTCACGAAGAACGCACCTAATAGCTGGACGATAAACCAAGGTGTTGATGGGCTGAAAAGGTGGTTTAAAAAGTCAGAACGCCCGATAAACGCCGGCTTTGCAACGCGGTTGATGACAGACATCAAAGCGCTAAAGCAGACAATCCCTGTCACCATTGCCGGTGCTGCGCCATCAAAAAACGACAAGAAACCTTTAGCAAGAATCGCAATAGGGATAGTAATGATGTTTTTACCCGAATCCGCATCGAACTGGGTGATAGGCGCCATGAAAAGGAATACGCCGAGCAGTGATGGAAGGATAAAGGTTAACCATTTACTCTTTGATGAGAGGCTAAGATCCGCCTGATTTTGCATACCTGACCTTACTTCTTGATCTGAATAAGAAACATTGACTAAATTTTATTCTTTTAGAATAACTATTCACTGATCATCCTTAATCAGGGAGTGAGATATTACATTTTTTGCATTAAGAATGGAATAGTCTATTTGCAATTGTGACTCTTTATTCAGTGTGAATTGCGTTCTATTCAAGGCGGCGTTGTCTAACTTGTTGTTTTATATGTGTTGAAGGCGACATTTTTAATGAAAAATGCGTGGTTATTTTTTGTTCGATGTGAGAAGGCATGCAAAGTGGAGGTCATTGAAGGCAAAAAGCGGCCATCGATTGGCCGCTTTGAGGGTGAACGTTCACTATCAATGGCGGGTGAGCCGTACTCGGTCACCCTCACGGACTCTGTCATCAATGACTAAGATGTCGCCCTCTGAGACTTGCCCACGAATGAGGCGCAGCCCTTGATATTGGCGCCCAGCATTGACTTTGCGTTCTACAACACGATAACGATGGTCGACGAGTTTCAGGTAACTGTATTTAGGGGTGTGGTAGACAGCCGCTTCAGGAACAGCAAGCATATCCACTTTGCGCTGTGCGGTAGCCACAACATCCACCGTGGATCCACTGATCAACTGCCCCTCGGGGTTAGGTATGGTGGTATGAAAACCCACTGTACGGCTGTACTCTTTTCCTCGGATGACATCGCTGCTTTGCGCTGTGTAGTGATAAACCAGTTCGGGTGACGCCTGCAAAGAGAGCTCGATGTTGTCGGGCAGAAGGGTCTTCAAATAAGAGTAACCTAATGCTTCTCGGCTGACATGAATGTGTAGTGTCATCGGCTCTGCATGAGAGAGTTCAGCAATCACGCTGCCTCTGGTCGGGATGACCTCTCCCATTTCAAAACGGATATCACCAATACGGCCGCTGGTGGTGGCTTTGATATCTCGACTATGCCCTTCGGCATCCTCTACAGAAAAGAGCCGCTCTCCCGATTCGACAAATTGCCCAGAATTGACATAGCGTGCGCTGAGGACACCCGCTATGGGGGCTTGTATCTCGGAGTGTGGTGAGGTGAGCTCGCCAGACAGTCGATATTGCGGGTACACGGCGACTGAGGAGATTTCGGTACTGGCTACTTCCGGGCTGAGAAAGGCAAATCTGTCCCAATTACATCCACTCAGTAGTAGCGCTATCGACGCAAGCAATAAAAAACGCATAACAGCCTCCTAAGGATAAAGACCGCATCTTTGGTCAGAAAAGAGGGGCGTGAGTAAGCGATAGTACGTACTCGAAAGGGACATCTGACCAGCTTTTACGACATGTTCATTGTAACAAACTGGTCTTTTTTCAGCCGTCTTTGCAGTCACAGATCGAAACGTCAAGCGTGTCTTTTGCATCTCTGTTCAGATTTTGTTCAGCTAAGTTTGCGACGGCTTTTGCTGAAAAGCACGCTGTGGTTTTTCAGAGAATAAAAAGTCGCGATGTCCCCGCTTTAAGGAGAGAGCACATGCAATTAACGCAACACCAAGCGCATATTCGTCAACTGTTAGCCATCGCGGTACCTGTCAGTTTGCAGATGTTGCTGTTTTCGTCACGAAGCATGGTCGACATCATGATGTTAGGTCAACTTGGTGATCATGAAGTGGCAGCCATGGGGATTGCTGGTCGCGCATCATACATTGCAACACTCTTGATTGTCGGCGTCACAACGGGCGGCGGTGTGCTACTGGCGCAGTATTGGGGAAAGCGCGATAGCATTGGTCTGCAACGAGCCTTCTTACTCACGTTAGGGCTCTGCTCTCTTTTAGCGCTATTGATTAATGCAGTCTTTGCAGGTTTACCGCAGCAGGTCATGGGATTATCCACGACGGTACCTGAAATTGCCGGGTTTGGGGCGGATTACCTCTTTATTGTGGCGTGGGCTACCTTGCCGATGGCGATTGGGATTGTCGTCGCGACGGGGCTAAGGGCGATACATCGCGCCACCATTCCTACTGCATTTAGTTGTTTCGGCGTGCTGCTCAATGTTGGCCTAAATTATCTATTGATATTCGGTAAGGCAGGGATGCCCGCTCTGGGTATTGAAGGAGCAGCTTACGCCACCCTTATCAGTTGTGTGGTTGAAGTCGGGTTGCTCGTGCTTTTTCTGGGATGGAAAAAGAGCGAACTCTTCCCTTCTCGCCATCAACTGCGTCACTGTTTTTCGTTAGCCGAGCTACAAAACATTTGCCGATTGTCTGCGCCAGTGATTGTTAACATGTTCCTCTACTCATTTGGCTTGTTCATGTATAGCGTGATCTTTGGTCATATTGATGTGCAAGCCTTAGCGGCGCTGACGGTAATGATTCCGATAGAGTCGATTGCGATTGCTTTCTTGATTGGCGTCGGTACGGGGACATCAGTCGTGATTGGCAATGAGATTGGCGCAAATAAGATGGAGAGCGCCTATCAGATTGCCAAAATTGCGGTAGGCCTGAGCCTGTTATTCGGCGTAATCACGGCGATTGTTTTGTGGGCGCTGAAATCTTGGGTTCTGGGTTTGTTCTCAGGGTTGGATGGCACCACCTTATCGACCGCAGAGGATTTCTACACTGTTCTGTTAGTCGGTGTGGTTATTCGCGCATTACCGATTAGCATGATTGTTGGAGTGTTACGGGCAGGAGGTGACAATCAGTTCTGTCTTATTCAAGACACGGTGGCCCAGTGGGGCGTTGGCGTACCCTTAGTGGCGTTATTGGCTTTTGTCACACCTGTGCCTATCGCGGTGATTTACATGGCCGTGTTCGCAGAAGAAGTTGTCAAAATTGTCTTGTCGACGTGGCGGATTGCTTCGAGACGGTGGCTAACTAATCATACCCTTTCAGATTTAGAAGCGGTGAATTAACAAAAGCCCAGCAGAGGCTGGGCTTTGTTTTACGGCGTGGTCGGTATTGGGATTATTCAGTATTACCTTGACCTGTCCACGTCACGTTGAGCTTAACGGCTTCAACGAATTGGCCGTTGTAGTGCTCTTTTGGATAGACGATCACGCTATAAACGCCACCTTTCTCAATACCTTCATAGATATCAAAGTCGATGCCAGCACTGGTGCCTTCTACGTCGTTACAGTTGTCTTTGTTCAGATCAAACCAGAAGTTACCGATGCCTGGGCCCGTCAGTTCCGCAGACTTGTAGAACTCTAGCAGTTCAGCACACTGGAAGGTGTTGCCTTCAGCAGGATCGAAGAACAAATCAACATCATGTTTGCCATTGTCATTTGGGTGAGTACGCTCACTCATTTGCACAGACAGTGAACCTAGCATGAAGGTGTCAGACTCGTCGGCAGGAAGAATGAATGGCAGCATACGATCTTCTGATGAGTCATCCGAACGGATTTTCAGATGGCGCTCTGCATCTGCTGCGTTAGCAAACCAAGTGTAACGTTCTGCGGTGTCTTCACCCGTGTCAAACAGAATGGTTTGCGCACCCTCTGCCACACTATGGCCAGTTTGCTGTTGCGTAATATTCACCGTTTCTTTGAGTTGCTCACCATCTTCTTCAAACTCGATGGTCGCCACGATAGCACCTGAAGCATCGATCTTATAAGTGCCCAGCTTCTGCATGTTGGCATCACTACACTGAGTGCGGTGGCTTGGCTGACGCTCGACAAAGAAGATTTCACCCTTTTCCAGGCGGGTTGCATCACACCAAACGCGAGTGTAATCACGGGTGCCTTCGTCGCCGTCATCACTGCCCCACTCTAATGAGTACCATGTCTTGTTCTCAAGTGGGTGCGTGGTCGGCACTTGCGCTTTAGCAACCGCTAGTGTGAATGCCGTGGTGGCCTCTTCTGTGTTGACACCATCTTGTGCAGTGAGTGTGATGGTGAAGTTACCGTGGCCAGTAGGTTGACCTTTTAGCACTAACGCATCATCTGTGATAGCGGCAGTCACGCCAGGAATGTCTGCGGTGACCGCGATCTTCAACTCGTCGTCATCAGCATCATCAAAGAGGTTGCTGATATCGATGTCTGCATTGAGGTCTTCGCCTTGCGTAGCGTCAAGTTGCTCAAGTTGAGCAAGGATCACCTTACGTTCGTCTTCAACAACGACCGGTGGTTGGTTTGGCGAAGTGACCGTGAGTTCGAGCTCAACAGGGTATGAGCGCGCGCCATGCGCATCGGTCGCATAGAAGTGGATATCAAACTCACCGGATTGGGTTGGTGTGCCCGTTAGGATGTTGTTTTCAAAACGCAGCCCTTTGGCTTCGCCATCTTCGTAAGCGATGCTCAGTGTGAGCTGATCACCATCTTTATCGGCGAAATAACCAATAGCGTTATGATCAGGGAAGGCATCACCCAGCACGATGTCGACGTCTTTCAACGGTGCGTCTAGCGCCACGTGCGGACGATGATTCGCGACCACAGTGATGGAGTCGTCTTCTGCGGCTTCGATGATAGGAGAGAAGTCTTCTAAATCATCGCCATCTTCAATCATCTTGCTGGTGGTCTCGGCCAGAGATTTAGAGGCAGCGAGCTGCTTTTCAACATCGAGTTCGCTGTTATCAACCAGAGTTTCACCAATAGAGACCAGCGCTTGCGCTTCTTTGTCACCGGCTGAGGCGTCGGCGATGTAGTCACCAAAGAGCTCATCTTCAGTCACATTAAGCGCAGTGAACTGTTCAGAAACTTGCTGTTTGGCTTGTGCTTCTGTCAGGGTCTTATCCGCTGCCATCTTGGCAGCAACCATGTTGGTCATTGGGCTAACAATGTCAGAACCTGCTGGGGCATCAAGGTTGAAACTCTTTTCAACGATACCGCGGCTCATGTCGACAGTTTCACCTTGTGTCGCGGACACACAAATTTTCTTACCTTGGTGAGCGACAGGAATGTCGATGTTGCCGTTAGTATCGGTCAAGCCAATGCGCGTTTCACAGAGATCACCCACCGCGACTTCTGCTTTATGCAGATAGCCATCAATGGCGGTGACTGAAAACGTTTTGGCGACAGGTGGGGTTGTGGTGTCGCCACCAGAAGAACCACCACAACCAGTAAGTGCTAGCGCAACGGACATTGCTAAAAAGCTGGTCTGTTTCATTATTTATCCATTTTGATTTTATTTGATTTCTCTACCTGATCGGGGGAGAACAGGTGTGTCAGAGGACCGAGGGGGAACACCTTCCCTCGGCAAGGGTATTGTGACGTCGCGAAAAGAGATTAAAAGACACGTAAAAGCGTTCAGTTTCCGTAAATTATTGTGCGTCAGTTATCCGAATTGTGAATGTGCTTGACAAGCCAGCAACGCGCAAAGCGAATATCTTTTTCAATTGTGCTTTCACTGAGGCAAAGCAGCTCACTGATCTCAGCAATGCTGAGTCCCGCTAAGTAGCGCAGTTGGGCGATTTCGCTTTGACGAGGGTAGCGTTTTTCAAAGTGGGCGAAGCAAGCATCAATGTGTTGGTAAGCGATACCACTGCAGATTTCATCGTGGACGGTAATATCGGCTTGACGTTTAACGGCTTGCCATTGGCGCGCATTATCAATGAGCAGTTGCCGCATCACCTTGGCGGCTAACCGGAAATATTCGCGCTGATTGCTGACGCTCGTGTGACTGCGCAATTTGAGATAAGCATCATGCACTAAGGTTGTGGTGTGTTGTGAGCAGTCGTTGCTGACAGGATTGTCTGATCCAAAGCGGGTCTTTACCCGTTGTCGCGCTTGCTGCGCTATCGCATGTAAACGCAGATAAGCGTGTTGGTATAGATCATGCTCGGCGTTGCTGTCACCGCGCTGGGACCGTTGAATAAAGTGGGTTAAAGGCGGCATTAGGGGAGTGTCTCACTGAGTACGTGCTGCCAGAGCATGTCGACTTCGCACGCTGCTAAGGTTTGCATCGCAATATGTTTATTTGCCTGATCGGTGTTAGCGCTTTGCTGGGCAATGAAGTAGTCGACCAGCGCGTCTTCACATGCCGTATGCTGTTCATGAAAGTAGAGTGCACCAGCACTGAATGACGTCAGTGAAGCCAAAATGAGTGCGATGATGCCAAGCCGCGGATAGTGACTGTGCCGTCGCAATGCCCGTTGAAGTTGTTGAATATCAACAAAGTCGCCATCCAGTATACGCTTGGCAAACTTGTTAGCCGCACTGCCTGCACGTAACCAAAGCAGCAACTTGCCGAGCGCATAGAGGTCATTTTCTTGGGTCAGCCCACGCTTTTTACAGTCATCCACATCGGCAAAATCGGAGGTACAGGCTAATAGGGGGGATGGGGTACGTGACTGGATGGCTTGAGTGAGATTAAAGTCGATCAAGGTTGGGCGGCGTTGGGCATCTATCAAGATGTTTTCCGGTTTTATATCCCCATGGACAACGCCATGTTGGTGAGCATGGGCAATAGCGTCAACTATATCGGAAAATAACAGCATGGCTTGGCGTGGTTTGAGCGGTTGCTTTTGTTGCCACTGCTGCAAGCTGATTCCTCTTACATAGCGGGTGCAGAGATAGATATAGCCATTGAACTCCCCAGCATCGATAATATCGGAAATCGCCGGATGGTGGAGGCGAGAGAGAATTTCCGCTTCGCCAAACAACACATCAGCCTGCAACAGTGAGTAGAGATGGCGATGATAGATTTTGATCGCAACCTGTTGAGAGAACACGTTGTCGCAGCGTTCTCCAAGATACACACTGCCCATCCCGCCTTCACCGAGATGCTCCACTAAGCGGTATTTATCCCACTGTTGATTGAGCCAGTTGGGTGCGGGTGCCTTTTCCAGCACACTTTGCTGTAAGAGGTCAGTAAAGTTCTCTTTATCCGCGCTTAGTAGCGCCACAAGGCTTTGAAACTTTTGGCGATCAGCTCGTTTGAGTCGATGTAACAGACTAAAGCGCTCCATAGCGGAGAGTTGGTGCCAACGATAAAAGAGTAGCGATGTTGATTTCATGAAACGCAATTGATAAGAAAGTCATTGCAATTGTACATGATATGAATGGTTTGCCACCATATTGTATTGCGTCTTGTATATTGTTTGATGGATTATTGTGCAATGGTGCGTATAAGTAGTGGAATGTTGGGGCGATGAGGGTGAGGAAACACGGCAGTTGACCCCGAAGGGCCGACCACCGTGGTGAGCAATGCATAGCGCTTAGAGGAACGCTCTGTAGGGCAGTTCCGGTTCATTCTTAAAGATATCTTTGAAGCCTCGGAAGTGTTGGTAATGCATGCGTCCTTTATCTGTTGGGTAGGTATATTTCCCACCGACCTGCCAGAAGAAGGGGGCAAACTGGTACTGAAGGCGATCTTTCTTCATATTCCACAGTACTTCGATTTCACGTGGATCATTTTGGAAGTTAGCCCAGATATCATGATGGAAAGGCATTACCACATTGCAATCAAGCGCTTCTGCCGCACGCAAAATATCTGAGGCGGGCATTTTATCGGTTACCCCGCGCGGGTTCTCACCAAAAGAGAGCAGCGCGACGTCAATTTGGTACTCGTTGCCATGGGCCGCGTAATAGTTTGAGTAGTGAGAGTCTCCTGAGTGGTAGACCGAACCACCGCTGGTTTCAATCAAGTAGTTAACGGCTCGTTTGTCCATACCATCTAGAATGCCCTTATCATGGGAAGAGGTGCCTTCTGGCAAGGTGATTAAGGCGGTACGGTCAAAGGAGTCGAGTACGCGAATCTTGATATCGCCAACCTCGATCACGTCTCCCACCTTCGCCACCACACAGCGCTCTTCGGGTACGCCCCAGCCTAACCAGAGATCGACGCAGGCTTGAGGTCCAATGAATTTGACGTGTTCGCCACAGTTCTGCAGTACTGCCGCGGCAACATTCACATCAATGTGGTCAGCATGATCATGTGAGGCCAATACGGCATCAATTTCTTTAATGGCAAAGGGATCCATTGGGAAAATGGCGGTACGTAAGTTAGGTTGCAGTGCCTCAACGCCGCCCATTCGCATCATCTGGTGCTGATTTTTCATGAAGGCATTCTTTTGGGTTTTTTTACCCGTGCCACACCAAAAATCGATAGAGAGGTTGGTGTTGCCTTCGCTCTTAAGCCAGATACCTGTGCAGCCTAGCCACCACATCGAAAAGGTATTGGGTTCGACAACGGTATTCTCGATCTCTTCATTTAGCCAAGTTCCCCACTCAGGGAATGTATTTAGGATCCATGATTCGCGCGTAATTTCATTTACTTTACTCATAGCAACACCTTGTTGTTTCACAAATTTTATCAAATTTTGGACGTAGGGGGCTAAGCGCCCCTATCAGGAAGAGGCACTGAGCGAAAGGTTCTTGTTTCTGAGAGGTGGGCGTTATACGAGGATAACTTGGGTGCCCTGTGCCTCTATGGCGTGAATGACGTCTTGGTCAGCGTCTTTGCCGGTGATCAAGATGTCTATTTTGCGTGCTGGACAAAATAGCATCCCGGTACGCTGCCCCACTTTTGAGCTATCGACGACCACGACCAGCTTATCTATCTGCTCTAACATTTGCTGTTCAGCAACTGCCGTCAGCATATCGGCCTTATAGAGGCCGGCTTCGGTCAGGCCCTTTCCGGACGTGAACATCCAGTTACCCGCATAGCCGCCAAGCGAGTTGGGGGCGGGGTTAAGAAAGATGTTCTGCGCACGATTGTATTGACCGCCAATGATAATGACATCGTCGTGGTCTTCATTAATCAAATAGCTCGCCAGCGGAAAGTAGTTAGTGACTATCTGTACATCTTGCCCGCACAATTTTTGGCCGAGTAGGAAGGCGGTAGATCCGCAGTTGATGACGACACTGTCGCCCGGCGCACAAAGTGCCGCGGCTTTTAAAGCAATCTGGGTTTTCTCTTCGTAATGCTCGGTGCTGTTGATATTAAGTGGCGTCCACTTCTTTTTCTTCATCTCAATCCGTTCTGCACCGTTACGGATCTTACGTAGCTTGCCGAGTTCATCTAACTTGGAAATATCACGACGCGCAGTTGCTGGGGACACGTCGAAATGCTCAATGATATGCGCCACATTGATCGTCTGGTTCTCTTCCAGTAACGATAAGATGCCGCTATGTCGCTGTACTTCATTCATCTCTATCACCTTTTAGAAAGGATGTTATCACCATGATTCGTTGTAGTGATTATTTGGTGATTACTTTTGATTTGTTTTGATTCTATGTTTCAGCCAAGAGAAAGTCAAACATTCCAATGACAAAAATACACTTTGAATTGTGATTTAATGTAAGTCGTTGATTTTAATTGGCTATGAAGGGTGGTGACGTGATTTATGTGATAAAGGTATCAATAATGAGGATAAATTTTCGTCAAAATTGACTGATGTCAAAATAATCACAAGTGAGCATTGAATGATTACTTGTGATTGCTAAGGTTTTTCTCGTGAGCAAATGCTGAGTAGATTTCTGTCATAAAAAATGAAATCACTCTGACCTACACGTGAAAACAATCAACCTAGGGGTAAAGATATGGAGTTCCTTTACGACATCTTCTATATATTTTACAGCCAAGTGATGACCAAAGCCCCGCTACTGCTGGGTTTAGTAACCTTCATCGGCTATTGGCTTCTTAGAAGAGACGCAACCACCATCCTAAAAGGTTCTATAAAAACAATCGTTGGCTTTATGTTAGTGCAAGTCGGGGCGGGGACCCTGGTTGCTGGCTTCAAGCCTGTCATTTCTAAATTATCTGAGTTTCATGGTCTGACGGGGTCAGTGATCGATCCCTATACCTCAATGATGGCGACCATGGAAACCATGGGGGATAACTACTCATGGGTCGGATATGCAGTGCTTCTTGCCTTAGCGATCAACATTGTTTTGGTCTTGTTCCGTCGTTATACCGGGATTCGTACCATCATGCTGACGGGGCACATCATGTTCCAGCAAGCGGGATTGATTGCGGTGTTCTACTTTGTGTTGGGCGCGGGCATGTGGGAAACCATTCTCTACTCTGCGATTTTGATGGCGCTCTATTGGGGGATCTCCGCCAACATTATGTTTAAGCCAACCGAGGAAGTGACGGGTGGTGCGGGCTTCTCAATTGGCCACCAGCAACAAGTCGCGTCTTGGATTGCGACCAAAGTTGCGCCAAAGCTCGGCGATAAAAACGAGAGTGTTGATCAGTTAGAACTCCCCAAATGGCTACACATTTTCCACGACAGTATTGCGGCGACCGCCATCGTCATGACGGTATTTTTTGGCATCATCTTGCTCTCGTTTGGCTTAGAAAACCTGCAGTCAATGGCGGGTAATACACACTGGTCTATCTATATTTTTGAGACTGGCTTGAAGTTTGCGGTCGCGATTCAAGTCATTGTGACAGGTGTGCGGATGTTTGTTGCGGAGCTGTCAGAGGCCTTTAAAGGTATTTCCGAGCGCGTGATCCCCAATGCTGTGTTGGCGATTGACTGTGCCGCTATTTATGCGTTCTCACCCAATGCCATGGTATTCGGTTTTATGTGGGGCGCGATCGGTCAGTTTGTTGCTGTCCTTGCGATGCTGGCGTTTGATGCACCTATCATGATTATCCCCGGCTTTATTCCGATGTTTTTCTCGAATGCCACCATTGGCGTGTTCGCAAACCACTTTGGTGGTTGGCGCGCGGTAATGAAAATCTGTTTCGTGATGGGGATTATTGAAGTGGTCGGCTCGGCATGGGCGATCCATATCCTTAGCCAGCAAGGCGCGGAGTTCAGCGGTTGGATGGGGATGGCAGATTGGGCATTGGTCTTCCCGCCAATCATGCAAGGCCTTTCTGCCTCACAAGCTTTCTTCTTTGTGTTACTTGGCCTTTCCGCTGTTTACATGTTCTTTGCATCGAAACAACTGCGAGAAGAAGAAGATAGGCAAGGTGAAGTGGTGCAAACCGATGAGCCTGAAGTGATCGAAGCAGTGAAGCAAGCCATTGAGATGAGCGATGGCGTCAGACCGGTGGGCATCCTCGCTGTCTGCGGCAATGGTCAAGGCTCTTCCATGATGATGAAAATGAAAATCGGCAAATACCTCGAGAAGAAAGGTATTCCGCATGTCATGGATTCTTGTGCGGTCTCGGATTACAAATCGAAGCTGGCAACGACCGACATTATTGTTTCGTCTAAACACCTATCGGCGGAGATGGATCCGGGGGAGGGGAAATATGTGCTGGGTGTCCAGAACATGCTCAACCCGAACTCGTTTGGTGATGAGCTACTCGACATCATCAAGAAAAACTTCGCCTAACTGACTGACCCTACACACGATAAAAACAGGTGCCGCGACAGTGGTACCTCACGAGGAACTGAATCATGGGACTGAAAAAATCACTGACGGATAACTACTCGATTAAGCTCCAAGCACGTGCTGGCAATTGGCGAGAGGCGATCAAAATCGGTACGGACATGTTGATTGAATCTGGCGCGATTACGCCTGCTTATCATGACGCGATTATTAGCAGCGTTGAAAAACTTGGCCCCTACATCTGCATTGCGCCGAGTTTGGCGTTGCCACATGCGCGCCCAGAAGATGGTGTTGTGCGTACTGCATTTGCGCTCGTTACCCTAGAAACTCCTGTCTACTTTGAGGGGGAAGATGAGCCGGTTGATGTACTCATTACGCTGGCGGGCAGTACCTCTGATGAGCATATGGAAGGTTTGATGGAGGTGACGCAAGTACTCGATGACGAGGACAGTGAGACGGGTGTCGATCTCAATAAGCTGCGTCGCTGTCGTTCAGTACAAGATGTGTATGCGGTGATTGATGAAGCCTTAGCTGAAGTCGCTTAGGAGGACAGCATGTATCAAGCTTTAAAGCAGCGTGTGCTTGACGCGAACCTTGCCTTGCCCAAGTTCGGTTTAGTGACCTTCACTTGGGGCAATGTGTCTGAAATTGATCGCCAGCTCGGCGTGATTGCGATTAAACCCTCGGGGGTTGAGTACGACAACATGCGGGTTGAGCAGATGGTGGTTGTCGATCTTGATGGCCAAGTCGTTGAGGGAGATCTCAATCCGTCCAGTGATACGGCGACTCATCTGGAGATTTATAAAGCCTTCTCCGAGGTGGGTGGCGTGGTACATACCCACTCACGCAGTGCGACGATTTGGGCACAAGCCGGCATCGATATTCCTGCGCTAGGCACCACTCATGCCGACTATTTCTATGGCGATATCCCCTGCACACGCAAGCTTTCTCAGCAAGAGATTGCGGTGGACTATGAGCAGAATACGGGACGGGTCATTGTGGATGAGTTTCGTGTGAGAAAAATCGCGCCCATGGCCGTACCGAGTGTGATTGTGGCGGGACATGCGCCGTTTTCATGGGGAAAAAATGCAACCGATGCGGTGCACAACGCGGTGGTATTGGAAGAGGTGGCGGCGATGGCACTTGCGACACGTTCATTGAACAGTGGCATCAAGATTCAACCGGAGCTTTCGGATAAACACTATCTCAGAAAGCACGGTGAGAACGCCTACTACGGACAGAGATAATCGCCTATGTATAAAGTCCTCGCATTAGATCTTGATGGTACCGTGCTCAGTGACGATCACACCATTCACCCCGAGGTGAAGCGAGCGATCGTAGAAGCACAGCGCCGTTGTCATGTCGTGATTGTCACCGGACGGCATCATACTGCAGCGCGGCCCTACTACCACGAGTTGGGTTTATCAACGCCGATCATCTGCTGCAACGGTACCTATGTGTACGACTATCAAAACGAGCAGGTGATCACTCACAATGCGATTAAAAAACAAGATGCGTTGAACTTCATTGCTTTGGCAAAAGAGTTTCAGGTCAAGATGGTGATGTATATCACTGATGCTATGACGTACTCCCACTTTAATCCCATTCACTACATGGAAGCATTAGAGAAATGGGCTCACGCAAATCCTGGCGAACAACAACCGAAAATCTACAAAGTTAACTCTTTCTCGGATACGGCCAGTCAAGCAGAGCATGTTTGGAAATTTGTGGTAGAAGGCTTGCCGAGCTCCGTCGAACGGCTTCAACAGCACCCGTGGGTCAAAGCGACCTTCAATGGTGAACGTTCTTGGTCCAACCGCATTGATTTTGCCGCGAAAGGTAACAGTAAAGGACAGAGACTCGCAGAGTATGTTGCAGAACTCGGTTACCACGCCAATCATGTGATGGCAGTTGGGGATAACCATAACGATATCTCCATGCTTAAGTATGCTGGCTTAGGTGTCGCCATGCCCAATGCCGATGATTGGGTAAAGTCGCATGCCCGTCTCGTCTCTACAACAGATAACAATAGTGATGGCCTTGCCCATCTCATTCAAAACAAGATTCAAGGATAAGCCAATGACAAAACCTATGATTCAGATCGCGCTCGACCAGACGACCCTTGAAGCCGCGATGGCGGTTGCTGCGAACGTGGAAAGCTTTGTCGATGTCATCGAAGTGGGCACGATACTGGCCTTTGCGGAAGGAATGAATGCCGTCGCTACATTACGTGAAAATCATCCTGATCATGTGTTGGTATGCGATATGAAAACCACCGATGGCGGGGCGATTCTCTCTAAGATGGCCTTCGAAGCAGGGGCGGATTGGATCACCGTGTCAGCGGCAGCGCATATCGCAACGATTGCCGCTTGTAAGCAGGTAGCCGATGAGCATAACGGCGAGATTCAAATTGAAATCTATGGCAACTGGACCATGGACGATGCAAAAGCGTGGGTCGACTTAGGCATTCGCCAAGCGATTTATCACCGCTCTCGCGATGCGGAGTTGGCAGGGGTCGGTTGGACAGAGCATGACATCGCGAACATGCGCGCGCTTTCAGATCTGGGTTTGGCGTTGTCGATTACCGGAGGGATCGTGCCAGAGGACCTGTACTTGTTCGAAGGGATTGAAGCAAAAGCATTTATTGCAGGTAGGGCATTAGCGGGTGAGCAGGGCAGAGCCACCGCGGAAGCGTTACGTGCTCAAATTGATCGTTATTGGAACTAGGTGGTGGCGTATGTATCAACATGTTGAACGTCATCGCGTCGGGCTGTATGAAAAAGCGCTGCCAAACACACTCTCTTGGGAAGAGAAGCTCGCCAAAACGCGTGCCTTAGGTTTTGACTTTCTGGAGATCTCCATTGATGAATCAGAGGAGCGCCGCCAGCGACTCGATTGGGATGATGAAACCATTTATGCCTTGCGTCACCAGTGCGAGTTATATGGCATACCGCTGCAATCGATGTGTTTGAGTGCCCACCGCAAATACCCCTTTGGATCCGCGGATGCGCAGATTCGCCAGCAAGCGGTAATGCACATGGAGAAAGCCATTACCTTGGCGTATAAACTCGGCGTGCGCACCATTCAGCTAGCAGGCTACGATGTCTATTATGAGCCTGCCAATGAAGCGACCCACCAGCGCTTTATTGAAGGGATGAAGCAAGCGGCGAAACTGGCTGAAAAAGCCGGGGTGATGTTGGCGGTCGAAATCATGGATACCGACTACCTGAACTCACTGAGTAAGTTTGAAGTGCTTAATCGAGAAGTGAACTCGCCCTATTTCACCGCCTATCCCGATATCGGCAATATTTCGGGGTGGAACTACGATGTCTGCACCGAGTTAGCACTCAGCAAGCCCCACATTACCCAAATCCATTTAAAGGATACTTATCGTGTTAAAGAGGGGTATGAAGGTCAGTTTCGGGATTTGGTCATTGGGGAAGGAGACGTCGACTTCGATGCCATTTTTAAAACCTTAAAAGCAACCGAGTGTGTGGTGCCGTTAGTGATAGAGATGTGGGCGCAAGATGAGGCATGGGAGGATGATATTCGCACCGCGCAACTGCGGCTTAATGTCGCTTCAGAGGCGGCGGGAATGCCGCCACTCTTTCCGGTATGGTGACGAGCGCGTAAACCGTGTTTTCTTTGTCGGCAGCGTTTTTTCTTCTTGCTCTCATTGCGTAGATAAAGGGTTTGACTTGCTATATCGACTAACCAAGAATGGTTTTTTCTTCATATGGCGCCTGTATCGTTATGAAATTACTCCATCTTCAGCTTTTTTGGTACGAGACCTATCACACCCTGTTGGAGATGGAAGATTTGCCGATTTTGACACCTTCGCAAGAGGCGGCACTCAAAAAGTGGTCCAAGACACGCCGTAAAATCCTGAGTTATGAAATGCACCAGCAACCTTGGTTAAAGGTGAATGTAGACGGTTTTTCTTCACAACTGGAGCTAAAACCGAATGGCACCTTAATCGAGCGCGACCTGTTTACCGACAACACCTTGCAAGGCGTTTGGAAAGTCATGGATGGCTTTTTGTTTATCAAGGTGATTAACGGGGAGTTTATCGTTGAGTACCAAATTGTGGGTCGTAAAGAAAACAACCTGCACTGTGGCATCGAGTACATCAATGGCAAAGTGAGCACCTACAGCAAGTTTGCCAAGCTCGCCAAAGGGCAATGATCGCAGGGACTAAAAAGGGCCATCTTCTGATGGCCCTTTGTTTTCATCTGCTGCTTGTCGATGCGATTAACGCATGGTAACAAATTCTTCCGAGCCTGTTGGGTGAATCGCGACAACGCTGTCAAAGTCAGCTTTAGTTGCGCCCATCTTCATGGCAACACCGAAGCCTTGGATCATTTCATCGACCGTGAAGCCAATGCCGTGTAGACCAACGACGGTCTCTTCAGGGCCCGCGCAGACAAGTTTCATCTTACATGGCTGACGATGGCTAGTGACGGCGGTGTACATGGCCGTGAAGCCGGATTTGTACACTTTCACGTTTTCTTCGCCGTACTGAGCAATCGCTTCTGGCTCAGTCAGACCAATGGTGCCAATCGGTGGGTGGCTGAAGACAACCGTTGGGACTAAGTTGTAATCCATCTTGGCGTCAGGTTTGTTGTTGAAGAGACGCTCAGACAATTGACGCCCCGCTTTTACCGCAACAGGGGTGAGTTCAATACCACCTTCCATGATGTCACCAACACAGTAGATGCCTTTGACATTGGTTTGCTGGTATTCGTCTACCTTGATGTAGCCGCGCTCATTGGTCTCTACACCAGTGGCGTCTAAGTTGATGCGATCGGTCACAGGGTGGCGACCAATGGCCCAGATGAGTAAGTCGGTATTGTGCGTTTCACCGTTTTCGAAGTGCAAGGTGAAGGTGCCATCGTCTTCTTTCACGACTTCTTTAGGGACGCTGTGGGTATGTAGCGTTGGGCCCTCGGCATTCATCACTTCAACCAAGGTCTCGACGATCAAGGGGTCGAAGCTGCGTAGTGGAGATTCTTTACGGACGAACAGGTGGGTATCTGTACCTAGCGCGCTCAATACCCCGGCGATTTCAACCGCGATGTAGCCCGCTCCGATCACTGCGGTGCGCTTTGGTTGTGCGTTTAGCTCGAAGAAACCATTCGAATCGATACCGTGTTCTGCACCTGGAATATTCGGAATGGTTGGCTCGCCACCCACGGCGATGAGAATATGGTCAGCGGTATAGTGCTCACCATTCACTTCAACAGTATTGGCATCAACAAACTTGGCAAAGCCGTTGATCACTTCCACTTTGTTGTTACCCAGTACATTGTCGTACGCTTTGTGGATACGACCAATGTAAGCTTCGCGGCTTTCGACCAGCTTGGCCCAGTCGAAGTTATTGACGCTGACATCAAAACCGTAGTCTTTCGCATAGAGGTGCATCGCTTCAGCGATTTGCGCACCGTGCCACATCACTTTCTTCGGCACACAACCCACATTTACACAGGTGCCACCGAGTGCTTTCGCTTCGATAAGGCCAACTTTCGCGCCATACATTGCTGCTCGGTTTGCTGATGCAATACCACCACTGCCGCCACCAATACATAGGTAGTCAAAATGGGTCGCCATTACTTTCTCCTCAAATTCTTTTTAAATTCCATACTGACGCAACTAAGTGTATCGGTCGATGGCAGGGAGAGAAAGAAAAAACGCACTGAGTTGTCAGTGCGTTTTGTTACTTTTTATGCCGAGAGACCAAAACGTCGCAGGAGAGACGGGTTGTCTTTACTCGGGAACGACCCAACGCAGCGTTGTATGGCCATGTGTTGGTGCAATGTGCGATTGCAGCCAAGGCAAAATGTCGGCCATCTGCGATTCCAGCTTCCACGGTGGGTTGATGACGATCATGCCTGATGCGGTCATACCGCGTTCTTCACTGTCGGGGGCAACACCCAGTTCAATCTGCAGAATCTTGCGAATCCCCTGCTTTTCTAAGCCGTTCAACATCATGTCAATGTTGTCGCGGTAGACCACCGGATACCAAATCGCATAGGTTCCCGTCGCCCAACGCTTATGCGCTTCTTTGATCGCCTTTACCACGTCTTGGTATTCATGCTTCAACTCGTAAGGGGGATCAATCAAGACCAGACCACGGCGCTCTTTCGGCGGTAAGCTGGCTTTTAAGCGGGCAAAGCCGTCCTCTTTATAGATTTTCACCTGACGATCACTGCGAAACTCTTGCAGTAGCAGTGGGAAATCAGACGGATGAAGTTCAGTCAATACCATGCGATCTTGCGGACGAATTTGCGCACGCGCAATACGGGGCGAGCCCGGGTAATAGCGCAGAGAGTCACTGTTATTCACCGCTTTCACTGCGTCGAAGTAATCTTGTACCCCCTCTGGAAGGGCAGATTGTGCCCAGATTCGCGCGATCCCTTCTTTATATTCGCCCGTTTTTTCGGCGCGCTCATCTTGCAAGTCGTAGCGACCGACACCTGAGTGGGTGTCGTGATAAACGAAGGGTTTCTCTTTCTGCTTAAGGGCTTGCAGGATCAGAGTTTCGACAATGTGTTTGATGACATCGGCATGGTTGCCAGCATGAAAACTGTGACGATAACTGAGCATAGGGTGATTCTCGGGACTAAAATTCGCGCTATTATGACTGATAGGGGATCAAGATGCAGCCTTGGAAGGCTTATTGATTGAGACGAAATGGGAAGCCATTGAATTTATTACCCCCAGAACCCATATCTAGCTTGTAACTATCAGCGGCAACACTGAGCTGTTGCCTTGCCCAAACTGACATCAGTTAAGGAAGCTTTCATGTCTAATCCGCTACTCGAAATGACGGGCCTACCACCCTTTTCTGCTATTAAGCCGGAGCATATCCAACCGGCTGTTGAAGAAGCGATTGCACAGTGTCGTGCCAAAGTTGAAGACGTTCTGCAATCTCCACCAAGCTGGGAGACGTTGTGTGCACCGCTTGAAGAAGTGGATGACAAGTTAAACCGTATTTGGTCTCCTGTTGGCCATTTAAACGGCGTGCAAAATAGCCCTGAGTTGCGTGAAGCCTATGAAGCCTGTCTGCCTCTGTTGTCAGATTACGGGACTTGGCTTGGCCAACATAAAGGCTTGTATGAAGCGTATAAAACGCTGAAAGCGAGTGATGCGTTTGCGACGCTGACCACGGCGCAGCAAACGTCGATTAACCATGCATTGCGTGATTTTGAGTTGTCTGGCATCGGTTTACCGGCCGATGAGCAGCACCGCTACGGTGAAATCAGCAAGCGTTTGTCCGAGCTCTCTTCGCAGTTTAGTAACAACGTCCTCGATGCAACCATGGGTTGGAGCAAGCTGATCAAAGATGAGGCTGAGCTTGCTGGCTTACCCGAATCAGCAGTGCTAGCCGCGAAAGCACAGGCAGAAGCCAAAGAGGAAGAGGGTTACTTATTCACATTGGATATCCCTTCTTACCTGCCGGTGATGACTTACTGTGATAACCGTGCACTGCGCCAAGAGATTTACGAAGCCTTTACGACTCGCGCTTCTGATCGTGGTCCAAATGCAGGTAAATGGGATAACAGCGAAATCATTGCAGAGAAACTGAAACTTAGCAATGAGCTAGCACGTTTACTGGGCTTTGCGACCTACAGCGAGAAGTCACTAGCCACCAAGATGGCGGAGTCGACCGACCAAGTACTGGGTTTCTTAAATGAACTTGCAACGAAAGCAAAACCGCAGGGCGAGCGCGAGGTAGCAGAGCTACGTGCGTATGCGAAAGAGGAGTTCGGCGCTGAGGATCTTCAGCCGTGGGACTTTGGTTACTACGCTGAGAAGCTTAAGCAGCACAAATACAGTATTTCTGATGAAGAGCTGCGCCCATACTTCCCAGAAGCTACGGCGATCAAAGGATTGTTTGAAGTGCTGAACCGTTTGTTCGGTATGTCGGTGCGTCCGCGTGAAGGGGTGGATGTATGGCATGAGGATGTCTCATTCTACGATATCTTTGATGCCGACAATAACCTGCGCGGCAGTTTCTACCTTGATCTCTACGCACGTGAAAACAAACGTGGTGGCGCATGGATGGATGATTGTATTGGTCGCCGTATGACGCTTGATGGCGAACAGCAACACCCAGTGGCGTACTTGACCTGTAACTTTAACCGCCCAGTTGGCCCTAGACCAGCCCTGTTTACCCATGATGAAGTGGTCACCCTGTTCCACGAGTTTGGCCATGGTATCCATCACATGTTGACCCAAATTAATACCGGTGCGGTTGCGGGTATTAATGGTGTGCCATGGGATGCGGTTGAGCTACCAAGTCAGTTCCTCGAAAACTGGTGTTGGGAAGAAGAGGCGTTGGCCTTTATCTCCGGTCACTATGAAACCGGTGAACCGTTACCGAAAGCTATGCTAGAGAAAATGTTAGCGGCGAAAAACTTCCAGTCGGCAATGGGTATTCTGCGTCAGCTTGAGTTTGGTTTGTTCGATTTCACCCTGTATACGGAATACGACCCAGAAGTCGGCCCGCAAGTGCTGGAAACGCTGAAGCGGATTAAGTCGCAGGTTTCTGTGGTACCAAGCCCGGAATGGAACCGTTTCCCGCATAGCTTTAGTCATATCTTCGCAGGCGGTTACAGTGCTGGCTACTACAGCTACTTGTGGGCGGAAGTGTTGTCTGCGGATGCGTATTCTCGCTTTGAAGAAGAGGGTATCTTCAATACAGAAACGGGCAAGTCATTCCTTGACAACATTCTGACACGTGGTGGCAGTGAAGAGCCGATGACATTGTTTAAGCGTTTCCGTGGCCGTGAGCCACAAATTGATGCCTTGTTGCGTCACAGTGGTATTCAAGGCTAAACCTGAAGACAATGAAATGACAAAGCCGGCTTCCCAATTGTTGGGGCCGGCTTTTTTAATATCTGATACGCCAAAGTGACAAAAGTACGCTTACGGTTTCACATTGCGATTGATAGGATTTTGCAGCGAAATTAACGTTTCTGTAGATTGGACTTCGTCGATGGCTTGTAATTTATCAATCAGAACGTATTGTAACTCTTCAATAGAGCGGCACATCAGCTTAACGAAAATGTTGTAAGCGCCAGTGGTGTAGTAGGCTTCGACCACTTCATCGAGGGCAGCCAATTTCTCGAGTGCAGAGTGATAGTCGCGTGCGGCTTTGAGGTTTATACCTATAAAGCAACAAACATCGTACCCCAGCGCTTTGGGGTTAACATTGACTTCGGTGCCAGTAATAATGTTGGCAGCACGCATTTTTTCGACCCTGACATGGACAGTTGCAGGGCTAACTTGAAAGCGCTTCGCCATATCTGCGTAGGTGTGGCGAGCATCATCCATCAAAGTGCTAAGGATCTCTCGATCCAGGTCGTCGAGTTTGGCAGTCATATACTTCGCCTGTGTCGAGTTAAATAAGGAACGAGTTTGCCATTTTTTCGATTGCTTGTCGGCGTTTTAGCGCTGATTTCTCTGCCTTCTTTTGCGCATGAAGGGTTAGGTAGCCTGATCCCTCATTGGGCCGTATTGCGAGAAGAGATTTTGCTCGGCACCGTGTTGGTGTCGGTGCTATTTGCCGTTATCGCGATGCTCATCGCCACGATTCGTCAAATGCGCCGCAGTGATGCTGAACTCAGCCGTAGCCAAGCCCTGTTTGAAGGGGTTTTTGATCAGAGCTTTCAGCATATTGGTATTGTTGACCAATCAGGTCATCTCGTTTCAGGGAACCTCGCCCTACAAAACATGCTCGGCCACGGGCAAATTAAGTATGACCGTCCATTTTGGCGCTGGTCTTGTTGGCAAGATGAGGGCGGTGAAACCCTGCGTCAAGCCTTTGTACGTGCCAAGATGGGACAGATCAGTAGCTTTGAAATTGCCATGAAGAGCCGCGAGCAGGGCAATCGGATCTTAGAGATCGGCTTTAAAGCGATTGATCGTGATGATCATGAAGAGGGTGGGCAGATCCTGTTTGAAGCGCGCGATATGACGGCGCGTCGGCAAACAGAAGAAAAACTCCGTGAAAGTGAGGTGGGCTACCGTCTGCTTTACGAACACCAACCTGTGATGCTACTGGCGGTGGATCAACAGTCTCGAATTCAGTCCGTTAACCAATTTGCGGCCGATCTGCTGGGTTACAGTAAGCGTGAATTGCTCGGTCACAAAGTGACGGAGTTCTATGACGGTGATGAGCCGCCACCACAGCAAATCATGGCGCAAAATGATGAGTGTACGACACCCGTATGGCGCCGAGAGCTCAAATACCGCAATGCGGAAGGCAAAGCGGTATGGATCCGTGAAACTATTCGCTTTATGCCCTCGAACTTGCAACTTTTGCTGGTGGGAGAGGATATTACTGATAACCAAGAGCTACGTAGTAAGCTCGAGTATCAAGCCAGCCACGACTATTTGACCCACCTGTTTAACCGTAACTATTTTGAGTCTGAGCTGGAACGCGTCATCAACCTCGCCACCGAGACAGAAGCGCATTTTGCGATGTTCTATATCGACCTCGACCAGTTTAAAGTGATTAATGACACGGCAGGCCATGAGGCGGGTGACGAAGCCTTGAAGCAAGTCGCGTTGTTACTCAGCGGCATTGCACCAGCGGCATCTACCATCGCCCGTCTAGGGGGAGATGAGTTTGCTATGTTGGTGCCAGATTGTGATTATGATCGAGCCCAAGCCTTAGGCGAGCTGATTCTTAGTACACTAGAAACCAATGAGTTCTTCTGGCGAAACAACCGCTTTGCGTTCAGTGCCTCGTTGGGTATCCGTTTGATTGATAAGACGTCAGGCTCACCGCAACAGGTTCATGCGCAAGCGGATACCGCTTGTTATGCGGCAAAAGACGAAGGTCGAAATCGTCTGCATATTTATCACCCTGACGACGAAGAGCTGAAGCGTCGTGAGTTGGAGATGGTGTATGTAAACCGTATTCATGAAGCGATCAGTGAACAGCGCTTTGAGCTTTATGCCCAACAGATCTTGCCTGTTGCTTCGGGGTCTACCCGGCATCACTACGAAATTCTGGTCAGAATGCGTGATAAGAATGGCGAGATGGCCCCTCCGGGGGTGTTCTTACCTGCTGCTGAGCGCTATAACTTGGCACATCTGATCGACCGCTACGTGGTCGAGCACACCTTAGCATGGCTTGCGAGTGCACCGAATGCACTTGCTGCCTTGGAGTTGTGTTCTATCAACTTATCTGGTCAGTCGATGGGCAACGCGGATTTTGTCTCTTTCCTTGAGCAAACTATCCGTTCTTCTCAAGTCCCGCCTGAGAAACTGTGCTTAGAAATTACTGAAACGGCCGCGATCAGTAATATGAGTGAAGCGATCTCCCTGTTTACGCGTTTGAAGAAAATAGGCTGTCAGATTGCGTTGGATGATTTTGGCTCAGGCCTGTCGTCTTTCGGTTATTTGAAGCGTATTCCCGTCGATATCATTAAGATTGATGGCATGTTTGTCCGAGACATCGCGAAAGATGAGATGGATTTGGCCATGGTGAGAGCGATCAATGAGTTAGCGAAAACAATGGGTAAAAAGACGGTGGCGGAGTTTGTTGAGGGTGAAGAGATTTTAGCGCAACTCCGTGATTTGAATGTCGATTACGCCCAAGGTTATTTAATTGGTAAGCCTTGTCCACTCCCTGAGCTGGTTGCGTCTTTGAGCCAGCACTTATCACCAACCGTACCCCACACCGAAGCAGAGGTGGTACAATCCGCCAATTGATTGACCGCAAGAGAGCTGCAAGGTGCAGATTAATTTAGTAAGTGAAGACGTTCAGCGTGCACCTGAGTTGGCTGCTCTGGCTGAACGCTGGGGGCTAGTACACCATGATGCCGCCCCTTTTGCCTTAGTGTTAACGCAACACCAACTAGAACTGCGTAAGTGTGATGAGCCCAAACTCGGCGCGATCTATGTCGATTTTGTTGGTGGTGCCGTCGCGCATCGTCGCAAGTTTGGTGGTGGGCGTGGTCAAGCGATAGCGAAAGCGGTTGGGCTTAAGCAAGGAAAGACACCGAAAGTGTTGGATGCGACAGCTGGACTAGGGCGAGATGCCTTCGTGCTTGCGTCTCTGGGTTGTGATGTGACGATGATTGAACGCCATCCTGTTGTTGCTGCGCTGCTAGATGATGGCTTACAGCGCGCCTATGCCGATGATGAGATCGGTGCATGGATGCAACAACGCATGCGTCTGCTACATGCTGCGAGTCAAACCGCGTTAGCCGAAGGGATCACTGTGGGGGATGAAACACCGCCTCAAGTGATCTACCTCGACCCTATGTATCCGCATAAAAAGAAATCAGCGCTGGTCAAAAAAGAGATGCGTGTCTTTCAGTCCTTAGTTGGCAGCGATATGGATGCCGATGATTTGCTGACACCAGCGTTGGCGTTGGCGACTGAACGCGTGGTGGTGAAGCGACCAGACTATGCTGAAGTGCTGGATGGGGTGAAACCAACGATGGCAATAGAGACTAAGAAAAACCGTTTTGACGTGTATGTGAAAGCGGCGGGAGCGTAAGCATGGCGAAAACATTGTGTAAGTGGCGACGCAACGATATTGCCACGGATCTAAAAGGCTTACGCAAGTTGGTTAAAAAACCCACCTTTGTCTGTTTGAAGTGTGCTCGTGTCGCCAATGAAAAGAAAGTGCTGTGTAGCGGCAGTAAACTGAAAAAAGAGGCCTAGCGAAAAACGCAGCAAACAAAAAACCCGCCGAGGCGGGTTTTTTTATGGCTTGAAGGCAAGCCTTAAGCGCTCTTTTGCTCTGGTAACGCGAGGTTGAGGCCGAGCTTGGTGGCTTCTGCGGCCTGTTCTGATTTCTGCTGGCGCTCTAGCATGTTAGCGAGATAAGCGTAATCAGACACATTTGGCGAGAGTGCAACGGCTTTCTCAAACTCCGCTTGCGCTTCGGCAAACTTTTCTTCGCGCAAGTAAAGCTGACCCAACGTACTGTGAAGTACCGCGTTGTTCTCGTTGTACTTCAATAAACTTGTGAGTTTAGTTACCACTGGGTGGTAATCAGACAAGTTCAGCTGCGGGATAAGTGCAACGACTTCTGGTGCCACTTCTTTTTTCAAGCTCTCTTTGATGATGCTATACGCTTGGTTGTCTGCTTGGCGGCTGATCATCTGTTCTACAAAAGCAGCCAATAGCGCAGGATTTTGGCGCGCACGCTTGTTGAGGCTATGCCAATGGCTGAGGAGCCCTTCACAACCGCGTACTTGAGTGATCTGCGCCATGACACCAATTTCGGCTTTGATATTGAGCTCGCTATACTCTTTTTCACTGATAAGGTTTTGCTTTTTCAGTGTTGGGAGTAATTTGATTAATGGCTGCCAATCGTTCAATTGCAAATAACAGTCGCGGAGTAAACTCAGGACGACAGGGTTATTGCCGTATTGACTTTGCAACTGCTGCAGGGTCGCCAACGCTTCTTCAAACTGCTTGTTGTCGAACTGCAAGCGCGCGCGGGTGAGGCGCACGGCAAGGTCGGATTTGGTTTGCTTCTCTGCCAGTGCTAGGTGCTTATCACGCTTGGCAATATCGCCTAGGCCCTGCGCTGCTTCCGCTGCCATTAAGTAGTTAAGCTGCGGTGATTCAGCGTTATGTGTGGCCCCTTTCAACGCCAATTTCTCAGCTTGAGACCAGTCACCTTCTAGCAGTTTGGTTTGGCTTAGCGCGGTTAATTGACGCGCCTTACGCGCTTTACGGCCAGCAAACCAACCCATCGTGACGCTAAAGCGAGATAAGATGAATTTGATGATGTTCTCAAGCAACAAGATGCCCATAAATGCCACAATCGTCAGGACGATCAAGGTGGTAAGGCTCATTTCTAACGTGTGCTGGGAAAAAGAGATCAGCACGTAGCCTTGGTTGTTGGCTAGATGCGGTCCAAGCACGATGCCGGCAATCAGCGCGGCGACGAGAAGGATCAGTCTAATCATGGCTTATGCTCCTTCGTTATCGTATTGAGACGTTACTTTAGTGCGTAAACGGCGCTCTAGCACTTCTGCGACCAAAGGTTGCGCTTTCAGTGCGGTAGGATAGCTGACTTCAACTTGTTTGCCGGATAGGGCTTCGAGTTCTTCTAAGTAAGCGACTACCTTGCCCGAATCGCCACTAAAGAACTCGTTTGACCATTGTAGAGCGACATCCAGTGATGTTTGGTAAAGCTTACCTTCTTCGCGATAAACAGCCTTAATCGCGGTTTCTAACTTCGATTTGATGTTCTCTTTGACGTAGAAATGTTGATTCGGTGTCAGGAGTGGAATGACATCACCATCGCGCTTTCGGTAGGTAATGAAGTTCTCGCTAAAGCCGAGCATGGAGGCCTTGAGGTTGTCTTTCCAATCGGCCACATTGCCAGAAACATGCGTCGGATCGCGTTGCTCTTCTTCCGGCATGATGGCGTTAGCAAGCGGTAGACTTTCAATTTGGTTTTGCAGTGTCGTGAGGCGCAAAACAATGCCATCGCGATCGATTATGGTCACGGCTTTTAGTGCTGAAATGTCTTCGGCCAGCGCGCGACGCACTGGGGTCAGGTTAGGGTCGTTAAGTTCGGCAATACGACCATCCGCCGCTTCTAAGAGTAAGATGGCGCTGAGCACATCGCGCTCAAGGTGGAGTTTACGTCCTGCCATCTTCATCAGGTAATCTGATTCTGCAAGTAGCCAGTCGCTTGGGCGATGACCTTCCATTTCGGCCAAGGCGCGCTGTAGTGACTCGACTGACTTCTCTTGCTGTGCTCGAGTGGTTTCACTGATTGAGTTTATCTCGAGGACTTGCGCATTGAGTTCGCGCTGGCCAGCGTCTAGGCTCTGGCGTGTGTCGCGGATATCCATGGCTTGCGTGCCGAGTGTCTCTTTCATGGTTGCGAGCTCGGCGCGAAGGGCTTCGTTTTCAACATGACCTTGATAGAAGACGCCACCGCTGAGCAAAATCGCGATGATGATCGCAGCGACGCCCGTTTTGCTGACTTTAGATGGTGCTTGTTCAGTACTGGCTGGTGTCGCTTGTGGTTGTGGCTCTGGCAGTGGCTCTTTTTCAAGGTTTGGCGCTGTTGAAGGTTTTGCCGCACGTTTTTCTTGTTGATTACGCTGATTGTTGCGACGGCGGGAATGTGAAGAGCGAGACGATTTTTTGTCACCGTTTGGCTTGTTGTCAGCGGCTGGCTTGCCTGCTGGGGCGGTGGCTGATGCCGTACCATTGCTTAGCGCTTGTTTGTCTTTGCCAATCTCTGTATTGCCATTGTCTTGGTTGAGATCGTTATTGGTGTTTTTGTTGGTCATCCGTTTTTCCCGTTCTGCTAGTCAGGCTTAGGGTCGCGAACAGGGCCGAGTTGGTGGCGCTGTTCACACTGGTAATAGTATGAAAGCCCAGAGTTTGGGCATATTGGGCCACCCGATTACTGGGTACCCATAGTGGCAGCGATTGCAGCCATGTTTGATGCTGTGATGCGCAGCTTTGCCACAAATGGGCCAGTTGCTGCTGACTGGTCACGACGAGGCCGGAAAGTCGTTGATGCCACTGTTGATAAAACGTGTCTGCATCAATAGGTAGCCATTGTCGCTGGTATACTTCGCAATATGCCACATTGGCGCCATGCGCTGCTAGTGCGTCTTTCATTAATTCTCGACCGTTTTGACCGCGAAGAATGATGACGTTTTGACCAGTTGTGTGTTGAAGAAGCGGTAAAGATAGCACACCTTCGCTGTCTGCTTGCTGAGGAAAATGAACATCTTGTCCAGTCTCTGCTGCGAAGTGTGCGGCTGTCCCTTCGCCCACCGCGACATAGTGCACATCTTTGCGCCAATTTGCATTGTGCTGGGTCATTATTTGTGAGCTGAATGTGATTGCAGCCTTGCTGACGGCAATCACAATGTCCCCTGCGCGCAGTGATTGTAGCTGATTTGGTAGTTGTTTCGCGTCTTCGCCGAGAGAAAATGTCATGATCGGTAAGGCGGTAGCGTCAATGTCGACCGCTTGCAACTGTGCCACCAATTGGTGGCACTCTGGAGCAGGACGGACTATCGCAAGTGTCATGGTGCGTCAGCGTACAGTTTATCGAGTATGGCTTTGGCTCCGTCATCCAATAGCTGTTGGGCGAGTTCCTTGCCCATGGCTTCAGCGTGTTCGCGCGGACCACGCATTTCTCCACGAATAATTTTGCTGCCATCGGGCTCACCGACAAGGGCACGCAGCCATATTTCGTCGCCATCCAATACCGAGTAGCTGCCAATAGGGACCTGACACCCGCCTTGTAAATGGTTATTCATGGCGCGCTCGCAAAGGACGCGGTCGCGCGTGTCTACATGACCTAAAGGGGCAAGTAGGGCGCGGGTACGTTCATCATCTAAACGGCATTCAATCCCGACAGCGCCTTGGCCTACAGCTGGTAAGCTCTGCTCTGGCGCAATGGCCTCTTTGATACGGTCATGCATACCAAGGCGCATCAAACCGGCGCACGCGAGGATAATGGCATCGAACTCGCCTGCGTCAAGTTTGCTGAGTCGCGTGTTCACGTTGCCACGTAAGCTTTTGATAATTAGGTCAGGTCGTTCAGCGCGCAGTTGGCATTCTCGGCGTAAGCTCGATGTCCCCACAACGGCGCCTTGCGGTAGATCAGCAAGACGATCGTAGTGATTAGAGACAAAGGCGTCACGTGGATCTTCGCGTTCGCAAATGGTGACAAGGCCGAGTCCTTCCGGGAACTCTACTGGGACATCTTTCATTGAATGCACCGCAATATCGGCGCGGTCTTCGAGCATGGCATTTTCTAACTCTTTGACAAAGAGCCCTTTGCCACCGACTTTGGCCAATGGTGTATCGAGAATGATGTCTCCCTTAGTGACCATAGGGACGAGTACCACTTCTAATTGTGGGTGAATTTTTTCCAGCTCTGCTTTAACATACTCAGCCTGCCAGAGTGCCAGTGCACTTCGGCGAGTTGCGATACGAAGCGGTTTGTCGGTCATGCGGCTTTCCATTTCAATAAGAGTGGGAATATCGTATCACCACTGCGCAGAGGCACAATTCTTGTAGGGTGATTGAGAAGACAATTTACTGTTTTCCTGAATTGCACCAAAGAAAATGTGATTTGCCTCTCATAATTATCTGGGTGGCGCTATAATTACGCAGAGTTGATATCCGAAATGGACTACGTTTGTGTAACAGCAGGGAAGATGACACCAGCATATGCCCGCGTTGCATAATAATTGCGATCAAAGTGTGGTAATTTCTTTACCCTAGAGGGGTAAACTGTTATATTGATCACGTTTTTGCGTCGGAATAGTCTACGAGTTAGCCAACTGTATGACGGTTGTGTGAATTTTGGGCGTTATGTGAGCCGGTTGGTGTTAGCCGCTCTTGGAAGAGTACGTTGCATACCTATATTGAATCGTTAATTCGCCGTTATGATGCTCATACTGAGCTGCGCCTTGGGCGTGCCAAAGCGGCAATGAATCCTATTCAACAGCAGATCTTTGATCTGTTGCCTGCGCTGTTGCAAGTCAATCACCCTACGGTGCCGGGCTATGTCAATGCTGATGTCCCTGTCGGTATTGTCGACTTTTCCCTTTCGGATGTTCAAACGCAGTTTATTCAAGACTGTGCGCTTGCCGCCTCTCTGTCTCTCAGCGATATCCTCACACCTCAAAAACCAGCGATTGATGGCCTGTATGCCATGGGCAGTACGGCTTCTTTAGGGCAGAGTTTAACCAGTGACTTGGACTTGTGGGTTTGCGTTGATCACAGCATGCCATTAATGCAGCGTGAGCAATTGGAACACAAGTGCCGCTGTATTTCTGAGTGGGCAATGACGCAAGGGGTGGAAGCCAACTTCTTCCTGATCGATGAGCAACGTTTCCGCTTTAATTACTCCGAGCAGATGACCGGTGAGAACTGCGGTTCTAGCCAGCATCTATTGTTGCTTGATGAGTTCTATCGTTCTGCATTGCGCCTCGCTGGGCAGCGTCTGTTGTGGTTTATGGTGCCGCCAGAAATGGAGGAGTGCTATGACGAGTATCTTGATCAGTTGCAAGGGCAGGGGCTACTAAAGCGCGAAGAGTGGATCGATTTTGGTGGCTTGAGCCGCATTCCAGCTGAAGAGTACTTTGGTTCTAGCCTATGGCAACTTTATAAGAGTATTGATTCGCCTTATAAATCAGTACTGAAAGCCATTTTGCTCGAAGCCTATTCTTGTGAATATCCACATACCCAACTTTTGAGTGTCGATAGCAAACGTCGCTTCTATGCGGTGAATTATGATGCCTCGCAGCAAGTATCTGCGTTTGGTCTCGATGCTTACTACCTTATGCTCGATAAGGTAACGCGCTACCTAGAGCGGATTGGTGATAGTCGCCGTCTCGATTTGGTACGTCGTTGTTTTTACCTCAAAACCCACGAAAAGTTAACGCGTGAAACGTCCAATGGCTCGATGCCATGGCGTCGGGCGATTTTAGAGCAGTTGACGGCTGAGTGGGGCTGGGAATATGACACACTGAACGAGCTCGATAATCGTCGTCATTGGAAAGTCGAGCAAGTTAAGCCTGCCCACAATGAACTGCTCGATGCGTTAATGCTCAGCTATCGTAATTTGATCCGCTTTGCACGTAAAAACAGCATCACAGCTACCATCAGCCCTGAAGATATCAGTATTTTGGCGCGTAAGCTGTATGCCGCTTTTGAGGTATTGCCAGGTAAAGTGGATCTGCTTAACCAGCAGTTGTCACCGGATATGCATGAGACCGATTTGAGCTTCATTGAAGTGGGGCCAAATCGTAGTATGCCGCAGGGATGGTATCTGTATAAACAGTCTCTCAAGCCAATGGAGATTGTGGGTCGTTCACCGTTAGAGAGTAACAGCTACCTGTCTAAGCTAGTCGCTTGGGCGTTCTTTAATGGTTTGCTGACCGATACCACGCACCTGCACGCTGTGGTGCGCAATGCCAATTTGGATATCGACAAGCTGTACCAAATGGTGAGCGATATGCGTAACACCTTCTCGTTACGCCGCGCGAAACCGGGCATGCAAGCGTTAGCAAGTCCGTGTGAAATTCGCCAATTGGCGATGTTTATCAACTTGGAAAATGACCCGACGACCCGCTTGAACAGTAAAGCGGTGAAGTTTGACTTTAAGAACACGGATATTTTCAGTTTTGGTGAGCAGCAAACTTGCCTCGTTGGTAGCGTTGATTTTGTCTATCGAAATTCGTGGAATGAAGTACGTACCCTGCATTTCAGTGGTGAGAATGCCATGCTGGATGCGCTTAAAACGGTACTGGGTAAGATGCACCAAGACGCGGTGCCGCCAGAATCGGTGGATGTCTTCTGTTACTCCAAGCACATGCGTGGCTTGATTCGTAATATCGTTTACCAGTTGGTCGCTGAGTGTATTGAAATGCGCTTGCGCCCGCTTGAGCAGGATAAGCGCCGCCGCTTTAAAGCGATCCGTATCGCTAACCAAACCCATGGGTTGTTCTTTGAACGCCGGGGCGTGTCAGTGCAGAAGCTCGAAAACTCTGTCGATTTCTACAGCACGATTTCGAGCACCAAGATTCGCACCAGCAGTGAAATGATGCTGAAAAAAGGTGAGCCACGCCCACCCGAGATTGTCGATACGTTTGCCAGCGAAGGTTTGATTCAGTTTTTCTTTGAAGATTGTAATGATGGCGGTTACAACATCTACATTCTAGATGAAGCGAATCGAATGGAAGTGTACAGCCAGTGCAGCGGCCACAAAGATGATATGGTCCACGGGGTAAGTCAGTTCTACACTTCTGCGCAAGGTCGCGTGAAGCACAGCGCCAACTTTATCAATTTTAACTTGCCGCAGTTCTACGACATCGTCTGTGATAAAAATGGGTGCGCGCAAGTATTGCCTTACAAGAGCGGGAAAGTGGAAGGTGAAACCTCCGAACCGCCTTTGTCTCTGCAGCAAGCATTAGGGCGTTAAGCCTAAATAATGATGAATAAAAAACGGTCGGCATTTGCCGACCGTTTTGCTATCTCACTCCAGATACGTGTTTACCACTCGACAGCTTCACCTGCGTGCAGTGAACACTCTTCTTTGACCATAGTGGTGAACTCTCGACCACTGCGGCTGCAAATCCATTCTGAGCCGTTAAATTGGAAATGGTAGCCACCTGTTTTCGATGCTAACCAGATCTCTTTCATCGGCTCTTGGCGGTTAATCACAATTTGGCTGCGGTCTTCAAATTCCAACGTTAACACGTTGCCTGTTGTTTCATATTCAATGTCTGCGCCTGATTCATTGATTCCTTCCTCAATGGCGTTGAACAATTCATCGGCCAGGGTGTGAAATTCGGTGGTATTCATTCTGTCTACCCTATTGCTTTTCCTAGTGTGGGTGCGATTATAGAAGGCATTGGAATGATTATCACTCGATTACGGTGCAATAGCCGATGCAAATACGATTTTTCACACTAATTTTATTGGCTGCAATGGCGTTAGCAGGGTGTGGACAGAGCGGTCCACTCTATATGCCCGACGAAACGCCTGAAGAGCAGACAGAACCACAGAACTAATTTCACCGCACGGACAGGGAAGCAACATTTTGGATTTTTTTAATTATCAGGCCGATGGCCAACTTTGGGGTGAGCAGGTAGCGCTTGCCGATCTCGCGGCTGAACATGGTACGCCACTTTACGTTTATTCTCGCGCAACGTTAGAACGCCATTGGCGCGCGTTTGACGATGCGGTCGCCTCACATCCTCATCTAGTGTGTTACGCAGTAAAAGCGAACTCTAACCTCGGGGTACTGAATGTGTTGGCCAAGCTAGGATCTGGCTTTGACATTGTTTCTGTGGGTGAGCTTGAACGCGTGCTGGCCGCTGGTGGTGATGTGAAGAAAGTGGTCTTCTCTGGTGTGGGTAAAACCGAAGCAGAGATGGAACGAGCGCTAACATTGGGGATTAAGTGCTTCAATGTCGAGTCTGAGCCAGAATTAGAAAGATTGAATGCCGTTGCTGAACGCTTAGGGAAAGTGGCGCCAGTATCATTGCGCATTAACCCAGATGTCGATGCGAAAACGCACCCGTACATCTCTACCGGTTTACGTGATAACAAGTTCGGTATCGTGTTTGATTACGCGCCAGAAGTGTATCGTAAAGCTGCGGCTATGCCACACCTTGATGTCGTGGGTATGGATTGTCACATTGGCTCACAGTTGACGGAAATCACGCCGTTTATTGATGCGACAGATCGTCTACTGGCATTGATCGATACATTGAAAGCGGATGGTATTCATATTCGTCACCTCGATGTGGGTGGTGGTCTTGGCGTACGTTACAACGAAGAAGAGCCGCCAATGCCTGCGGACTATGCGGCTGCGTTACTTGAGCGGGTGGCAGACCGTCCCGATCTAGAGCTTATTTTTGAGCCGGGCCGAGCGATCGCGGCAAATGCGGGCGTTCTTCTAACCAAAGTCGAGTTCTTAAAGCCAACCGAGCATAAAAACTTTGCTATCGTTGATGCAGCCATGAACGATTTGATGCGTCCAGCGCTCTATTCTGCTTGGATGGAGATTGTACCTGTTAAACCTCGTGAAGGTGAGTCAGCTGTCTATGACATCGTGGGCCCTGTGTGTGAAACCAGTGATTTTATTGGTAAAGATCGTGCACTGACGTTGGAGCAGGGGGATGTACTTGCGGTGCGCTCTGCTGGTGCGTATGGCTTTGTGATGGCATCGAACTACAACACGCGTGTTCGCCCAGCTGAGATCATGGTGGATGGTGATAAAGCGCATGTCGTACGCCGTCGCGAAACACTGTCTGAGTTGTGGCAGTCTGAGCAGCTTTTACCAGAAGGATAATTAACAGCGTGCAAGTCCAATTTTCTAAAATGCATGGCTTGGGTAATGACTTTGCGGTGGTCGACTGTGTCACCCAAAATGTGTTTTTCTCTCCTGATGCGGTGCGTCGTTTGGCGGACCGTCATCGCGGCATCGGTTTTGATCAGCTGTTAGTTGTTGAGCCACCGTATGACCCTGAGTCTGATTTTCACTACCGGATTTTCAATGCCGATGGCAGTGAAGTTGAGCAGTGCGGCAACGGTGCACGCTGTTTCGCCCGCTTTGTGCGCCTTAAAGGGCTGACAAACAAGTTCAGCATCGGCGTGACGACGAAGAAAGGCAAAATTGTCCTCAAGATTGAAAATGACAATCAGGTGACGGTGAACATGGGTGTGCCCGAGGCCGAGCCAAGTAAAATCCCATTTAAAGCAAAGTCGAAAGAAAAGACCTATCTTTTACGTATTGATGACACCACACTTTTTTGTGGTGCGATTAGCATGGGTAATCCGCATTGTGTCACTGTGGTCGATAATGTTGAAACCGCTGACGTGGACACGTTAGGCCCCTTGGTAGAGTCACATGAACGTTTTCCTGAACGTGTTAATGCGGGCTTTATGGAAATTGTGTCACGCAATGAAGTGAAGCTGCGTGTTTATGAACGTGGTGCGGGTGAAACGCAAGCCTGTGGTACTGGTGCGTGTGCGGCGATGGCAGTCGGTAAACTGCAAGGTTTGCTTGATGATGAGGTCAAAGTACATCTACCTGGCGGTACGCTAAAAATCCGCTGGGCGGGAGAAGGTAAACCACTCTATATGACAGGACCTGCAGAACACGTGTTTGATGGACAGTTTGTGCTATGACCGACAGCGTGCCGTTAAGTGAAGAAGAGCAAGTGCAGCGTGAACGCGCTGCCGTTGCTGCGTATTTACAATATGATCCTGAGTTCTTCCATCACTATCCGCAATTACTTGAAACTGTGCGTGTGCCGCATCAGGCACGGGGTACGGTCTCTTTGGTGGACATTCAGATGGATCGGTTACGTCAGCGCGTTACGGATCTAGAAGAAGAGATCACTGGGTTGATGAATCAAGCGCGTCGAAATGAAACGATCTTTCGTTGCTTTGGCGAAGCGCAAATGCGTTTATACGAAGCGGAGAACATCACTCAAGCGCGTCGTACACTGCAAACACTCGCGGAATCCTTGTCGCTCTCTGTGACATTGAGGCTGTTTACCGACCCATGCCAACGACACCAGCTATCACGCAGTGAGTACCAAGCGACACGTGTCTCGCAATTGTCGCAGCAAAGTGCATATTTAGGGCGCTTACAACGGGCTGAAGCTGAGTTGCTATTCGATCAGCCACCGCAGCTGGGTTCATTTGCGGTATTACCTGTCGGTGAAGGTCAGTATCAAGGTATTCTGGCTTTTGCGAGTGCTGATGGTGGGCATTTTCAACCGGAGATGGATACCTTGTTTCTCTCTCAACTTGCTGCACTGTTAACGGCGCAACTACCCCAATGGTTGGCGGATGATATTGCATGAGTGATGCCACTCACCTTGATATCCCTCGTTCACTTTCTCGACCCTTGATCGCTTTTTATCAGTATCTTCGGGTTGAGAAAGGTTACAGCCCTCATACTGAAGCCAATTACCAACAGCAATTAACCCGTGTCGCCCAGCATATGGTGACATTGGGGCTGACGCAGTGGCGTGATTTGGACAGCGCTTGGGTGAGACAGCTTGTCGCTGCCGCCAAACGCGAAGGATTAAAGCCGGGAAGTATCGCGCTACGCCTGTCCGCACTGCGAAGTTTTCTCGATTTTCTGGTGCGTAAGCAGCGGGTGAAAGCCAATGTTGCTAAAGGGGTGGCAGCGCCACGACAAGAAAAACCATTGCCGAAGAACCTTGATGTTGATGAGATAAATCAACTGCTTGAAGTGGACGAAAATGACCCGCTCTCTGTGCGTGATCGCGCAATGATGGAGTTGATGTATGGTGCAGGCTTGCGTCTTGCTGAACTCGTTAACCTTGACGTTAAAGATATTCAGCTCACTCGTGGTGAGCTACGTGTGATAGGTAAAGGCAATAAGGAGCGTCAGGTGCCCTTTGGTGGACAGGCAAAAGTTTGGTTAGGCGAATGGCTGAAGCGTCGTAGCGGCATGGCATCGAAAGACGAAACCGCCTTGTTTGTATCCAAACTGGGTCAGCGTATCTCTCACCGTAATGTGCAAAAGCGCATGGCGGAATGGGGCCAGAAACAAGCTGTCACCAGTCATATCAATCCACACAAATTACGCCACAGTTACGCGACCCATATGTTGGAATCGAGTGGTAACTTGCGCGCCGTACAAGAGTTGTTAGGGCACGCTAACCTGTCTACCACACAAGTCTATACCCATTTAGACTTTCAACACCTCGCCAAGGTGTATGACCAAGCACACCCACGAGCTCGTCGCACTGATAAATAGCGACTGGCTTGTTACTATTGAGATAAGGAAAGATTATGCGGTTCTATCGCCGTCTTGATACCGTTCGCGCGATCAGTTTTGATCTGGATGATACCCTCTATGATAACTACGCCGTTATTCGCAAAACAGAGCAAGCCATGCTCGATTGGCTGCATGCAAATGTCGCCGCAACCCGCACATTGACCGCCGCACATTGGTACAAGCTTAAACAGCAGGTCGCGACGAGTCAGCCGGGTCTGAGTGACAATGTTTCCCAGTGGCGGCTTGAGACATTGGTTGTGTTGATGCAGCAACTGGGTATGCCGCTGGCAAACGCGAAGCGAGTTGCGGCGCAAGCGATGGCGATAGTTGTGGCCGCTCGGCATGAGATTGACGTTCCACATGAAACACATAACGTATTGAAAGCATTGAGTGCACACTTCCCTCTCGCGGCCATTACTAACGGTAATGTGGATATCCATAAAATCGGTTTAGGGGACTATTTTTCCTTTTCCCTGCAAGGCGGGGTAGAAGGTGCAGCGAAGCCTGCGAAGGATTTGTTTGAGATTGCGGCTGCGCGTACGCACATTCCATTAAAACACTGGCTGCATGTTGGCGATGATTTGATCACCGATGTCGGCGGTGCACGTCAAGCCGGTGCGATGGCAGTGTGGATTAATCTACACCACCATCGTTTAGGACGTCAGCCCAAGTGCCGCTTGTTACCTGATTGGGAAATCACTTCACTGACGCCATTGTTGTCGTTGCTGCCAAGCGACGCTTAACCCAGACTTCATTCCACCATACCGAAAACGCGATAATGGCTGAGCCAATTGCGAGTTTCGTAAGGTCAACATCGCGGTTCCAAATCAAGATGTTGACCACTAAGCCACACGGAACCAACGCGTTATTCATCACTGCCAATAGCCCAGCATTGACTTGGGTTGCTCCCTTGTTCCAAACAAAGTAACCCATGCCAGAAGCAAAGATACCGAGATACACCAAGATGCCCCACTGAATCGCGGTGGAGGGTAAGGCTTCGACGTTGCCCTTCAGTAAGAAAGCAGGAATAGCGAAGCTGAGTGCACCTAAATAAAACCAGCCAAAGAGTTTGTGCTGGGGAATCTCTGGTTGTTCTTTCTCGATGAGGAACTTATAACCTACTTGCCCAATCGCAAAACAAAGGTTCGCACCTTGGACAATGAAAAAGCCAACCCAGAACTGCTCACTTAAACTGGCATATTGAATGATGGCGGTGCCTGCGACTGCAATGGCGGCACTGGAGAGATACCAAGGAGAGAAACGGCCTTTGAGGGCATCATAAATGAGTGTGATATAGAGCGGAGTGAAGATGGTAAATAGCAACACCTCCGACACGCTAAGATAAAGAAAAGACTGGTAATAGAAGCCATACATCACACCGAGTTGTACCGCACCAAGCCCCATTAAAGGTAACCAAAGGCGACGAGATAGCCCGCGCCATTGGGTAAAGGGGATAAAGACGAGGCAGGCGAGCGCGACCCGAGTGAATACTGAAAACCACGCATCGACTTGGCCGGCGAGGTAAACACCAATAAGGCTGAAGGAAAATGCCCACAGCAAGGTGATGGCGGAGAGATAAACCATGACTGCATCCTTGAAGAGAATAAGGCGACCAGTCTAATCGACTAGACATCATTTGTTTACCCGAGGTTTAGTAAGGGTTTGAGTCTATCGTGCTAGCGAGGATGGCGAAGGAGCTGATAGTTGTTCAGTTCACCGTTGACGGCTGTCGTGCCAACAAGGGAGAAACCGAAGTGTTGATAAATAGGGACATTGGTCGGGTTATAGGTATCTACGCCACAAATGAGCTGTTGTTCATCGCATTGTAGCAACAGTGGCGACATGAGTTGACGCGCAACCCCTTGACCACGGTGAAGCGGAGAGACGTAAAGCAGCGAAAGGTAGAGCTGAGATTGTTGATGTAATTGAGTCACGGCGGCATCGACTTGCTTGATACCCGATTGCATCTGCTTGAGTCGGGGCAAGCAGCCAGACCAGATCCAGCTGAGGTTGAGCCATAAACTGTACAGCGCGTTGTGCCGCTGCGGCTGACGGAGATCTTGCCATAGGATGGCGGAACTGAAGTCAGAATTGGCATAAACGGTGCGTCTATGTTGGCTGTCATTAAGAATGAGCTTACCGATTAACGCGGTACTTTGGGCGCGCTGCAGAGGCTGACTGGCGACGGCTTGAAAAAAGGGGTCGTCGTGAAAGGCGTTTCCCAACTGTTTGAGAAACGCATCTCGGCTTTGGCGACCAATGTCTGCCGCCATAATGTCGCCTAGCGCCCTTTTGGGGTTTGGCGTATTGAGGTTAGCTATCAAGTGGCACCATCAGCAAATCGACAGGCGTCACATTGATGAGCTGTTTCGCTGAAGATAAAATTTTGCTCCAGAAATCCTGATGATGGCCACACACAACGAGGTCCACATGCTGCTCGTGGATGGCTTCGCAGATTTCATCACTGAGATCGCCCGCACCCACCAAGCTCTTGTGCACGGGATAGTCGATGCCGTCTTGTAGGGCTTGTAGGCGTTGATGCCCTTCATCGGCGAGCTTTTGTTGTGCATTGGCCAGATTAATATCAATCAGCCCCGTGTACAGTTCGGCATAGCTGACATCGATGTGAATTAAAGAGAGTTTTGCATCGAGTGCTGCCGCTAGCTTAGCCGCTTTTTGCAAGAGAATTGCACTATCAGCGGTAAGATCTACCGCAACAAGGATATGTTTATAGCTCATAATGTTGCCCTCCTTTGTAGTGAGCCTAGCATTGCTTTCTAGGGAATTCTGTTTGACTAGTCTCAAAATCGCTGGGGCGCAAAGTGTAGAGTGAGGGAATGAGGTCGTGATCGACTTTATCTCGGCCGACGTATCTGTTCATTCAGAGCAAACGATTGACATGTTGAAGGGTTAACAGGAAAAACATCGGGTTTTCTTACTGTTACCAGAATGTGATAGAGTGGTGGATAAAATTTGGCGGTAAATTATGCAATACCGCAAAGGCTTGATTACACTAAAAGTAAGGAGTAGTGACATGCTAGCAGAGACGATGGTCGAGAAGCTCAATGAGCAGATTAACCTTGAGTTTTTCTCTTCAAACCTTTACCTGCAGATGAGTGCATGGTGCGAAGACAAAGGTTTTGAAGGTGCTGCTGAGTTTTTACGTAAGCATGCTGCAGAAGAGATGGAACATATGCAGCGCCTATTTACGTATGTTAGCGAAACCGGCGCATTACCTATTTTAGGTGCGATTGAAGCGCCGCAACATGAGTTTGAGTCATTGGGTCATGTTTTCCGCGAAACCTATGAGCATGAGCAGTTGATTACTCAAAAGATCAATTCGCTAGCGCACGTTGCGTTTACAACGCAAGACTACTCAACCTTCAACTTCCTCCAGTGGTATGTGGCTGAGCAACACGAAGAAGAGAAGTTGTTTAAGGGTGTACTGGATAAGATTGAACTTGTTGGTGAAGATGGCAAGGCGTTGTTCTTCATCGACAAAGATTTGGCTGCAATGGCAAAGGCTGAATCAACATCTATCATGGATACGTCGGGAGCTTAAGCTGGCCTAACACACAGCCGCGCGCTACCGACAACGCTAAAACCAGTGTTTGGGGGTAGGTATGATCAGTAATGATGCACTGATACTGGCAATTTTTGTCGTGGCTGTTGTGAATGTTGCTCGCTATGTGAGCACCTTACGCACCTTATTGGTTGTGATGCGAGACTGCGACCCGCTGCTGTATCAGCAGGTAGATGGTCGCGGTTTTTTCTCTTCGCAAGGCAACGTTCAAAAGCAGATTCGCCTCTTCCATTATATTCGTAGTCATCAATACGATAACCACCACGATGAGCTCTTCATTGCCAAGTGCGACAAGGTGAGAAAGCTCTTTATCCTGTCGAGTTTTTGGGTGATTTTCTTTTTTGTTTCCATCTTCATGAGCTTATAGTTCATCAACGAGCCAATAAGGCGTTTTTATCGTTGATGGCTTGGGTCATTGGGGGAGTTGCGTTAGAATTGGGCGACAATGTGAAAGGGATGCCGAGGGGCATCCCTTTTTTAGTGCGGTTTCAGCAGGGCAGGTAAATGGCAAAGCAGGTTGATGTAGTTATTATTGGCGCAGGAGCAGCGGGTTTGATGTGTGCCGCGCAAGCGGGTAAGCGCGGTCGCTCTGTGTTAGTCGTAGATCATGGTAAGAAGCCGGGTCGTAAGATCCTGATTTCTGGTGGCGGAAAGTGTAACTTCACCAACTATGACGTAACGGCAAATAACTTTGTTTGCCAGAACCCCCACTTTGTAAAGTCAGCCCTGTCTCAATACAGCCAGTGGGAGTTTATCGGCATGGTGGCCGAGCATGGTATCACCTATGAAGAGCGTGATCATGGGCAACTGTTTTGCCTAGATTCTGCAAAAGATATTGTGGCTATGTTGCTGAAGGAGTGTGATATGCCCAATATCATGCAACAGTATCAAGTCGAAGTGGCTGAGATTGAGAAAACCTCAACGGGTTTTCGTCTATTGCTGAATACGGAATGGGTTGAATGTCAATCGCTGGTGGTCGCCACTGGGGGCTTATCGATGCCCAAGCTTGGCGCTACTCCTTTTGGTTATCAGATTGCTGAGCAGTTTGGATTGAAGCGTGTTACCACCTGCGCGGGGCTGGTGCCATTTACACTGCACAAAGAAGATAAAGCCGCTTTTGAACCTCTGTCTGGCATTGCGATTCCGGTTCGTGCTGAAACCGAAGATGGCACGAGTTTCAGTGAGAACCTCCTGTTTACTCATCGCGGCTTATCCGGCCCCGTCGTGTTGCAAGTGTCCTCTTACTGGCAGCCCGGCCAGAAAGTCACCATTGACCTTCTCCCCTCCGAGTCCTTACCCGAGGTGCTAGATGCGATGCGTGATAAGCACCCAAATCAGAGCCTGAAAACGGCATTATCACGTCTGTTGCCTAAACGTTTTGTCGAAGCATTGATTGAGCGGGGTGATATAAAAGATAAGCCGTTGAAGCAGTTTAATCCCAAAGAACTGGCCGCGTTGGGCGACTATTTCCACCAATGGCCGATCGCGCCGAATGGAACGGAAGGTTATCGCACCGCGGAAGTGACCTTGGGAGGGGTCGACACCGATGAGTTGTCGTCGAAAACCATGGAAGCAAAGCAAGTCTCTGGTCTCTATTTTGTCGGTGAAGTGATGGATGTCTCCGGATGGCTCGGGGGATACAATTTCCAATGGGCATGGAGCAGTGGTTATGTGGCTGGCATGAATTGTTAATGCTTGTCTTAATGCCGTTACGCGTTTGAAAAACCAGCAATAGAGTGCTGGTTTTTAACCTGTCATTTGGTTAGCCTTAGGCATCATTTAAGAATTCTTAATTGCTATTAGGCTGACCATAACCATGACCCTACACCAAGCTTTTTATAAAATGGAGAATGTGATTCAGGATTATGCGTGGGGGAGTTATACCTCCGTACAATCTTTGTTTGGCATTGATAATCCTAATAACCAACCTCAGGCTGAAATTTGGATGGGGGCCCATCCCAATGGCTGCTCACACCTTAATATTGACGGAAAGCGTGTTTCTCTTGCAGAGCTCATTAGCGCACAACCTGCAGCGATGCTGGGTGATGCGACGGTAAAACGTTTTGGTGAACTGCCTTACCTGTTTAAAGTGCTAGCGGCAGAAAAAGCGCTTTCTATTCAGGTGCACCCGAGTAAGCAGCAAGCTGAGGTGGGATTTGAAAAAGAAAATGCCGCAGGCATCGACCTCAAAGCGAGCAACCGAAACTACAAAGATCCGAACCATAAACCTGAGATGGTTTACGCGCTGACACCTTATCAAGCCATGAATGGCTTCCGAGAGCTGGAAGAGATGATTGCGCTCTTTGAGCGTATTGATGTCACGGAAATTGCTGAACTCGTGGCAGCGCTTAAAGCGGGCGCTGATGGTCAAGCGTTGCAAGTGTTCTTTAAAGCCATGCTTTCTTTAGAGGGAGAGCAAAAACACGCTGCGGTAGCGGGTTTGATGGCGTTTGCAAAGGCGCACAGTGACGAGCCACTGTTTGGCTTATTGATTGACTTAGAACAGCAATATCCCGGTGATATTGGTCTGTTCTCGCCTCTAATGTTGAATGTCCTGACTTTGCAGCCGGGTGAAGCCATGTTCCTTGATGCTTGCACACCTCATGCTTATATCAAAGGCACCGGCCTCGAAATTATGGCCAATTCAGATAACGTGTTGCGTGCTGGGTTAACGCCAAAGTATATGGATGTTGATGAGCTAGTCGATTGCACCCGTTTTACCTCAATGCCATTGCACACACTGTTGACTCAACCGATTAAAGAGGCGGGTGTTGAGCATTTCCCGGTGCCAGTAGACGACTTTAAAATCAGTGTTTATCAAGGCGAGCATCGTCTTCGTACGGAGAGTGCAGAGATCGTGTTTGCCATCGATGCGTCGGTAACGCTACAGGCAGGTGAAGAGCAACTGGTTCTCGAAAAAGGGCAGTCTGCATTCATTCCTGCCGCAACAGGCGAATATCGTGTGATTAGCAAAGGTCGCGTCGCACGCGCTTATAACTAATAGTGTTGCGATGATCCAAGCCGCCTGCGGGCGGCTTTGTTGTTTCTGCGTGTTGCGATTCCATCTTCTAGGTTTTAAAGCGCGGTAGAGTGAGGTGATGTTGTTCAGCCTGATAGAGGGTCTGAAAATCGTCAAGCAACTGATCTAACTGCGTGGCTTGATGCACTTCACCACACGTTGCGAGTAGCCGACTCGCAACTTCACTGGTGCAGAGATTACCTGCCGCCTGATTGCGTCGCAAGCGATAGCGTGAAGGGTACGCTTGATTAATAGCGAGTCTCGGTATTGCCTCCAACCAAGGGCTACGGCGCACCATCTTGCGCGCTTCCTGCCAGGTAGCATCGACGATAATGAAAAGATGTTGTTTATCTTGATGGGCCAACTGAGCTTCATCTACGGCGGGGTGGTTATCATCGCCGGGGAACAAAAGCCAAGGGGAGATATCGTCACGCTGGCATTGTGCGATCAAGCGATTGGGTGTTTCAACACGCGACCAAGTCACCGAGGTTGTGCTTGCTAGCGCCCACTCAATAAGCTGCCCAGTATTGGTCGCCTTATCTTGCTCGCGAGGATGCTGCAGTAACACGAACTGATGTTGGCTTTGCAACTGTGGAATAGCATCGCAAAGACAGTGATGGTGGAAGTGGCAGTTTGGGCACGGCATAGGGCGTCAGATCGCGGGGAAATAAGGACTAGGGTAGCGTGAAGGGGCGGAAAAACAAGCCCTACGATAGCGCAGAGCTTGTTGATTTCCGACGTTTAGCCGTTAAAGCTTGTGACCGTTGCGAGGGTAGGCACCATCGACAAACAAGGTCGCGATAGCGTTACCCGCGCCCTCGGTTTTTGGTGCTTGGGCTGGGTCAAAGGGGTAACCGAAGCCGGAATACTGAAGGACACGACTTGCCGGTTTGGCACCACCGCCACCTACCGCGAGGATTAAGTCTTGCCAGCCTTCGCTGCTACCATAGCCGACACTGATTGGCGGATGAACGTTGGCAACACGGCTAGAAAATGCATAGCTCCCGTCTTTACCTTCAAATACCAGCAAGGTGCAGCCCCCAGCACTACACCAGTCCAACATTACTAATAAATCGTCTTCGCCATCGCGGTTTAAATCGTATTTCAGCCATTGATATTTCAGACCATTAGGATCCGCTTTATGTGCAGTCACATAACGTCGAATCGCCGCTTCGACTTGGGCGTGGGTATCACGGCGTGAAGCAATTTCGCCAGCTTGTAGATCGGCGAGTTGCGGTGTGGCGGTTGCGCTGAAGACGTCACCGATCATCAGATCCAGCTTTAGCCCTTGTCCGATCGCATAGTGTTGGTTATTGACATACTCTTCTTGGGTGGAAAGTTGATAGCCTTGACGATGATAGAGCCGTTCGCTGAGTAAGCGCTGCCCATTGTGAGAGGTCATGATAACTTGCACACTATCCTCGTCATGTTGCTGCCAAAAGCCTTTTTCAACCAACGCTGGCTCATCGGTTGGGTATTGGTATGTGGTCGTTGCTGTATGGTCGTTGTTTAACTCCAAGGTGGTGGTGAGTTGAGTCGTTTGGCCTTGATAAGTGCCCACCCAAGGCAGTGTAGGATCTAAGCCATCAAGGGTGGCACAACCTTTGAGCACGTTACCTTTACCGGGCTCTGTCACTAACGCGCGCCAACCATAAAGGTTGTCGCTCATGCCATCCCGACAGAGGCCTTTATCGAGTGTGAGCTTGAGATTGTCACTGTGATAGATGCGTTGGTTTGGGTGTTGCTCAATGCTGTTGAGAGGCAGTTCAATATCAGGGTAGCCGAGTTGGGCAAGGGTGAGCTGCGCATTATTTGCTTCGATAACCCAAGCAGGTTCAGTACCAAAGGCGCGAGTCGGCTGGGCAGCTCTTTGACATCCCGGACTTTCGAGGCTGAGTTGGTTAACTTGTTTCACTACAAATTGAGCAGGGTGCCCGGATGCGAAACCCTCTGTGGGTGAAGGAATCAAATGGCCAATGAGCTCACCATAGAAAGGAGAGTAAGGTAAGCCGCCATTGTTTTGTAAGCTTTGACGCATCGACTCGGGAAGACGTAGCCAATATTGTACCGGGGATCCACAGGGCTGAATGTAATAGCTCTCATGACCAATGACAACTTCACCGCGCAACATAAAGGCTTGGCTGGTGTATTGGTTGCCGATGGCTTTGGGCTGTGGCGGCATGGGCGTGGCTGATTCAGCGATAGGTGCTGGTGTTTGACTACAAGCCGAGAGCATGACTGCAATGAATGAGGCAGTCAGCATTGTATTTCTTGTGCTCATGGATTTCCCCTTTTTATTGCCCCGTGAGCATCGCAAAAAATCGGGGTATAGTGGATGAACGAAGACTGAAACTGGAGTGATATTATGGCCTATTGGCTGTTTAAAACCGAGCCAGATACCTTTTCCATCGATACACTTTGCGATCTAAATCGTTCTTGTTGGGAAGGGGTGAGGAACTATCAGGCGCGTAACATGCTAAGAGATCAGGTAAAACTGGGGGATGAAGTGCTGATTTATCACTCTTCATGCAAAGATGTTGGCGTGGTGGGTATTGCAAAAGTGGTCACCGATGCTTATCCAGATCATTTCCAGTTTGACCCAGACAGTGAATACTTTGATCCGAAAGCTTCACAAGAGAGCCCACGCTGGTGGATGGTAGATATTGAGTATGTGTGCCACTTGCCCTATTTGTCGCTACAAAAGATGAAAGCAATGCCAGAGTTAGCTGCGATGCCGTTGGTGAAGAAAGGGAATCGTTTGAGTGTAATGCCCGTCAGCGACCAAGAATGGAGCACAATAATGTCGCTGACAGGCAGGGGGGACGGGTAACCGTTTTGTAAGAATCAGCGGTCGGTGATGTCAAACAAGTGCGTTTCGAGGTAGCGTGCGACCGATTCTTCTTTGTTGTCACCGATGATTTCAAGCGCTGGGAGGGCGTTTTTTAGGCGATCATGTGCTGTACCCATAATGAGGCCTTTGCCCGCCATTTCCAGCATCTCTTTGTCGTTCATGCCATCACCGAAGGCAATGCAATCAGCCAAGGTGTAACCTTTCAATTCTGCGACCGCTTGTAGCGCAGCCCCTTTCGATACACCTTTCCCCATAACTTCTAAGCACCATGGTGTTGAAAAAGCGATGCTGGCATTGTCACCAAAGGTGGCATTAAATTTTTTCTCAAACTCGACCAAGTACTCATGATCGTCATAGGTGAGGAAGATCTTGACGATCTTGTCGGTTGGTGGCGCATCAAGGTCGAGGATTTTGTATGAGAAGCCACTGTCCTTATGGAACTTTTTCAGCTCCTCATTCAAGCGGCTGACCATCCACTGCTCATCATGGTAGAAGTGAATGATGATGTTCTCATCATCTTTGCAGATAGCAAGCAGTTGATGAACAACCTCAGGATCAACATCTGCGGCGAACACCAAGTTATCGTCCGCGTCATGCACACGCGCACCATTTGAGGTAATCATATAAGCAGGAATGCCAACGGTTTCTCGGATGCGAGCAACATCGACATGATGGCGGCCTGTCGCGAAGACAAAGTGTTCACCACGTTGATGAAGCTGCTGCAGTACGCCGCGAGAATAAGGGGCAATAACATGTTCTGGTGTCAGTAGGGTGCCGTCGAGATCAGAGGCGATGATTTTATACATGGGACTCCTTAATACCGCACATCTCAAGGCCGACTGTTTGGGCTTGCACGGTAAATAGCGTGGGTCGGGATAGGTTCATCATACGCCTAAGTGATGAAGAAAAAAGGGCTAATTGTTGTGCATTAACGTTCCGCTTTTTCGAAGAAATCGATCATTTTCTTTATCGCTTTGTTGCGTGTTTCGTCACTTTCAAACAAAATTTCATGTCTCGATTGTGAGACTGTGTATAATTTCGCATCAAGTTGTCGACTGACAAGCTGCTGAGCCGCGTTATCGACAATTTGTTCGAGCTCTGCTTGTAGTATGAGTAATGGCGTTGATAGCGGGCCTTGTTGAGTGCGACACAGGGCGCATGCCCGCAAACTTTCCGCTACCCAGCGACCACTGGCACCACCGAGACGTAGTTCTGGATGTGTCTCGTACAAGGCACGAAACCATTGGTATCTTGCTGCGCTGTGGGTAAGGAGATTGTTCTCAAAGGGCTTGTTGACATAGTGGCCTTGCCGAGGCGCATATTGCGGCTTGCCATGCCATTTGTCGTTGGCCCACAGAAGGGGTCTTGCTACACGCTTCATGAGAGTTGAGAGATTGATGTCGTACATCGGCGCACATAACACCGCACTGCTGAGTTGAGTGCGCGCAAGAAGGCGTGTTGCGATGGTGCCACCCATTGAATGGGCAGCAAGGTGTATGTGTCGGTAACCTTGGCCGCGAACAATGGTGTCGATAAAGGTATGGGCATCATCAACAAAGAACTCAAAGCGATCAATGTAGCCAATGTCTGCATTGTCGGTGAGACGCGGTGATCGACCTTGGCCGCGGTGGTCATAACTGTAGACATCGTAGCCTTGCTGGAACAGGTCATAGAAAAGCTCTTGATACTTCCAGCATGACTCAACACGGCCATTGATGATCACAACGGCACCGCGGGGGTTAGGCTGTCGAAAGCCAGCCCAATAGAGCGGAAGATTGTGTTGACCGACAAACGTCCCCTCTCGACGCTGTTGCCAGAAAGGTGACAAGACGTCAGTTGCAAACTGAGAGTATTCGGTTTCGCGATGTTGCATTGATTTCATGGCTTGTTTACTTGCTCTGAGGACAACGGATTATAGCCTGCGGGGCATATCCGATGAAGTATTTAAATAACCACTTGAAAAGTATAGCTATTTATTTGAGTATGGGAAAATTGTTACATTGCATAATTAGTCAGACACTTTGTCGGTTATTATCTGTGCTACAGTTCCTCCTAAGTCAGGCGTAAAATGAGGTATTGATGTACTCCTACGTGGCAAGACAGCCAATTTTTAATCGTCAACAAAAAACCGTCGGTTACGAGCTGCTATTTCGTGACGGTGAAGCCAATGGCTTTCCGGACGTCGAGCTCAACACGGCGACATGTCGGCTTATTGTCGAAAACTATTTTGCGGGCGGTCAAAACAAAGCGTTGTCGTCAGGGCGGAGCTTTATCAACTTCCCTCAACAGAGTCTAGAAAGTCTGGTGCCGACCATGCTGCCAAAAGAGCAAATCGTGGTTGAGGTATTAGAGAGCTGTGAGCCAACGGACGGATTGTATCAGGCGGTACGCCGGCTAAATAAGATGGGCTATGTCATCGCGCTAGATGACTTTGTACCCAGCGCGCGTTGGCGTAAATTTATTCCTCTGGTTCATATTGTCAAGCTTGATCTGTTTCAGATGCCTGTTGAAGAGGCTTGTGCATTTGTGGTGGCGAATCGTGGCAAGAAAATTAAGTTCCTTGCTGAGAAAGTCGAGACCCATGAGCAGTATCAGCAGTGTTTTGATGCGGGCTTCCACTTTTTCCAAGGTTACTATTTTAGTAAGCCTGAACTGTTAAAGCAGCGCCGTATTGATGGCTCACAAGTCAATACTCTGCGGATATTGCAGGAGCTATGCCGCTCTAACGTCGATTTCAATCGTGTTGAAAAGATGATTACCAGTGACTTGGCACTCTCTTACCTTTTGCTGCGATATGTTAATGCCAGTACCCAAGGGCGCACGGTGAAAGAGATCGTGTCGTTTAAACAGGCGTTGATCTACCTTGGTGAAGATAAGTTGCGTCAATTTGTCAGTCTCGTCGTGACAGCGCATGCTGCCATCAATAAACCCAACGAACTGTATATGCAGTCCATTCTGCGCGCCAAGGTGAGTGAAAGTTTGGCGCAGGCCGGAGGCCGCAAAGAGCTGACACATCAAGCTTTCTTGTCAGGTCTTTTTTCGATGCTCGATTCGCTATTAGATACGCCGCTTGAAGAGGTGGTGGAGCTGCTACCGCTTTCCGATAGCGTGCAAAAAGCCTTGTTAACAAAAGAAGGTGAGCTAGGTACCTTACTCTCACTGCTTGATGCATATGATTTGGCCGAATGGGAGCGAGTAGACCGCTGCTGTGAAGCCCTGTCTATCTCTCCTAAGCAAGTCAGTGTCGCGTACGAAGATGCGCTGCGTTGGTCACAAGATTACCGTCAAGCGTAATCCCTTTCCCACGCCGAGTCGTAGGCGCTTTCGTAAGAGAAGGTACTTGCCAAGGGGACGCCTAATTGGTATCCCACTTGGCAAGACAGGGTGTTGCAATGGTAAGCATTATGCTACCTGCATCTCATCACGTGTTGCGTGAGCGTAGCTTAAGCCACGGCATTCACTGCATTGACACTTGTGCCAGTGTTTACGTGTGAGAGTGCGCTCTAGCCAACCGCGTGGTACACGGTGGAGTGCAGTTAATTTGCTGCAATGTGGGCAAGTTTTAAATAGATTCATGACGCTCTACCTTAATGCGTTATCCAATAATCCTTTTGGTCTTCATACATCATGTAACTGAATAATTGGGATTAGCGTCACATATTTTTACGCATTAGGTGTCTAGTTGTCTATAGTGGAAGTGCATAGAAAAGCGATCAAAGTGTAAGAAAATTTAGCATGCAAAGTCTTGTTTGGAATACAAAAAAGCCGAGCAATATGCTCGGCTAGAATTGGTGTTGGTAAAGTGTGCGATTAACTACCGAAGTTGTAGTAAGTTGCGGCACCTGGACCGACAGGAATATTGAAGATAAAGACCCAAACATAGAAGAGTAAGCTCCAACCCACCAAGAAGCAGATCGTATAAGGCAGCATTGTCGCAATTAAGGTACCTATGCCAAGGCGCTTCACATAGCGACTACCGACGGCCATGATAAGGCCAAAGTAGCTCATCATTGGGGTAATCAAGTTAGTGACAGAATCACCGATTCGGTAGGCAGCCTGAATGGTCTCTGGTGCGTAGCCAACCAGCATGAGCATCGGCACGAAAACGGGTGCAGTGATGGCCCACTGTGCTGATGCTGACCCAAGCGACAAGTTGATGATGCCGCACATAATGATAAAGCCAAAGAAGAGCGCTGGACCTGTAATACCCATGGCTTCGAGGAAGCTTGCACCGCCGACAGCAATGATCTGCCCAAAGTTAGTCCATCCGAAGAATGCAACAAACTGTGCAGCAAAGAAAACGAGCACAATATACATGCCCATTGAGCTCATTGACTTCGACATTGCATCAATAACATCACGATCTGTGCGCATCGTGCCCACAACGCGGCCATAGACATAGCCAGGGATGGCAAAGAAGACAAAGATGAAGGCAACAATACCGCGTAGGAAAGGTGAGCCTGCAACAGCACCGGTTTCAGGGTGACGCAAAATACCCCACTCAGGCACAATGGTTATTGCCAGTACGGCTGACACTGCGAGCGCGGCCAGCCCTGCCATTTTCAGACCTCGCGTTTCTAGCGGCGTGACCGCAGTCGCTTTGTCTTGGCTTACATCTTCTGAAGCTTCATCCGTGTTGTATTGTCCGAGCTTGGGCTCAACAATTTTCTCGGTGACAAAGGTACCTGCTGCAGATACGAAGAAGGTAGAGAAGGCCATGAAGTACCAGTTAACCTCAGGGCCGACAAGATAGTTGGGATCCAGCATTTGTGCGGCTGTTTCCGTGATGCCTGAGAGCAAAGGGTCAACGGTGCCAAGCAGTAAGTTTGCGGAGTAACCGCCAGAAACACCGGCAAAGGCGGCCGCGAGGCCAGCGAGTGGGTGGCGACCTAATGAATGGAATATCATTGCGGCTAGTGGAATCAATACGACATAACCAAGCTCTGACGCCGTATTAGAGATTATGCCAGCAAAAACAATGGTGAATGTGACAAGGCGTGGCGATGCGCCCATCACCATTTTACGCATGCCAGCTGAAAGCAACCCAGAGTGTTCAGCAACGGCGACACCCAGCATGGCGACCAATACGGTACCGAGTGGCGCAAAGCCGGTGAAGTTAGTGACAACACTTTGTACGATACGCTGCAAGCCTTCCGCGCTCATTAAGCTGACAACGTGAATCATGCCGTCAGCGGCGCGGCCACTTGCCCCTTCAGGACGTGGGTCAACAACAGAAAGCTCAAAATAACCCGCAATTCCTGATGCGACGACAATCGCGACGCAGAAGATGGCAAAAAGAGTGATCGGATGCGGTAAGAGATTTCCAAGCCATTCGACGCTATCGAGAAAGCGCGTAAACAGATTTTTTTTCTGTTTTTTGGTGGAGAGCGAAGGAGATGTTTGCATGTTGTGCTCCATTTTTATTTTATCCCGTCTATGGGTATTGTGCTGGCAGGTTACGCCAATAATTAGGCGATAAGAAAGACATAATTGTGTCAAAATGTGTTATTGGTGAATAAGTTGTTGTGAGTTTGTTTTGGTTTGATGTGGTATTGGCTATCGGATATGGCGTATTAATGCTGAAGATGTGTAAAAAGTCATTCCTTGTAAGTTTATGATTTAAAAAGGTGTTGCAAAGCGGTGCCTTTTTGATAACTCCGTCACTTACAGTCCGTCTTTACCGCTGAATACATTTAGACATCTTCTGAAGCTCAAATTAACAAACGCATAACCATTCATTTTTCGGTTTGAGTCAAAATACGCCCGAATTGACGCCTGAGTGACAAGTGGCGAGTGCCAAAGTGATAAAATATCGTTGCTTTAGCTTATTTTTAGGGCACAGGTGGCTATATGTGTGGTCAAAATCCGTGAGCACCATTCGTATCAGACTTTAGTACAGGAGTATTCAGACGCCATGCAGCGAGAGAAAGTAGCTTATATCGACCTAATGCGGTGTGTGGCTGCCATCGCCGTTGTCGCTATTCACGTGCTGGGGCCATATCGATATCAAATCAGTGAGTTGGCTGCATGGGACTGGAGTATGGCGATTGCGATCAATAGTGCGAGTCGCTGGGCTGTGCCGCTTTTTATTATGATAAGCGGGGCATTGCTCTTGAGTGATACACGCCCTTTTGATTTGAGCTACTACCTAAAACGTCGCGTTGGCAAAGTTGTCGTGCCTTTTCTCGTTTGGTCGCTGTTTTATGCGTTACTGAGTGGCCTTACAAAACAGGGATGGCAATGGGAGTCAGTGGTGTATGTGCTTAAAGATGCATGGCGTTCCCCTACCTATTATCACCTAGGCTTTTTCTACTATTTTATCCCTCTTTATATCGTTGTGCCTTGGCTGCGTTATCTATGTCAACAATGCGCACCGCTTTACTGGCAAAGTTTACTCATGGCATGGCTACTGCTTGTCTCAGCAAACCTTTTACGTCTAGATGGGGTTTGGAGTCAGGACATCTTGTTTTATAGCGGATATTTACTGGCAGGCTATGGTTTATACCACATGATACAAACCCATTGGTGGCATCTACGTTGGCCGTTTTGGGTGGTGGTAATGATGGGGGCGATCGCATTGACGGCTTATCAAGTCATCGTGCCGAGTCTCGCCGCAGAACGTTACTTGGTTGGTCGTTGGCTCTCTTACAAGACATTGAATACCGCGGTGATTGCTGCGGCAGTCTTTGTGTTGTGCCAGCAAGCGTATGCACTCTTATCACCACAGGTGACCAAGGTGGTCGGAGAGGTGAGCCGATATAGTCTGGGGATCTATTTATTGCATCCAATCGTATTATGGCCTGTCAGAGAGTGGTCGCTGTATTGGGGGCCATCGGTTGTCATGATTGTGGTTTGGACGTTTGTTGCTTTGTGGGGAGCATGGTGGATGACGCGTTATTTAGCCTCGAGAGCCAGATGGGCGTGGCTGGTTCCCTAGAGCTTGCAAGTAACCACTAACGATGGCGGTTACTTGCAGAGCTGACCTTCGCAGGATGTTAGCGTCGCAGTGCGAAGTGACAAAAGCGGGTGCCTTGGTAAGTGAGTATGCCTTCATCTCCCGAGTTTAATGAATGGTAATAGTGAATACCGACTTCAAACTCGCGCTTTGGGCCTCCTTTAACGGGCTGAACATAGATCCAATATCGCTCGGTTTCTTCTCCGGGCAATGGACGCTCTACTTCAACACTCTGTTTATCGAGTACTTTGACGAGAATATCTTTCTCTTTTGCGCCTTGTCCATAAGTATGGCGGCTGAGAGAAAACCACAAATATGCTCCGGCAAAAACCAGCAGCACCAGCATGACGACGATAACAGTGATAGGCATAACCCCTCCTTGATTGGCAGAAGTGTACCGTTAATCGCGTCCACATCTGTGAGATGTAACAGAAATTGTGAGCTCTGCTGGATTATCTAAGGTATGGACTTGCATTGTGGTATGGGGAAGCTGGGTTTGAGATGGAAAATTCACGTACTGCTCGAAGATTCGTGATGGATTCACTGGCATCATGATGATGATTGTTGTTTATTTATCAATAAATTGGACGCTCCGCTGCGATGAGAGAAACGAGGAACGCCATCGTTAAGTAGTGGAAAGGCCGAATGATTTGCTTCAAGTATAGAGACTAGGAATCCTCACCACTGCAAGGTAAAGTGTGGATATGAACTCAGGGAGGAATAATGGCGGATATTGATTGGGTTGTGAAACGCTCGCGCCGCATCGAAGCATTATTGAAGCAGCACTATCATGCCGAGGGCAAAGGGCTGCATGAGTTGATTACGAGTTGTGAAGAGCGCTTGCCTCATGATCTCATTCCTCAACTGCGCTTTATTGCCACCATCCGGAATAAAACGGTGCATGAAGACGGCTTCAAGCTTGATAACCGAGCCGACTTTGCGGCGACGTGTAAACAATGTGAGCAGGTACTTACCCCGCGTAGCGGTCGGTTTGTATGGGGACTTGCAATGTTCTTGGTCTTTGGTCTGACCGCGTTAGCGGCACTGTTTTATTATTTGGTTTGGGATAAAATCTCGCTAGCTTGGCTTGCAGTATCCTCCTCAAACCTCTGTTAGTCAGGGCATGGATGCTGTGTCATTCCGTGTCTGTGACGCTGCTTGTATTGTATGGATATTGCCTTTCCCGACTTGGATAATTAAATGTTTTTGTGGTTTGCTTTTGCTGTATTTGTCGCTTGTCATCTCGCCGCTGTCGGGCGGGCGAAGTGGTTGTATTGGTTGTCAAAGCCAGCCGCGATTTTAGCCCTTGTTTTTATTACGCTGACGCAAACAGAAGCCCCCGGGTCGTACCAATGGCCAATTACCATCGCATTATTGTTGTGCGTAGTGGGGGATCTGTTTTTGATGTGGTCGCGAACACGGATCGGCTTAGGTTTTTTCTCGTTGGCTCACCTATGCTGCTGCATGGCATTTTGGTCTGAAATAGGGTCACCTATCGTCTGGTGGTTACCCGCATTGTTTTATGCCGCAGGGACGCTGGTCTACTTATTGATGCTGCCAAACTTACACAAAATGGCATGGCCGGGACTACTCTATACAGTGAGTGGTGTGAGCATGGCTTGGATTGCCAGTGAAGTTGGGCTTGAAGCTGTCACTTTGGTGAGTGGTTTAGCCTCAGTAGCGGCGTGCCTCTTTTTGTTTTCTGCTTTTCTTTTTGCCTTGGAACAGTTCCGTGGCGGCTTTTCTCATGCGCGCAGTTGGGTGCTTCTCACTTACTTTTCAGCGCAATCATTACTGACCGCCAGTGTGGTTGTTTACTAGCACAATGTTGATTTAAGGGGGCGCGATGCAAAGTGAGTGGGTGCGTGTCAGTGAGGCTGCGCATGCGCTAGAAGCGAACCTTTGGGCAGGCCTATTGGCGCAGTTTGGTATCGAGAGCCGCTTAGTGGGTGGCACGCTTTCAGCCGCAGTTGGCGAGTTACCTACTGACGTGATGGCGGTAGAAGTGTGGGTGCCAGCGCTCCAGCATGCGCGTGCTCTAGCGATTTTGGAAGAGCTGCATCGCCCAAAATCAGAATGGCGCTGCCAACATTGTCATGAACTTAATGATGGGCAATTTGAGCTATGCTGGCAATGTGGCAATGAACAATAAAATGGACGATTCTTGTTCATTATCAATTTGTTTATCATCTTTTATGCTTACTATTCAGCGTTATTATGGTCATTCCTCTCTGTATCTCGAAAGAATGAATACATTGGGACATACTCAAGCATCTTGAGGTGGTTTGAGTATATGCAGCTTTAATAAGTTGAACCTCCGATAAACCTTTGGCTAGGGGCGTTTGGAGCAAAAAAATAATGATTAAAGGAGTACACATGAACTCAGTTGTTTCGGTGCATGCTCACGAGGTGTTGGCACTGTTAAAAGAGAGTGACATCCCTTATACCATGAATGATCTGACGAGTGAGGTGGTGAGAAACCTGGGTAGCAATGTAGTGTTTCACACCTGTAGTCAGCAAGATCTGAGTTTGTCTGCGCTGATGGAGTTTCTTTTAGCGAAGGGGAAAGTGGTGCGCGAGGGCGAGTTTATTAAAGTGAACCCGAAGCGAATTTGTAACCACTAGTTCATCGTCAATCCGCTAGATGCCGTATGTGTTCATCAAGGCAGTGACTGAGAGAATCTCACTGCCTTTAAATTGAAAATAAAGATATACTCGCGCTGTTTTGTGTCGCCAACGTTATATGAGGTGAGTTGTGGACATCCTATCAGCAGCGGCCATGTTGTTTCTCATCATGGATCCTTTAGGCAATTTGCCGATTTTCTTGTCGATTCTCCGTCATATCGATCCTAAGCGACGCAGAAAAATTGTGATGCGCGAGATGTGCTTTGCATTAATTATTCTGTTGTTGTTCTTATTTGGCGGCGAGCAAATTCTCGGCTTTTTAAATATCTCCCCGGAAACGGTCAGTATCTCGGGCGGTATTATCCTCTTTATTATTGCGATTCGGATGATTTTTCCCCAACCGGGTGGTGTGGTTGGCTTGGCCGCGGGAGAGGAACCCTTTATTGTGCCGATGGCCATTCCGATGATTGCTGGCCCGTCCGTAATTGCCTCACTGCTTCTCCTTTCGCATCAAGAGCCGGGGCGCATGATGGATTGGGTGGGGGCGGTAATGATTGCATGGTCTGCCAGTTTTGTGATCTTAATGTTCTATGATCACTTCCACCGCCTTTTGGGTGAAAGAGGCTTGAAAGCGGTTGAGCGTTTAATGGGGTTATTGTTGATTATGATCTCTACCCAGATGTTTCTTGATGGGGTGAAGTCATACTTGGGATAGGCGTAAACCGGAAAAATTGACCTAAAAAACCACCTGCTTAGGTGGTTTTTTCTCTTGGCCATCAGCTCATGTGCTTTCGGCGAATATCGAGAAGCGCGAAAATACCAAAAAGCAGAATACTGCTCTTTTCCCATTTACTAAGTGAGAGCTTATCGCCAAATGCACCAATAAAAATTAGCGTTTGCAATCCATGCATCATGAACAAGAAGGCGGTCATGATATAGAGCGCGATGGCTGCTACGCCAGGAAATGGATGGAAAAGGTTAAGGATCAGGATCGCCCATACAAATCCCATCGCACCTTTTGCGAGCATTAATAGTGTCTTCATTCGGCTTCCCTTTCATAGAGGCGGTAACTGAGTTGGCCGGCATGCTTTTCCCGATGTAATCGCCAGTGTGCAGGAACAGTCGGTGTGCCAAGCTCTTTTTCGGCCTCAATATAGATCATCGCATGGGGCGAAAGCCAGCCGTTTTGCTCTAACTTCTCGATACAGTCAGGAAGGAGGTTTTGACGAAACGGAGGATCGATAAACACAATATCATACGGTGTCGCTGGTCCATCTAAGTACTGCAGTGCATTGGTATTGTGTACTTGTGCTGAGGTGTCTTGAAGCGAATCAATATTACTTTTCAATTGATTAGAGGCTGTTTTGTCGAGTTCGATGAGATCAACATGGGCGGCAAAGCGTGATAAGGCTTCGATGCCGAGGCTACCGCTTCCTGAGAATAAGTCTAAGCAACGAGCGTCGTGAAGATCGGCAGCGAGCCAGTTAAATAGCGTCTCTTTGACACGGTCGGTTGTTGGGCGTAACCCTTCACTGTCATGGACCGGTAATTTGCGTCCTCGCCATTTTCCACTGATGATGCGCACGAAGCCCGTTGGTTTTGAGGCGGGTTTACGACGGGATTGCGAAGGGCGTCTAGACATAGATTTTTTCGACCGTTTAGAAAGTGTTAGTATAACTCAGTTTTTGCACGCCTTTGGCGTGCACCCACAGTTAGGATTGTTGCCAATGGCAGAGAAAAAGAAACGCGGATTATTTTCGTGGCTTGGTTTTAACAATAATGACCAGGCTGAGCAAGAAAAAGAGCCACTTGACGCGCAAGAAGCGCGAATAGAAGAAGAGAATACCACGCCAGCGGCGGAAAACGTCGAGGTGGAGCAAGAAAGCACCCCTGATTCTGGTGATTCAGAGGTTGTTGCTGAGCAACAGATTGAGGAAACTGCGCTAGAAGCAGAAGCAGAAGCAGAAGCAGAAGCAGAAGCAGAAGCAGAAGCAGAAGCAGAAGCAGAAGCAGAAGCAGAAGCAGAAGCAGAAGCAGAAGCAGAAGTCCTTGTCGTCGCAGAACAAGAAAAGCCTCAGCGTGAAGGCTTTTTTGCTCGTTTAATGCGAGGTTTACAGAAAACTAAAGCCAATCTGGGCTTTGGCTTTTTCGGTTTATTCAAAGGTAAGCAGATTGATGACGATCTGTTTGAGGAGTTGGAAGAGCAACTGTTGATCGCGGATGTGGGGATGGATACCACGACGAAGATCATTGATAGCTTGACAGAAAAAGCGAGCCGTAAAGCGCTAAAAGATGGTGAAGCGCTCTATGGCCTTCTTAAAGAAGAGATGTCAGACATGCTCTCTGCGGTTGAAAAACCGTTAGAGGTAAGTGGTCACACACCTTATGTGATTCTGATGGTCGGCGTTAACGGCGTCGGTAAAACAACGACGATTGGTAAGTTAGCGAAACAGCTTCAAAATGAAGGTAAATCTGTCATGTTGGCAGCGGGAGACACCTTCCGTGCAGCCGCGGTAGAGCAGCTTCAAGTCTGGGGTGAGCGCAATAGCGTCCATGTTGTCGCGCAGCATACCGGTGCGGATAGCGCCTCCGTTATCTATGATGCGGTTGAATCTGCTCGTGCTAAAGGTGTCGATGTGGTGATCGCCGATACAGCAGGTCGCTTGCAAAATAAAGCCAACTTAATGGAAGAGTTGCGCAAGATTGTCCGCGTCATGAAGAAGCTGGATGACAGTGCCCCACATGAAATCATGCTAACACTGGATGCTGGTACGGGTCAGAATGCGATTAGCCAAGCCAAACTCTTCAATGATGTCACACCTTTGACGGGCATTACCTTAACCAAACTGGATGGTACGGCAAAAGGGGGGGTTATTTTCGCGATTGCTGACCAATTCAATATTCCAATTCGATTTATTGGGGTCGGTGAAGGCATTGAAGATCTACGTCCATTTAATGCTGATGAGTTTATTGAAGCCTTGTTTAGCTCAGAGGAGTAGCGTGTGATTCAGTTTCAGCAAGTTAGCAAAGCCTACCGAGGCGGTCGCCAAGCATTGCAGCGGGTGAACTTCCAGCTGCAAAAAGGGGATTTTGCATTATTAACCGGTCACTCCGGTGCAGGTAAAAGTACCTTGTTGAAACTGATCTGCGCAATGGAGCGACCAAGCGACGGAAAAGTGATGTTTAACGGGCACGACATCAGCCGCTTACCACGTCAACAGATCCCATTCTTAAGACGTCATTTAGGCATCATTTTCCAAGATCATAAGTTGTTGATGGATGCGTCGGCTTTTGACAATGTTGCACTGCCGCTTCGGGTAGCCAATGTCGGTGAAGATGAAGTGAAACGCCGTGTGTCCGCGGCCCTTGATAAAGTGGGCTTGTTAGATAAAGCGCGCTGCTTACCGATGCAATTATCAGGTGGTGAACAGCAACGGGTGGGGATTGCACGCGCCGTCGTGAATAAACCTATGATGTTACTGGCTGATGAACCTACCGGGAATTTAGACCATGCTTTGTCGTTGCAAATGATGCAGCTATTTGCCGAGTTCAATCGTGCGGGAGTGACTGTTTTGTTAGCGACGCACGATACCTCGTTGATCAATCAGCACCAAGGCGTTCGTCTTGATTTGCAAGGCGGCATGTTAAGTGAGGTGAGCTATGGCGGTTAGTTTTTTCGGGCGTCATAAGCGTGATGCAAATACAGCGTTTAAGCGTATGGGGGCGAGGCCGTTAGGGAATGTCCTGACTATTGCGGTGCTGGCGTTTGCCTTAACGCTACCGACCTGTCTGTATCTACTGGCAAAAAATGTATTGCTTGTCAGTGATGCCTTACCACGTTCGTCACAGTTGACCGTCTATCTGACTCATGTGCCGTCAGACAGTCAACGAGACGTGATGCTGACGGAGTGGCGTTCATGGAGTAAAGTCGATAGCGTGACTTACATCTCGCCGGATGAGGGCATTGAGGAGTTCTACCAGTTTCAAGGTTTTGCAGAAGCGATTCCGCTGCTTGATAACAATCCACTGCCGGGAGTGATGGTGGTTGAGCCCGTTTCAGAAGCGCTGGATGATGTGGTGATGCTAGCGCAACGCCTATCTGCCGAAGAAGGCGTTGACGATGTAAGGATGGACAGCGATTGGATTGAGCGTTTTGTCGGTATAAAAGCAGTATTGATTAAGCTCGCGTTGGTGTTTTCTGTACTAATGTTATTGGTGGTCTTTCTCGTTATCGGGAACACCTTACGTCTACAAGTCTTGGATGAGAAATCACGTATTCAAGTGATGAAACTCGTAGGCGCGACCGATGCGGATATTCTTCGTCCCTATCTCTATACGGGCATTGGGTATGCTGGTTTTGCTGCTGCAATCGCTTGGTCAATGGCGGCGGGGATCACCTTACTCGTTGACCAAAGTGTTATCGAACTGGCTGATCTATACGGTGCGACATTTCGTTTAAGTGGTATGGGTATTGAAGAGACAGGTTTATTGTTTGGTGCTGCTATATTGCTTGGTCTGATGGCTGGGCAGCTTTCCGCGCAGCGTCACTTAAGAGAAATTGAACCTGTTTAGCGTTTTTGAGTCTATTACTGTGGTGAAAACGTGTTTGACTTGCAATTGTCATCATAATGTGTTCACCTTCTAGGCTTACTTTTATTTGACTGGCTTGAGATTAATCGATTGACGAGGTTTCAATGACGAAAGAGATGTATCCAATGGCCGTTGTCTCGGCAGACAGCTTAGATGGCTATATTCAATCTGTGAATCGCCACCCGATGCTGACTGCTGATGAAGAGCGACACTTGGCTGAACGTCTTCACTACGAGGGTAATATTGAGGCGGCGAAAGGCCTAATCATGTCGCATCTTCGTTTCGTTGTGCATGTTGCCAAGGGCTATACAGGCTATGGCCTCCCAATGTCTGATTTGATTCAGGAAGGTAACATCGGTCTAATGAAAGCGGTCAAACGCTTTAACCCGGAAGTTGGGGTACGTTTGGTATCGTTTGCTGTTCACTGGATTAAAGCTGAGATTCACGAGTACGTCCTACGTAACTGGCGTATTGTGAAAGTTGCCACGACAAAAGCGCAGCGAAAGTTATTCTTTAATTTGCGTAAAGCGAAAAAGCGTTTGGGTTGGTTTAGTCACGATGAAGTGAACATGGTGGCTGAGCAGTTGGGTGTTGATGCGTCTGAAGTGATGGAGATGGAAGCCCGTCTTGCCGCACAAGACGCGACCTTTGAAGCGCCGACGGAAGATGACGATGGTGACAGTGCTTACACTGCCCCTGTGTTTTATCTTGAAGATAAAAGCTCAGATGTTGCGCAAAGTTATGAAGAGCATAACTGGGAAAGCCATGCGCAAAATCGCCTCGCGAATGCGATGTCTACATTGGACGATCGTAGTCAGCACATTGTGCGTGCACGATGGCTCGATGAAGATAAAGCAACACTGCAAGATCTTGCTGATCATTATAGTGTGTCTGCAGAGCGTATTCGTCAGCTTGAGAAAAACGCGATGAAGAAGTTAAAGCTGGCTGTGGGTGACGCACTGTAGCGTCCTTACACTGCTTAAAGAAATTTGAAAACCGGCCGTTGGCCGGTTTTTTTGTTTGTGTCCTCGAAGATCTGCGTTTTAGAGAAGTCGGGATCAAGGGAATGATCGCTTGAGAAATGGTCAAATAAAGATCAATGCATTCAAAGAGTTGTAAACAGTAGCACAAAACGCCTAAATGACTGCTATACCTTGCCTCAGAGGGAACTTATATAAATTAGCACACAGAGTTATCCACAGGGAATGCATGATCAACACTACATGTAGTAGATCCAGGTATCCCAAAACACTTTATTCACGCAACTCACAAGCTTTTCCACAGTTGGTGGCAAAATAATCACTGTTTAACCCTACTACGAGTATCGGGATAGAAGCGTGGCTTTCAGGTACACTTAGACGTAATAAAAATGCGCAATGGAAGGTATCTATTCATCGGCGCTAAACACAATATTCGTCAGTGAGGAAGTGATGGAACAATTTCAACATATCGATGTTGCTGGTGCGCTCGCCAAGCAACAAAATGATGGCGCTGTGATGGTCGACATTCGTGATCCGCAGTCTTTTCAGTTATCTCACCCTGTCGATGCGATTCATTTAACAAACGATACCTTGGGCAGTTTTATGAATGAGCACGACTTTGAAACACCGGTGCTCGTGATCTGCTATCACGGAGTGAGTAGTCAGGGTGCAGCGCAGTATCTTATTAATCAAGGCTTTGAAGAAGTCTATAGCGTGGATGGCGGCTTTGAAGCTTGGCATCGAGGTGACTTGCCAGTGGAACAAGCGTGCTGACATGAAATTCGATTAGCTGATTAGGGTGTGGTTAAGGCAAAGATTGCTATACCTTAAAGAGTGATAGTCAAAGACCTCAGGCTTCATGCTTTGAGGTCTTTTTCTTTTTAGTTCTCGATGGCGAGACGCAGCGCTCGTGATGATTCAGTTAGGTGAGGCATGATTAAATTTTTCGTTATCGATAATTTGCGTATCGCACAAGCCTTTGTGGATTATTGTGATAGTCGTCAGCTAAAGGTATTGATTCAACCCGAGCCTGAAGGACTGTTTTCTCTATGGATTGCCGATGCAGCACAGCAGATAGAGATTGAAGCTGAATTGAAACGATTTGTGGCAGAGCCTGACCATCCTCGTTATCGAGAGGCGTCATGGGATATGGCGGAATCACGGCCGACGTACCTGAGAGCAACGTCCCCCAGTTTATTGAATATGATTAAGCAAGGTGCAGGCCCATTTACCTTACTGATTATGTTGCTATGCTCGGGAATCTATATTCTGTCTTCATGGCAGTGGCAGCAGCCCATCTTTCAACTTCTCCATTTCCCTGTCAACGCATCGCAATGGGGAGAAGTGTGGCGTTGGGTGTCTCACGCAGTAATGCACTTTTCGACGACACACATCATTTTTAATCTGCTTTGGTGGTGGATCCTCGGCGGCAAGATTGAAAAAATCCAAGGCAGTGGCCGATTGATGTTGCTCTTTATGGTCTCGGCTGTGCTATCTGGGCTTGGACAATTCTTAGTGACTGATGCATTTTTCGGTGGTCTCTCCGGCGTAGTGTATGCCTTGATGGGGTACTGTTGGTGGCTAGGTTGGCTACTGCCAGAGAGAGGCATTCAGTTAGAGAAACATTATGTCGGTTTCATGTTGTTATGGATCGTGTTGGGATACATTCAACCTTTCATTGGTATCGCTAATACCGCGCATTTAGTCGGGCTGATGTCGGGGTGTGGTTTAGCGGCGCTAAGTTACGCCAAAAGCCGACTCTAAGTTGTTGCTGAGTTAGACGCGAAGAGGCAGCCATATGGGCTGCCTCTTGATGTTTAATGAGAGGTGATAGACGCCCTATTGGTAGAGGTACTTAGTAAACAACAGTTCTGTCACTACTTTTTGTCCCGTCTCCGCAAGTAGCAGTTGATTAATACGATCTAAGCAATTGAGGCGAATCTCTTCACGGCCCGCCAAGGTCTTAATCGTGGTTTCCCCCTCCTGACCAACAATTTCAATAATGGTGTCGCGGATGAGTGGATCGTGATGTTCAAGAATATCAATTAAGCTTGGGTCAATGACCATCAGGTCAATCTGCAGACGCAAGTAGCCCAGTTTTTTCCCTTGTGTGGTGTAGTTCGTGGTGATATCCGGGGACAAGGTGTAGTAAGTGTACTGTGGCTCTACTTCGCCCTCTTCTTCGGCATGCAGTGGAAAGGCGAGCGATAAAAGTGTCAATACAACGCAGAATAGTCGGTTCAGTGAGCGGAAGCGCATCGTGGGTATCCATTTTTGAAAAAAACTGGTTAAGATGACCGAATCTCGCGAACGCAATAATATTCGTGGCAGCTTCGGCTTGCTACAATAGCTACTCTTTATGGTAATCAAATAATTAGTATCTACCAACATTTTGTCAAACTTATTGGTAGATAGAAACATGGAAAGATGTCGGAATTCAAACGGTTGTATAAGCCTCTATTAGAACAGGCTGTGTGGTCTCCGCCGACGATGTTTGAGCAAAGATGCCAAATTGGTGATTGGTTGCTTGATACAACGTCTCTCTCGCGACGTTTCCAGCAGCATTGTCGCATGTTATCAGTCGAGCTGGTGGAGCAGACTGACATTCCTCATGATGCTTTATCGGCGCAAGAGCAACAGTTACTGCCTCAATCAGGCTGCCTGTTGAGAAAAGTGGTTTTAAAAGGTGATGGCGTACCATGGCTATTAGGGCGTACTTTGATCCCACATTCGACGTTAACTGATGAAGAGCAGGATCTTGCTCAACTAGGTGAAATGCCGTTGGGATTACGGGTATTTCAAGGGGAGCAGGCACATCGCGATGCCTTGGCGATTGCGCAGGTAGGAGAAGGCTTGTGGGCAAGGCGTTCACGGCTTTGGCTAAATGAGAAACCAATGCTGGTTTCTGAAGTGTTTTTGGCGGACGCGCCTCTTTATCGGAGTAAGGATACGTGGAAATGACAAAGGCGCAGGCTTATTGGCGCTTAACACGGATGGACAGGCCGATAGGTAGTTTACTGTTGCTATGGCCAACCTTATGGGCGCTGTTTATTGCCGCAGATGGGGTACCTGATGGGTATGTGACGTTTGTGTTTGTCGTCGGTGTGTTTTTAATGCGTTCTGCTGGCTGTGTGATTAATGACTATGCCGATCGCCATTTTGATGGCCATGTAAAGCGCACTAAACAGCGGCCAATCCCGTCGGGTGCGGTGACAGAAAAAGAGGCACTAGGGTTGTTTATCGCCTTGTCGATACTTGCTTTTGCACTGGTTCTGACGATGAATAGCCTGACCATTCAGTTGTCGTTTGCTGGCCTAATTTTGGCGACGGCTTACCCATTTATGAAGCGCCTTACGCACCTACCTCAACTGGTTCTTGGTATGGCATTCGGCTGGTCGATTCCGATGGCTTTTGCCGCCCAATCCAATGCGGTGCCTGCGGAAGCGTGGTTACTCTTTCTCGCCAATGTTTTTTGGACAGTGGCCTATGACACTCAGTATGCGATGGTTGATCGTGATGACGATATCAAGATAGGCGTCAAGTCTACCGCATTGTTATTTGGTCGTTGGGATAAACGGATTATCGCTGGGTTGCAGTTGGTGACGTTGGGCATTTTAGTTTGGCTTGGTGAGCAACTTGCGCTGGGGCAGAGCTATTATTGGGGGCTGTTGGCGGCGGCGGCGCTGTTTGTGTATCAGCAACACTTGATCCGGCATCGAGAGCGAGAACGTTGTTTTCAAGCTTTTTTGAACAACAACTACGTTGGTATGCTTATCTGTCTTGGCTTGGTGATAAGTTTGCTGTAAACCGAGTTGGATGAAAAAACAGGGGGAGCAATTTGTGCTCCCCCTGTTTTTTGTGCAGCCTTAAAATAGACGATTGAGACCGTTTAGCGCCGCAACGCGATAGGCTTCAGCCATGGTGGGGTAGTTGAACGTTGTGTTGACAAAATAATCGATGTTATTGCCTTCGCCCTTTTGTTCCATGATGGCTTGACCGATGTGGATAATTTCTGCAGCGCGTTCGCCAAAGCAGTGGATCCCCAAGATCTGTTTGGTGTCACGATGAAAGAGGATCTTTAAACTGCCGACATCCATGCCTGCTATTTGAGCGCGGGCCAGATGTTTAAACTGCGCGCGACCCACTTCGTATGGCACCTTCTCAGCGGTGAGCTCTTGCTCTGTTTTGCCGACTGAACTGATTTCCGGAATGGTATAAATGCCTGTCGGGATATGGTCGATTAACTGGCGGCTTTCACCTTGGCTAATTGCTTGTGCCACATGGCGTCCTTGGTCATAGGCGGCACTTGCCAAACTCGGGTAGCCAATAACGTCACCCACCGCATAAATGTGGTCAACTTCCGTTTGGTAGAGGCCATTTTTTGCCAATTGACCGCGAGAGTCTGGGGTAAGGCCAACGGCTTCGAGGTTGAGGGTATCGGTATTGCCTGTGCGGCCGTTGGCATACAAAATACAATCGGCGCGCATCTTCTTCCCGGATTGTAAGTGAACAATCACTCCATCCTCAGTGCCTTCTATTCGTTCGTAAGCTTCATCATTACGGATCATGACACCGCTGTTCCACAGGTGGTATGACAGTGAGTCGCTGATTTCGTTATCTAAGAATGAGAGCAAGCGATCGCGTGTATTGATGAGATCGACTTTGACACCGAGACCCCGGAAGATGGAGGCATATTCGCTACCAATGACCCCCGCGCCGTAAATGATGATATGGCGAGGGTCATGCTTGAGACGCAAAATGGTGTCTGAGTCATAAATGCGTGAATGAGAGAAATCGACATCTTTCGGGTGATAAGGTCGAGAGCCTGTCGCGATGACAAATTTATCAGCCGTATAGGTTTCTGTAGAGCCGTCAGGTTTGACTACTGCGACGGTATGGCTGTCGGTAAAATGCGCTTCTCCAAAAATGAGTTGGCATTGGTTACGGTCGTAAAACCCTTGGCGCATTTTGGTTTGCTTATCGACGACACCACGGGCGTGATCAAGTATCTGACTGAAGGTACTGTGCAGGCTAGGCTGGTTTTTAGAGAAAAGCGGGTTTTGATTGTATTCAATGATTCGGCTGACGGCGTGGCGAAGCGCTTTAGAAGGTATCGTCCCCCAATGAGTACAGCCGCCACCAACACTTTTTTCTCTTTCAATCACTGCGACACGGTACCCTGCTTTGGTGAGCCCCATGGCTGCCCCCTCACCGCCGGGTCCACTACCGATGACTATCGCATCAAAATGATTGCCTTGCTGTTTATCCATGTCCAGCCCTTTTATCATTATTGCAACATTGCTGATACGATATTGTAAACCTTTCTATGGTCAGGTAAATTCGCTTGCGTGAATTGCTCGCGGGTGATCACGGAGTTTTTCTTTTTCTGGACCAGATTGCCATTGATAGCCCTTTGAACCTGTCGCATCAGCCAAAAAGGGGTATAGTGTGGGCAGTAGTGATTCAGCATGATATGAACCAAAATGGGAATTCGAGCACAGCAAAAAGAAAAAACACGCCGTAGTTTGATAGATGCCGCGTTTAATCAACTGAGTGCAGAACGGAGCTTTTCTAATCTCAGTCTCCGTGAAGTCGCCCGTGAAGCGGGTATTGCCCCCACTTCCTTCTATCGCCACTTTAAAGATATGGACGAACTGGGCCTAACAATGGTCGATGAAGGCGGGTTGTTATTGCGTCAATTGATGCGGCAAGCGCGTCAACGGATCGCGACAGAGGGCAGTGTGATCCGTACCTCGGTAGAGACTTTTATGGAGTTTCTTGAAAACAGTCCGAATGTTTTTCGACTATTGTTACGTGAGCGTTCTGGCACGTCGCCGGCCTTTCGGGCCGCAGTGACGCGAGAAATTCACCACTTTGTCGCTGAGCTAACAGAATATTTAGAGGCGAAAACGGCAATAAGCCGTGAAGAGGCTTACGCGCAAGCAGAAGCTTCGGTCACTCTTGTGTTTAGCTCAGGTGCTGAAGCGTTAGATTTGAATTCAGAGCAACGTACCGCTTTGGCTGAACGCCTAGTGATGCAGTTGCGGATGTTGGCTACCGGTGCGCATTTTTACCGGAAAGAAAAAGAACGGGCATTTTTGAAAAGGAGCCCGGTTAACTGATAACGACAGATGAGGTTAGACATGGAAAAGGCGTCAGTAAAACGTTCTATTTTGCTCTTTGCATTTATTGGTGGTGTAGCTGGCAATGCCAGTGTGGCGGCACTAACAAACAGTTTGGTTCCCTTCTCTATTTTCCCTCTGCTAACCTTTGGGTTTGCGATGTATTCGATTTACCAAACGTATGTTGCCGCACCTTATGCTGAAGGAACCCTCACCCTATCGACAGGGACATTTTTAGTGGGTGCGTTTGGGTATTCTGCATTTTTGCGTGCTTTAAACCCGGAACTGGGCTCCAACTTCTTCTCTTTGATCCTGATGCTGGGTATTCTTTTCTGGATTGCGATTAAAGTCGGAGTGATGTCGCCATCGTCGTCAAAATCGAACAGTACAGCGTAAATAGCGGTAGATGTTGAGATCAAAAAAGGACCGTAGCGGTCCTTTTTTAGTTGTCAGACAACGATAACGTTATTTTCGCTCGAGAAAGACACCCGCCTCCATGTGGTGGGTGTAAGGGAATTGGTCGAAGAGTGCAAAGCGCGTAATGCGATGGGTTTCACTCAGAATGGCCAAGTTCTCTTTGAGTGTCTCTGGGTTGCAAGAGATATACATGATGCGTTCATAGCCTTGCACCATGCGACACGTGCCTTCATCCATCCCTGCTCGAGGTGGGTCAACGAAAATGGTGTTGCAGTTGTAGCTCTGGAGATCGATGTTGTTATCTTTGAGGCGACGGAATTCACGTTTGCCTGCCATTGCATCTGTAAAGTCTTCTGCAGACATTCGGACGATCTGCACATTATCGATGTCGTTTGCGGCAATATTGAATTGCGCTGAATCGACAGATGGCTTCGCCAGTTCTGTGGCGAGGACACGATCAAAGTTTTGTGCCAAAGCAAGCGAGAAGTTACCGTTTCCACAGTAAAGCTCTAACAAGTCGCCCTCACTGTCTCGGGTGCAGTCGATGGCCCACTCCAACATTTTTTGCGCGACTTCACCATTTGGTTGCGTGAAGCTATTTTCAACTTGTTTATACGTCAGAGTCTTGTCGAACGCAGTGAGTTTTTCAATCACGAAGTCTTGATCTAAAACGATTTTCTGTTTGCGCGCGCGGCCGATGAGATTGAGATTGAAGCCTTCATCATTTAAGCGCTGCTTGAGCGCTTTGGCTTCTTTTTCCCACTCACCATCCAACTGACGATGGTAAAGGAGGGAGATCAGCACTTCACCACTTAAAGTCGAGAGAAAATCGACTTGGAAGAGTTTATGGCGCAATGCTGGAATGTGCTTAATTGCATCGATGAGCAATGGCATTAAGTCATTGATCAAACGACTTGCCTGAGGGAACGCATCAACTCGGTACTTTTGCTTCGTTTTTTGGTCAAACATGATGTAGTAAAGGTCGTCACCTTCATGCCATACGCGAAATTCAGCGCGCATACGGTAATGCTGTGATGGTGAAGGGAAGACATCGAGGGTCGGCGTATCAAACTCAGCGAACATCTCGGTTAGCAACTGTGCTTTGTTGTCGAGTTGAGTTTGGTACTGTCGAGTATCGATTGGGGTATTACTCATGCGGTATGACCTATTTCTTCGCAAAAAATGAGGGCAAATTGTAAGAGGCTTACTGGGTTTGTCCAGTCTTTTTGCTGACTTTTTCACCGTTCTGATATTAAGTCTAGGCGCTTTGTGAGTGAGAGGGTAAGGTAGCCTGGCGATTAGGGAAAAAGGAGTGGCGAATGTCGATCCCAAAGAAAAAGAAGATCAAGGAGATATGTTATCCTTTCATCTACGATACCGATCTGAAGTGTGACTTTGAGATTCATGTGGATGAGCTGTGCTGCCAAATAGGCTGGGTACTCGCTTATTTGCCTGATGAGTTCGATGATGTGAAAGCCGATCTTGAGCATTTACACCCGCTGATTTATCACTTGAATGGCTCTGTTCGCGGTAAAAACGGGATTTTTGAGCAAGATATTGAGTGGCTGACGGCGAGGTATGATCACTATAATGCGTTGAGTAAAGGGAGAGTGAATCAGTTTGTTTTACCGCAAGGCCCTATGCCTGTGCCCGCGCTGCATTTGTGCCGTACCCATGCTAAAAAGACGGTGCGTTATCTCGTTCGTTTAAATGAAGCGGGCATCGCCTTTGAAGAGACCCTACCGCGATTCGCCAATTTACTGGCAAATTTCCTCTTTGTGTTAACTGTCTACATCAAGATGAAGCTGAATGTAGAAGAAAAAGAATATATTAGTATTAATTATTAACTTGATTAGATTGTAAATGTGACGAGGTTTTACCTATAATCTCGACGCTTTTTATAATCAGCTGGGAATCTGGTGAGAATCCAGAACTGACGCGCAGCGGTAATAGGAAACGAAGATAGCTAGGTAGTCGCACTACCAGACACTGCACTTTTGTGGGAAGTCGCTATTGTAGGAGGTCCTTAAGTCCGAATATCAGTTGATCCACAATATGGTATCAGGATGTCCTGACATCATTTGATTCACGCGCTTTTGGATCTGATATGTCTAAAAAACTTTGGGTAGCCGGAATGCTGCCAATGGCTGCGTTTGCGCAGCAAACCTCTCCAGTGGTTTCTGAAAATGAAACTGTCGTTGTTACTGCTTCTCGATTTGAGCAATCGGTTGATAATGTTATTGCTCCTGTCAGTGTTGTTACTCGCGAAGAGATAGAACAGTCTCAAGCTAAGACATTGACAGAAATCTTGCGTCGATTACCTGGTGTTGAAACCACAGTAAACGGTGGTATCGGCCAAAACGCTTCTCTTTTCTTACGCGGCACTAATTCGAGTCATACGTTAGTTTTAATTGATGGTGTTCGTATGAACAACACGATTACAGCTGGCACGAACATCAACCGTATACCAGTCAACCAAGTTGAACGAGTTGAGCTCATTCGTGGTGCAGGTGCTGCCGTTTATGGCTCTGATGCTATTGGTGGTGTTTTGAATATTATCACTCGCTCTAAGCGCGGTACTGAACGCCAAAGCATAGCTGTTGGGACTGGTAGTAAAGCATACCGCGAGGGTAATTTTGCCTCTACGGGTGACATCTCTGAAAACAGTCATTTAAAAATAGCCGCGGGTTTCCAGCAGACGGATGGCTTTAATGTTAATCCTCTTCCTGGTTTAAATGATGGGGATACTCACGGCTTTGATGGTAATCAGGCGATGATAAACTATGAGCACATTATCGATGACAATTGGTCGTTGTTTGGCTCACTGCGTTGGTTTGATAATGTCGCAGAGTACAATCGCTGTGATTATGACTATGTAAGCCAATCTTGTTCTTATATGGTTGCGAAAGCATACAATCAATCAACAAGCTATACGGGACGTGCAGAGTATAATGATAGTCAGTATCAGTCGTTTTTCACCGTCAACTACCAAGAAGACCGTAATTATGATGATATTGGTGCGGCACTACCTATATCTCGATTGAATATCGACCAAACAAACCTGCAGTGGGCAAATCAGTATATTTTAAGCGAAGCTTTGTTACTCTCTGGTGGTATTGACTGGCGTCGAGAAAATCTAAAGGATGATGCGCTGAGTTATGGATTTAAGCATAAAGCTGCAGGTGAAAAGCGAGATACGAGAGGTATCTATGCGGGGGCGATATTTGCTCATGATGCGTTAACGCTTCAGGCCTCTGTGCGGACAGATAAGCACGACGAGTACGACGACTATACCACTTGGTCGTTAGGAGCTAGTTATGAGCTCAATCTATCTCATCGGCTGTATGGTTCTATAGGGACGGCGTTCAAAGCACCTTCATTCGCTGATTTAGGAGGCAATCCTAAATTGAAGCCAGAAGAGTCAGAGAATCTTGAGCTAGGCGTTGAGGGTTTTTACTCGTTTGCCGATTGGTCTCTATCTGTTTACCGCAATGAAGTTGACAACCTACAGATTTACTATACCGATATTTATATGGCAAAAAACATTGATGCAGATATCCGTGGCCTGGAACTTGAGGTGAACTTTGACACTGGTATGGTTTCTCATGCAGTAGTGGCTGAATATAAAGATCATGAAGATACGAAAGGTGCGCAATTGGCACGTAGAGCTAAACAGAACTATAAGTGGGTTGGTGAGCTTACTTTAGACGAAGTTGTTGTTTCTTTATCTTATATTTATACGGGTAAACGCTCAGATCTGCCGGCAGTGGATGCAAGTCAAATTAAGAATTTGGAAGCTTATAGCTTGCTCGATCTAGGAGTGAGTTACTTTGCAACTCCAAACCTTGTTTTCCGAGGACGGATTGATAACTTACTTGATGAAGAATACGAAACGACAGGGGGTTACCCTGCACCTGAAAGAGCATACTACTTGTCGCTTGATTATAAGTTCTAAATGAAACCGCCTTCGGGCGGTTTTTTCTTCTCTTCCTTCTTTGTCGTTCAACGTCTATTATTGCGAGCGCATTAATTAGTTGAGTACAGAGCGCGTGAATATCCTAATCTTTGATTCTGGCATGGGTGGATTATCCGTATATCAAGAGATCAAACGGCGTCTACCCCAAGCAACCTATACCTATGTATTCGACAATGGTGCTTTTCCCTATGGGGAGTTGCCGCCGTCGACGCTGGTGGATAGAGTGGTTGCGATTATTAAAGATCGAGTAGCGGCGCGTGATATCGATTTAGTGGTTATTGCATGTAATACGGCAAGTACCGTCGTACTTCCGCCTTTGAGGGAGCAACTCAGTATCCCTGTAGTGGGGGTCGTACCAGCGATAAAACCAGCCGCTTCTGCAAGTAAGGTTGGCGTGATAGGGTTACTTGCGACACCTGCTACCGTGTCTCGCCCGTATACGGATGAGCTCATTTCTCGGTTCGCTGAGCACTGTAAAGTCCTGCGGGTTGGATCAACACGTTTAGTCGAGATAGCCGAAGACAAGTTGCGTGGTATACCTGCACCGCTAGGAGAGTTAGCGCAAATACTCTCGCCCTTTAAAGGAGCAGTTGATCAACTGATACTAGGATGCACACACTTTCCTCTACTACGAGAAGAAATCTGTGCAGTGTTAGAGGAAGCTGTCAGTGTGATTGATTCAGGTGCTGCAATCGCGAATCGAGTGGTATCGCTCTTAGAAGGCAGTACACTTAAGGAGCAAGGAGCTCATCAAGTGTACTGTACGTTGGCAGATAAGAACTGTTTAGCGTTACATTCCTACCTTGAACAGCAAGCGCTTTCTGCACCGCAAGTTATATCACTTACGCTTCCTGATGCTTAGGCTCGTTGGCCTCTCTCACTTTTAGCTTTCGACTTTGGTAGTCAGATTCATTCAGTGCCTCAATGGCGGAATTGGCATCTTGGCTGCGCATGACGACAAAACCAAAGCCGCGTCGCTTACCTGTACGTTTATCTTTCATAAGACGAACAGCAAACACTTCGCCATGAGATTCAAAAAGCGTTTTCACATCGCTCTCATTAGCGCGGTAGGGCAGATTACCGACATAGAGAGTACGACTGCCTGGAGGCTCGCTGCTTGAAGAGGATAGGACTGTAGGGGAGTCAGTGGGGCTGGCAGAAGGTGAACGTAAAGTGATAAAGAAGCCAGTAATAATTGCGCCTAGCGCGAAAGCTAAATTGGCAGGTAAAGAAAAGCTTGTAAAGGTAAGTAGCGAGAACCCAACCACAGCAACAATAAGAGTGGTAATTAATAATGATGATTTCATATTGCTCGATACGTCAGTTAATGAATAGAGAAAGTCTGACCTTAACAAGGTCGTTACATTTATCTTACGTATATTATTGATTAATTTCCAATCGGTGGTGAAATTGTTGCTCGTAAATGCGTTGGAGCGCATTGTTTGGGCTGTGTGGTGTTAAATTGAGCGGTCGTGATCTTTTTCGCAAAAAAGGGGTTGTCAGCCTGAAATTGATCTCTATAATGCCGCCTCACTGACACGGAGCACCGCGCTGAAAAGCAATGTCGCCCACCGAGTTAGCCTCGAAAGAGGGATGTCAAAAAGTGGTTTTGAAAATAACTAAAATTACTTGTTGACATCAAATCAGGAAAGCGTAGTATACGCAGCCCTGACGCGGTAACAGTGTTACCAGTCAACGTTCTTTAACAATATGACCATGCAATCTGTGTGGGCACTCGTTGAATAGATAGTCTAAAGATTTATCAATGATACTAGTGACCAAATTAAGACTTCGGTCTTAGCACAGTCAATTCATTACTTAGCAATAAGTAATATCAGTATTCATTGAGCCGGTCGCAAGACCAACAAAACTTTAATTGAAGAGTTTGATCATGGCTCAGATTGAACGCTGGCGGCAGGCCTAACACATGCAAGTCGAGCGGAAACGACTTAACTAAGCCTTCGGGTGACGTTAAGGGCGTCGAGCGGCGGACGGGTGAGTAATGGCTGGGAACCTGCCCTAACGAGGGGGATAACCATTGGAAACGATGGCTAATACCGCATAATCTCTACGGAGCAAAGAGGAGGACCTTCGGGCTTCTCGCGTTAGGATGGGCCCAGTTGGGATTAGCTAGTAGGTGAGGTAACGGCTCACCTAGGCGACGATCCCTAGCTGGTTTGAGAGGATGATCAGCCACACTGGAACTGAGACACGGTCCAGACTCCTACGGGAGGCAGCAGTGGGGAATATTGCACAATGGGGGAAACCCTGATGCAGCCATGCCGCGTGTATGAAGAAGGCCTTCGGGTTGTAAAGTACTTTCAGCAGTGAGGAAGGTTTAGTAGTTAATACCTGCTAGATTTGACGTTAGCTGCAGAAGAAGCACCGGCTAACTCCGTGCCAGCAGCCGCGGTAATACGGAGGGTGCGAGCGTTAATCGGAATTACTGGGCGTAAAGCGCATGCAGGCGGTCTGTTAAGTCAGATGTGAAAGCCCGGGGCTTAACCTCGGAACCGCATTTGAAACTGGCAGGCTAGAGTCTTGTAGAGGGGGGTAGAATTTCAGGTGTAGCGGTGAAATGCGTAGAGATCTGAAGGAATACCGGTGGCGAAGGCGGCCCCCTGGACAAAGACTGACGCTCAGATGCGAAAGCGTGGGGAGCAAACAGGATTAGATACCCTGGTAGTCCACGCCGTAAACGATGTCTACTTGGAGGTTGGAATCTTGAATTCTGGCTTTCGGAGCTAACGCGTTAAGTAGACCGCCTGGGGAGTACGGTCGCAAGATTAAAACTCAAATGAATTGACGGGGGCCCGCACAAGCGGTGGAGCATGTGGTTTAATTCGATGCAACGCGAAGAACCTTACCTACTCTTGACATCTACAGAAGCTTGAAGAGATTCGAGTGTGCCTTCGGGAACTGTAAGACAGGTGCTGCATGGCTGTCGTCAGCTCGTGTTGTGAAATGTTGGGTTAAGTCCCGCAACGAGCGCAACCCTTATCCTTGTTTGCCAGCACTTCGGGTGGGAACTCCAGGGAGACTGCCGGTGATAAACCGGAGGAAGGTGGGGACGACGTCAAGTCATCATGGCCCTTACGAGTAGGGCTACACACGTGCTACAATGGCGCATACAGAGGGCGGCCAACTTGCGAAAGTGAGCGAATCCCAAAAAGTGCGTCGTAGTCCGGATTGGAGTCTGCAACTCGACTCCATGAAGTCGGAATCGCTAGTAATCGTGGATCAGAATGCCACGGTGAATACGTTCCCGGGCCTTGTACACACCGCCCGTCACACCATGGGAGTGGGCTGCACCAGAAGTAGATAGCTTAACCTTCGGGAGGGCGTTTACCACGGTGTGGTTCATGACTGGGGTGAAGTCGTAACAAGGTAGCCCTAGGGGAACCTGGGGCTGGATCACCTCCTTAACGATAAGACTGCTGTTAGATGCAGTGTCCACACAGATTGCTTGGTCGTAATGTGAAGAGTGTCGGGTAGTGTTTTGCACTATCCCTATTAGTGTGCCCAACACACTAATAAAAAGTGAGATGATGTCGTTCCTCACAGGTTCGTCACTCGCTAACACAAAGTTTGCAAAACATGTTTTGCAGACAAACTCAGTGTCCCATTCGTCTAGAGGCCTAGGACACCGCCCTTTCACGGCGGTAACAGGGGTTCGACTCCCCTATGGGACGCCACTTCTCTTTTGAAGTGACAAGATGGGTCGTTAGCTCAGTTGGTAGAGCAGTTGACTTTTAATCAATTGGTCGCAGGTTCGAATCCTGCACGACCCACCATCTTTTGCCACGAAGATGTAAAACTACTGTGGGCGATTAGCTCAGTTGGGAGAGCACCTCCCTTACAAGGAGGGGGTCACTGGTTCGAGCCCGGTATCGCCCACCACTCTCTAAAGGTTTTTCCTTAAGAATCTTTAGAAAGTGCAAGCTAACAAGCTTCACATGCTCTTTAACAAACTGGAAAGCTGACTAGTAAATTCAATCGAATAGATTGAATCGTTCATTGAAAAATGAACAAGTTCTCAAATGTGTTTACGCAAGTAAATACAACAAACACATTCAAGTGTCTTGTATTGAGTCCGGCGAAAACATGTAAACCTTGGTTGCTGTCATACGCCTATGTGTCTTCACTTTGATAAAGTGAAATAAAGACGCCTTGGGGTTGTATGGTTAAGTGACTAAGCGTACACGGTGGATGCCTTGGCAGTCAGAGGCGATGAAGGACGTGCTAACCTGCGATAAGCCATGAGAAGACGGTAAGAGTCACTATACTCATGGATTTCCGAATGGGGAAACCCGGCCGCATAAGCGGTCATCATAACGTGAATACATAGCGTTATGAGGCGAACTCGGGGAACTGAAACATCTAAGTACCCGAAGGAAAAGACATCAACAGAGATTCCGAAAGTAGCGGCGAGCGAAATCGGAGTAGCCCTTAAGCTGGTTTGGGATTAGGTGAAGGCTCTGGAAAGTGCCGCGATACAGGGTGATAGCCCCGTAACCGACAATCCCTTATCAGTGAAATCGAGTAGGACGGCGCACGTGAAACGTTGTCTGAATAGGGGGGGACCATCCTCCAAGGCTAAATACTCCTGACTGACCGATAGTGAACCAGTACCGTGAGGGAAAGGCGAAAAGAACCCCTGTGAGGGGAGTGAAATAGAACCTGAAACCGTGTACGTACAAGCAGTGGGAGCCCTTCGGGGTGACTGCGTACCTTTTGTATAATGGGTCAGCGACTTACATTCTGTAGCAAGGTTAACCGAATAGGGGAGCCGTAGGGAAACCGAGTCTTAACTGGGCGTACAGTTGCAGGGTGTAGACCCGAAACCAGGTGATCTCAGCCATGGGCAGGTTGAAGGTGAGGTAACACTTACTGGAGGACCGAACCGACTAATGTTGAAAAATTAGCGGATGACTTGTGGCTGGGGTGAAAGGCCAATCAAACCTGGAGATAGCTGGTTCTCCCCGAAAGCTATTTAGGTAGCGCCTCGGACGAATACTACTGGGGTAGAGCACTGTTAAGGCTAGGGGGTCATCCCGACTTACCAACCCTTTGCAAACTCCGAATACCAGTAAGTACTATCCGGGAGACACACGGCGGGTGCTAACGTCCGTCGTGGAGAGGGAAACAACCCAGACCGCCAGCTAAGGTCCCAAATTACTACTAAGTGGGAAACGATGTGGGAAGGCTCAGACAGCCAGGATGTTGGCTTAGAAGCAGCCATCATTTAAAGAAAGCGTAATAGCTCACTGGTCGAGTCGGCCTGCGCGGAAGATGTAACGGGGCTAAGTAGTAAACCGAAGCTGCGGCAATGCGCTTATGCGTATTGGGTAGGGGAGCGTTCTGTAAGCTGTTGAAGGTGTGCTGTAAGGCATGCTGGAGGTATCAGAAGTGCGAATGCTGACATGAGTAACGATAAAGGGGGTGAAAAACCCCCTCGCCGGAAGACCAAGGGTTCCTGTCCAACGTTAATCGGGGCAGGGTAAGTCGACCCCTAAGGCGAGGCTGAAGAGCGTAGTCGATGGGAAACGGGTTAATATTCCCGTACTTCTTACAATTGCGATGGAGGGACGGAGAAGGCTAGGTGGGCCTGGCGACGGTTGTCCAGGTTCAAGCATGTAGGTTGGGTGTTTAGGCAAATCCGGACACCTAAGACTGAGATACGACGTCGAGCTGCTACGGCAGTGAAGTCATTGATGCCATGCTTCCGGGAAAAGCTTCTAAGCTTCAGATTGTAAGGAATCGTACCCCAAACCGACACAGGTGGTCGGGTAGAGAATACCAAGGCGCTTGAGAGAACTCGGGTGAAGGAACTAGGCAAAATGGTACCGTAACTTCGGGAGAAGGTACGCTCCTGTCGGTGAAGTCCCTCGCGGATGGAGCTAACGGGAGTCGCAGATACCAGGTGGCTGCAACTGTTTATTAAAAACACAGCACTGTGCAAAATCGAAAGATGACGTATACGGTGTGACGCCTGCCCGGTGCCGGAAGGTTAATTGATGGGGTTAGACTTCGGTCGAAGCTCTTGATCGAAGCCCCGGTAAACGGCGGCCGTAACTATAACGGTCCTAAGGTAGCGAAATTCCTTGTCGGGTAAGTTCCGACCTGCACGAATGGCGTAATGATGGCCACGCTGTCTCCACCCGAGACTCAGTGAAATTGAAATCGCAGTGAAGATGCTGTGTACCCGCGGCTAGACGGAAAGACCCCGTGAACCTTTACTACAGCTTGGCACTGAACATTGAGCCTACATGTGTAGGATAGGTGGGAGACTTTGAAGCGTTGTCGCCAGATAGCGTGGAGTCATCCTTGAAATACCACCCTTGTATGTTTGATGTTCTAACTTGGCCCCATTATCTGGGGTGAGGACAGTGCCTGGTGGGTAGTTTGACTGGGGCGGTCTCCTCCCAAAGCGTAACGGAGGAGCACGAAGGTGGGCTAATCACGGTCGGACATCGTGAGGTTAGTGCAATGGCATAAGCCCGCTTGACTGCGAGACTGACAAGTCGAGCAGGTGCGAAAGCAGGTCATAGTGATCCGGTGGTTCTGGAATGGAAGGGCCATCGCTCAACGGATAAAAGGTACTCCGGGGATAACAGGCTGATACCGCCCAAGAGTTCATATCGACGGCGGTGTTTGGCACCTCGATGTCGGCTCATCACATCCTGGGGCTGAAGTCGGTCCCAAGGGTATGGCTGTTCGCCATTTAAAGTGGTACGCGAGCTGGGTTTAGAACGTCGTGAGACAGTTCGGTCCCTATCTGCCGTGGGCGTTGGAGAATTGAAAGGGGCTGCTCCTAGTACGAGAGGACCGGAGTGGACGAACCTCTGGTGTTCGGGTTGTGTCGCCAGACGCATTGCCCGGTAGCTAAGTTCGGAATCGATAACCGCTGAAAGCATCTAAGCGGGAAGCGAGCCTTGAGATGAGTTCTCCCTGGCAGTTTAACTGTCCTAAAGGGTTGTCGTAGACTACGACGTTGATAGGCAGGGTGTGTAAGCGTTGTGAGGCGTTGAGCTAACCTGTACTAATTGCCCGTGAGGCTTAACCATACAACACCCAAGGTGTTTTATCGGGCTTAATCGCGCTTGAATGTGAAGAAGAACACTAGCCAGTTTTCATAGTTTGAACAAAATTTTGCTTGGCGACCATAGCATTGTGGACCCACCTGACTCCATGCCGAACTCAGAAGTGAAACGCAATAGCGCCGATGGTAGTGTGGGGTCTCCCCATGTGAGAGTAGGACATCGCCAGGCTTTGAATTTTCTTTCTTTTTGTCTAAGAAGAAAGTGATTTCGCTTGCGAGCGGAGTCAACATAAGATTTTCAAAAAATCGAGAATCTTATCTTGACTTAAAATCAGAGCAGCGTATTATACGCCTCCTGACTTGCTGAAGCCAACAAGGCTAACGCATTGAAAGTCAACGTTCTTTAACAATATGACCATGCAATCTGTGTGGGCACTCGTTGAATAGATAGTCTAAAGATTTATCAATGATACTAGTGACCAAATTAAGACTTCGGTCTTAGCACAGTCAATTCATTACTTAGCAATAAGTAATATCAGTATTCATTGAGCCGGTCGAAAGACCAAAAAAACTTTAATTGAAGAGTTTGATCATGGCTCAGATTGAACGCTGGCGGCAGGCCTAACACATGCAAGTCGAGCGGAAACGACTTAACTGAGCCTTCGGGTGACGTTAAGGGCGTCGAGCGGCGGACGGGTGAGTAATGGCTGGGAACCTGCCCTAACGAGGGGGATAACCATTGGAAACGATGGCTAATACCGCATAATCTCTACGGAGCAAAGAGGAGGACCTTCGGGCTTCTCGCGTTAGGATGGGCCCAGTTGGGATTAGCTAGTAGGTGAGGTAACGGCTCACCTAGGCGACGATCCCTAGCTGGTTTGAGAGGATGATCAGCCACACTGGAACTGAGACACGGTCCAGACTCCTACGGGAGGCAGCAGTGGGGAATATTGCACAATGGGGGGAACCCTGATGCAGCCATGCCGCGTGTATGAAGAAGGCCTTCGGGTTGTAAAGTACTTTCAGCAGTGAGGAAGGTTTAGTAGTTAATACCTGCTAGATTTGACGTTAGCTGCAGAAGAAGCACCGGCTAACTCCGTGCCAGCAGCCGCGGTAATACGGAGGGTGCGAGCGTTAATCGGAATTACTGGGCGTAAAGCGCATGCAGGCGGTCTGTTAAGTCAGATGTGAAAGCCCGGGGCTTAACCTCGGAACCGCATTTGAAACTGGCAGGCTAGAGTCTTGTAGAGGGGGGGTAGAATTTCAGGTGTAGCGGTGAAATGCGTAGAGATCTGAAGGAATACCGGTGGCGAAGGCGGCCCCCTGGACAAAGACTGACGCTCAGATGCGAAAGCGTGGGGAGCAAACAGGATTAGATACCCTGGTAGTCCACGCCGTAAACGATGTCTACTTGGAGGTTGGTGTCTTGAACACTGGCTTTCGGAGCTAACGCGTTAAGTAGACCGCCTGGGGAGTACGGTCGCAAGATTAAAACTCAAATGAATTGACGGGGGGCCCGCACAAGCGGTGGAGCATGTGGTTTAATTCGATGCAACGCGAAGAACCTTACCTACTCTTGACATCTACAGAAGCTTGAAGAGATTCGAGTGTGCCTTCGGGAACTGTAAGACAGGTGCTGCATGGCTGTCGTCAGCTCGTGTTGTGAAATGTTGGGTTAAGTCCCGCAACGAGCGCAACCCTTATCCTTGTTTGCCAGCACTTCGGGTGGGAACTCCAGGGAGACTGCCGGTGATAAACCGGAGGAAGGTGGGGACGACGTCAAGTCATCATGGCCCTTACGAGTAGGGCTACACACGTGCTACAATGGCGCATACAGAGGGCGGCCAACTTGCGAAAGTGAGCGAATCCCAAAAAGTGCGTCGTAGTCCGGATTGGAGTCTGCAACTCGACTCCATGAAGTCGGAATCGCTAGTAATCGTGGATCAGAATGCCACGGTGAATACGTTCCCGGGCCTTGTACACACCGCCCGTCACACCATGGGAGTGGGCTGCACCAGAAGTAGATAGCTTAACCTTCGGGAGGGCGTTTACCACGGTGTGGTTCATGACTGGGGTGAAGTCGTAACAAGGTAGCCCTAGGGGAACCTGGGGCTGGATCACCTCCTTAACGATAAGACTGCTGTTAGATGCAGTGTCCACACAGATTGCTTGGTCGTAATGTGAAGAGTGTCGGGTAGTGTTTTGCACTATCCCTATTAGTGTGCCCAACACACTAGTAAAACCTAAGTCCCATTCGTCTAGAGGCCTAGGACACCGCCCTTTCACGGCGGTAACAGGGGTTCGACTCCCCTATGGGACGCCACTTCTCTTTTGAAGTGACAAGATGGGTCGTTAGCTCAGTTGGTAGAGCAGTTGACTTTTAATCAATTGGTCGCAGGTTCGAATCCTGCACGACCCACCATCTTTTGCCACGAAGATGTAAAACTACTGTGGGCGATTAGCTCAGTTGGGAGAGCACCTCCCTTACAAGGAGGGGGTCACTGGTTCGAGCCCGGTATCGCCCACCACTCTCTAAAGGTTTTTCCTTAAGAATCTTTAGAAAGTGCAAGCTAACAAGCTTCACATGCTCTTTAACAAACTGGAAAGCTGACTAGTAAATTCAATCGAATAGATTGAATCGTTCATTGAAAAATGAACAAGTTCTCAAATGTATTTACGCAAGTAAATACAACAAACACATTCAAGTGTCTTGTATTGAGTCCGGCGAAAACATGTAAACCTTGGTTGCTGTCATACGCCTGTGTGTCTTCACTTTTGTAAAGTGAAATAAAGACGCCTTGGGGTTGTATGGTTAAGTGACTAAGCGTACACGGTGGATGCCTTGGCAGTCAGAGGCGATGAAGGACGTGCTAACCTGCGATAAGCCATGAGAAGACGGTAAGAGTCACTATACTCATGGATTTCCGAATGGGGAAACCCGGCCGCATAAGCGGTCATCATAACGTGAATACATAGCGTTATGAGGCGAACTCGGGGAACTGAAACATCTAAGTACCCGAAGGAAAAGACATCAACAGAGATTCCGAAAGTAGCGGCGAGCGAAATCGGAGTAGCCCTTAAGCTGGTTTGGGATTAGGTGAAGGCTCTGGAAAGTGCCGCGATACAGGGTGATAGCCCCGTAACCGACAATCCCTTATCAGTGAAATCGAGTAGGACGGCGCACGTGAAACGTTGTCTGAATAGGGGGGGACCATCCTCCAAGGCTAAATACTCCTGACTGACCGATAGTGAACCAGTACCGTGAGGGAAAGGCGAAAAGAACCCCTGTGAGGGGAGTGAAATAGAACCTGAAACCGTGTACGTACAAGCAGTGGGAGCCCTTCGGGGTGACTGCGTACCTTTTGTATAATGGGTCAGCGACTTACATTCTGTAGCAAGGTTAACCGAATAGGGGAGCCGTAGGGAAACCGAGTCTTAACTGGGCGTACAGTTGCAGGGTGTAGACCCGAAACCAGGTGATCTAGCCATGGGCAGGTTGAAGGTGAGGTAACACTTACTGGAGGACCGAACCGACTAATGTTGAAAAATTAGCGGATGACTTGTGGCTGGGGGTGAAAGGCCAATCAAACCTGGAGATAGCTGGTTCTCCCCGAAAGCTATTTAGGTAGCGCCTCGGACGAATACTACTGGGGGTAGAGCACTGTTAAGGCTAGGGGGTCATCCCGACTTACCAACCCTTTGCAAACTCCGAATACCAGTAAGTACTATCCGGGAGACACACGGCGGGTGCTAACGTCCGTCGTGGAGAGGGAAACAACCCAGACCGCCAGCTAAGGTCCCAAATTACTACTAAGTGGGAAACGATGTGGGAAGGCTCAGACAGCCAGGATGTTGGCTTAGAAGCAGCCATCATTTAAAGAAAGCGTAATAGCTCACTGGTCGAGTCGGCCTGCGCGGAAGATGTAACGGGGCTAAGTAGTAAACCGAAGCTGCGGCAATGCGCTTATGCGTATTGGGTAGGGGAGCGTTCTGTAAGCTGTTGAAGGTGTGCTGTAAAGCATGCTGGAGGTATCAGAAGTGCGAATGCTGACATGAGTAACGATAAAGGGGGTGAAAAACCCCCTCGCCGGAAGACCAAGGGTTCCTGTCCAACGTTAATCGGGGCAGGGTAAGTCGACCCCTAAGGCGAGGCTGAAGAGCGTAGTCGATGGGAAACGGGTTAATATTCCCGTACTTCTTACAATTGCGATGGAGGGACGGAGAAGGCTAGGTGGTCCTGGCGACGGTTGTCCAGGTTCAAGTATGTAGGTTGGGTGTTTAGGCAAATCCGGACACCTAAGACTGAGATACGACGTCGAGCTGCTACGGCAGTGAAGTCATTGATGCCATGCTTCCGGGAAAAGCTTCTAAGCTTCAGATTGTAAGGAATCGTACCCCAAACCGACACAGGTGGTCGGGTAGAGAATACCAAGGCGCTTGAGAGAACTCGGGTGAAGGAACTAGGCAAAATGGTACCGTAACTTCGGGAGAAGGTACGCTCCTGTCGGTGAAGTCCCTCGCGGATGGAGCTAACGGGAGTCGCAGATACCAGGTGGCTGCAACTGTTTATTAAAAACACAGCACTGTGCAAAATCGAAAGATGACGTATACGGTGTGACGCCTGCCCGGTGCCGGAAGGTTAATTGATGGGGTTAGACTTCGGTCGAAGCTCTTGATCGAAGCCCCGGTAAACGGCGGCCGTAACTATAACGGTCCTAAGGTAGCGAAATTCCTTGTCGGGTAAGTTCCGACCTGCACGAATGGCGTAATGATGGCCACGCTGTCTCCACCCGAGACTCAGTGAAATTGAAATCGCAGTGAAGATGCTGTGTACCCGCGGCTAGACGGAAAGACCCCGTGAACCTTTACTACAGCTTGGCACTGAACATTGAGCCTACATGTGTAGGATAGGTGGGAGACTTTGAAGCGTTGTCGCCAGATAGCGTGGAGTCATCCTTGAAATACCACCCTTGTATGTTTGATGTTCTAACTTGGCCCCATTATCTGGGGTGAGGACAGTGCCTGGTGGGTAGTTTGACTGGGGCGGTCTCCTCCCAAAGCGTAACGGAGGAGCACGAAGGTGGGCTAATCACGGTCGGACATCGTGAGGTTAGTGCAATGGCATAAGCCCGCTTGACTGCGAGACTGACAAGTCGAGCAGGTGCGAAAGCAGGTCATAGTGATCCGGTGGTTCTGAATGGAAGGGCCATCGCTCAACGGATAAAAGGTACTCCGGGGATAACAGGCTGATACCGCCCAAGAGTTCATATCGACGGCGGTGTTTGGCACCTCGATGTCGGCTCATCACATCCTGGGGCTGAAGTCGGTCCCAAGGGTATGGCTGTTCGCCATTTAAAGTGGTACGCGAGCTGGGTTTAGAACGTCGTGAGACAGTTCGGTCCCTATCTGCCGTGGGCGTTGGAGAATTGAAAGGGGCTGCTCCTAGTACGAGAGGACCGGAGTGGACGAACCTCTGGTGTTCGGGTTGTGTCGCCAGACGCATTGCCCGGTAGCTAAGTTCGGAATCGATAACCGCTGAAAGCATCTAAGCGGGAAGCGAGCCTTGAGATGAGTTCTCCCTGGCAGTTTAACTGTCCTAAAGGGTTGTCGTAGACTACGACGTTGATAGGCAGGGTGTGTAAGCGTTGTGAGGCGTTGAGCTAACCTGTACTAATTGCCCGTGAGGCTTAACCATACAACACCCAAGGTGTTTTATCGGGCTTAATCGCGCTTGAATGTGAAGAAGAACACTAGCCAGTTTTCATAGTTTGAACAAAATTTTGCTTGGCGACCATAGCATTGTGGACCCACCTGACTCCATGCCGAACTCAGTAGTGAAACGCAATAGCGCCGATGGTAGTGTGGGGTCTCCCCATGTGAGAGTAGGACATCGCCAGGCTTTGAATTAGTGCGGAGTGGTAGTTCAGTTGGTTAGAATACCGGCCTGTCACGCCGGGGGTCGCGGGTTCGAGTCCCGTCCACTCCGCCAATCATTGAATCCCTAGCAGCAATGCTGGGGACTTTTTGTATGTGCAGTATAGAGCGGTAGTTCAGTTGGTTAGCTTTTTACCTTGAAAGAAGCGGTCTGTAACGCTGCCGAAGGCAATCGCGGGTTCGAGTCCCGCTTGTACGCAAGCCCGGCCCTCCGCCACTTATACCAATCTGGAAAATTAACTGGTCAGTTTAATCCAGTCTCTGGTGCACATTTTGGTCACTCTATCTGCACGCTTCAAGAATCGATTCCATGCAGTGCATACTTTCGACACAATATCTTCGTAGTCGGTAAAACTCTGATTGGCAAGATAGTGTTGTCTGAGCCAACTCCACACTTGTTCTATAGGATTTAGCTCTGGTGAATATGGCGGGAGCTTGATGATACTGACATTACTGAACTGTTCTGCAATGTCATTTGTATGCCAGCCAGCGCCATCCATAATGATCACTGCGTGACGACCTTTTTCGGTCACCGCGGAGATCTGCTTAAGGTGCTCAACCATAATGTCCTTGTTAACCCAAGGAACGACCAGCGCCTCGCCAATACCTCTAGCGGGACATACTGAGCCAAACAAATACGCATATTCAAACTGCTGCTGTTTAACTGCTCTTGGTCTTGATCCCCGTTTAGCCCAAAGTCGAGTTGTCGTGTTTTGCTGACCAAATCTTGCTTCATCTTGAAACCAGACATCGACGTTATCAAGCCCCATGTGACCGGGGATCTTAAGGATCGTTTCAATTTTGAATTTTTTTAAAATCGTCTTGGGTTTGCTGGGATTGACGAGGGTGCTTGGAGCGTGATGTTATCCAAGAGAAGCCCATGTGACTAAGCAAATAGTAGATAGAGTCTGGGTGGTAGTGTTTACCAAACTCTTTCACGATATAAGCATGAATATCAGTACCTGTTAACCTCCCCCCAGATGAATCTTCGGCACGTGCCTTTATAAACAGGCTTAGCTGTTCACGTTGCTGAGTATTGAGGAATGCTGGGCGACCCGTTCTTGGTTTCTCTTGCAGCCCTTCAAGCCCTTCTTCAAGGAATGTTTGTACCCACTTATTCACACTCGTTCTGCTTACCTTAAGGAACTTAGCAATTTGGGTTCGAGAGTGACCATCTTTAAAGTGTGCCAATGCGAGCAATCGCATCTTCATCTGAATAGATTTTTGTTGGCTAGCAAGCTTTTTGAAATCAATGGTATCGAGGCTGTCCATAGCGTCTTTTTTCATGAAGAAGTAACAGCCTCAATTAGATCATATTTTTACTTAGAATGGTATAATAAGCCTGTGGTTTAGTACCAGTTAAATCCCCTGATCAACTTTACTCAACCTTTAGCCGATACTTTAGTAACGCCGTTTGAGCCAGCCAAACCTCGATTCTATACAGCGCATACTTGTAAGCGCAGCATCACCCTCTAAACGAGGAGGTTTTGCATTCGGGTATTTTCATAGAATATGAGCTGAAGTAGCTATCTAAGGATTGAATGGTGAGCCACAACAAAAAACGGCCTGAGTAGATTCAGGCCGTTGTTATTAAAGTATCTGATTAAGAATGTGATCTGCTCTAAAACGTCTTAAACGCTTCAAAAGCTTCTTAACTGGCAGTGGGTAGCTACTAATGTCTTCAATATCGAGATAGCTACCAACGAGGCGTGTGTGCGTTAAAATAGTATCGATCTCTTGCTGCTTTTGTTCAGCGATCAACTGATGCTTATCGTTCACTAAAATAGCGTTCTCTAAATCAAGTTTCCAAGCACGTGGGTTTAGATTATTACCCGTGATCATCATGAACTGCTTGTCTACCCATAGCCCTTTGAGATGAAAACTGTTGGTTTCATGCTTCCAAAGGTGAATGGCGAGTTGGCGACGAGCCAAAGCGGCTTCGTTCTGGCGCGCGAAATTACGAAGGTTTATTTCGTAGAGGTAGGGTAAACCAGAGATCGTTTTAAAAGGCTCCGAAGGTGGGCTATAGAAATCATTCGCTGTTTTATCACCGACGACAATCGTCACTTTCACACCACGCTTTAGCGCTTTCTTCACTTCTACTGCGATACTACGAGGAAAATTGAAGTAGGGAGTGCAAATGATAAGTTCATTTTGGGCACTCGCGATTAAACGCTTAATGTAGTTATTCAGTTTGTTCTTGCGCTTACCTAGGCCAATAAGAGGAATCAATCCTACTTGGTTTTGAGCAACTTCTTCAGCTTTGTATTGATAGCTGGATCGCGAAAGGTTACTCCGCAGGGCTTTAATTGCGCCTTTAAGCACTTTTGTTTGCGGGCGATTCTTTTGGTTTAGGCAAGTCACCGCATCACTCGCAACAAGTGTTTCGGTGATTAAATTAGCCATTGAGTTCGCTAAAGAGTGATTGTGCACTATGTGATAGCGGTCGTATCGATAACGATCATGTTGGGCAAGGTAGATATCGTTAAGGCTTGCGCCACTGTAGATTACAGTATCATCAACGATAAAACCTTTAAGGTGTAGTACCCCAAAGACTTCGCGATTACGTACTGGCACGCCAAGCACTTCTACTTGGTGTTCATACTTATTCGCGAACTCCTGATAAAGGGCTGCATTACCTTCTGATTGTGCTGCACCGATCAACCCTCGTTGGGCACGATGCCAATCAACAAGTACTTTTATATCTAATGTGGGATTTTGCTGTTTGGCCTTATAGAGAGCCTCTAGAATGCCTCTACCGGCATCATCATCTTGCAGATATAAGGCAACTAAGTAAATCCGTCGCTGAGCTCGTTCTATGGCCCTATGAAGCTGTTCTCTAAAATCTTTGGCATCTAGCAGAGTAGTCAGTTGCTCTGGGTTATGCGCTATCTGTGGCAACTGTTCAATGAATTGCCTTTGTAATGTCGCTGAGTCCATTATCTTCTCTAAAAAACGCTAAATGGCGTAGATATGATGTTCTTTTGGCGAGTATAACAAATTTTGGGATCCAACTCTTTGTTATACAGAGTTACTCACACTCTGCAACACTATATTGCATTGGAAGAAGCTTTTTTCCACCTTGCTCGGTGTAGCGCACAAATCTTGTTGCTAGATCATTTGGAAGCAGGCTTTTATCAATGACCTTAAAGCCATTCTTTACATACAAGCGTTCTAAATGTTCGTAGGCGAAGCAGTAGACATCGAGGTTGCAGCTCGAAATGCTGGCTTTAATGAGTTCTGAAGCAATACCTTCGCCACGCCTTTCAGGCACAACAAGCATCGCAGACATAAACGTAAATCGCTCATAATCGCGGTATTTAATCAGTCCAAGCCAAGTGGAGTTCTCTTTTACGGCCCAAAGCCTATCCGCTTTATTGGCTTTACCCGCGGGATAATGGTCTTTATAGAGCTTATTGGCTAAAGGAACGTGTAGCTTATCAATCGGTGTGTATAACGGGTTTGACATGGAAAAAACTGCGATAGGGAAGTGAATACGCTACTATAGCGCATCTATTTTTTGGGACGGTGTCTAATTTATGTTTGTTTTGCCGGAAACCAGTTTGGCTGCGCACCATACGCTAGGGATTGATGTAAGCGCGAAAAGGATCGTTGTTGCCGAGTCAGTAGAAGACGTTCAAATGTTATGGCAGACACCGCCAGACAGCCAATCGCCTAAGCTCGTTTTGGGCAAGGGTAGTAATGTACTGTTCACTAATGACAGTGATGTCACTATTGTGCTTAATCGTATTCCTGGGATTGAGCACCGTGAAACCGAAACTGCGCACTACTTGCACGTCGGTGCAGGCGAAGACTGGCCAAATTTTGTTGCGTGGGCGGTGGATAAGGGTATTGGTGGACTTGAGAACTTGGCACTGATTCCTGGGTGCGTTGGTTCTTCGCCAATTCAGAATATTGGTGCCTATGGGGTCGAGTTGAAAGACGTGGTCGACTATGTAGATGCCCTAAATTTGGATGAGGGTACGGTAGAACGACTGAATACAGATGACTGTCAGTTTGGCTATCGTGACTCTATTTTTAAACACCGTTTCCGTCATAGCCATATCATCGTCGCAGTAGGGTTTAGATTGAGCAAAGTCTGGACGCCGGTCCTCAATTATGGACCACTACAAACACTAGAGCCGGCAACAGTAACCCCTCGAGAAATCTTTGATCTTGTCTGCAAAGTACGTCAAGAAAAGCTGCCAGATCCCGCAGTGATCGGCAATGCAGGCAGCTTTTTCAAAAATCCGGTTTTGCCAAGTCGCGATGTTGAAGCGCTCTTAGTTACCCATCCAGAGGCTCCGCATTATGTTGTCTCCGAGCGGGAAACGAAGCTGGCTGCGGGATGGTTGATTGATCAGTGTGGGCTAAAAGGCTTCCGTATCGGAGGAGCGCAAGTGCATCCTAAGCAAGCACTCGTCCTCACCAATGTGGGCGGAGCAACCGCTGCGGATATCGTGGCGTTAGCGCGACATGTGGTCAACAGTGTCAAAGCAAAATTTGGTGTAGTGCTTGAACATGAAGTGCGATTTTATCAAGGTACAGAAGAAGTGACGCTTAGTGAGGTAGATAATGACTGAGCACTTGTCGCGATTACAGATCATAGAGTTGCTCTCTGATGGACAATTTCACTCCGGGCAAAAAATAGGCGATTCGTTGGGCATAAGCCGAGCGGCTGTGAATAAACATATCCAAGTACTTAAAGAGTGGGGGATAGACATCTTCCGTATTCAGGGAAAAGGATATCAACTCGCAATTCCATTTGAGTTGCTTGACCGTGCCCGTTTGCAACAAGACGTTGGCGAAGCACAGTTTGAACTTATCCCTGTTATCGACTCTACGAATCAGTACTTGCTTGACAAAGGAGCATCATTACAGAGTGGTCACTGTTGTGTCGCGGAATTGCAGACCGCGGGGCGTGGTCGACGTGGTCGCGCTTGGTACTCACCATTTGGTAGTAATATTTACCTTTCTATGTATTGGCGCTTAGATGCGGGAATGGCAGCTGCAATGGGACTGAGTCTGGTTGTTGGGGTGATTGCCGCTGAAACTTTGCGTGAGGTGACAGGTGCTGATGTAAAGGTAAAGTGGCCTAATGACCTTTATGTGGATGATAAAAAACTTGCGGGTATTTTAGTTGAGCTTACTGGACAAGCCGGTGATGCAGCCCATGTTGTCATGGGGATGGGGATCAATTTCTCAATGGAGAATGAGACCTCAGTAATTGATCAGCCGTGGACATCGCTTGTTCAAGCATGTCAACATATGCCGTCTCGCAATACGCTTGTTGCTACGCTCATAAATCGTCTGCGGACGGGGCTTGCAGAGTACGAGTTGCAAGGGTTAAATGCGTTTTTGTCGCGATGGAATACGTTAGATAATTATCTAGGCCGAGCTGTGAAAATCATCATGGGTGAACGCGTGGTTGAAGGCGTGGCTAGAGGCATTACACCTCAAGGAGGGTTAATGCTTGAAATGCCCAATGGAGAACAGCAAACATTTGTCGGCGGGGAAGTGAGTCTCAGAGGAAACGATGCAATTACTGATTGAAGCTGGCAATACTTATGTAAAGTTGGCAGGTATAGAGCAGGATCAGAGCGTAACTCAACTTGGTAAGTATCCAAGTGCACAGCTGGATCTTGTGCTAGAACCATTAGTTGATGGTGGTATTGAGCGTATTGTTTTTGCCAGTGTTGGTCCAGGTGTTATTGATAACACCATTCAACGCATCGCTCAGGAAAATCGTATTCCTTGTATGCACGTCAGAACACAGCGAAAAGATTTTGGGGTTAAGAATGCCTATAGCCAATATCAATATCTGGGAGTAGATCGTTGGCTTACACTGATCTCGGTTTATCAGCAGAGTAAGCAGGCGGCCGTGATTATAGATATTGGTACTGCACTGACGTTTGATGTGTTAGCAGAGGACGGTAAACATCTAGGTGGTTGGATTGCACCGGGCTATCAATTGATGATGGAGTCGGTGCTGGCCAATACCAGTAAAGTTTTCTCTGAAGGTGACCACAAAGAAGAGATCCATTTTGCGGATAACACCGCCGATGGTTTGAAAAATGGTTGCCGAGCAGCCTTAATGGGAATGATTCAATTTGGTATTGCGGAAGCAAAAGAGAAATTGGGTTGTGAACCTGAAGTGATTTTATGTGGTGGAGGGGTGCGACATATCCCAACACAACTTCGAAAACAGTATACGCATCGGTCAGATCTTGTACTGCAAGGGCTCGCTTTATACGCAATGAAGCGTTAATGGTGAAAAAGTGCGCGATTAGGTGATGATTTTAATAAAAAAACGTAGATTAGGGCTTGCAAGGGCAAATAAGTTTCCATAGAATGCGCATCACCAAGCCGACTTAGCTCAGTAGGTAGAGCAACTGACTTGTAATCAGTAGGTCACCAGTTCGATTCCGGTAGTCGGCACCAGTTTTTAAAAATTTTGTGGAGGGGTTCCCGAGTGGCCAAAGGGAGCAGACTGTAAATCTGCCGGCTCCGCCTTCGATGGTTCGAATCCGTCCCCCTCCACCATTTTTCAAGTAGTTTGAATAGCTCAAAGAGTTACGAGAGTTTGCGGGCATCGTATAATGGCTATTACCTCAGCCTTCCAAGCTGATGATGCGGGTTCGATTCCCGCTGCCCGCTCCATTTCTCAAAGTGTGCTGATATAGCTCAGTTGGTAGAGCGCACCCTTGGTAAGGGTGAGGTCGGCAGTTCGAATCTGCCTATTAGCACCACCTCTTCGTGTCATTCAGACCATTTGTTATATACTCTACAAACCCATGATTGGTTGTGTGGTCGTAACGCCACCTAATACCGTGCTTAGAGGGACTATCCATGTCTAAAGAAAAATTTGAACGTACAAAACCGCACGTTAACGTTGGTACTATCGGCCACGTTGACCACGGTAAAACTACTCTGACTGCTGCTATCTGTACTACTTTGTCAAAAGTATACGGTGGTGAAGCGAAAGACTTCGCATCTATCGATAACGCTCCAGAAGAGCGTGAGCGTGGTATCACCATCTCTACTTCACACGTAGAGTACGATACTCCAACTCGTCACTACGCACACGTTGACTGCCCAGGACACGCTGACTACGTTAAGAACATGATCACCGGTGCTGCACAGATGGACGGTGGTATCCTTGTAGTAGCTGCGACTGATGGCCCAATGCCTCAGACTCGTGAGCACATCCTACTAGGTCGTCAGGTTGGTATCCCTTACATCATCGTATTCATGAACAAGTGTGACATGGTTGATGATGAAGAGCTACTAGAGCTAGTTGAGATGGAAGTACGTGAACTTCTATCTGAGTACGACTTCCCAGGTGATGATTGCCCAGTAATCATGGGTTCAGCTCTAGGTGCACTTAACGGTGAGAAAGAGTGGGAAGACAAAGTTGTTGAGCTAGCAGAAGCGCTAGACAGCTACATCCCAGAGCCAGAGCGTGCAATCGACAAGCCGTTCATCCTACCAATCGAAGATGTATTCTCAATCCAAGGCCGTGGTACAGTTGTAACTGGTCGTGTTGAGCAAGGTATCATCAACGTAGGTGACGAAGTAGAAATCATCGGTATCAAAGAGACAACCACTACAACTTGTACTGGTGTTGAAATGTTCCGTAAGCTTCTAGACGAAGGCCGTGCTGGTGAGAACGTTGGTGTTCTACTACGTGGTACTAAGCGTGACGAAGTTGAGCGTGGTCAAGTACTAGCGAAGCCTGGTTCAATCACTCCTCACACTAAGTTCGAGTCAGAAGTATACGTACTTTCAAAAGATGAAGGCGGCCGTCATACTCCGTTCTTCAAAGGCTACCGCCCACAGTTCTACTTCCGTACAACTGACGTGACTGGTACTATCGAGCTGCCAGAAGGCGTTGAGATGGTAATGCCAGGCGACAACATCAAGATGGTTGTAGAGCTAATCGCTCCAATCGCAATGGATGAAGGTCTACGCTTCGCAATCCGTGAAGGTGGCCGTACCGTTGGTGCTGGTGTTGTTGCGAAAATCTTTGATTAAGATTTGACGAACAGCTAATAAAAAGGGCATCATTTGATGCCCTTTTTAAGCATTGTACTTAAGTGTTGGTCATTTATTGATCGAGTACGTGCATCTAAAAGCAGTTTAGAGTTAAAGGCAACAATCTTGTCGCCTTTATCGGTTGACCTCGCACGTGCGGGGTGATTTTCGTCTATGATGTAGACAAGTTACAGGTTGATAGTATGAAAACAAATGCCGAAGCGCAGAATGAAAGTGGCTCAATGGACCTCCTTAAATGGTTAGGTGTATTCGCGTTGCTTGCTGCGGCTGTTGTAGGAAATTACCTGTACAGTGACATTTCTGTTGTGATCCGCGCTGCTGCCGTAGTTGCTTTGGTTGCTGCTGCTGCCGGTCTCGCATCATTAACCCTGAAAGGAAAGAATGCTATTGCATTCGCACGTGAGTCGCGAATGGAAGTTCGCAAGGTTGTTTGGCCTACTCGTCAAGAAGCAACGCAAACAACACTTATCGTTCTTGCAGTCACTGTCGTTATGGCGCTAGTACTTTGGGGTATCGACGGCGTGATGGTTCGTTTGGTACGTCTAGTAACTGGCGTATAGAGGTAAAAATTTATGAGTGAAGCTCCTAAAAAACGCTGGTATGTCGTACAAGCTTTTTCTGGCTTTGAAGGTCGTGTCGCGCAGTCTTTGCGTGAGCACATCAAAATGCACGGTATGGAAGAATACTTTGAAGAAGTACTCGTACCGACTGAAGAAGTGGTCGAGATGCGTGCAGGTCAGCGCCGTAAGAGTGAACGTAAGTTCTTCCCTGGCTATGTGCTGGTCCAAATGGTAATGAACGATGAAACTTGGCACTTGGTACGTAGTATTCCACGTGTAATGGGCTTCATTGGTGGCACTTCTGACCGCCCTGCTCCGATTTCTGATAAAGAAGCGGCGGCTATTCTTAACCGTCTTGAGAAAGCAAGTGAGTCTCCTGTCCATAAGACAGTGTTTGAACCAGGGGAAGTGGTACGCGTTACCGATGGTCCATTTGCTGACTTCAACGGTGTCGTTGAAGAAGTTGACTACGACAAGAGCCGTTTGAAAGTTTCTGTATCGATTTTCGGACGAGCAACCCCAGTAGAATTGGAGTTTGGTCAGGTAGAGAAAAGCTGATCAAATATTCACCAAGAGTATTGGCAAGGGCGCGAAATTGAACTATAATTTCGCGCCCTTTCGTTAGACGGGGAGTCTGTTCTAGAAAACAGACGTTAGAACCCAAATTTAAGGTAATTTACAATGGCTAAGAAAGTAGAAGCTTACATCAAGCTGCAAGTTGCAGCTGGTATGGCTAACCCTTCACCACCAGTTGGTCCAGCTCTGGGTCAGCACGGTGTGAACATCATGGAATTCTGTAAAGCGTTTAACGCTAAGACTGACTCTGTAGAGAAAGGTCTTCCAATTCCTGTTGTTATCACTGTATACAACGATCGTTCTTTCACGTTCGTAACTAAGACTCCACCTGCTGCAGTTCTTCTGAAGAAAGCGGCTGGCGTTAAGTCTGGTTCAGGTCGTCCTAACACTGAGAAAGTTGGTACTGTTACTGACGCTCAGCTACAGGAAATCGCTGAAACTAAAGCTGCAGACATGACTGGCGCGGACATCGAAGCGATGAAGCGTTCTATCGCTGGTACTGCTCGTTCAATGGGCCTAGTGGTAGAGGGTTAATACAATGGCAAAACTGACTAAGCGTATGCGCGTTATTCGCGAAAAAGTTGACGTAACTAAAGAGTACGAAATCAACGAAGCTGTCGCTCTTCTAAAAGAACTAGCAACAGCTAAGTTCGTAGAAAGTGTTGACGTTGCTGTTAACCTAGGTATCGACGCTCGTAAATCTGATCAGAACGTACGTGGTGCGACTGTTCTTCCTCACGGTACTGGCCGTGATATCCGCGTTGCAGTGTTCACTCAGGGTGCAAACGCTGAAGCAGCTAAAGAAGCTGGCGCTGACATCGTAGGTATGGAAGATCTAGCTGATCAGGTTAAGAAAGGCGAGATGAACTTCGACGTTGTTATCGCATCTCCAGATGCAATGCGCGTTGTTGGTCAACTAGGTACTATCCTAGGTCCACGCGGCCTGATGCCAAACCCGAAAGTGGGTACTGTAACACCTAACGTTGCTGACGCTGTTAAGAACGCGAAAGCAGGTCAGGTTCGTTACCGTAACGACAAGAACGGCATCATCCACACTACCATCGGTAAAGTGGATTTCGACGCTGACAAGCTAAAAGAAAACCTAGAAGCTCTATTGGTAGCACTGAAGAAAGCGAAGCCTTCTTCTGCAAAAGGTACTTTCATCCAGAAAGTTAGCCTGTCTACCACTATGGGCGCAGGTGTTGCACTAGACCAGAACACTCTGGACACTAACGCAGCAAACTAATTGTCAGGATTGGTGGATTAATGTATAATCCGCCAACTCTGAAATGGCTAAAGCTCACAACTCTTCAGTTTTGAATTGACGTGAGCTTTCGTCCAAGACCGTAGGTGTTTCATTAGAAACTTAATCTAGCCTGCGTAGACGGTGCCAAGAACTCGATTGTTAATATTTTTCGTATATTAGGTCTATTGGGAACTGCACCGTTTTTCACGCTCACTTTTATAGTGGGTTGTATAAACAACCAGGAGCAAATCCAATGGCACTAAATCTTCAAGACAAAAAAGCAATTGTTGCTGCAGTCAATGAAGCAGCCGGTGGTGCACTTTCTGCAGTTGTTGCTGACTCTCGTGGCGTTGAAGTTGGTGCGATGACTTCTCTACGTAAACAAGCGCGTGAAGCGGGTGTTTACATGAAAGTTGTTCGTAACACACTAGCACGTCGTGCAGTTGAAGGTACTGATTTTGAATGTCTTTCTGAGACTTTCACTGGTCCTACTCTGCTTGCTTTCTCTAACGAGCACCCAGGTGCGGCAGCGCGTCTTTTTAAAGACTTCGCTAAAGAGAACGCAAACTTCGAAGTTAAAGCAGCTGCTTTCGAAGGCAACATCACTGATGTAGAAGTACTAGCGAAACTACCAACTTACGACGAAGCAATTGCACGCCTAATGATGTGCATGAAAGAAGCTTCAGCTGGCAAGCTGGTTCGCACTATCGCGGCTATCCGCGATGCAAAAGAAGCTGCATAATCCTTGCACTTCTTTGGTTGTATTTTAAACTAATTATTGACTTTAAAGAGAATTGTTATGTCTATTACTAACGAGCAAATCCTAGACGCAGTTGCAGAAATGTCTGTGATGCAAGTTGTTGAGCTTATCGAAGCTATGGAAGAAAAATTCGGCGTATCTGCTGCAGCTGCAGTAGTTGCTGGTGGTGCTGGCGAAGGCGCTGCTGCTGAAGAGCAAACCGAGTTTGACGTAATCCTAACTGCTGCTGGCGGTAACAAAGTACAAGTTATCAAAGCAGTACGTGGCGCAACTGGCCTAGGTCTTAAAGAAGCTAAAGCTCTAGTAGACGGCGCTCCTTCACCTCTTAAAGAAGGTGTAGAGAAGGACGAAGCTGAAGCGCTTAAAGCTCAGCTAGAAGAAGTTGGTGCATCTGTTGAAATTAAGTAATTATTACTTAGTTTCATAGCCTGTAAAGGCTAATGGCTGGTGGCTAAATAGCCACCGGCCTTTTTGCGCTGTAGGGGGGTGGTGAATTTTACCCTGTTTTGTCACCGCGTCTCTTGCAAAAAAATAACCTATTTTTCAACAGGTTATTCCTACACTAAACAGTGCTAAGTCACTACCTCGTAATTTTGAGGTGGTTTGGATCACTTATCAGCGATCTGAGGAACCTATGGTTTACTCTTATACCGAGAAAAAGCGTATCCGTAAGGATTTTGGTAAGCGTCCTCAAGTTTTGGACATACCATATTTGCTATCGATCCAGCTCGATTCGTTCGAGAAGTTCATTGAACAGGATCCGGAAGGGCAATACGGTTTAGAAGCTGCCTTCCGCTCTGTATTCCCAATCCAGAGCTACAATGGCAATTCCGAGTTGCAATACGTTAGCTATCGTCTCGGTGAGCCGGTCTTTGATGTGAAAGAATGTCAGATTCGTGGCGTGACATACTCAGCTCCACTTCGTGTGAAGTTGCGTCTTGTTATGTACGATAAAGATGCGCCGGCTGGTACCGTAAAAGACATTAAAGAGCAAGAAGTCTATATGGGCGAAATTCCGCTCATGACGGATAACGGTACTTTTGTTATCAATGGTACCGAGAGGGTTATCGTATCCCAGCTGCACCGTAGCCCGGGTGTCTTCTTTGACAGCGATAAGGGTAAGACCCATTCCTCAGGAAAAGTGCTCTATAACGCACGCGTTATCCCTTACCGTGGCTCTTGGTTAGACTTCGAATTCGACCCGAAAGACAACGTTTATGTTCGTATAGACCGTCGTCGTAAGCTACCTGCATCTATCATTCTACGTGCTCTGGATTACACAACTGAGCAGATTCTTGACATGTTCTTCGATAAGGTAAACTTCGAAGTTCAAGGCAAGAACCTAGTGATGGAACTTGTACCTGATCGTCTGCGTGGTGAAACTGCAACGTTTGATATCGTTGCAAATGGCAAGACCTATGTAGAACAAGGTCGCCGTATTACTGCGCGTCATATCCGTCAGTTGCAAAAAGATGATGTTGACCACATCGAAGTACCTGTTGAGTACATCGTAGGCAAAGTAGCATCTCGCGACTACGTGAACGAAGCGACAGGTGAAGTTATCGCTGCGGCGAACCAAGAACTGAGCCTAGAGTCATTGGCGTTGTTGTCACAAGCTGGCTTCAAGTCAATTGAAACGCTTTACACTAACGACCTAGATAACGGTTCGTTTATGTCAGATACCTTGCGTATCGACAGCACGACCGATCGTCTAAGTGCGCTAGTAGAAATTTACCGCATGATGCGTCCTGGTGAGCCACCAACGCGTGAAGCGGCAGAACAATTGTTCGAAAGCCTATTCTTCTCCGAAGAGCGTTACGACCTATCAGCGGTTGGTCGTATGAAGTTTAACAGCTCGCTTGTTCGTGAAGAGACCACAGGCGCAGGTACCCTAAGTCACGAAGATATTATCGATGTCATGCGTAAGCTCATCGATATTCGTAACGGTAAAGGTGAAGTTGATGATATCGACCACCTAGGTAACCGCCGCATTCGTTCTGTGGGCGAGATGGCTGAGAACCAGTTCCGTGTTGGTCTAGTACGTGTTGAGCGTGCTGTTAAAGAGCGTCTAAGTCTTGGTGATTTAGATAGCGTTATGCCACAGGATCTGATCAACGCTAAGCCGATTTCTGCGGCAGTAAAAGAGTTCTTTGGCTCTTCGCAACTGTCTCAGTTTATGGATCAAAACAACCCGTTGTCAGAAGTGACGCACAAGCGTCGTATTTCTGCTCTCGGTCCAGGTGGTCTGACGCGTGAGCGTGCAGGCTTTGAAGTTCGAGATGTACACGCTACCCACTACGGTCGCCTATGTCCTATCGAAACACCTGAAGGTCCAAACATCGGTCTGATCAACTCATTGTCAGCGTTTGCTCGTTGTAACCCATATGGTTTCCTTGAAACGCCATACCGTCGTGTTGTTGACGGTAAAGTAACCGATGAGGTTGATTACCTTTCAGCTATCGAAGAAGGCCACTACGTTATCGCACAGGCTAACGCCGTGTTGAACGAAGATGGTTCTTTTGCTGATGAACTGATTACTGCTCGTGAAAAAGGTGAATCAGGCCTACATCCACGTGACCATGTTCAATACATGGACGTTGCAACCAACCAGGTTGTTTCTGTGGCGGCTTCTTTGATTCCATTCCTAGAGCACGATGATGCGAACCGTGCCCTTATGGGTGCGAACATGCAACGTCAGGCAGTACCAACACTACGCGCGGATAAGCCGTTAGTTGGTACGGGTATTGAACGTAATGTTGCCGTTGACTCTGGTGTAACGTCTGTTGCTAAACGCGGTGGTGTTGTCCAATCTGTCGACGCGTCTCGTATCGTTGTTAAGGTTAATGAAGAAGAGCTGGTTCCTGGTGAAGCAGGTATCGACATCTACAACCTAACGAAGTACACCCGTTCTAACCAGAACACCTGTATCAACCAGCGTCCAACTGTGATGCCTGGTGAGCCTGTAGGTCGTGGAGACGTATTGGCTGATGGTCCTTCAACAGACCTAGGTGAACTTGCTCTTGGCCAGAACATGCGTATCGCGTTCATGCCTTGGAACGGTTATAACTTCGAGGACTCCATCCTAGTTTCTGAGCGTGTTGTACAGGAAGATCGCCTGACAACTATCCACATTCAAGAGCTTTCTTGTGTGGCGCGTGATACTAAGCTGGGTAGTGAAGAAATTACTGCCGACATCCCTAACGTGGGTGAAGCAGCACTCTCTAAGCTTGATGAGTCAGGTATCGTTTATATCGGTGCTGAAGTGAAAGGTGGTGACATCTTAGTGGGTAAAGTGACCCCTAAAGGTGAAACCCAATTGACACCAGAAGAAAAACTTCTGCGCGCAATCTTTGGTGAGAAAGCGTCAGATGTTAAAGACTCTTCTCTGCGTGTACCTAACTCAGTATCTGGTACGGTTATCGACGTACAGGTCTTTACTCGCGATGGCGTTGAGAAAGACAAGCGTGCGCTTGAAATCGAAGAGATGCAACTGAAAGAAGCGAAGAAGGACATTACCGAGGAGTTCCAAATCCTTGAGGGTGGTCTTTTGATGCGTGTTCGTAATTTGTTGGCTCAAGCTGGTTACAGCGAAGGCAAACTAGCGGGCATGGATCGTCAAGCGCTCTTCTCGCAAACTCTTGATGATGAAGCGCAGCAAACTCAGCTAGAGCAACTAGCAGAGCAGTACGACGAGCTGAAAGCAGAGTTCGACAAGAAGTTCGAAACTAAGCGTCGTAAGATCACTCAGGGTGATGATCTTGCACCGGGTGTACTGAAGATTGTGAAAGTTTACCTCGCGGTTAAACGTCGCATTCAGCCTGGTGATAAGATGGCGGGTCGTCACGGTAACAAAGGTGTTATCTCGAAGATCTGTCCAGTTGAAGACATGCCTTACGATGAGAAAGGCCAGACTGTCGACATCGTATTGAACCCATTGGGTGTACCATCTCGTATGAACATCGGTCAGATCCTTGAGACTCACATGGGTCTTGCAGCGAAGGGTATCGGTGACAAGATTAACGAGATGCTGAAGCAGCAACGTGAACTTCATGAGTTCCGTAACTTCCTACAGAAGGTGTATGACCTCGGTGATACTCGCCAGAAAGTAGATGTTGCTTCTCTATCTGATGACGAAGTGCGCACTCTGATTAAGAACCTGCGTGGCGGTTTACCGATCGCGACACCTGTCTTCGACGGTGCACCTGAGCCAGCGATTAAAGAGCTACTGAAGTTAGGCGATTTGCCTGAGTCTGGTCAGCTAACGCTGTTTGATGGTCGTACTGGTGAACAGTTTGAGCGTCCTGTAACGGTTGGTTACATGTACATGCTGAAACTAAACCACTTGGTTGATGACAAGATGCACGCCCGTTCAACTGGTTCTTACAGCCTTGTTACTCAGCAGCCGTTGGGTGGTAAAGCACAGTTCGGTGGCCAGCGTTTCGGTGAAATGGAAGTATGGGCACTGGAAGCATACGGTGCGGCGTATACCCTGCAAGAAATGCTGACTGTTAAGTCGGATGACGTGAATGGCCGTACGAAGATGTATAAGAACATCGTCGATGGCGATCACCGCATGGAACCAGGTATGCCGGAATCATTCAACGTATTGTTGAAAGAGATCCGCTCGTTGGGCATCAACATCGAGTTGGAAGACGAATAAGCGACGTGTTCTAACTCGTCACTTACCGTTATTCCGGTAGAAATATGAAGGCGTCAGTGCGCTGGCGCCTTTATGGGTCAACTCCTCACAGGAGCCAAATGTGAAAGACTTACTTAAGTTTCTGAAAGCACAACATAAGACTGAAGAATTTGACGCGATCAAAATCGGTCTTGCTTCACCTGACATGATCCGTTCATGGTCTTTTGGTGAAGTTAAAAAACCAGAAACCATCAACTATCGAACTTTTAAGCCTGAGCGTGACGGTTTGTTCTGTGCACGTATCTTTGGCCCGGTTAAAGACTACGAGTGTTTGTGTGGTAAGTACAAGCGCCTGAAGCACCGTGGTGTAATTTGTGAAAAATGTGGCGTTGAAGTAACTCAGACCAAAGTACGTCGTGAGCGTATGGGTCACATTGAGCTTGCTTCTCCCGTTGCCCACATCTGGTTCCTGAAGTCGCTGCCTTCTCGTATCGGTTTGTTAATGGACATGCCGCTACGTGACATTGAGCGCGTACTGTACTTCGAATCATACATCGTTATCGAACCAGGTATGACCAACCTCGAGCGCGGCCAAATGCTGACTGAAGAGCAGTACTTGGACTCTCTTGAAGAGTGGGGCGATGAATTCGACGCACGTATGGGTGCAGAAGCGGTTAAAGCACTTTTGGTCAACATGGACCTTAATGCTGAAATCGAACTCATGCGTGAAGAGTTGGAAGAAACTAACTCTGAAACTAAGCGTAAGAAGCTAACTAAGCGTCTTAAGCTAGTTGAAGCTTTTGTCCAGTCTGGTAACAACCCAGAATGGATGGTACTGGAAGTACTGCCGGTTCTACCGCCAGATCTACGTCCACTCGTACCACTGGATGGCGGTCGTTTCGCAACGTCAGATCTCAACGATCTGTATCGTCGTGTTATCAACCGTAACAACCGTTTGAAGCGTCTTCTCGATCTTGCCGCACCAGACATTATCGTACGTAACGAAAAGCGTATGCTACAAGAGTCTGTTGATGCATTGCTTGATAACGGCCGTCGTGGCCGCGCGATCACGGGTTCTAACAAGCGTCCTCTTAAGTCGCTTGCAGACATGATCAAAGGTAAGCAAGGTCGTTTCCGTCAGAACCTGCTTGGTAAGCGTGTAGACTACTCTGGCCGTTCGGTAATCACCGTAGGTCCATACCTTCGTCTGCACCAGTGTGGTCTTCCTAAGAAGATGGCACTTGAGCTGTTTAAGCCATTCATCTACAGCAAGCTTGAAACGCGTGGTCTAGCGACAACGATTAAAGCCGCGAAGAAGATGGTAGAACGTGAAGAAGCGGTTGTTTGGGACATCCTAGACGAAGTTATTCGCGAACACCCAGTAATGCTTAACCGTGCACCAACACTGCACCGTTTGGGTATTCAGGCGTTCGAACCTGTGCTCATCGAAGGTAAAGCGATTCAGCTTCACCCGCTTGTGTGTGCGGCTTATAACGCCGACTTCGATGGGGACCAGATGGCGGTTCACTTGCCACTGACACTAGAAGCACAGCTTGAAGCACGTGCATTGATGATGTCGACAAATAACATTCTGTCGCCAGCATCAGGTGATCCTATCATCGTTCCTTCTCAGGACGTTGTCTTGGGTCTTTACTACATGACACGTGACAAGATTAACGCGAAGGGCGAAGGTATGTACCTTGCTAGCCCTGCAGAAGCAGAAAAAGCGTACCGTACAGGTAATGCTGCGCTGCACTCTCGCGTAAAAGTGCGTATCACAGAACACAGCAAAGATGAGCAGGGTAACGAAGTTAGTGAAACCAAATTGGTCGACACTACCGTTGGTCGTGCCATGCTGTGGGCAATCGTACCGAAAGGCCTGCCATTCGAACTTGTTAACCAAGCGCTGGGTAAGAAGCAGATCTCAAACCTGCTGAACACCTGTTACCGTGTACTTGGTCTGAAAGACACTGTTGTTTTTGCTGACCAAATTATGTACACCGGTTTCGCCTACGCAGCAATGTCTGGTGTGTCTGTTGGTATCGACGATATGGTTGTACCAGAGGCGAAATACACCAAGATTGCAGAAGCAGAAGCGGAAGTTGCTGAAATTCAAGAGCAGTTCCAATCTGGTCTGGTTACCGCAGGTGAGCGTTACAACAAAGTTATCGATATCTGGGCAACCGCGAACGAGCAAGTTGCTAAAGCGATGATGGATAACCTGTCTTCTGAAACCGTGATCAACCGTGATGGCGAAGAAGAAGAGCAGAAGTCATTCAACAGCGTATACATGATGGCCGATTCAGGTGCGCGTGGTTCTGCGGCACAGATTCGTCAGCTAGCGGGTATGCGTGGTCTGATGGCGAAGCCGGATGGCTCTATCATCGAAACACCGATCACAGCGAACTTCCGTGAAGGTCTGAACGTACTCCAGTACTTCATCTCTACTCACGGTGCTCGTAAAGGTCTAGCGGATACCGCACTGAAAACAGCGAACTCGGGTTACCTAACGCGTCGTCTTGTAGACGTAGCTCAAGACGTAGTTATCACATCGGATGATTGTGGTACGCATGCAGGTATTACCATGACTGCGCTTGTTGAGGGTGGTGATGTTAAAGAGCCGCTAGGTACTCGCGTACTAGGTCGTGTGGTTGCAGAAGATGTCATCAAACCAGGTACAGAGAACGAAGTGCTTGCACCTCGCAACACCCTTCTTGATGAGAAGTGGTGTGACATCCTGGAAGAGAACTCTGTTGACCAAGTTAAAGTCCGTTCGGTCGTAACGTGTGACAATGACTTCGGTTGTTGTAAGTTCTGTTATGGTCGTGACCTAGCGCGTGGCCACATGGTGAACACAGGTGAAGCCGTTGGTGTTATCGCAGCACAGTCAATCGGTGAGCCGGGTACACAGCTAACCATGCGTACGTTCCACATTGGTGGTGCGGCATCGCGTGCAGCAGCAGAGAGCAGCATTCAGGTTAAGAACAATGGTTCTATGAAGCTGCACAATGCGAAGTTCGTTACCAACAACGAAGGTAAGCTAGTGATCACCTCGCGTGCATCTGAGCTAACTATCGTTGATGAGTTCGGTCGTACGAAGGAGAGCTATAAGCTTCCTTACGGTACTATCTTGAACAAGGTAAATGACGAAGCTGTTAAGTCTGGTGAAACGATCGCTAACTGGGATCCGCACACCATGCCAATCATCACTGAGGTAGAAGGTCGTCTACAGTTCGTTGATATGATCGACGGCGTGACGGTTTCTCGCCAAACGGATGAGCTAACAGGTCTATCTTCAGTGGTAGTACTTGATGCAGCTGAGCGTGCAAGTGCTGGTAAAGACATGCGTCCTACCATTAAGTTGGTTGATGAGAATGGTCACGATGTGATGATTCCGGGTACCGACATGCCTGCGCAGTACTTCCTACCTGGTAAAGCGATTGTCCAGTTGGATGATGGTGCTAACGTAGGTATTGGTGACACCCTATCTCGTATTCCTCAGGAATCTGGCGGTACGAAGGATATCACCGGTGGTCTACCTCGCGTTGCTGACTTGTTCGAAGCACGTAAGCCAAAAGAGCCTGCAATCCTTGCGGAAATCACGGGTGCAGTATCGTTCGGTAAAGAGACTAAAGGTAAGCGTCGTTTAATCATCACACCAATGGACGGTTCGCCGTACGAAGAGATGATTCCAAAGCATCGTCAGCTTAACGTTTTCGAAGGTGAAAAAGTTGAGAAGGGTGATGTGATTGCCGATGGTCCAGAAGCACCTCATGACATTCTCCGTCTACGTGGTGTTCACGCGGTAGCTGAGTACATCGTTAACGAAGTACAGGAAGTTTACCGTCTGCAAGGCGTTAAGATTAACGACAAGCACATCGAGACGATCATTCGTCAGATGCTACGTAAGGTAACTATCTCTGCTTCTGGTGACTCTGAGTTCCTAGAAGGTGAGCAGCTAGAGTACTCTCGCGTGAAGATTGCTAACCGTCAGCTAGAAGCTGAAGGCAAGCAGCCTGCACTGTTTGAGCGTGACCTACTAGGTATTACTAAAGCGTCACTTGCGACCGAGTCGTTCATCTCAGCGGCATCGTTCCAGGAAACAACGCGCGTACTAACCGAAGCGGCAGTATCTGGTAAGCGTGATGAGCTACGTGGTCTGAAAGAGAACGTTATCGTGGGTCGTCTGATCCCAGCGGGTACCGGTTTCGCTTACCACCAAGATCGTCAACGCAAACGTGACGCAGAACTGGAGCCAGAAGTACCACAAGTTGATGCAGAGCAAGCCTCTCAAGACTTGGCAGCACTTCTGAATGCAGGTCTAGGTGGCGATAACTAAGCCACTGCAAAAAGCGTTTAAAAAGGCATCCTACGGGATGCCTTTTTTATGCCCGCTGCATTTCGATAGTCGCCAGCATGTGAACGAGTCAAACGCTTAAAGCGCTCGCTGAAGATGTATTTTAAGGTTTGAGTCTACAGCGGTGAAAAAGTAAGGCATCGAACCGATACCTTACTGAGGCTGTTATTGTGAAGACTAAGCGCCCGGTGGCTTCATGAGGCTTTCAGTGATGAGTTGAATCAGTTGGTCTTCGAAATCAAACCGCTTTTCCATCATTTCACCCATTGCTGAAATATCAGGGTCGAAGTCCTCAAGAGGATCATCTTCGCTCACTTCCGCATACTTATCATTGAAATTGAGCAAAGGATCCGTTGTTGCCATGATCTGCTCATAGGTATATGTCATCTCCGGTGTCGCCTTAAACCCAGTTTGGTTCCAACGATCCATGACCATGTTGTAGATTTTGAAATGACCAGCAGAGATATAATCGACGAGCTGGCCGCAAAAGAGCTCGAGTTGAGAAGACGAAGGCAACTGACGGGCAGCTTGCTCATAAGGTGGCAGACCGACAAGCTTACAATAATCGGTAAGCAGTTGTTGTCTGTTGAGCAGCCATTGATCGATCACGTCACTGTTACCGCCCCATTGTTGTTGTACTTGTTCAAACTTGCTTAGCATGACGACATCCTCGTGGATCTACCTGCAAATATGCTGCGTATGGTATGCTCAAAAAGCTTTACTAATAGATACTTATTCTTAGATTAACATTTCGTTATCATTTATAGCTTGCCAGCATTCTAACCACCCTGCAAGGATCCTTATGTCACAGTTTGAACAAAAGCAGACAAATGCGTATTGGTGCATTGTACACGATAGAAATATCGCGCTTATTGATAATCAACTTCCTTATGCATCTGCAAAAAGCCTAGGTTTTGCAGAGGAAAATGCTGTTTCTGTTGGTGTTTTTGAGGGCGACCCCGTGTATTGGATCGAGTCAGATCGTCTGCCAGAGCATGCACACTTTCAACCGCTGCGTGGATTATTAGCAGAGGATGCCGCTTTGTTTCAGCTTGCAGGACGGGCAATGCAGTTGAGTCATATGAAATCAACGCAGAAGTTCTGTGGACTCTGTGGTGGAAGGACAAGGTTCCGGCAAGATTTGGTTGCAATGGCGTGTGATAGCTGTGGTCAGTGGCACTATCCGCGGGTATCCCCTTGTATCATTGTCGCCGTTCGGCGGGGTGGGGAAATACTTTTAGCGCAACATCCTCGTCATCGCAATGGCATGTACACTATCTTGGCAGGCTTTGTTGAGGCTGGGGAAACGCTAGAGCAATGTGTCGCTAGGGAAGTGAAAGAAGAGACAGGGATAGAAGTAAAGAACATACGTTATGTGGCTAGCCAGCCTTGGGCGTTTCCATCCAATCTCATGATGGGATTTATTGCAGACTATGCTGGTGGCGACCTTGCGCCAGACTATAGTGAGTTATCAGATGCGCGTTGGTGTCAGGAAGATGATCTTCCACCACTGGCGCCTGTCGGTACCATCGCGCGTCGTTTGATCGAAGATACATTGGCGGCGATCCGCCAAGATCGCATTTGATAAATAGCAGGTAAAAAAAACCCTCCAACAGGAGGGGCAAGATGCAGTTATGGGTCCTTTCAAAGGACTGATTCTGATTATTATTGCTAGCGCACTGCTCTTTTTACATGAGCTGTGCCATGGTCGCAAACAACCGACACAAAATGATGCTTTATTTATGATCTGCTTAACATTTGGTGGCGATCGCGGCTCATTAAGGGTGTTACAATGTGCGCCAAAGTCAGCCATGGAGAGACCGATGACAGAACTAAAAAACGACCGTTATTTACGTGCTTTGCTCAAGCAACCTGTTGACCACACGCCAGTATGGATGATGCGTCAGGCTGGTCGTTATCTGCCAGAATATAAAGCAACCCGTGCTCAAGCTGGTGACTTTATGTCGCTGTGTAAAAATGCAGAGCTAGCGTGTGAAGTCACATTACAGCCCCTGCGTCGTTTTCCCCTTGATGCGGCCATTCTGTTTTCTGATATTTTAACCATTCCTGATGCGATGGGGCTTGGCCTCTACTTTGAAACAGGCGAGGGGCCGAAATTTGAACGTCCAATCACCTGTAAAGCGGATGTCGATAAAATTGGTAATCCCGATCCAGAGGGTGAACTGCAGTATGTCATGAATGCTGTGCGCACGATTCGTAAAGGTTTGAATGGTGATGTGCCACTGATTGGTTTCTCAGGTAGCCCTTGGACACTCGCCACGTACATGGTGGAGGGGGGAAGTTCAAAAGCCTTTACCAAGATTAAGAAGATGATGTACGCCGAGCCACAAACGCTCCACCTACTACTCGATAAACTTGCGGATAGTGTTATTGATTACCTGAATGCGCAGATCAAAGCCGGTGCGCAATCTGTCATGGTATTTGATACTTGGGGTGGTGTGCTAACGCCGCGTGACTACAATGAGTTTTCATTGCGTTACATGCATAAAATCGTTGATGGTTTGGTACGTGAGAATGAAGGGCGTCGTGTACCTGTGACCTTGTTTACCAAAAATGGTGGAATGTGGTTAGAGCAAATTGCAGCGACTGGGTGTGACGGTGTTGGTCTTGATTGGACGATTAATATTGCCGATGCCAAAGCACGTATTGGAGATAAAGTTGCCCTGCAAGGTAACATGGACCCATCAATGCTTTACGCGCAACCCGATCGTATTCGTCAGGAGGTTGCCACTATCTTGGCTGGTTTTGGTGAAGGTAGCGGCCATGTCTTTAATCTCGGGCATGGGATTCATTTGGATGTGCCGCCCGAGAATGCAGGGGTCTTTGTCGAAGCCGTCCATGAGCTCTCAAAGCCCTATCATCAATGATTTAAAAAAAGCCGCAAATGCGGCTTTTTTTGTCTCTGATAAGGTTCACGAGGAAAAAAGCAATTAAAGCTGTACGTCTTGCTATTTGATTTTAAAATCAGTTGGTTACGAATTTATCTCTGGGTGTGCGGTAACTTTTGGTATTGAATTGCTGCGTGAACATAAAATCGCATATTTTTCCATTGTTTGCTGTACAAGGCTGAAGCATGAAATTGCTGTACATTGCATTAAGTCTTTTTAAAACAGTATCTTAAATTGTTGCTCTTCTGTGTGCCTACTGATCTTGACCTTTTAGCTGCCCGGGCGGCAAAAAGCTGTACCGACTTAATTTTTCTTTTGTGCTTGCTTTTAAGTTGTTGAATAAGTTGGATTTTGTTTGTCGTGCAGCTTTTTAGGCTTTTTTTCCTGTGAACACTTTCTTGCTTTCGAGCGCTGCCTGTACGGCTAAGCGCAGGGGTGGGATTACATCCTGTTCAAACCACGGATTTTTCGTTAACCACAGCCTATTTCTGGGGGAGGGATGCGGAAGCGCAAAAGTCTCTGGTGCGTAACGTTGCCACTGCTTAACCGTGTCAGTCAACGTCTTAGGTTTGTCCTCTAGGTAGTAGTGTTGGGCGTATTGTCCGATGAGCAAGGTTAAGCGATGCTGCTTTAGCAAGGGCAAGAGCTGCGGGTGCCAATGTGGCGCGCACACTTTTCGTGGTGGTAGATCGCCACTTTTACCTTTCCCGGGATAACACAGTCCCATAGGTACAATGGCAAACTTACTTTCGTCGTAAAAGGTTTCTTTATCGACGTTAAGCCAGTCTCGTAGGCGTTCGCCGCTGGGATCATTCCATGGTATGCCTGTCTCATGGACACGTTTTCCGGGGGCTTGGCCAATAATGAGAATCGGCGCGTCTTGACTGCCGACGACGACCGGACGTGGGGAGATATCTTCGGCACAAAGACGACAAAGGCGTGCCTGCTGGCACGCCTGTTGGAAGAGATCGCACGGTGAAACGCGGGGATTAATAGCCTTTGTCAAAATCGACCACACAATCAAGGGGCTCTCTCGCATGCCACTGCAAGTAGTTGTGCGAGAAGATATTGAAGACTTGGTCAGGAAAACTCTCGGCTGCAATATGTGGCGTCAGCGTGACCGCAGGATGCTGCCATAGAGGGTGATCCGTCGGCAGTGGCTCTTGTTTAAAGACGTCCAGCCATGCATGGCGCACGGTGCCGGCCTCTAGAGCATCAAGCAACCCTGATTCAGATAAAACATCGCCGCGCCCCACACTAAAGAGTAATGCGCCCTTACAATCCAGTAGGTTGGTTTGATTGAGCAAATTATGTGTGTCAGACGTCGCCGGCAAGGTCGATACGATGACATCTGATTGCGGTAGCACTTCGTGAAGTTGTTCGAAATTGAAGATCTTATCGAAATCACGACTACGAACAATACCAGAGCGGTTCAGGCCCAACACCTTCATACCCATCACTTTTGCAACACGTGCTAAGTGGCCACCAATAGACCCTGTGCCTAGAATGAGAATGCGTTTGCCTTGCAGCGAGCTATAGTGATGGGGTTGCCAAACATTGTCTCTTTGTTGATCCGCGTAGCGCGTAAAGTCGCGGTAGTGTTGAATGAGATAACCCATCACATACTCAGCAATCAAAGGGCCGAAAATGCCACGCACATTGGTTAAGGTGTAGTCTTGACGTAACGTCGTTGTGGTAAGGGCATCAATGCCAGCAAAGGTGGATTGCAGCCATTGCAGTCGTGGCAAATTATCGAGTTGTCCAGCCACCAGAGGTGGATCTGCTAAGACAATATTGGCTTGCTGGTGGTCATCGGTGATGCTCAGGTGTGGCAGTTGCGCATCGCTTAACAGTTGCAAATACTTTTCTTTTTGTCGGGAGAGTATCAGTAATTTGTTCACGGCTTTTCCTTTTGCACGGTGCGCGAATCGAGTACACTTGCGCTCAAACGATAACCGCAGAATATCCTATGTTACAGAACCCAGTACAGCTTCGTCTTGAAAAATTAGAACCTTGGCAACACATCACCTTTATGACGGCGTTATGTGAGCGTATGTATCCCAACTATGTTTTGTTCTGTGAGCAAACTGAATTCGCTGATCCAATGCAAATGCACCTGATATTAGACAGCCTTTGGGAATCACTGACAGTCAAAAATGCTAAAGTGAATTTTGAGCGTCAGTTGGAGCGTTTGGAAGAGCTTGTGCCTGCCGAAGATGAACACGATATCTATCTCGTTTACCCTGCGCTTGATGCGTGTGTCGCGCTGTCTCACTTGTTACATGGTTTGTTAGATCGCGATATTTTGATGGAATCGTTGGTCAAAATTTCTACCTTATCAGCGCAAACAGTGGCTGATTTAGAAGAAGCGCAGACGGGAAGTGCAGTCACTAACGACAATCAAAAAGAGAATGAAGCGGTTTGTGGCGAATGGGATGTACAGTGGGAACTCTTCCGTGTTCTACGCAGCGCAGAGAAGCGTGATATTGAAATGATTAAAGGGCTTCGCGCCGATTTACGTGAAGAGCCTATCAGTAATATAGGCGTGGCGCTTTAATGGCTTAACCCATGACTAGCGTAGACAATGCCGCACTTTGAGAGTGCGGCATTGTTGTTTTTAGGCGTTGTTGTTTTTGAGCATGACTATTTTCACTGTCCCTAAAGCGTCGTTTAACTGATTTGTTGCATCGCCTGCAGTTGCTTAATCGTGTTATCCAGATCGATAGGGATACCAAAACGTTGTTTGAGATTTAAGAGAAAGAAAACGTCCTCACACATCGCTTTTTCGGGTTCGTCACTGATTTTCGCGACGGGGGAATCATTACAAGCGACCATTTTGATGACCATAGATAACGGACGATACACTGCGCCTTCACTGCTTTCCCAGCCGCCCATATCATTGGCCAGAAAAGTGCCGATACCAAAACTAATATCGATTCTATCTTTGAAGTACTCACAAATGTCGAGTGCTTGGTTGAAATCGAGACCATCGGTAAAGACCAGCGTTTTACTCAAAGGATCGATACCCAGTTCTTGATAGTGAGCAATCATGCGGTCCCCCCAGCGGAATGGACAGCCTGAATCGTGACGTACCCCCGAGAAAGCCTTTGCTAAGCGAATATCAAAGTCATTTAAGAACGCATCAAGGCCAATGGTGTCACTCAGTGCCACGCCAAGCTTACCCGCAAACACTTCATTCCAACGATTCAATGCCACACGTTGTGAGTCACGTACATTAACCATTGCTTGGTGCGCCATAAACCATTCGTGTGCAACGGTGCCTATGGGCGTTAAATTCATTTCGCGAGCGAGATGGTAGTTACTGGTACCAACAAGTAAATTTGGAATTTCGTGTTGGAGATAATCCAAGACATCACGCTGCACACTGGCACTGAAGCGACGACGGGTACCCATTTCTGCAAACTTGAAGTTAGTGATGCCGCGCTCTGCGATTGCATGCTTAATCATCTTTACTTTTTCGACCAGCACTTTTCGAAATTGCTCGACGGGTATTTGCCCCCAACGGCGGCGATTTCGCACTTCGGAGACAATGCTCATTATCAAGGTTTCATAGAGGATAGTGTCTTTCCAGCTTCCTTGAATGGTGATGGTGAGTTGCGGCTGCTTGCTGTGTTGCTGACCGATACCCAGCTCGATTTGCCGTTGTGGGAAAAATCGAAAGTAACGCAGAGACTCTAGAAACGACTTACTCAAGTAAGGTGATTTTGCCTCGAGATACTGAATTTGATCATCCGTGAAGTGGTAGCGATCTAGCAGCATGATCTCTTGACGGATCTCAGGGAGTAACTCAGTAAGATCTTCGTCTGAACGGACGATCAACTCATAGCGCACTTGTGTATCTGGGTAGAGGCAGTGTGCGGCATTCATCATATTGATTTTATAGACATCCAAATCAAGGATGCTTTGGATGATGGTATCTTGAAAGAGTTGTGTGTTCATGGCTGTTGTCCTCACCATTTAGGTATGTAACATCATGTGTGTTACTGGTTAACTTAAGCGCGTAGCTGAAGTAAGTCAAGTTTTGTTACTAACCCTTTCGGCATTTCACCATAGGTTGCGACTTCGAATGCGATCCATTTCACTCTTTTAAAGCAATTGCGGCAAATTGTTTGCGATTCCGGTGCGGATGGGATTAACTAACTATGTTAATAACGAAAAGATACATACTGGATGAATGATGATTGTCACTATCGATTTGATCTGCTTTAAGCTCAATGAAGATGGGTTAGATGTGTTGTTGATAAAACGCCATAACCCAGCGCGCCCGGATGTCGGTAAATGGGCCATTCCCGGCGGTTTTGTTTATGAACAAGACCTGACCAATGAAGGCGGAGAGCCAGCGGATGAAGATTTTGATAGTGCACGTCGGCGCATCTGTCGTCAGAAAGTGCATACCTATCCGAATTTCATCAGTGAGCCCATGGTAGATGGCAATCCAAAGCGAGATGAAGCGGGCTGGAGTGTCTCAATTGCGCATTATGCTTTGCTGAACACACGTAATGTCGAGCAGATTTCGAACGCAGGCATGAACGATAGCCAAATGCGTTGGGTTTCCCTTAAGGATGTGTTGGAGGGAAGCTATCAGCTCGCGTTTGATCATCAAACGATGATAGCCCAAGCTTGGAAAAAGCTGCGCGCGGCTGTTGAATACACCTCTGTTGCCTTGTTCCTTCTTGATGAAGAGTTCTTAGTGGCAGACATCATTGCAGCCTATCGAGTGTTGGGGGTAGACGTGAATCGGATGACTGTGAAGCGGCGCTTGATTGATTCTGGTGTCATTGTGAGTGCCAATAAAATTGCATCAACCAATCGCGGTAAAGGGGGCAAACCTGCTCAAGTGTATCGCTTGGCTGAAAGCTGCGTGACTTACTTTCAAACTTGCTTGCGCAGCTAAAAGAGAGGAGAGAGTCAATGGCAACGAATAAGGTCGATATTGTAAGGGAACGCACTGCCACATTAGATGTGGATCCTCAGAAAGGTTTCAGTGAACTGTGTCCAAAGGAACTACCTGTGACGGGCGCGTTGGAGATAGTGCCGCAGTTACTGGCTAACCATACTTTTGCTGCAATCAAGTTAGTCTCTCGCGATATGCACCCCACAGGTGCGGCATGGGAAGCGTCGACACCTGCAGAGATGCTGTCGCCGGTTGACCTGCCTGAAGTCGATGTGAAGTGGAATCCACATTGTGTCATGGGCACCGAAGGGGTTGAACTACTGCCTGGATTGCCGCCTGTGCGAGAGTACGACTTTCAAATCAATAAAGGTCTCGATCCTGACGCACACCCTTACGGGGCATTTTATCACGATCAAGCGGATACCCTGAGCACGGGAGGACTGGAGTTTCTGCAAGTGAAAGGAATTGATACTGTGCTGGTGGGAGGATTAGCGCTCGATTTTTGCGTCAAGAAATCGGTTGAGCAACTGCTGGCCGCGGGGCTGCGTGTTGTGTTGAACCTTGCGGCAACACGCGCTGTCTTTCCTGAGCAGTTCGAGCAAGTGGCCAATGACCTACAAGCTCAAGGGGTCGAGCTCATCGATGATACGAGAGCATTGTCCTTAGTCGACCACGTATAAACAGCAATAAAAAACCGGGTGTCATCACCCGGTTTCGTTTATGCCTCCGATTGCGGTGGCTTATCATTTTGTGGCTTTTCTTTTGAGGTTGGCTCGTCATCGCTGTTTTCGACGATCTTATGTGTCACCTTCCACTTCTCCCAACGCTGATATGCCAGCTGCTGCATGTCTGAGGTGGTATCGGCTTCATCGACAATCTCTTCGCCCATCAAGTTTTCGATAATGTCTTCAATGGTCACAAGACCTTGAACGGTACCGTATTCATCGACGACAAGTGCCAGCTGCGAGCGTTGTTGCATTAGCAACTCAAAGGCATAAGGGACACTGACGTGGTTATGCACCACAGGTAGCGCCCGCATCACATCGCCCAAGCGATAGTTTTGCTTGCCTTGATGGTAGGCCGAGTACATCTCTAAGCGATGCACAAAGCCCACGATATTGTCCTTTTGCTCTGCGTAGATAAGCGGACGCGAGAACGGCGTTTTTGCGTGCTCATCAATGAAGTCATTGATCGTCATCTCAGCATCAACACGGAACAGGACAGGGCGTGGTGTCATTATCTGCGTCACCTTCATCTCGCGGAAAGTCAGCAGGTTATGCAAGATTTTCGACTCATCGTCGGCAAGCTCACCACTTTCATGGGCGAGCAGCGCCATAGCAGAAATCTCATCTCGCAGCTTAGGCGCTTCATGGCCACGCGCTAAACGTCGAGTCAGTTGTTCAGAAGCCCATACAAAGGGTGTCAGTAGCCATACCATCCAACGTAAGAGGTTTGCAGAGACAGGCGCTAATTGACGCCAGTAAGTGGCCCCGAGCGTTTTCGGGATGATTTCTGAAAAGAGTAAGATCGCCAGCGTGAGCACGGCGGAAAAGACGCCGAGCCATTTGCTGCCGAATACCACCGATGCTTGTGCACCTGCGCTAGCGGCGCCAATGGTGTGAGCAATGGTGTTGAGAGTAAGAATAGAAGCAAGCGGGCGATCGATATCTTCTTTCAGTTTGGCTAATCGATCAGCCATAGGGTGCTGCTCCTTACGGAGTGTCGCGATGTAGCTGGGCGAGATGCTCAATAGTACTGCTTCCAGTATTGAGCAAAGGAATGACACGCCGATCGCAATCAGCACGTAAATTGCCAGCAAAAGCATAGTGGTATACGTCCTTACAATATCATTTAGGGTTATTCGGCCCCCAGTATCCATTACTTGGGGTGAGTTGATGGGGGGAAATTATCATATTTTGTGAACTTGCGCTCAGTTTATGGTTAAAGACCCGCCATATGAGCTGGAAACCCCCGACAAACCTTTGCCAGTGGGGCTTCTTTTGAATTAGAGTTGTTACGTCTTATGAAATAATTGAAGGGATAACCTAATGAACAAGACCCAACTGATCGACCTGATTGCTGAAAAAGCTGACCTTTCTAAAGCGCAAGCTAAAGCGGCTCTTGAAGCAACTTTAGAAGGCGTAACTGATGCACTTAAGGACGGTGACCAGGTTCAACTGATTGGTTTCGGTACTTTCAAAGTAAATCACCGTGCTGCTCGTACCGGCCGTAACCCACAAACTGGTAAAGAAATCCAGATTGCGGCTGCTAACGTTCCTGCATTCGTTGCCGGTAAAGCGCTAAAAGACGCAGTAAAATAATCTGATGATCGCTGTGTAGCTTCATAGTTACACAGCGATTTTTTATGTTTAGAGTATTTGTTTGTAGTCTCATCCTTTTCACTCTTCTGGGATGCGCCCGTTCCGGTGGCAGTGCTTCCTCCTCTCGCATCGCACCTCTTCAGCAACACAGTGGGGCTATCGTCGTTGACGATGTCAGCTATCTTCTCTGGTTAGAACAACGGACTTTGCGTCCCGTATCCATGCAAGTTCAAGTGCTTGATGATGATGGTCAGCGTTTTGAAGGCGCTTATATTTGGCGTGATGGCTTACTGCGCGAGTTAAAACAGCGTGGACGTCGAGAGTTTAACGACGAAATGCGCCCGTTCAGCTTACATGTTCGATACGATACAGAAGGTGCGCCTGTGTTCCAACGGTTTCGCATTGGTGGGCAAATTTTACCGATGAAAGAGCTTGAACTGCTGCGCCTCTATCAAGAGGTGGAAGATGGCGTCGCGGTTGTGAAACGTCAAGCCGTTGATGGCTTTCGGCTTTATCAAGGCGTCTGGAAGCAAGGTGTGTTGGTCAGTTGCTCTGGAAATCCGTTTGAGGTTGAGTTTCAACCGGGAGAGCAGATGATCCCCAAAGAGGGAGAAGGCATCGCGCTATTGGCCAAACAGCGCCGTCTGTCGGGGACCAATGTATTGAGGAATACCCAAGTCATTGCGTTGCTGAGCGATGATGTGAACTGCTTTAAGCCGACGATAACGTTAGAGTAGTGGCATGTTTATTGTCATCTGAGGATAAAAAAACGCGCCATCAGGCGCGTTTTTGTTAGCGAAATAGAGCGAATACTTATTTCGACTCTTCACGTGCGATAGCACGGTAGCCAATGTCATCACGGTGGAACATGCCGTTCCAGCTAACTTGTTTCGCAAGTGCGTAGGCGCGGGCTTGCGCCGCTTTAACGCTATCGCCCATTGCTGTCGCACACAATACACGACCGCCATTGGTCACGATGTTGCCCTCTTTCTCTGCGGTACCCGCATGGAAGACTTTCTCACCTTCAACTTCAGTTTCAGGTAGGCCAGAAATCACATCCCCTTTCGGGTAAGACGCTGGGTAGCCTTGTGCAGCAAGAACGATACCCATAGAAGCACGTGGATCCCACTTCGATTCCGCTTTATCTAGCTCACCGGCAATGGCCGCTTCACACAGCTCGACAAGGTCAGATTGCATGCGCAGCATGATAGGTTGTGTTTCAGGATCACCGAAGCGACAGTTGTACTCGATCACCTTAGGTGTGCCATCAGCCATGATCATTAGACCCGCGTATAGGAAACCGGTGTAAGGGTTACCTTCAGCAGCCATACCACGTACAGTGGGGTAAATCACTTCTTCCATCACACGGTCGTGGATCGCTTGAGTCACCACAGGTGCCGGTGAGTAAGCACCCATACCGCCCGTGTTGGGGCCCGTATCGCCATTACCAACGCGCTTGTGATCTTGGCTAGTAGCCATAGGCAGGACGTTCTCGCCGTCAACCATGACAATGAAGCTCGCTTCTTCGCCATCAAGGAACTCCTCGATAACCACGCGGTGACCAGCTTCGCCAAAGGCATTGCCAGCAAGCATGTCACGAACGGCGGCTTCTGCTTCTTCCAGCGTCATCGCGACGATAACGCCTTTACCTGCCGCTAAGCCATCGGCTTTAACGACGATCGGTGCACCCTTCTCGCGCAGATACGCTAAGGCAGGCTCAATCTCGGTGAAGTTTTGGTATTCAGCGGTAGGGATAGCATGGCGAGCAAGAAAATCTTTCGTGAAGGCTTTTGAGCCCTCTAACTGTGCCGCGGCTTCAGTTGGGCCGAAGATTGCCAAACCTGCTGCACGGAATGCATCAACAACACCAATGACAAGAGGCGCTTCTGGGCCAACAATGGTGAGCTCGATGTTGTTTTCTTTGGCAAAAGCAACCAGCGCGTCGATATCTTCAACACCGATAGCCACGTTTTCAAGCTTTGGCTCAAGGGCGCAACCAGGGTTACCTGGCGCAACGAAGACAGTCTCAACTTTAGCAGATTGCGCTGCTTTCCATGCTAGGGCGTGCTCGCGACCGCCACCACCAATTACTAATACTTTCATTGTTTTCCCTCAATCGTTATAAGGAGAAAAGCCCCCGCGTGGCGGAGGCTCAATTATGCGTTGTTGTCTGTTAGTGACGGAAGTGACGCATGCCAGTAAAGATCATCGCCATACCGTGTTCGTCGGCGGCTTCGATAACTTCGTTATCGCGCATTGAACCACCTGGTTGAATGACACACTTGATGCCAGCTTCTGCTGCGGCATCGATGCCATCACGGAATGGGAAGAAGGCGTCAGAGGCCATTACGCTTCCTGCCACTTCTAAGTTTTCATCAGCCGCTTTAATGCCGGCGATCTTCGCTGAGTATACACGGCTCATTTGGCCAGCACCTACACCGATGGTCATATTGCCTTTAGAGTAGACAATCGCGTTAGATTTAACGTATTTAGCGACTTTCCAGCAGAAGAGTGCATCACGCAGCTCATCTTCCGTTGGTTGACGCTTAGAAACGACTTTCAGGTCGTCTGCGCTCACCATACCTTGGTCGCGGTCTTGAACCAATAGGCCGCCATTAACGCGTTTAACGTCAACACCTGTCGTTTTGCTTGCCCACTCGCCACACTCTAGAAGACGAACGTTCTTCTTCGCTGCAACGACGTCGATCGCCTCAGCGGAAACGGCAGGGGCAATGATGACTTCAACAAACTGACGGTCAACAATCGCTTGTGCTGTTTTGGCATCAAGTGTCTTGTTGAAGGCGATGATGCCACCAAAAGCTGATGTTGGGTCTGTTTTGTAAGCACGATCATACGCTTCTAGGATGTCAGTACCCAGCGCGACACCACATGGGTTGGCATGCTTAACGATCACACAAGCGGGCTCATCAAACTCTTTCACACACTCAAGCGCAGCATCGGTATCAGCGATGTTGTTGTAAGAAAGGGCTTTACCTTGGATTTGACGTGCCGTCGCAACAGAGGCTTCTTCCGGATTTTTCTCGACGTAGAAAGCTGCATTCTGGTGGCTATTCTCACCGTAACGCATATCTTGCTTCTTCTCGAATTGGAAGTTGATCGTGCGCGGGAATTTAGACTCAGTATCGCCTTCTTTATTTTCGCCATAGCTTGGTACCATAGTACCGAAGTAGTTAGCGATCATGCCGTCGTATGACGCGGTGTGCTCGAAAGCCGAGATAGCAAGATCAAATCGGGTTTCGTGTGTTAGCGAGTTTTCGTTACTATCCATTTCCGCAATAACACGGTCATAATCGTGTGCGTTTACAATGATAGAGACGTCTTTGTGGTTTTTCGCTGCACTACGCACCATGGTTGGCCCGCCGATATCGATGTTTTCCACAGCGTCTTCTAATAGGCAGTCTGGGTTCGCAACGGTTTGCGCGAATGGGTATAGGTTTACTACCACCATATCGATCGGATCGATACCGTGTTCAGCCATGACTTCATCATCTTGACCACGGCGACCTAGTACGCCACCGTGCACTTTCGGGTGCAGAGTTTTTACTCGGCCAGCCATCATTTCAGGGAAGCCGGTGTAATCAGACACCTCAGTCACATCAAGGCCTTTTTCTGTCAGTAGGCGAGCAGTACCGCCTGTAGACAGAATCGCCACGCCACGTTGGGCGAGGGCTTGAGCAAACTCAACAATACCAGTTTTGTCCGAAACGCTAATTAGCGCACGGCGGATAGGACGCGCGTTTTCCATTGCAATTATCTCTCGAAGATAAGGGGATAGGATATTCACCAAAGCCATCGCTGAGGTTTTGGTCAACACCCGGTGATAATGGCGCGTATTCTACAGCAAAATCTCGACGCAATCGATTGCTATCTCAATTTTTGCGCAATTTTGAAGAGTGAAGGGAAGGAAAAGCAGATGTACTTGATAGGACAATTAGCCAAATCATGCGGTATCAGCAGCGACGCGTTACGCTTTTATGAAAAACAGCAACTGTTAGTTCCCGCGGGACGCAGTGCCAGTGGCTATCGTTTATATGATGATCAAGCCGTTGCCACCATCGCATTTATTCTGCGTGGTAAACGCGTTGGCCTAAACTTAGAAGAGATAAAAGAGTTATTGGCAATCCGTCTCGAAGCAACGGCACACAGCTGCGCAGAAGTAAAGCAAATCACACAGCATAAGCTCGATGATATTGAGAGCAAAATAGCAGAGTTAAATGCGATTCGGGATGCGCTTAAAACAATGAACGATGCATGTTGTGGCAAGGTAGATGATGATGCGAGTCACTGTTCTATTTTAGCCGCGTTGGCGGCACAGAAGTAAGTTCACAACTCCTACTTCTATTATTCGCGCATCCTAGAAAGATGTGCTAGCGTGCCTTTTTGATTAGCGAAAGGAAGAAGTATGATCAATGCGAATGAATACTTTGATGGTGCAGTGGCATCGTTAGGGTTCGATCATCAGGGAGAGAAAACCAGTGTTGGCGTGATGCAACCTGGCGAGTTTCATTTTGGTACTGCGGCACCAGAGCGTATGACCGTGATTAAAGGTGCCTTGACCGTTAAGTTGCCAGGCCATGTTGATTGGCAGACTTTCACCAGTGGCGAGAGCTTCGAAGTGCCGGGTGACTCTGGCTTCGATGTTAAAATTGAACATACGTCGGCGTATTTGTGTGAATACTTGTAAAGACACTCTTTTTTTAGACTAACACCCAGTGTATCGCTGGGTGTTTTTCTATCTGGGCATCCAAAACTATGCTGATTCACGTTCAACCAGTTGCGATGGCATGATGATCGTTTCTGCCTGCATGCTGGATTGTTTCATTCTCGCCAGTAACTGCTCCCCAGCCCTGATACCAATTTGGCGTTCATCATTTTTGACCACACTTAAACTCGGGTAGGTGAGTTCAGCTTCAGGGCTATCATCGAAGCTGATAACGGCCACTTGTTGCCCAATGTAGTTATCTTTACCCACATTTCGACCGACTTGCTTAATACCATACAGCGCGCCTGTGGCAACCGCCGGACGATGGCAAACCACTGCGGTGATTTTCGGGTGCTGGTGGAGTAAGTCGGCACAGGCATCCTTTGCTGTTTTGGGGTGATTATCGCACTCAATGATCCACTCATTTTTGAACGGCAAGCCATATTGCATCAGTGTGGCACAGTAGCCACCGATGCGTTCTGCGCGAGTCAGCGAGTCACTAGTACCACCCAGGTAAGCAATATGACGGTGCCCTTTATCGACTAAGTATCGTGTTGCCAAGCGGGCTGCTTGGTTATTGTCTGGGCCGATGTAGTCAAGGGTTTGTTCTGGCAGTGCTCTACCTATGGTTGCTGCGGGCACATTGGCATCACGCAGTGTGCGAATCACCGACTCACTTTGGCCGCGTATTGGGGTGAAAATGATCCCCGCCACATCATGCTGCAGCATGGATTGGACGCACTGCTCTAGTTTTCCGCCGTCTTGACCACATTGAGCAAGGAACAGCATATAGCCCTGCTTTTCGATGGCTTCTGCAATGCCAGCGGTGACTTCACTGTAGTAGGGATCGCTGATATCGCGCAGGATCAAGCCGATCAAATTGGATTGATTTGATCTTAGGTTGGCGGCGGCCGTGTTGCGGCGGTATCCCAGTTCTTCCACCGCCTGATTCACTTTAGCGATGGTGGCATCAGAGATCCTGCCCTTGTTGCCCAGTACCATGGAGACGGTCGTTACAGAGACGCCAGCATGGGCGGCGACATCGGTTATCTTTACGCGTTTGGAGCTCATTCTTGCTGCTTTAATTGGTGTAAGTTATCAAACTGTTGAGTTTGTTGTTATTTTTTATAGGCAGAACCAGAGTAAAACGTTAAACCGCTTTAGTCACAAGATTACTCGGATCACAGTTTAGAGTTTGCCGGATTATAGGCTTATTTTTCGTGATGAAGTCGACATTTTTGCTTGATAAAACGTTTTATCCTTTTTAGCAGTTTCATGGGAAAAGGCGTCAGGGACACAATTCTGGCGTTTTTTTTCACCAAAATGATAAAACGATTTACCAAAACTTTTACCCAACTCTTTTCTTGTAAGGGTGTGCTATGAGTACAACGAAAAAAACCACACTTTGGGAGTTTTTCCAGAGCCTCGGAAAAACCTTTATGTTGCCAGTCGCGTTGCTCGCGTTCTCTGGTATTTTACTTGGCGTTGGTAGTTCGCTATCAAGCGGTGCTGTCAAGGAGTCCCTTCCATTTCTAGACTTACTGCCACTACAGCTGTTGTTCCAATGGATGACTAAAATTGGTTTGGTCGCCTTTATTTATCTGCCTGTGATGTTTGCGATTGCGATACCTCTAGGCCTTGCACGTGAAGAGAAAGGGGTTGCGGCATTTGCTGGTTTCGTTGGTTATGCAGCGTTAAACCTGTCGATTAACTTTTACCTGAGTGTGGCGGGTGTTTTAGGTAATGCGGATCTCGAGCAAGCGTATGGTGTGAAGAGCATCATCGGGATTGACTCGATTGATACGGGGATCCTTGGTGCTGTCATCGTCGGTATTATCGTCGCTAAACTGCACGCGAAGTACTACACCTTTAAAATGCCTGATGCGCTGGCGTTCTTTGGCGGTGCGCGTTTTGTGCCGATTATTACAGCGGCTGCGCTAGGCGTTGTGGGTTTGGTCGTACCGTTAGTCTGGCCGTACTTTGCAGCAGGTATCAATGGTATTGGTTACGCGATTTCTGAGGCGGGTCCATTTGGTCCATTCTTGTTTGGTGCCGGTGAGCGCTTCTTATTGCCATTCGGTTTGCACCATATTTTGGTTGCACTGATTCGCTTTACTGAAGCGGGCGGAACGCTAGAAGTGTGTGGCGAAGTGACAAGCGGTGCGTTGAACATCTTCTATGCTGAGCTTGCCTGTACAACGGACACGGGTTTCAGCTCTTCGGCGACGTCTTTCTTGTCTCAAGGTAAGATGCCTGCATTTTTGGGTGGCTTGCCGGGTGCAGCGCTTGCTATGTACCACTGTGCGCGCCCTGAGAATCGAGGCAAAGTGAAGGCATTGCTACTTTCAGGTGTTGTCGCCTGTATGGTGGGCGGCATTACCGAGCCACTTGAGTTTCTGTTCCTCTTTGTTGCACCTGCACTTTACTTTGTTCACGCCATCCTAACTGGCCTTGGCTTCATGGTGATGGGTTTATTGGATGTGACGATTGGTAATACTGACGGCAACGTTATCGATTTCCTCATCTTTGGTATTTTGCAAGGTACAGCAACCAAATGGTACTTGGTGCCAGTGGTGGCAGGTATTTGGTTTGCAATGTACTACTTCATCTTCCGCTTCGCGATTATTCGCTTCAATCTGAAAACGCCAGGCCGTGAAGTGGAAACCGCGGAAGATGCGGGTGAAGCAGTTAAAGCGGCAACAACGGCAAGTGGCTACAACAGCGATGTGATTCTTGTTGCGCTGGGTGGGGCTGCAAACATCGTCGCGCTCGATAACTGCATCACACGTTTGCGCATGTCGGTTGAAGATATGTCAAAAGTGGATGATGCCAAACTGAAAGCCAATGGTGCTTTGGGTGTCGTGAAGTTGGATGAACATAACCTTCAGGTGGTGATTGGTCCACAGGTCCACTTAGTGAAAAATGAAATTCAAAATCTCATGCCTGCAACCGCTTAGCGTAGGGATTGAGACGCGAGGGAGCTGCGGCTCCCTCTTTGCGTTTCTTATTTTAGTCAGCCGCGAGATGGTTGCCTAAGCTAAGAGTCGCTTCAGACTGACTCAACTTGATGAGGTACAACAATGTTTGATTTTGATACGCCAATCGACCGCTTAGGCACATATTGCACCCAGTGGGATTATGTAGAAGACCGCTTCGGTAAAAAAGATTTGTTGCCCTTTACGATTTCAGACATGGATTTTGAAACCGCCCCTTGTATTCAGGCGGCGCTGCAAGCGCGCTTAGCGCATGGCGTGCTGGGCTACAGCCGCTGGAATCATGCTGACTTTAAGCAAGCGATCACTGGATGGTTTTTACGACGCTATGGTGCCGATCTCGATGCGGATCACCTCGTATACGGCCCCTCAGTGATCTACATTATTTCTCAACTGATTGAAGAATGGAGTGCGCGAGGGGAAGGTGTTTTGGTGCATACGCCTGCCTATGATGCCTTTGAGAAAATGATCACTGCCAATGGCCGCCACATGTTGGTGAGCCCATTAATCAAAACCGCACAGAGCTATGAAATCAACTGGCCGCAGTTTGAAGCCCAAGCGGCGCGCGAAGATTGCAAGGTTCTGCTCTTGTGTAGCCCTCAGAATCCGACTGGGCGAGTTTGGACCACGGCTGAGTTATTGAGAATGGCCGAGATTTGCCAGCGATACGGTGTAAAAGTGATCTCCGATGATATTCATATGGACATGGCGTTTGAACCGTATGTGCCGTGGTCTGAAGTGGCAGCCGACAACCAGTGGGCGCTTGTGAGCTCGGGGTCTAAATCCTTTAATATTCCTGCTTTGACTGGCGCTTATGCGTTTATTGCAGACCCGAGTGCGCGAGCACAGTACTTGACGCAATTAAAAGCCGCACATGGCCTTTCTTCGCCGAGTATTCTCGGCGTGATTGCACACATCAGCGCTTATACCGAGGGTGATGCATGGCTCGATAGTTTAAAAAGCTATCTGCAGGCTAACTTGCAGTATGTTGAAAAAACGCTAAATCAGGCCTTTCCAGAACTGAACTATCGAGCCCCACAAGGGACCTATTTGGCATGGATAGATTTGTCGCCTCTCCATATCGATATGGACGCGTTACAGCGCTGTTTGATCGATGACTACGAAGTGGCAATCATGCGTGGTGATACTTATGGCGATGAAGGTGAGGGATATGTTCGCCTCAATGTTGGTTGTCCACGGGTCAAGGTAGCGCGTGGTATGGAGGCGCTGATTGGGGCTCTGCAAAAACAGCGGTCACCACAATAAGCGATCTTGACTGGGGAGAGGTGTCACGGCGTGATATTTCTCGAAAATTCACAGGCTTCGCGGTCATCATGTCCCACTAAAGATTCGATTTGCTGCTGCGCTGACTACAATTAAGTGTTTGAGAACGAGATAGGTGAGAGATGGTCAGCTTTTTTTATGTGGCGTTGGTGGGGTGGTTGATCTGTTTTTTGGCGATTCAGGTGATAAAGGCACGGCGAAAAGCACAGGTGAAATATGCTGATGGGGGCGATGCTAGATTACAGCAAGCGCGCTCTGCACATGCTAACTGTATTGAGTATTCGCCAATCGCTCTGATGCTGTTATTCGGTTTGGAGTACAACGGTGGGCCCCTTTGGTTGGTACATGTGTTTGGACTGCTGTTTGTGATTGGGCGCTGCTACCATGCCAGTGGCATTCTCTCTGATCGTTTGCAAGGGCGTGTGATTGGCATGCATGCAACCCTCTGGCCCATCATTGCAATGGGGATATTGAACATGTGGTTACTGCCATGGACGCAGATGCTATAACCGAGGGTGTCATTGGCAGATGACGCGGTGTAGTAGTGGGGAACGGCTACACCGCGCAAGAGGGATTATCCAACCAGTTTTAAGTCACCTTTTTGAGAAGCAAAACGCCCTTCAAGAAACGCACTAAATGCTTCACCTAAACTGTCACTGCGCAAACCGTACTCGACAAATGCTTTCATGTAGCCAAGCTTGTCACCACAGTCGTGTGAGCGGCCTGTCATATGGAAAGCTTCTACCGTTTCATCTTCCATGAGCATCGCAATCGCATCAGTTAACTGAATCTCATCACCCGCGCCTGGAGGCGTGATGGCGAGCTTTTCCCAAATGGCGTCAGACAATATGTAGCGTCCCACTACCGCAAGGTTAGACGGCGCAGCTTCTTGGGCTGGCTTTTCAACCATGTCGACCATAGGGACCGCTTCACCTGGTGTCACCGAGATGCCTTGACAATCAACAACACCGTATTTCGATACTTCTTCCACCGGTACGGGCTCTACCATGATCTGGCTATGGCTGCTCTGGTCGTAGCGCTTCACCATTGCGGCGAGATTTTCACTGCTTTGATCAGCGGTATATTCATCCAAGATGACATCGGGGAGCACCACAGCAAAAGGTGCATTACCCACTAAAGGTTTGGCACACAGTACCGCGTGCCCTAAGCCCTTCGCTTGGCCTTGACGCACGTGCATGATAGTCACATCCGGTGGGCAAATCGATTTCACTTCATCGAGCAGTTGGCGTTTGACGCGTTTTTCTAAGGTAGCCTCTAGTTCAAATGAGGTATCAAAGTGGTTTTCAATGGCGTTTTTTGATGAATGCGTTACCAGAACAATTTCTTTGATTCCCGCCGCGACACACTCATTGACAATGTATTGAATCAGAGGTTTGTCAACGATGGGTAGCATCTCTTTGGGGATGGCTTTGGTCGCTGGTAGCATACGAGTGCCGAGGCCCGCGACAGGGATAACGGCTTTGCGAATCGCACTTTGGGGTGCAGGTTGTTTTTGATGTGGCATCTGAATTCCTTTCCTAGCTCTGGATGGCAAACGCATGTTTGCTTTTCTATTTTTAGTATGACTATTGCATTGCCGCGGCGTGGTTTTGGCACCAACTGCGGGATCTTAACCGCCAAAGGCAGATAGCCACTTTTATTCCTTCCTCTATCAGCATTAAGCTAAAGAGATAATAATGTGGGAGTGCTGTTAGACTGAGGAGCACGCTACACGGCAGTAAAAATGCCCACTGTGCAAATACATCAGTATACAGACAGAATTTTGCATCCCCACCGGCCCTGAGAATGCCAACTATCAACATCATGGCGGCACTTTTTAGTATCACGGATACAGCAACGATATCGAACAATTGTGACGTTAACGTATAGGCCACACTGTGCTGGTGGAAGAAGTGTCCAACGATACTCCCTTTAACCACTAATAATATAGCAAAAATGCTTATCCCTAAACCGCAACTTAAGCGCATCAATCTTGGGACAAGGTGATCAATTTCTTGTTGGGCACCGGCACCGACATGATTCCCGACCATAACGGATGCCGCACTCGCAATCCCGATTAAGAGTGCCATGGCGAGTGATTCTACTGGTGCCAGTACCCCTAATGCAATCAGCAAGTTATCATCTCTGCTGCCGAGTATAGCGTGGAAGGCAAACATGCCTAGCGCCCAAATCACGCTATTGAGTGCCGCAGTAAAGGCGAGTGACATGACAATCTGAATATCAACGCGTCTAATCTGTTTTAATGTTGTCAACGACAGGCCACAGAGTGGGTGGCGTTTGAACATGATATAGCCAATCAGTAGCCCTGTTTCCGCCAATGCACTGAAGAGTGTGCCGAGTGCTGCACCCTTGATGCCCATCGCGGGAATGTCACCAAAACCGAAAATGAACAGGTAATTAAGCACAACGTTTAAGCCGACGCCGACCATGCTGACAACCGTGGCTGGCATGGGTTGCTGCATGACTCGCATACCTGTTGCGAGGCTAGATGTGATGGCAAACAGAAACAAGCTCGGTGCAATCCAGATCAAATAGTCGCTGCCTCGCGCGATGATCTCACTGTTAGCGGTACCTAACGACATCAGTGCTGAACTACCCAGTATCAACGGCAAGAAGAACAGCAGTGAAGCAATCAGGCTGAGCAAGAGCGTTATCATGACTGAGCGCAAAAATTTGCTGTGACTTCTCTCGCCGAGACATTGTGCTGCGATTTGTCCCCCGCCAATGCTAATGCCAATCACGAAGAAGGTGATGACCAATTGAATTTTCGCAGCGAAACCTATTGCGGCCATGTCCTGTTCACCTAAACTGCCCAACATGGCGGTATCGACCATGCTTTTGCTAGAAAATATCGCAGTTTGTAATGCAATAGGCAGGGCAATTTTAAGCAGCGTTGGCAGCCACTGTGTTGTTGGTACAGACATTTTTCTCTTCCAGAACTTTCACAACGCGGGCCGGGTTACCAATGACAATGGCATTATCAGGTACATCCTCATACACCACACTATTGGCGCTGACGACCGCATTCTTTCCAATGGTCACCCCTTTCAAAATGGTCGCGCCGAGGCCAATCCATGCGCCCTGCTTGATAGTCACGGGTGAAGCATAGGTTCGTGCTGCCTCATTGGGTTCACCACGGCCGCGCACAGGATGTCCACTGCAATCCATGATGGTCACTTGAGGACCAAATGCGACCTCATCTTCAATCGTGACCGCTTGATAACAGACGATTGCGGTGCCTTGGAGCAAGACATTGTTGCCGATGGTGATACGGCCCGCAGGGCGGTCATTCGATTTACAGACAGTGAGTCGGACTGGGCGGTTTTCAAACCCCGCATTGTTCTCAGAGTAAAGCACGCTGTTTTCGCCAATGGTGATGTGTTGGAAAAAGTCTTCTGCATTGATGCACTGGCGTTGAACATCTAGTGCGTAGTTCTCGGTGTCACGTACTAATGTGAATCCTAGGTGCGGCTTACCTACCATTGAGCTTGCTGCACCCATAGGGAGGAAGTCCTGATATTCACGCTTGAATGTCGGTGTTGCTGCGTCTTCATCCAACAGCGAGATGTTTTCGTAGATACAAGGCATGATTTAGACTCCTACCGTACGTTGCGGCTGCTCACGGTACAACTGAATGATTTTGTTCAATGGGACGCCATCTTCGCGATGGTCAATGTTGTAGTAGCTGGTTTGCCATAGGTTGTATTTTTGATGAATGCGCTGTGCTGCATCATTGGAGTGATCATCATGATTATTGACTTCTTTCGGATGCGGCCAGTGGAATGAGCAGATCTCTTTTTTCATCACAAACTGATTGTTAGCCATGAAGAGGCGCACTCCCAAGTCGACATCCTCACCACCCCAAGTGTTAAAGTCTTCATCAAACATACCGACTTTCAGCAATTCACTGCGCTCAGCAGAGACATGGCATGTCCAGAAGAGGTCGAACGGTGCAGGCCAGTGGCTGATGTTCTCACCCATATCATCGTATTGGTGTTGACGAATATCGAAGGCTTTCTGCTGCTGAAGCTCGAACAAAATGGAGTCTACGTCATGGGCATCGATCACCGTGTTCATTTTCTTCACGCCTTCTTCGTCTAGGTCGAAGCCGTAAACGTAGCCGATAATGGCAATAGGGTGCGCTGCTGATTCGTGTTGGCGTAAGTGCTCTTCGAGTGTGGTCGTCGCCAGTAAAACGCCGGTATCGACGTAAACGATATACTTGCCTTGGGCAATAGCGGTGCCAATGTTGCGGGCTTTACCTGCGCGGAAGCCATTGTCCTCTTGCCAGAAATACTTCACGTTTATGCGATGAGAGAAACTTTCGACTACCGACTCACTGTGATCTTGTCCGCCATCGTCAACGACAATGATCTCAAACGCCGACTTATCGAGTGTTTGTGCTTCAAGAGATGTCAAAGTGTGTGAAAGTAATTCTGCACGATTGTAAGTTGGAATAACCACGCTGATTTTTGTCATTTTATTTATACCTTCCGAGCTGACTTGTTTGAAATGCATGTTAGTCATCAAAAAAATACAATCAAGATCACATTCGTTAATATTTTATTGCTCAAAAAAACCAAAAAACGACCCAACATCTTTCTAATCAACAGGTTACATATGTCAGGCGCATTTTCAGTGAGATCGTTTTTTTAGGGGAGCATCACAATTTAAAGTAAGCGACTGATTTGTAGTTAATTTTGTTGTGAATGAAAACCGTATTTTCCATCACTTGTACTAGATTTCCTTGTTCGATGAAGGGTGATGTTTACCACTCAACGGGTAAACATGATGAATTGGGGGTAGTTACCTCAGGATTAATTCCTCAAAAGGATATGTATATATTAAGTTAAGCTGTTGTTTTTATTTGTTAAATTGAGGGTGAAACAAAGGTGAATAGCAAAAATAGAGCATGAAATGGTCTGTATGGCAGGATCACTATTCCATTATTTGGCTTTTTAGCTGTTTGATTTCTCATAAGTGAGACTATACATATGTGAAGAAGGTCTATTTCGTGATAGATGAATACGTGAAGTTTTTTAGCGGCCACATACGAAAAAACGCGCAGCCATGCCTTCATGACTCGATTAGGCCACCTATGTTCACTGTTGCCTGTAACAGGCTGTTTTTGTGTGTAATGAGGGAGTAGGGTATAAGCTATGTGCTTAGGATGAGAGGGAAAGTGGCTCGGTCAGAGCAGGTAAACAGACTGATCAGCAGTGGGGGAATCACAAAAAAAAGCTGACATCATTTCTGATATCAGCCTTAAATTTGAATACGTTAAGAAACTGGGATTAGTTCATGCCGTATTTTTTAAGTTTCTTACGAAGCGTACCACGGTTGATACCCATCATGTTTGCAGCGCGAGTTTGGTTACCGCGAGTGTACTGCATGATGGTATCCAATAGTGGTTGCTCTACCTCTGCAAGGACAAGCTCATACAGGTCATTAACGTCCTGGCCATTCAATTGTGCTAGGTAGTTCTTCAACGACGCTTTCACTGAATCACGCAAAGGTTTCTGCGCAATTTGGTCTTGTGAAGTTACTGTGGTCACTGTCAATGGTTCAGACGTCAGGTTTTGTTCGAACATATTCTGTAAGCTCTTCTCAATTCTATGCAACGTTGTCGAAGTAGCCTTGCAGCGCAATTAGCTGCTCGTTGGCGTGCTCAATTGCGTTGAAGGTGCGACGAAAGGCTCTGTCGGTATCATGTGCTTGTAGGTACCAGGACACGTGTTTACGTGCGATTCGAGTACCTGAGTATTCACCATAAAACTGGTGAAGCTCAGCAACATGCGCCAACATAATTTCCCTTACCTCTTCAATTGAAGGGGCAGAAAGCGTTTCGCCAGTTGTTAAGTAATGTTGGATTTCCCGGAAAATCCATGGTCGCCCTTGTGCAGGGCGGCCTATCATCAAAGCGTCCGCACCAGTGTAATCCAGTACGAAGCGGGCTTTTTCTGGTGAATCAATATCACCATTGGCAATCACCGGGATCGATACAGCCTGCTTTACCGCTTTAATAAAATCGTATTCCGCTTCCCCTTTGTACATACAAGCTCGGGTTCGACCGTGAAGGGCGAGAGCTTGAATACCACAATGTTCCGCGATGTGTGCGATTTCGACACAGTTTCGGTTTTCAGTATCCCAACCAGTGCGTGTTTTCAATGTCACTGGTACATCTACTGCATTCACTACCGCGGTCAGAATTTCTTCTACCAAGGCCGGGTGCTGCAGCAGCGCGGAGCCTGCGAGTCTTTTGTTGACCTTCTTCGCTGGACAACCCATGTTGATATCGACCACTTGCGCGCCGTTTTCCACGGCAAAGCGCGCCGCATTTGCCATCTGCACGGGATCAGCACCTGCAATTTGAACCGAGCGGATACCCGATTCGCCTTCATGTACCATCCGTTGCATCGACTTCTGCGTTCCCCAACAATCTGGGTTCGCGGTCATCATTTCACTTACCGCCATCCCTGCACCGTAGCGCAGACACAGTTCGCGAAATGGTCTATCCGTTACACCCGCCATTGGGGCAACAATTAATGGGTTATCGAGTTGATATGAACCAATCTGCAAAAGACGTCACCTTACTATGTCAGCAAGGGCGCGCATTTTACGCATTTTTTTCCCGCCTGAAAAGACCAATTTTTGAGCATTTTGTACTTGACGGCTAAAAAGTGATAAAAATTAGCCAGTTGTATTCAAAAAAACTTCATCAAAGGCAATTTAGTCAGGGTTATCAGACTGTTACTTGTGTCCTGAAATTCGGCACCAGTCCTCTTTTACTGCGACGGGGTCGAGGTTCAGTTCGTCTGCGTAATAGGTCGCGACATCCTCTGCTTGTGTTGCCAGCACACCCGAAATGGCGAGTTTTCCGGCTGGTTTAATGAGGCCTTTAATCGGCGCCGAAAGCTCACGCAAAGGGCCTGCGAGAATATTAGCGACAACGATGTCAGCTTGCAGATCTTCTGGCTGGTCTTTAGGGAGATATAGGGCGAGTTTATCGGCGACGCCGTTGCGTTCAGCGTTATCTTTAGAGGCGATGATAGCTTGGGGATCGATATCGATGCCAATGACTTTGGCAGCACCAAGTTTGATGGCTGCAATGGCAAGAATCCCTGAACCACAACCAAAGTCGACAACGGTTTTACCTTCTAAATCTTGGCCGTCTAACCATTCGAGACATAGCGCGGTTGTCGGGTGTGTGCCAGTGCCAAAAGCCAGGCCTGGATCGAGCATCACGTTGACTGCATTTTCGTCAGGTACATCGCGCCAGCTTGGACAAATCCAGAGGCGCTGACCAAAACGCATTGGGTGGAAGTTATCCATCCATTCGCGCTCCCAGTCTTTGTCCTCGAGCTGTTCCACTTTGTAAGCGAAATCGCTTGCTAACAACGGGCTGGCTTTAAGTTGAGCCACCACCCACTCCATGTCGCTTTCCGCGTCGTAGAGGCCGACGATGTCTGTGTCGCCCCATAATCGGGTCTCACCAGGCAACGGTTCGAAAACCGGTGTGTCCTGTGCGTCGAGGAAGGTGACGGAAAGTGCACCAGACTCTTCCATAAGCATATCGCCAATGGCTTCGGCATTGTCTGCAGTAGCGTTCAGTTTGAGTTGGATCCAAGGCATGGTTAGCTTCTCTTGTTGAGGGCCCAAAAATGAATGGGGCGCAGTCTAGCATGAAAACTGACCTGCGCCCTGTGTTTCGTGTTGGAAAGTGCGAATGGTTAACGTGCGAAATCGGCCTCGGTTTTGGGCTGTGTCATTAGGCTCACAACCACAAAACTCACCAGTCCTAGGGCTAACGTTGGGACCACAATGTGCACACCACCAAAATCAGGTTTGAGTACTGAGCATAGAATATAGCTGCTCAGTCCGACGGTCATTGAGCATAATGCACCAGCCGCGTTAGCTTGCTTCCAATATAGCCCGAGCACCAGAGGCCATAAAAAGACGGTCTGCAATGCACCGATGGCCAGCAAGTTGAGCCAGATGATCATCTGTGGTGGATTGGTCGCGGCAACAAAGACAATGCAGGCAAAAATGGCGGTCGTCCATCGAGAAAGGCGACTGAGTTTGCGTTCGTCATTGACTGCTTGTGGATTGATATAGTTGATGTAGAGATCCTTGATCATGGTGGCTGAGGCTTGAATCAACTGCGAATCGATAGTCGACATGATGGCCGCCATGGGGCCGGCAAGGAAGATCCCGGCGATCACGGGTGGTAAAACCGTGATCATTAAGGTGGGCATGATCTGGTCGGGTGTCGCGATGTCGGGAATAATAGCGCGTCCCAGTGCGCCTGACAGGTGCATGCCTAACATGAGCACGGCCATGACGATCGTACTGATCACCATGCCTCGATGGAAAGCCCGGCTATCTCGATAGGTCATACATCGAAAGGCAGCGTGAGGAAGACCAACGACACCAAAACAGACAAGCACCCAAAAACTCAAAATGAATGGCTGACTGATAAAATTGTCTGGGCCATAAGGGGAAACAAGGCCGGGATCGATGCGATGTAACTCGGTCACTAAGTGGCCTAACCCGCCTCCTGCGATGACGACACCCGCAAAAAGAGCGAAGGTACCAATCAACATCATGATGCCTTGGAGGCTATCTGTCAGCGCGACCGCGCGAAAACCACCAATACTGGTGTAAAGGCCAACAGTAATCGCAAAGAGGGCGAGTGATGGGAGATAGTCGAGCCCTGTGACGGTTTGCAGTAGCCTTGCAGCGCCAACAAATTGCACGACCATGGTGCCCATAAAGGCCAGTAACAGCGCCAATGATGCAAAGATCACGACACCTCGGTGTTTAAAGCGAGCATAGAGCATATCGTTGATGGTTAGCGCATTGTGGCGTCTCGCTTCGATAGCAAATTTTTTACCTAGAACGCCAAGGGTGAGCCAGGCTGCAGGAAGCTGAATCATGGCCAACAGCACCCAACCAAGGCCAAACTGGTAGGCGGCACCCGGGCCGCCAATAAAGGAGCTGGCACTGGCATAAGTTGCGGCGAGTGTCATGGCTAGCATAAAGCCACCCATGGTACGGTTGCCGACTAGGTACTCTTGTAGAAAGCTGCCTTGATTGGCGCGGCGTGACCATATCGCAATAGCAAACATGGCCAAGAGATAGAAAAGAATGGGGATTAACATCGCTTTATTCATCGTCATTCTCCTGCTCTCCATCCATCACGACATTGAGAGGGATTGACTTATAGACGAATTTCACCATCAAAGCGCATGCGAGAGTGAAAATAAGTGGACCAAGGACACAGGCAAGGAGAAACCAAAGTGGCAGGCCAAAATAGAGTGTTGGTAAGCTGCTATCTTGCGGTGAAAAGTGATACGCGGAGATGTACCACCAAAGAAAATAGCCGATTGCAAGGGCGATAGCCCAACACGTTTCTTTGTGTGCTTGGCGAAAACGTTGTGTGAGTGTCTGCATGTAAACTCCTTTACCACGTATGCAGAGCGAACGTGGAGTGACATTCCCAAACTGGCTGAAATGAGACGTTATCCATTCAAGACACAGTGTGACTCGATGCTCGAGAGGGATGACAAGCAATGACTGAAAAGGCGCATTCTGGCAAAAGGGATAGCGGATGGCTACGGTTTCACCGTAAGGAGTTGTAGGTTTGTTGATTTGGAATAAAAAAAAGCAGCCGTTTAGGCTGCCTTTGACAAGATAATGCGACTGATCCGCGAGTATTGATGCTCAACTCAAGCCAAGCTTCTTCTCTAGATAGTGGATATTTGCGCCACCGTGTTGGAAGTTTTCATCTTTCATGATTTCCAATTGCAGTGGGATATTGGTTTTGATGCCGTCGATGATCATCTCACTCAGCGCATTCTTCATGCGAGAGATAGCCACATCGCGGTTCTCGCCGAAGCAGATCAACTTACCAATCATTGAATCGTAATGCGGTGGTACGGTATAGCCAGTGTAGATGTGAGATTCCCAGCGTACACCCATGCCGCCTGGAGCATGGAAACGCTCGATTTTACCCGGACAAGGTAGGAATCGCTCAGGATCTTCAGCATTGATACGACATTCAACCGCATGACCGCGGATTTGGATATCATCTTGGGTGAACGAAAGCGGTTGTCCTGCAGCGACACGCAGTTGCTCTTTGATTAAGTCAACGCCAGTCACCATTTCAGTAACTGGGTGCTCAACCTGAATACGGGTGTTCATTTCGATAAAGTAGAACTCGCCGTTTTCATACAAGAACTCAAACGTACCTGCACCACGATAGCCGATTTCTAGACATGCTCGGGTACAACGTTCGCCAATGTACTTGCGCATCTCTTCTGTGATGCCCGGCGCTGGCGCTTCTTCAACGACCTTCTGGTGACGACGTTGCATTGAGCAGTCACGCTCACCTAGGTGAATCGCACCACCTTGGCCGTCAGCAATCACTTGAACTTCAACGTGACGTGGGTTTTCTAGGAATTTCTCCATGTAAACCATATCGTTGTTGAAGGCCGCTTTTGCTTCAGCTCGGGTCATCGCGATAGCTTCAACCAGCTCTTGTTCGCTACGCACGACACGCATACCACGACCACCACCACCACCTGATGCTTTGATGATCACGGGGTAGCCGATGCGTTTCGCATGGGCTTTGTTTTTCGACTCGTCGTTATCAAGTGGACCATCAGAGCCTGGTACACAAGGGACGCCCGCTTTTTTCATTGCAGTGATGGCAGACACTTTGTCACCCATCATGCGGATCGTATCGGCTTTAGGGCCGACGAAGATAAAGCCAGAGCGTTCAACTTGCTCAGCAAAGTCGGCATTCTCTGAAAGGAAGCCGTAACCCGGGTGAATCGCGACTGCGCCCGTGATTTCTGCTGCAGCAATAATACGTGGAATGTTTAAGTAGCTTTCTAGACCACTTGCCGGACCAATACAGATCGCTTCATCGGCAAGTAATACGTGTTTTAAGTCGCGGTCAGCCGTAGAGTGTACAGCGACAGTTTTGATGCCTAGTTCTTTACAGGCACGCAAAATCCGCAGCGCAATCTCACCTCGGTTCGCGATGACTAATTTATCTAACATGGTCGTCCTCGCGATTATTCAATCACAAACAGTGGTTGATCAAATTCAATCGCGTCGCCGTCTGTTGCAAGAATCGCTTTCACCACACCCGCTTTGTCTGCTTCGATTTGGTTCATCATCTTCATTGCTTCAACGATACATAGCGTATCACCCACATTTACTTGCGAACCAATCTCGACAAATGAGCTCGCGTCTGGGCTTGGTGCACGGTAGAAAGTACCTACCATTGGTGAAAGGACTTGATGGCCCGATACGACTTCAGCAGCGGGTGCCTCTGTGGCTACCGCAGGTGCGGCTTCGACGGCAGGCGCTGCAACTGGCGCTGGTGCTGCTGCGTATTGAACAGGTGCCGCTGCTGCGACAACGTTAGAGGTACGGCTAATGCGTACTGACTCTTCACCTTCAGAAATTTCTAGCTCAGAAATGCCTGATTCCTCAACCAGTTCAATCAGCTTCTTGATTTTACGAATGTCCATGTCTTTATCTCTATAATTTTGTCATGTCAGGCTGACGCGTGTCAGCGGCGTTAATTGTTGGTTGTGTCGAGGTGGCGTACCGCCGCCTGCAACGCAAATTCATAGCCTTGCGCCCCTAAGCCACATATCACCCCCTTCGCTACATCAGAGAGGTAGGAGTGATGGCGGAATGGCTCGCGAGCGTGCACATTAGACAGGTGCACTTCAATAAATGGAATGGCGACACCCAACAAGGCATCACGAATCGCAACGCTGGTATGAGTGAACGCTGCTGGGTTAATCAGAATAAAATCGACCTTGCCATGGGCTTGGTGGATCGCATCAATAAGCGCGTGCTCTGCATTCGACTGAAGGTGATCCAGTGTGTAACCAGCGTGAGCTGCTTGCTCTGTTAATCGACTTACTATGCTCGCTAAGGTGTCACTGCCGTAGTGGCCGGGCTCTCGTAGACCGAGCAAGTTAAGATTTGGTCCATTCAGAAGTAAAATGCGCTTATTTGCTGTCATTTTCGCTTTATTCCATTTATCTGCGGTTAAATGTAGTGAAAATTCACTTTCATCGCGCTAACCCTGAAAGCAGGTTAGTGTTGCTCACTTACTTGTGTTTTCCTGCAATTATAGAGAAATCGCTGCAAATCGCAGCAAAATACTGGTCTTATCTCATCGGCAGGTGGTGTTTTCTATGTCAGTTTGTGAGGGGTAGCCATGTTTTGGCGATATGTTTAAGCATCTTGCGGACAAGCATTTGCCGATTGCAGGTCATTCTTAAGGTTTTCCTCAGCAACATGAGGATATAGGCACTCGATTAGACAGGAAATTCGGTAGAAGTGGAGAGTTCTGTAGCGTAATGAAGCAAACTTGGGCGGCTGGTCACAAAAAAGCCGCTCATTAAGAGCGGCAAAGGAGTCTATTACATTTACTACTAGGGTTTATAAACTGCTTATAGCAGCTGTTGCTTCTCTGCAATGAGTTTATCGACAACACTTGGGTCGGCGAGCGTTGAAGTATCACCTAAGTTGCTTGTGTCACCTGTGGCAATCTTACGCAAGATGCGACGCATGATTTTGCCTGAACGCGTCTTAGGCAATGCATCAGTCCAATGCAAAAAGTCAGGTGTCGCGATAGGGCCGATTTCTTTACGAACCCATTCTTTGACTTCTTTATGAAGCTCAGCACTCGGGACTTCGCCAGCATTTAGCGTGATGTAAGCGTAGATAGCCTGACCTTTAATATCGTGTGGCACACCGACAATGGCGGCTTCTGCAATTTTATCGAACGCGACCAGCGCGGACTCAATCTCTGCAGTACCCATGCGGTGACCAGAGACGTTAAGGACGTCATCAACACGGCCCGTAATCCAGAAGTAACCATCTTCGTCGCGACGTGCACCGTCACCCGTAAAGTACATGCCTTTAAAGGTTGAGAAGTAGGTTTGCTCGAAGCGGTCGTGGTCACCATAAACGGTTCGCATCTGTCCCGGCCATGAATCTAGAATGACGAGGTTACCATCGGTGGCGCCCTCTAGTAGATTACCCATGTTATCGACCAGTGCAGGTTGAACACCAAAGAATGGGCGTGTTGCAGAGCCGGGTTTCAAGGCTGTAGCGCCTGGCAGAGGAGTAATAAGAATACCGCCCGTTTCTGTTTGCCACCACGTATCAACAATCGGGCAGCGTTCGTCCCCAATCGTACGGTGGTACCATTCCCATGCTTCAGGGTTAATAGGTTCACCCACAGAGCCCATGATGCGAAGCGAGCTGCGTGATGTCTCTTTGACCGCTTCGTCGCCCTTCGCCATCAAGGCGCGGATAGCGGTTGGCGCCGTGTAGAGAATCGAAACTTGGTGTTTATCGACCACCTGACTCATGCGATTGACGTCTGGGTAATTCGGTACACCCTCAAAGAGAATGGTCGTTGCACCATTTGAAAGCGGGCCATATACAAGGTAGCTGTGGCCAGTGATCCAACCCACATCGGCAGTACACCAGTAAACATCGCCTTCTTGGTAGTCAAAGACATACTTAAAGGTCATGGTCGCGTAAACAAGGTATCCCCCAGTGGTGTGCATTACACCTTTCGGCTTACCTGTTGAGCCGGAAGTATAGAGAATGAATAAGGGGTCTTCGGCATTCATGGGCTCTGGTGCACAACTTGTTGATGCAACCGCCGTTGCTTCGTGCCACCAAACATCACGATGGCTATGCCATTCCACGTCGCCGCCTGTACGTTTAAATACCACGACTTTTTCAATCGTTTTAACGTCCGGGTTGGTCAATGCCTCATCGACATTTTTCTTCAGCGGCACAGCGCGCCCGCCTCGAATACCTTCGTCAGCGGTCACAACGATTTTGGCGTCGGAGTCGATAATACGACCTGCCAGCGCTTCTGGTGAGAAACCACCGAATACAATGGTGTGAACCGCGCCAATACGCGTACAAGCCAGCATAGCAATCGCCGCTTCAGCAACCATAGGCATGTAAAGGCAAACCACATCGCCTTTGCGAACCCCTTGGCTTTTTAGCGCGTTCGCAAATTGACAAACTTGCTCGTGAAGCTCGTTGTAAGTGAGGGTTGCGTCATCTGCTGGGTCATCGCCTTCCCAGATGATGGCTACTTGGTCGCCACGCTCTTCTAGATGTCGGTCGATACAGTTAACAGAGACATTCAGTTCGCCATCTTCAAACCATTTAATGCTGACATGGCCGGTATCGAATGAGGTTGATTTGACTTTGGTGAAGGGGGTCATCCAGTCGACAATCTGTCCGTGTTCACGCCAAAACCCTTCTGGGTTGACCACAGACTGTTGGTACATCTCACGATATTTTGCATCATCGACATGGGCATTTGCAGCAATCGCAGGTTGTACTGGGTAGATATGACCTTCGCTCATCCTGATCTCCTTTAGCGCCCGGTCCGGGCTGACATTCCTATCGGGTTTAAGATATAAGTTGGGCGATCATTGGCGTTTCGACAATTAGACTTTAGGATAACGAGGCTTAATGCAACTGGGTGATTATTAACCAGATTCCTTTCCGGTTGCAGCTGTTAAAGCAAAGAGACTCGGCATGATTGCCTTTATTGGCTTTGAATTGAAGGCATTCCACCGTGCTTTAGACGAACGTAGATAAGGGCCGCGGCAATCGCGTCTTCCATCGCATCATGACGGTCGGGTAGCGGTAAATTTAGCTGTTTACTCATGCTGTCTAAGCTCAAATCGCAGTAGGCATTGGGCAACATTCGCTCAAGCCGTTCTTGGTAGAGAAAACTCACCTCAACAATTTTGTTAGGCAAGGGAAACCCGAAGTAGCGCTGGAAGTAGCGATCAAGAATCTGTTTGTCATATTGGATGTGGTATCCCACCAGAGGCCGATTGCCAATGAAGTCGAGCAGTTGTGTTAAGGCGTCTTCAATGTCTTGGCCTTGATGTAAATCTTGGTGGCGCAAGCGATGTATGGTGACAGACCCAGCATCAAGACTCCCCGGCGGTCTCAACGTGAGGCTGAGCGATTGGCTGGTGAGGACGCGGTTTGCATGAATTTTCGTTGCAGCGATGGTGACGAGCTCGGCACTATCGGGATTTAGACTGGTGGTTTCGCAGTCGAGGGAAACCAGTTCACTGCCTTGATAGCGTTCGAAAAGCGCTGCATAGTCAGTCTCTTTGAGTTGGTGTCGATACCATAATCGCTGCAATATATTCATTCGGCCCCTTATTTATCTGGGTGTTAGGCAACACAAGTCTTTTGAGTCAGAGACTTAGGTGGGTTACTCACGAAGTTGATAGTGGAAGCCAAGCCACTGCTGAAACTTTTTGACCACATGTAAACTATGGCGCAGTAAATCCCGCTCTGTGCGGTTTAATGCTTCGGTATGGATGCTGGTTCCTGTCTCTGGATGCGTTAGCTGCTCTCGTAAGCGCAGTTTGATAAAGAGCTTCAGCGCTTCACTGAGGTTAGCGACCGTCTCCGGTTCTAAAAAACGTTGTTTTTCCAGTGCATTGAGGCGCGCAAAGGTGTTGTTGACTTCAATACCGGCCTCGAGTGCAATGGTGCGGACCCCATGAACGATGGGGAAGATCCCCCCTTTTTTAATATCTAAACCCGCTTTGCTTTTCTTCAGTTTGCCAAATAAGGTTAGCGGTACATTGAACTGCATAGCGGGGCGGACAAAGGTTGCGAGTAACAGTTGCTGTTCGTGCATCGCATCATGCAGGCATTGTGCAATTGGTTGAAACAGCCCTTTTTGGCCTGCGATTGGATGCGCATCTGCTAGCATCGCCAACGACATCAGGCTCTCTTCTGTGCCTTTGCGTTTATGCTGCAAAATGTGGTTTTGCCATTGTGTTTGTGTTTTCACCCAGTGCGGGTTGTTGACCATGACACTGCCGGGGCAAGGGGGGTAACCAAGCTGCAATAAGGTTTCAGAGAATCTTGCCATGACATCTGCGCAGTCTGGCCAGTCAAGATCATCAGCAAGGATCAGGGCGTTATCTTGATCCGTTTTCAGTATTTGCTCGCCTCGCCCTTCAGACCCCATCACGATAAGGCAGCAACGGGACTGCATCTCTAGCGGTACCACGAGCTGGAAGGCTTTCTCAATGATCTGTTCATTGACCGCCGCGATCAGTTCCATCACAAAGCGAGTGTGAATGCCATTGTTGAGCAAGGTTTCTATTAGCTTAGGCTGGCTATGCGCCGCCTGCGCGAGAGATTCAATGTCTTCGGCGCGGGCAATGCGCAGCGTCAAAACGTGCGAGTGGGTTGAGAATAGACTCAACACTTGGGTGAGATCAAGCATGCCAGCGATGCACCCTTGATCGAGCACCAATACCCGTTTGACCTTTTGTCGTGTCATTGCAATGGTCGCGTTAAACAGGTAGTCGCCTTTATTGACGCTTATCACCGGGGCTGTCGCGATACCGTGCACGGCACTTTCTGGGGCTTGCTTGTCGAGCAGTGTTGCGTGGAGGAGATCCGTCCGCGTAATAATGCCAATGGTATCGGTCGCCTCGGTGGGCATTTCAATGAACGCGCAGTCGATGTTACGTTCTTGCATTGTTAACGTCGCATCATAGAGTGACGTTTGAGCATCCAGCACAATACAAGGCTGAATATGCGCATCATCAATGCGAGTTAAAATAAACTCGGCCAAATTTTGTTGTTGATGTGCCGTTTCTAGCAGTTGGTTGCGATTGGCGAGGTTGGTATCGAAATAGCCCGCAAAGGCTTTGTTGGCGTGATACAAAGACAAAAACGTGTCGTTACTGAGTAGGTAACAGAGCGTGTCTTCAAGGGCGACATAGTGATGTTTGCTTTGAGACTCAAATTGCGCACGCACATCAAAGATATCGTCTTGGGTGTAATGACTGTAGAGTTCTTGATTCGCAGCATCTTGTTCTTCAACCACCCCTTTAATGATAATAAAGAGTGAGTGGCATGCGTCTCCCGCTCGAACAATGATGTCCCCTTCTCGGTAGTAAGCGACATCAAGCGCATGCCGCAGTTGTGTTTGCTGCGACGCGGTGAGGCGGTCAAAAGGCGGTAAGCTGGTATCAAATTTTTCTGGCATAGCATGTCCTCTTCACACGTACATCCTGTCCGCTGGCAAACTGCTTTGCTGGTATTGCGTTATCCTTTTAAGTCAGGGGCGAGGTGACTTAAGGGGCAATCTAAACCGTATTTTTTGCACCGTAGTTTTGTACTTAGATTAGTGTGAACGAGAGTGTGAAATGCCTCTAGGCGACTTTAGTCTATTTTTCTTTGCATGCAATGGAAGCTGCCTCGCACTGTTGGCGAATGAGCTCTTTTGGCGAGGAAATGAGCTCGCCCTAGCCGTTGTACCTAGCATAAAATGCGTTAAAATGTGATCGGTTAGGCAAAATGTGGCAATTAATTGCAATAACTACACACAAAAACGATATGGAAATCTATTTGTCACTGCGCAGGAAAGCGTGCTGAACCTCGATAACTTTTTTCACGTTAACGCTCTTTAGGCTTGCAGCAACAAGGAATGCATCATGCTTTCTCGTACACCATATGGGTGGACTTCCCAGTACCTTTTTGGCTATTTCTTTTCTTATGGCGTCTATTTGCCCTTCTGGGCTATTTGGCTCTCTTATATGGGCATGTCCCCCTCGGAAGTTGGCCTAATTACGGGGGCCGGGTTTGTGACGCGTGCTTTGTGTAACCTTCTTGTCACACCCAAGATCCACCGCCCGGAACAGATGTTTCCAGCACTGCGCTGGGTGACGTGGGGTAGCGTTGCCATCATGGCGCTGCATCTTGTGGTGGGAAACAATTTTTGGGTGTTGGCACTGGCAACGGTGGGCTTCAACTTTTTGAGTGCACCTATTATGCCGCTATCCGATTCTGTCGCTAACCATTACCAGTCGCGCCAGTTGTTAGACTATGGTCGTACCCGATTATGGGGCTCTATCGCATTCGTTGTTGGCACTTGGGTTGTCGGGCGTGCAACTGATAGCTTTGGCGAGAGTACCATTCCGTACTTAGCGTTGGCGGGACTGGCGATGGCGGCGATCCTTTGTGAATGTCCGCCCAAGCAGATGCCTGTTGGCGAAGATAAAGTGTCTGAGCGACCAAACTTATGGCAGATGCTTAAACGTCGCGACGTACAGGTATTTTTGCTGGTGACAGCCCTATTACAAGGCAGCCATGCCGCTTACTATACCTTCGGCTCGATTCACTGGCGCTCCTTTGGGATTAGCGACAGTACGATCAGCAATCTTTGGTCGGTGAGTGTAGTTGCAGAAATCATGATCTTCTTGGTGGGTAAAAATCTCTTTACTCATTGGAGCGTGACCAACATGATGCGCCTGGCTGCTGTTGGGGCGATGGTACGTTGGACAATTCTAGGTACGTCGAGCGATCTTTATCTATTGGCCTTTATGCAGGCGCTGCACTGTATTACGTTTGCCGTTGCGCATTTAGGTGCTATTAAGTTCATTCAACAGCAGGCGGAATCAGAACGTATTGCGTGGCAATCACTTTACAATGCGATTCCTCTCGGCTTGATCATGGGGGGGTTAACCTTCGCGTCGGGCAAGCTTTACGAGCTCTATAATGCGCAGTTGTTTTTGGCGATGGTGGCGTTTGTTGTGCCAGTGTTTTTGTTTAACGTCGTGCCAATAAAGCAAAAAAGCGATGGCAGATCTCAATCTGACGTTGCAGAAGAGGGGAATCACTAGAGCCCCGATCTGAACTTGCTTATCATGGTTTGTAAACAAATTGTTTACGGATGTGAAGCCATGACACAAGGATGGGTCGTCTTTCCGGTCTCGATTATCTATTTGGGGCTGCTATTTTTAATCGCTTGGTATGGCGATAAGCGCGCCAATTGGCTGGCGCGCTGGCGGCCTTGGATTTATAGCTTGTCTATTGCCGTTTACTGCACCTCGTGGACCTTTTATGGCACTGTCGGTCAGGCGAGCAATAACCTTTGGTCTTTCTTACCCATCTATTTTGCTCCGATTCTCGTTTTTACGCTGGGATGGCGCATACTTGCCCGGATTATCTTGACGGCAAAACGCGAGCATATTACCTCCATTGCCGATTTTATTGCTGCCCGCTATGGAAAGTCGCAAGGTATCGCGGTGTTGGTAACCGTGATTGCTGTCGTGGGCATCTTGCCTTATATCGCCTTGCAGCTCCGTGGTATTACGCTCGGAATGGCGCAAGTCGCGCCTGATCTCGTGGTCTTTGATGGTGATGGGGCGAGCTTTTCCGCAGGCATTGTCGCTTTGGCGTTGGCCTTGTTTACCATGCTGTTTGGCACTCGCCATATTGATAGCACTGAGCATCACCGTGGGATGATGATGGCGGTGGCCTTTGAATCCGTGGTGAAGCTGGTGGCGTTTCTGGTGGTTGGTTTGTTTGCCTTTGGTATGTTGGCGGGTTTGCCGTCGGGCATTTTGACACAAACAATGGCGACCCCAGAGCATCAGGTGAACTGGGGGCAGCTTATCATTCATACCTTGTTGACGATGGCGGCGATGTTCTGTTTACCACGTCAGTTTCATACCATTGTTGTCGAGAACAACCATGCGCAGGATTTACATACCGCCCGTTGGGTGTTCCCTGGCTACTTGATCTTGATGGGGCTGTTCGTTGTTCCGCTGGCACTGGTAGGGCAAACCTTATTGCCGGGGATCAGCGCAGATACGTATGTGATTAATCTGCCACTGTTCGCAGAGCAAAATAGCATTGCGATGTTAGCCTTTATTGGCGGGACGTCTGCTGCAAGTGGCATGGTGATTGTGTCGACTATCGCACTCGCTATCATGGTTTCTAATGATCTCGTCTTACCGCTCTTGCTGCGCCGCATGCGTCTTGGTGGGGATGGCTCTGAGAAATTTGCAGGTTGGTTGCTTAACATTCGTCGGGTATTAATCGGTCTGCTGATGTTGGCGGCATGGGGGGTTTATCAAGCGCTGGTCGAAATCCCCTCTCTATCTTCGATTGGGTTTCTTTCGTTTGCGGCGATCGCACAGTTTTTCCCTGCGTTAATCGGTGGCCTTTATTGGCGTCATGGCAATCGAAAAGGGGTGTATTTTGGTTTGATTGGGGGCTTTGCAATATGGCTGATTACGCTCATGGCGCAAACCCAGATGTTAGCGGGTAGCAGTGAAACCAACTTGTTACTTTGGTTGCTTGAGCCTCCAGCCTTGCCTCTGCTTACGGGGTTGACGTATGTCGACTGGGGCATGGTGTTGAGTCTGCTGGTTAACACTTTATTGTTTGTTGCGGTCTCGTTGATGACCCGGCCATCACTGTCTGAACGATTGCAAGCCGCCTCTTTCGTTGGCGCGCCATTGGCTGACACGGAATCAAGTTCTGTCTATCAGAGCCGCGTTACTGTTGCGGAGTTGGAAATTCTGGCGGGACGTTTTGTCGGCCGACCTCGTGCAAAGCAGGCGTTTCAAAACTATTCAGAGCAGCATGGGGTCGAGCTCTTGCCGCAGCAGCAAGCGAATGCCTTATTGATCCGGCACACTGAGCGAGTACTGGCAGGGGTGTTTGGGGCTTCGTCTGCGCGATTGGTTTTGACCTCTGCCCTACAAGGGCGAGACATGCAGCTTGAAGAGATTGCCACTATTGTGGATGAAGCATCAGAGCTGTTTGATTTTAGTCGCGGCCTGTTACAAGGCGCGATTGAGCATATTAGTCAAGGTATTGCCGTTGTTGATAAACAGTTGCGCCTCGTTGCTTGGAATCAGCGTTACTTGCAACTGTTTGAGTTTCCCCCCGGATTGATTCAGGTCGGTAGACCCATTTCCGATGTGATTCGCCACAACGCCTATCGAGGTTTGTGTGGCCCTGGGGATCCGGAAGAGCATGTTCGCAAACGTGTCGCCTATCTTGAAGCGGGCTCGGCGCACACCTCATCGCGCTTGCGACCTGATGGCACGGTTATTGAAGTGCAGGGTAACCCGATGCCAGGTGGTGGCTTTGTGATGAGTTTTACCGATATCACGCAGTTCCGTCAAACGGCGGATATGTTGAAAGAGGCCAATGAAACACTTGAAGCTCGCGTTCAAGCCCGCACCAAAGAGTTGGAATCTCTGAATAAGCGGTTGGTTTCTGCCACGCGCAATGCAGAACAGATGTCCCAGTCTAAGAGTCGCTTCTTGGCTGCAGTGAGTCATGATCTCATGCAGCCGTTAAATGCAGCGCGGTTGTTCTCATCGTCACTGAATGAAGTGGCCAATACAGACGAAACCCGCGAGTTGGCCAAGTATATTGAAAGCTCACTGGGCGCCGCTGAGGATTTAATCAGTGATTTGCTTGATGTGTCACGGTTGGAATCTGGCAAACTGACGGCTCGAGTGGTCGCATTCCCGCTAAGCGAGGTATTTGATACCTTGGGGGCGGAGTTTGGCGTGTTAGCGCGACAACAAGACATCGATTTTCGTGTTGTGACCACAGATGCTGTCGTCTGCTCTGACGCGAAGTTGCTTCGCCGTGCTTTACAGAACTTTTTAACCAATGCTTTTCGCTATAACCCCAAAGGCAAGGTGTTGCTGGGATGCCGTCGTCGAGGCGATAGTGTCCAGATTCAAATTTGGGACAATGGCCCAGGCATTTCAGAAGAGCGACAAGCAGAAATTTTTGATGAGTTTACTCGCGGTGATGTTGGACAAAATACTGAACATGGCTTGGGGTTGGGGCTTGCTATCGCGCGGGGGATTAGTCGAGTCCTAGACCATCCTTTGGATATGTGGTCTGAGTTGGAAAAAGGCACCATGTTTTCGTTGTTTGTGCCGATAGGCAAAGTGAAAGCCACTAAAGTGATACAGGAGACACCAAGTGCAGGGGCATTGGAGAACTTACATGTGCTCTGTATCGACAATGAACCGGATATCCTCGTTGGCATGGAGTCGTTGTTATCGCGTTGGGGCTGCCAAGTGCAAACGGCCGAAACCGTTCAGCAGGTGGCGGCAATTCTCACAAAAGGTTGGCGACCGCATGTGGTACTCAGTGACTATCATCTTGCCAATGAACAAACGGGTTTACAGGCCCTGCAACAGTGCCGACTCGCATTAGGCAATACCTTTATGGGGGTGTTGATCAGTGCTGATCGCACCCAAGAGACACAAGATGCTGCTAAAGCGAATGGTTACCACTTTATGAGCAAACCAGTGAAGCCGATTAAGTTGAGAAATATGCTCAATCAGGTTGAGGTCTAGAGCAAGTCAGGTCGGCGAGTGTTGGAAATGCAAAGAGCGCTTGAGGGCGCTCTTTTTGTTGTTTTACTTCTCGGTAAACAAGGTCTCATAGACGACAAACTCAGTGCTGGTTTCCCCGTAGTAGAGGGTGTTATTCGCACTGATGACGACGCGAAGTTCATCTTGTTCTGAGCTTGGTGCAGCAAGGGTAAGATGCCAGTGTTGTCCAGATTCGTCGCTGCGCAGCATATCGGTGGGAGTCGCTTTCGCTTCGGGGGAGCTGGCAAGGGCAACTTTCACTCCATCTAATGGAAACTCAGTTTTTAGGCTAAGGTCGAGTGCATGTTGCGTGAGCCCTTCGGAGCGAAATTGAATCTTAAAATCGCCGTTTTCCATGCTGCATAAACCGCTGGTGTAGCGGCAGTTAGACTTACTCACCAGTTTATAGGTTTCACCTTCTTGCGCGGCTTGCGGTTTTTCGCTCACAGCCATATCGGTGCCGAAGTAAGCAATGATGGCAAGAATCGGGGCAATCAGTAAGGCGATGATGAAGTGTTTGTTTTTAAACATGTGAGCGGTCCTTGTCTCGAGATGTTTTTCACTACCTTACCCGAGTAAGGTGATAAAAAAAGCCCCTCGCGGGGCTTTTGTGGCCGAGGTTGGATTAGTGGTCTTGTGCTTCACCGGCACCGGCAGGTACACGCACATGTTCGACTAAATCTTTCACCTCTTGCGGTGTATCTGCAGTGACTTTCGAGACGGCTATTGCCACACCAAAGTTAAACACAGCACCAATTGCACCAAAGGCATTCGGCTCAATACCAAGGAACCAGTTACTCCCCCAGCTTTCTAGGTATTTCCAGTCAGCGACAAAGAGAATGCCTTTATGCTGGAATACGTAGAATAGCGTGATACTGATACCTGCGATCATCCCGGCAATGGCGCCTTCCTTATTGATGTTCTTACTGAAGATACCCATCATCAAGGCAGGGAAGATCGAGGAGGCTGCGAGCCCAAAGGCGAGGGCAACCGTACCTGCCGCGAAGCCGGGCGGATTGAGACCGAGATAACCCGCCACCCCGATGGCGACTGCCATGGATATTCGACTTGCCATCAGCTCGTTTTTCTCCGATATCCGTGGATTGATCACCCCTTTTATCAAGTCATGGGATATGGCGGACGAGATGGCGAGCAACAGACCTGCTGCGGTTGAGAGTGCGGCGGCGAGACCACCGGCGGCGACCAGTGCGATTACCCAGTTAGGCAGTTTTGCAATCTCAGGGTTCGCCAGTACCATGATGTCTCGGTCAACACGGAGTTCGTTGGTGGCCGCATCCGAGGTGTATTGGATAGCACCATCACCATTCTTATCATCGAAACCCAGTAGACCCGTTGTTTCCCAGTTCTTGAACCAGTCAGGACGCTCGTCATACTTCAGGTATTGGCCAGAAGCAGGATTGACGGTATCCATTAGGTTTAGACGTGCCATTGCTGCCACAGCAGGTGCCGTCGTATAGAGAATCGCAATGAAGACCAAGGCCCAGCCCGCTGACGTACGCGCGTCACGTACCTTAGGCACCGTAAAGAAGCGAATGATAACGTGTGGCAAGCCTGCGGTACCAATCATCAGTGACATGGTGTACACGAACATGTTGAGCGTATCTCCCCGGACTTGAGTCGTATATTCGCTAAAGCCGAGCTCGGTCACCACTTGGTCTAGCCTATCGAGGAGATAGACGTCGGTACCAACCATGGTACCGCCAAGACCAAATTGCGGTAGTGGGTTACCGGTGAGTTGCAGAGAGATAAAGATTGCAGGAATAGTGTAAGCCAAAATGAGGACGCAATACTGAGCAATCTGCGTGTAGGTGATCCCTTTCATGCCACCCATAACGGCATAGATGAATACGATACACATCCCGATACCAAGGCCAGTTGCGTAGTCCACTTCTAAGAAGCGACCGAATGCAACGCCTACCCCTTTCATCTGACCGATGACATAGGTGACCGAAGCAATGATCAAACAAGCAACCGCGACAACACGGGCGGTTTTGGAGTAGAAACGTTCACCGACAAACTCAGGGACGGTAAATTTACCAAACTTACGCAGATAAGGCGCAAGAAGGAGTGCAAGTAGCACGTAACCACCTGTCCAGCCCATTAGGAAAACCGAACCGCCATAGCCCATAAAGGCAATGAGGCCAGCCATGGATATGAAGGAAGCGGCAGACATCCAGTCAGCAGCAGTCGCCATGCCGTTGGCGATCGGGTTTACCCCACCACCTGCGACATAGAACTCTTTGGTTGAGCCAGCACGGGCCCAAATCGCTATCCCGATGTAGAGAACGAATGTTGCACCGACGACGAGGTATGTTATTGTTTTTAAATCCATTTTAATGGCTCCTTACTCGTCTACGCCAAATTCTTGGTCGATTTTACGCATTTTCCACGCGTAGTAGAAAATGATGCCAAGGAAGCAGTAAATCGAGCCTTGCTGGGCGAACCAGAAGCCGAGTTTATAACCACCTAGTTGAATTTGATTGAGCACATCAACAAACAGAATGCCGCAACCGAATGACACCACGAACCAGATAACCATTAAGGTCACCATGAGTTTTACGTTTTTGTCCCAGTAGGCTTGGGCTCGTTCTTCGTTTTCGAACGCCATGGCCATCTCCTTGTGTTCCACGTTAATAAAATGTTACAGGATGACAATAGCAACGAAAGTGCAAGTGATCTGTGCAACTTTAGTCGGCAGGATCTAGCACAAAAAATGCCCGCGTGGCGGGCATTTAAATGAAAGTGGCGTCAGTGCTGGCTTGTTGCGATGTTGTTAATTTAGCCAAAAGTCTAAGATCGGTTTTTGGTCAATCTCTCTAACCGAGGTAGAAATCACGAATTCCCGCCAACAAGTTGTTGATAGCGACCGCTGATAGAATGAGTCCCATCACGCGGCTGATGATTGCTGCGCCAACGTTGCCGATCAGCCTTTGAATCGGTGTTGCAAGTAACAGCAAGATCAGAGTAATGAGCAAAACCACCACCATCACGGCTGCAGTTATCGCTTGATCGGCGATCGCGAATCGATAGTTATCCGTGAGCATCACAATGGCCATCATGGCACCCGGCGAGGCAATGGAGGGGATGGCGAGCGGGTAGACCGCCAAATTCGCCAGTTCTGAACGGCTTAGCTCTTCGGATAGACGTGTCTCTTGTTCCGGCTTACTCTCGCCAAAGATCATGCTGAGTGCAAACAGTAACAACACTAAGCCGCCCGCAGCTTGAAAAGCGGGGAGCGGAATATCCATGGCTTCCAGTAGCAGCTGACCAGCCACTAAGAAAAAGAAGAGTACCCCCGTGGCTATCGCGACGGCTTTCAATGCAACGAGTCGGCGTTGGGGTTTAGTGAGGTGCTGGGTCTGCGACAAGTAAACAGGCACGGATCCGATAGGATCGATGACCGCCCAAAGCACAACAAACTGAGTAAGAATAAGACTGAACAATGGCTCCTCCAGAGACTGAGAGTGGACGGGGTCATAAGTGGCGTATTCTAGCATTTCGCTTACATCTGATGTGAAATTGTTCACATTCTAATACGGTGTTCTTTTTATCCATTCACTCACTATTCAGCATGATGACTGATTTGTTGGTCGAATATGTCCCAAATATTTTGTATCTAATTGTGTTTTTGCCGCTTGTTTTGTTGTACCGCCTCGCAGTTAGGCGTGTAATGCCAATGTCTGCTTAGTGAGTCGCTGACTCTCCCCATCGTCTTAATTTCTGACTGCCTCAAGACAGTCGTATTCATTTTAAGGAAATCACAATGAGCTTTAGTGTTGTTGGCAATATTGCAGTATTTGTCATGCTGATCATGGTGCTGTATCGGATGCAGTCTACCTATGTCGCCTTTACCAAGCGTGTTTTTGCAGGCTTAGGTATGGGTGTTGTTTTTGGTGCCATTCTCCAACTGCTTTATGGGCAAGGAAGTGAGGTCATCCGTTCATCGATCGAATACTTCGATATCGTCGGTGTAGGGTATGTCCGCTTCCTGCAAATGATCATTTACCCATTGGTGATGGTCTCGATCATTTCGGCGATTTTACGCCTCAAGGATGGTACTTCTCTGGGCAAGATTTCGGGCATGACAATTGGTGTACTTGTGGTGACGACCATGATTTCTGCCATTGTAGGTATTGGTATTGCTAACCTGTTCGGATTGACCGCTGAAGGGTTAACGGCAGGTGCCGCAGAGGTGGCCCGTGGTGAAATGCTAGAGAATCGTTTAGGTGCAGTCGAAGGCGTATCGTTTGCTAAGATGGCCATCGACTTTTTGCCTGCGAATCCTTTCCTTGATATGACGGGTGCGCGCCGCACTTCAACCATTGCGGTTGTTATCTTCTCCGTTTTTGTTGGCGTTGCCGCGACAGGGATAGCGAAGAAAAAAACCGAAGAGTTCGAGTCGTTTGAAAAGTTCATCAAGATGATGCATGCGATAGTGATGCGTATCGTCACGTTGGTCTTACGTCTAACCCCTTATGGTGTCATGGCGCTAATGACAAAAGTGATCTCGGGTTCTAACTATGCGGATATTTTGGAGCTCGGCAATTTTGTTGTGGCTTCATATGCAGCGTTGATCATTATGTTCCTGATCCACTTGGCGATTGTTGCCATGATGGGATTAAACCCAATGCGTCATCTTAAGAAGATAATGCCAGTGCTGACGTTCGCCTTTACGTCACGTACGTCTGCGGGGGCTATTCCGATGAATGTGAAAACCCAAGAAGAGGGGTTAGGGATTCCTTCGGGCATCGCTAACTTTGCAGCATCGTTTGGCTCGACCATTGGTCAAAATGGTTGTGCAGGTATTTATCCCGCGATGTTGGCTGTGATGATTGCACCAACCGTAGGCATCAATCCTCTGGATATGGGTTTCTTGATTCCCTTGATTGCGATCATTACCGTGAGTTCTTTTGGCGTCGCAGGCGTTGGCGGTGGTGCAACTTTTGCGGCATTGATTGTCTTGTCGGCTATGGATTTGCCGGTTGCTTTGGCTGGTTTGTTGATCTCTATCGAGCCGCTGATTGATATGGGGCGCACGGCGCTAAACGTGTCGGGCTCAATTACCGCAGGGACAGTGACATCCAAGTTGTTGGGTGAAACCGATATGGAAGTCTTCAACAATGATGCGCCACTAGAACTCGATGGCGGCGAAGACGCAATGGCATAACGCGATTGTGAGTATTCACTAACACTTAGTCTAGGTTCAGGGGGGCAATGCCTCCCTGATGTTATGAGAGAGAACCTATGAAAATTGTCATCATTGGCGGTGAAGCTGCCGGTATGAGCGCGGCAGCAAAGGCGCGCCGCGTGAATCGTGACGCTGAAATTGTAGTCTATGAAGCCTCTGAAGTGATCTCATTTGGCGCTTGTGGGCTGCCGTATTTTGTTGGGGATGAGTTTCAAGATCACCGCTATATGGCGGAATTTACCCCAGAGCAATTTGCAGAGCGTGGTGTGCAGGTACTTACTTCACATCGAGTGACCAAAGTGGATGCGGAGCAAAAAAAGCTTGAGGTGGAACATAATGGAGCAACCTTTATTACCCACTTCGATCGTCTGATGATAGCGACTGGCGCGAAAGAGGTTATGCCCCCTGTTCCGGGCTTGGATAAGCAAGGTGTACATCGTTTGCGTGTGATGCAAGATGGCTTGGCACTAAAACAAGCGATAGCTGCCGTCGAGCACGTGACTGTCGTAGGGTCTGGCTTTATCGGACTAGAGGTTGTCGAAGCGCTGGTTCACCAAGGCAAGCAAGTACGATTGATTGAGCGTGCTGAGCGACTCATTCCGGATGCCTTTGATGCTGAAATAAGTAGTCACTTCCTGACTGAACTTGAAGCGGCGGGCGTTGAGGTCTTGCTGAGTGAATCGTTGCATGCGGTAATGGGTGAGGACAGCGTTACGGGTATTCAAACCGATAAAGCTGCGTATGCCACTGAGTTGTTAGTCGTGTGTACTGGCGTGAAGCCGAATACCCAGTTCTTAAAAGAAACAGGGATTGAGATGCTGGAAAGCGGTGCGATTGTTGTTGATAGGCAAGGGCGTACATCACTCCCAGATGTCTGGTCAGCAGGAGACTGTGCGACAATCTGGCACAGTGTGCTGCAGCAGCATCGTTACATTCCACTCGCCACGGGTGCAAATAAGATGGGTCGGCTGATTGGCGAAAACATCGCGCTAAGTGATGAGGCTGAGCCACTGATTTTCCCCGGATCGCTAGGAACTAGTTGCGTTAAAGTGCTGAGTTTAGAAGCGGGACGCACTGGTGTGACAGAGCAAGAAGCTCAAGATGCGGGTTTAAACTACAAGACGACGGTTATTAAAGATAAATGTCACACCAACTATTGCGCGGGTCAGTCAGATATTCACATGAAGCTCATTTATGAAGCTGACAGTAAAGTGATTCTCGGTGCGCAAATAATTGGCAGAAAAGGCGCGGTGCATCGCATCGATGCAATGGCTGTTGCGATCAGTATGGGCGTAACCACGCAGCAACTTGGCATGATGGATTTTGCCTATTCACCCCCTTTCGCCCGTACATGGGATGTCATGAATGTTGCCGGAAATGTGGCGAAGTAGAACAGACTGATCGCATCACTGATGAGACGAAAAAGCGAGCGGAAGCTCGCTTTTTTACGACTAGGAAGATGAATCCAGACTCATCTGTTGCAGCAAGATAACGGCCTGTGTTCTGTTTTTAACCCCTAACTTGCGAAATATCGCGGTCATATGCGCTTTAATTGTGGCTTCTGAAACATTGAGCTCATAGGCGATCTGCTTGTTCAGCAAACCATCATTCAGCATACGCAAGACCTTATTTTGTTGCGGCGTGAGTGTGGCTATCTTCTCTTCTAGCGCTTCTGCTTCTGATTGAGGTGCGTCTTCCCAGTCATCAATGTCGTCAGGATAAAAGGGTTCCCCTTCCAGTATTTGGTTGAGGGCTGAGATCAAGGCGCGCATATCACTGGACTTAGGAATAAAGCCAAAGGCGCCATGACGATGGACTTGCTTGACGATGGCGGCTTCTTCACTGGCAGAAACAACAACAATCGGTAAATCAGGGTATTGCTGCCGAAGCTGGATCAAGCCAGACATGCCATTGGCACCGGGCATTTTCAGATCAAGCAGCAGGAGATCAACGTCGGACTCTTTTTCGAGTAACACGAGGAGCGAGTCGAGAGAATCGGCTTCGAGTAGATTGGCTCCGCTGATCGCCATATGCACCGATTGGAACAAGGCATTTCGAAACAGTGGATGATCATCTGCAATGACAATGGTGTAGGAACTGTCCATAGGGCGATAGCTGTTAATAGTTTGTAATAAAGCTAACACCCTGTATGGACTAGGTCAATTTACACTCAATAGAACTATGTCATTGATCGTATTTAGGATCTTTTTCTTATTGTGAGGGGGGCTCATTACTGAGCGCGGCCGCTCGTAAATGGGACGTAAAACGTTCAGCATTGAGAAAACCCGTGACGCGTGCTTCTGGACGGTGGTGGCCTTGAGCATCCCAAAAATCGATAGTTGGTAGCCCTAGCACATCGAGTCCATTCATCATCTCAAAATCTGCGGGCGTATTCCGTGTTACGTCCGCCTGCAGTAAAACAAAGTTTGCCAACAGCGGCTCGACTAGAGGGGCATGGAAGGTGTATTTTTCAAACTCTTTACAGGCGACACACCAATCGGCGTAGAAGTCTAGCATGACCGGTTTGCCTTGTTGTTGTGCCTGTAATAGGGCGGCATCAAGCTCGGCTTGATTGGCAATGCGTTGGAAAGTGATGCTGTGTGTTGTTTGAACTTGAGGGCCAAACCAGCGCATGTAGAGAGGCTGAATCGAGGCGAACATCCCAAGGATAGCGACGATTCCCACCAACGTGCCTTTCCAGCCAAGCGGTAATCGGGTCTTTTGATGATAGATCCAACCGAAGAAGCTTAACCCAAGCGCAGCCCATAGGTAGGGCATGATATCAGTGGGTAAAATACGCTCCAATAAAAGCGTCGGCGCGGCGAGAAGAATAAAGCCGAAGAAAACTTTAACGCGTTCCATCCAATCACCACTGCGTGGTAACAGCTTATTACCAAACACGGCCACCAAAATAAGCGGAATCCCCATCCCCATCGCCAGTGCATAGAGGGCAATGCCGCCAACAAAGAGATCGCCACTTTGCGCGACGTACAATAACGCCCCTGACAAAGGTGCCGTGGTGCACGGAGAGCAAACTAGGCCGGAGATGGCGCCCATTGAAAATACGCCAACCCAGCGTCCACCCGTTTGCTGATTACTCAACTCATTGAGTTTCGTTTGCAGGCTGGCGGGCATTTGCAAGGTATAGACACCAAACATCGACAACGCTAAAAAGACAAATAAGGTACTCAACCCAAGAATGACATACGGATGTTGCATCGCGGCTTGAAATTGCATACCCGCAGAGGCGACAACAAGACCCAGTAAGGTGTAAGTCAGCGCCATACCTTGTACATAGACAAAGGCGAGACCGAATGCTTGACCTTGGCTGCGCTTGCCATTGCCAAGGACGATACCACTGAGAATGGGATACATGGGCAGCACGCAAGGGGTAAACGCAAGGCCAATACCCAGTAAGAAAAAGAGGGCGGGCGTCCAGCGCGAATCTGCGAGTTTTTCTGCTAATGATTGATGATCATTGCTTAAATTCGCCGATGGTTGTGGTGCATTCTCGGTCGGTGACTGGCCGATGACTGTTGCGGGTTTATTGATAAGCGGTGTGGTTGCATCCCCCCTTTCTGAAAGTGCTGACTCTACCGCGCGTAATGGAATAGTGATGATTTCGGGTGGATAACAGAGTCCAGCATCGGCGCAGCCTTGGTAGTTAATGGTGAGCTGGCTATCTTCTTGCGCCGAAAGCAAATCAACACCAAGCACTACAGATTGACGATAAATGGTGACATCACCAAAGAATTCATCCGTGTAAGGGATACCTGCCGGAAACTCGATGTCGCTGACTTTGGCGTCAATACCATTTGCCGAAAAGGCGTGCTGATAAAGATAGTACCCCGGCTTAATTTGCCAATCGAGATAGACGCGATTTCCCTGTTGGTTGAAGTTAAACATAAAGGCTTCATCGACGGGAACAAAGCTGTTGTCGTTACTCAGGCCAGGTAAGTTGAATGCATAGATTGGTAAACTGAAAATAAAAATAAGCGCAAAAAGCAGACGTTGTCTCATTGATACAGTTCCGGCTGACATAGTGAATCTCAAGCTATTTGGTATTGTGATGACTTGAGGGAGTTTGAGTATAAGACCTGAGATTACCATGAATGGTTTCATAGTGAAGTGAATAAAGATGGCGAAAGACTTGGACAAGGGCATGTTGCTGAGGCAATAAAAAAGGCGCCGCAGAGGGCGCCAAAGGTGTGCTAAGGGAAATACGTTACAGTACGATGCCAGCGAAGAGGAAGCCAAACAGGATACTAAAGACCATGCTGAGCAAACCGGGCAGCATAAAGCTGTGATTGAAGATATATTTGCCGATCTTCGTTGTGCCGGTACGGTCAAAGTCGATGGACGCAATGATTGGCCCGTAGTTCGGAATGAAGAAGTAACCATTCACGGCAACGAATGTGGCGAGAATAACGTGCGTTGGTAAGCCAATCGCGATACCTAATGGAATGAGTACTGCAGTGGTTGCCCCTTGCGAGTTCACCATGACAGAGAGTGCAAAGAGGGCGATAGCAAATGCCCATGGTGCGACTTCAACAATGGTCGAAACCGCGACTTTGACTTCTTCAAGGTAAGCGGCTGTGAGGGTATCACCCAACCACGCGATACCGAAAATGGCCACAATGGCGCGCATTCCCGCATGAAAGACTGACCCTTGGGTAATCTTGTTGCCGTCGGGTTTACAGACCAGAATGATCAGTGCAGCGACCGTTAACATCACAATTTCAATGGTGTGCGCCATCCCCATCACTTTCCCGTCGAAAGCCGGACGTAGTGATGGCACTGCCCCCATGATCACGACAGCAATCGCACCGAGTAAGAAAAAGCCAACAGCTTTTTTCGCGGTGGGAGCGATAGCCGTTTCAGTGACAGCTTCTTCCTGCTCCATTTCAGCGCGGAAGGCAGGATCTTGCATACGGCGTTGAAACTCAGGGTCGTCTTTCAGCTCTTTGCCTGTTTTATTGACGATCAAGCAAGCCGCAAAAAGACCGAGGAAAGTTGCAGGTATCGTCACCATAAGCACGTTACCTAGTGTGATACCGCGAGGCTCTAAGAAGCCTACGCAAGCCACAACGGCCGCAGCGATAGGACTCGCGACAATCGCGAATTGAGAGGCGATAACAGCCATACCCAGTGGACGCTCAGGGCGTACCCCACTACGACGGCTAACTTCCGCGATGACAGGCAGTACAGAATAAGCAACATGCCCTGTACCGGCCATCATGGTGAAGAAGTAGGTCACCATAGGTGCGATGAAGGTGATGTGTTTTGGGTTCTTTCTTAGGATGCCGCTGGCGATTTTGATCATGTAATCAAGGCCACCTGCTGCCTGCATCGCTGACGCAGCAGCAACCACAGACATGATCATGAGCATGACGTCAATTGGCGGGCTTGTTGGCTGCAAACCAAAGACAAACGCCAGGATTGCTAAACCCATACCCCCCATAACCCCAAGACCAATACCACCAATACGGGCACCGATAAGGATACAGCCCAGAACGATAAGGAACTGCACTAAAAACATATTAACTCCCTGAATAATGTTTTAAATATTTGCTAAACACCCATTATTTTTGTTGTTAAGATTTGAGTAAAGTGTAATTAACCGCATTTCTTAACACGAGCTGAATAAATAAACAGCAATTGATGAGTATCTGTGTGAAATTATTTTATCGCTTTGCTAAAGGTGTTTGTTTGGTGTTAGATCAAGATTGAAAGCAATGATGATTTTAAATAAGGAAATGGTGATAACCCTCTTGTTTAAATCCGCTTATGTTATCTACTGGTGGAGTAAAGGTTTGTATTAGGTATATAAACGGTATCAGGCTTCTCGTGTGTTTGTGAGTGGTATGTAATAGCGTTTGTGGATTATTTGAAGATATAGCATTACAGTCGATTTTATTAATTATTGGTGGTGAAAAAGATGTGCTTCTTGGTGCGTAAGCGCAAGTGGCATTATTACTTTATTATTTCAGATATAAAAAAAGAGCCTTATAGAAAGGCTCTTTTATAAAAAGACACAAACGGTAAAGTTAGTTGTAACGCTTACCTTTGTACTCTGGGTTCATGAGGTTCTCAATTGAGAAGATATCATCCAATTGCTCTTCTGTGAGAAGACCGCGCTCAAGGACAACTTCGCGTACGCTCTTGCCTGTTTCAGCACAGATCTTACCGACGATGTCACCTTCGTGGTGGCCAATGAATGGGTTTAGGTAAGTAACGATACCGATAGAGCCCATGACGTATTGCTCACACACTTCTTTGTTGACGGTAATGCCTTCAACACACTTCTCACCCAAGTTAACGCATGCATTGCCTAGGATTTCGATCGACTCGAAAAGCGCTTGACCAATGACCGGCTCCATGACGTTTAGCTGAAGCTGGCCAGCTTCTGCTGCGAAAGTGATGGTTGAATCGTTACCGATCACTTTAAAGCAAACTTGGTTAACCACTTCAGGGATAACTGGGTTGACTTTGGCTGGCATGATTGACGAGCCTGCTTGCATCTCAGGCAGGTTGATTTCGTTTAGGCCAGCACGTGGGCCAGAAGACAGTAGACGTAGGTCATTACAGATCTTCGATAGTTTTACTGCGAGACGCTTAAGTGCGCAGTGAACCATAACGTAAGCACCACAGTCAGAGGTTGCTTCGATGAGGTCTTCTGAAGGGACAACATCTAGGCCAGTCACTTCAGCTAAGTGCTTAACCGCAAGCTCTTGGTAACCTGCAGGGGTGTTTAGGCCTGTACCGATAGCGGTCGCGCCGAGGTTAACTTCAAGAAGTAGCTGCGCATTACGCTTTAGACTGCGTACTTCTTCGTTGAGTAGAACACTGAACGCGTGGAACTCTTGGCCGACAGTCATTGGTACGGCATCTTGTAGCTGGGTGCGGCCCATCTTCAAGACATCTTTGAATTCTTCACCCTTGGCATCAAATGCTTTTACAAGGTAAGACAGTTTCTCAACCAGCTTCATCATGCTGTTGTAAACAGCAACGCGGAAACCCGTAGGGTAAGCACAGTTGGTTGACTGGCTCTTGTTGACGTGGTCATTGGGGTTGATAAGTTCGTAATCGCCTTTTTCTTTACCCATTAGCTCAAGTGCTAGGTTGGCGATCACTTCATTGGTGTTCATGTTAACAGAGGTGCCCGCACCGCCTTGATAGACGTCTGACGGGAACTGATCCATGCATTTACCCGTTTCTAGGATGACGTCACATGCCTTAACAATGTACTCACCCACTTCAGTTGGGATAACACCTAGCTCTTTGTTTGCTAGTGCTGCTGCTTTTTTGGTGAATACCATGCCGCGAACGAATTCAGGCACATCTGAGATGGTCGTTGATGAGATATTGAAATTCTCGACTGCACGTAGGGTATGAATGCCGTAGTACGCGTCCGCTGGGATTTGACGTTGGCCCAGGAGATCTTCTTCTACGCGAGTCGCGGTGCTGATTTGATTGTTTTGTGCGTGGGTTTCAATTATCTGTGACATATGTCGCCTTCTAGGATCTATAAAGTTGAAAAACGTGCCAACTCAAATCGTGCATAGAATCCTTTCTTGCGTGTACTTGATAGTTTAAGTACCTGTCTTCTTAGACAACATGGTGGATAATAATCTGCTTTCGGGAGGAAAAACAATATACCTTCCACTGATTTTAATAAGTTAATCATTTTTTGCACGAGTATGTGATTAACATCAATTAATGTAACGTATTTTTCCGACGAATGAATTGCCCCGCATCAAATTTTAGTGACTTTTTTCTCGTTGAAGTTCAGGTGTCATTCAGGGAAAGTTTGTTTGGGTGGGGGAGTTGCAAAAGACATCGATTGTCACCATATTGTCATTATGAGCAGTGCAAGTGACACTGCATCGTTACCCAGATAACAAGAGGTCAATTTTGTTTCCTATACTACTGTTTTTGTTCATTTTTGTGCCAATCATTGAAATAGCGCTGTTTGTGCAAGTCGGTGGAGTGCTAGGGATGTGGCCGACCATTGGTTTAGTCTTGCTGACGGCAGTCGTGGGCGCGTCATTAGTACGTAGCCAAGGCCTCATGACATTGATGTCAGTACAGAGCCGACTGCAGCAAGGCGAAATGCCTGCACAGCAGATTTTAGAAGGCGTGATGTTAGCAGTTTGTGGTGTTTTGTTACTCACCCCGGGCTTTATGACCGATGCCATGGGGATGATAGTGCTCCTGCCTGCGCCACGTGCGGCATTGGCTAAATCACTTATGAAGCGTATGACTATTCAGACGATGAATCCCAACGGCTTTCAAGGTCAGGGGGACTTTCAAGGTCAAAGCGGCTTTCATGGCGGGTTTGGGCAACAGGCTGACCCTTTCCAGCGTCATCGCAAGGATGGAGAAGGGGACGTGTTCGAAGGTGAGTTTGAACATAAATCAGACTCAGATGACGAAAACAATCGTTTGAGATAACGCGTCAAATATCGAGCCCTCAGAGAGGGGGCTCTTTCATTCTTTCCTTACCGTTACAGTGATGCTGTCTCTGATAAGTATTCACGACGTAATCGCAGGGCATAAAGATAAGCGCCTAATCCAGCAATGAGGTTAGCAATCGCAATGCCGACAAAGATCCCTTCTGTTCCCCAATGAGTACTTGCAACCCAAGCCGCAGGTAAGAGCAAACCAAATAGACGTACGATGTTCCAACACATTGCTTGCGTCGATCGCTGCAGTGCGTTGAGCGCAGAGACCAAAATCATTAAGACACCTTGTAAACCGTAGCTGGCTGGCACAATGACCAAATAGAGCCAGAGGTGGTCTTGTACTTGAACGTCCTGAGTAAAAAAGTAAGTAATGGGCCACGTTAAGGGGACAAGCAGGATGTACACAAAGAGCTGGAAAAGAAAGCTAAAACGTAAGGCGACAAACAGCGCCTTAAACGCGCGTGTATACAAACCAGCCCCCATGTTCTGCGCCATAAAAGGGGTAAAAATAGAGGCAAGTGCCATGATCACAATGAGCAAGATAGACTCGATACGTTGCGCAGCGCCATAGGCGGCAACAGCCGCATTACCTTGCGCAGCCAAAATGACCATTAAAATTGCACCGGACAATGGGTTCATGGCGCTAGTCAAGCCTGCCGGGGTGCCAATTTTTAGAATTCGACGCCAATCTTTCAGCATCAAAGCACGTTCAGGCCATGAGAGCAGCTTTTCACGCTTGATGAGTACAATGCCAGAGCAACTCAATGCGCCAGCCCAGCTTATTGCACTCGCAATGGCGGCACCTTGAATCCCAAGAGCAGGGAAAGGACCGAGCCCGAAAATAAGTAGGGGATCAAGCAGGCCATTAAGGCAGCCTGCCACCATCATGATTTTCGCCGGTGTTTTGGTGTCGCCAGTTGCGCGTATAGCGCTATTGCCTGCCATGGGGACAACCAGCAGTGGGATAGTCACGTACCAGATCGCCATGTATTCATGGATCATGGGCACGAGTTCTGAGCTCGCCCCAAGCGCACGAAATAGAGGTTCAATGGTGAAGACACCAACAGTCGAGGCCATACAGACCAAGAGTACTGCCAGCAGCAAGCCGTGGCTGGTGAGTCGCGCTGCCGCATGGTGATTGCCTTGCCCGAGTTGCTGGCCGATGAGCGAAGAGAGCCCAACGCCAATGCCCATGGTGATGCAGTTAACCGCAAAAGTGATCGGGAAAGTAAAACTGATTGCGGCCAGTGCATCGGTGCCTAACATGGCGATAAAAAAGGTATCGACCAAGTTAAACATGAGAATCGCGATCAGCCCGAAGATCATCGGCAGTGTCATTTTTCTCAATACAGGCGTAATCGGTGCGGAGAGAAGGCCGTGTTTATCGCGAGGCGGATTGGGGGCTGAAGGCATGAGAGAAAAATCTGTGACTGCTAAACAAGCCGATACCCTAATCGAATCAGCCTCGAGGTGCAAAGTTTCATCAATGGTTCTGTGTAATAGATAGCGGGCTTTGGCCGAGGAGTCTCATCAAGGAAGTCGCTTCTTTTTCACTAAGCACGATGTCTTAAGTGTGCAATCCGATAAAGTGCCGAATAGGATGGAAAAAACGCCAACTTTGTCCTGCATCGTGAGAGAAAGAGAAAAAAAATCATTTTTCCTCTTGGGTTCTGATTTTTCCATCCCCATAAAGAAGATAACAAATGACGCCTGACAAACAATTGTCGGCACTGTTCTAAATCATGGATATTGAAATCAGGAGAGACGACCGATGAACATTCGTCCTTTACATGACCGCGTTATCGTAGAGCGCCAGGAAGTTGAATCTAAGTCTGCTGGCGGCATCGTGCTGACTGGCTCAGCTGCTGAGAAATCAACTCGTGGCACCGTTCTAGCTGTGGGCAAAGGCCGCATCCTTGAAAACGGTACTGTTCAGCCATTGGACGTAAAAGTTGGTGATACTGTTATTTTCTCTGAAGGCTACAACGCTAAAACTGAGAAGATCGATGGTAAGGAAGTCCTGATCCTGTCAGAGCATGACATCATGGCTATCGTTGAGTAATTCACTTCAATTTGAACAAGAATCTAAGTAAGGAAGAACATCATGGCAGCTAAAGAAGTTAAATTTGGCAATGACGCACGTGTAAAAATGCTAGAAGGCGTGAACGTACTAGCAGACGCGGTAAAAGTAACGTTAGGCCCTAAAGGTCGTAACGTTGTTCTTGATAAATCTTTCGGTGCGCCAACCATCACGAAAGATGGTGTTTCTGTTGCGCGTGAAATTGAACTGGAAGACAAGTTCCAGAACATGGGCGCGCAAATGGTGAAAGAAGTGGCGTCTCAAGCAAACGACGCTGCGGGTGACGGTACCACAACCGCAACCGTACTAGCACAATCGATTGTAAACGAGGGTCTTAAAGCCGTTGCTGCTGGCATGAACCCAATGGATCTTAAGCGCGGTATCGATAAAGCGGTTATCGCTGCGGTTGAAGAGCTGAAAAAGCTTTCTGAACCATGTGCAGATACCAAAGCGATTGCTCAAGTGGGTACTATCTCAGCTAACTCTGATACCACTGTCGGTAACATCATCGCAGAAGCGATGGAAAAAGTGGGTCGTGATGGCGTTATCACTGTTGAAGAAGGTCAAGCACTTCAAGACGAGCTAGACGTGGTTGAAGGTATGCAGTTCGACCGTGGTTACCTATCGCCTTACTTCATCAACAACCAAGAGTCTGGTTCTGTTGATCTAGAAAACCCATTCATCCTGCTTGTTGATAAGAAAGTCTCAAACATTCGTGAGCTACTACCAACGCTAGAAGCGGTTGCGAAGGCATCTCGTCCACTGCTTATCATTGCAGAAGACGTTGAAGGTGAAGCGCTTGCGACATTGGTTGTCAACAACATGCGTGGCATCGTGAAAGTTGCAGCGGTTAAAGCCCCTGGTTTTGGTGATCGTCGTAAAGCAATGCTACAAGACATCGCTATTCTTACTGGCGGTACTGTGATTTCAGAAGAAGTCGGTCTTGAGCTAGAAAAAGCGGCGCTAGAAGATCTTGGTCAAGCTAAGCGCGTGACGATCACTAAAGAGAACACCACCATCATTGATGGTGTAGGCGAAGAAGCCGCTATCGCAGGTCGCGTATCTCAGATCCGTCAGCAAATCGAAGAAGCAACTTCGGATTACGACAAAGAGAAACTACAAGAGCGCGTAGCGAAACTGGCTGGCGGTGTTGCAGTGATCAAAGTTGGCGCAGCGACTGAAGTTGAAATGAAAGAGAAGAAAGACCGCGTTGAAGATGCACTACATGCTACTCGCGCTGCGGTTGAAGAAGGCGTTGTTGCGGGTGGTGGTGTTGCACTTATCCGCGCAGCATCGAAAGTTGTTGACCTACAAGGCGACAACGAAGAGCAGAACGTCGGTATCCGTGTTGCACTCCGTGCAATGGAAGCGCCTATTCGTCAAATCACCAGCAACGCAGGTGACGAAGAGTCTGTTGTGGCAAACAACGTGAAAGCGGGTGAAGGTAACTATGGTTACAACGCTGCGACAGGTGAATACGGTGACATGATTGAGATGGGTATTCTTGATCCAACCAAAGTAACGCGCAGCGCTCTTCAGTTCGCAGCCTCTGTTGCTGGCCTGATGATCACGACTGAAGCGATGGTTGCTGAGCTACCAGCAAAAGATGCACCAGCAATGCCTGATATGGGCGGCATGGGTGGCATGGGTGGTATGCCAGGCATGATGTAATATCAGCCAAACCGAATAAGAGCCCGCCAGTGATGGCGGGTTTTTTTATTCCTGTATTTTATCTTGTTCATGTTGCGGTAGCCGCCGTTTAGCGCGCTGCACTTCCACATGGCGGTGTACCCCTTTTCTGAGCGCTCTGACACTTGCTTCCACTCTATCGACGCCAACCAAAATAAAAAGAATCACGCCTGTCAGCACCAGTGCGGTCGTACCATAGCCAACCGCGATGAGCACGCCTAGTGCGGCAAGTAACCAAACGGAAGCTGCCGACGTAACGCCAATGATTTTCTCATTCTGTGTCATCATGACGCCCGCACCGAGAAACCCGATCCCGGTGATAATTTGTGCAAGCACGCGTGCGTGGTCACCCCGTTGATCAGAAAGTGACATACCAAGAGACATAAACGTATAGGTGCCAATGATAATTAGACTGGCTGTGCGAATGCCTACAGGTTTGCCTCGCCATTGACGCTCGATGCCAAGTAGTGCGCCGCACAATAGACAGCTGGCAATGCCTTGCCAATGGAGTGGAGCGATATCAAATCCAAGATTCATTGTTGCCCTCAGTGCCGATGGAGAAGTGATGAGAAACGGGAGGCAATGTAAGGCTGCAAGCAGTGAAATACGAGTGAATTTTCAATGAATTATTCTGATAGTCACAATCAATCCGTGTTGTTAAAGGGCCGACATCTAAGCCCGTACAAGAAGCTTGTATAGGGTGCATGTTGGGGTTTGATAGCAATACCTTGTATTGAGGTCCGCTACTGAAGCCTGCTCCTTAAGGTGGTTTGAGTCTATTTACACAATTGTAGCGTTTGGGATGAATGGGATTAAGGTGTGTGAGATATCTCTTACAGCATTGTGGGAAGAGGTAAGAATATCCAACCAGAATTATCGTAGAGCATTTTTTTTATCTTTTAAAAACAATCTATTAAGTGGGTTTTTAGCGCTGTTAAATCCTTGTAATGTCATCGATTTGAGTTTGGTGGGGCGATAAAGTGCCAAGATAGGATTATTATTATTGGTGTCGGAAGGATACGACGTAAGGAAGTAGGGATTACCTGACGGAACAGGGCGCTCGGAGAGTGTTAAAGCCAATGGAAATGGCTGACAAGGAAAAGTAGGAACCATATTGGATGTGGAGCAGGAAATCGGATGGCCTGCGCAAGGATGAAATGGATGCGCACTAGGAAAGTGTGAGGACAACTTTAGGATGAAGACTGAGCGATTTAGGATAGATTCGCTCGTCAGGACGACATAGGATTCGCGAGGACAGCGAGCAAGGAAGAGAGCGAACGGATCGCATGCTAATCATGGAATGATGCAGGGAGCATCACAGTAGCTGGACAGCTGCAAGTAAGTCTTAGGGCGCGACCAAGGTCGCGCCCGCTCTTTTTTATCCCCTCTATCTCTCCCCTCTCTTTTCGTCGCTATAGAAGCGTGGGATTTTTCTCCCCCGTTTTCTGAAGTCGCTTATGTCATGGTGTGTTGTGAGAGATCGCTTACAAGGCTGTGGGAGTTATCACTTTTAGTGATTGGCTTTTTCTAAGGTATTCGAACTATTTGCCTTAAAATCAGTGTCTTATGTTTGTTAATTAGAGGTTAAACGCCACTGTCATGAAAATTTTTACTGTTTGTCACGCAAAATGGTAGGGCGATAGTCTAATATTCTCTTCGTCGACAGGATGACGACAGAACGGAACAGGAACTGCTAAGGACTGGTACTTCTCAGGATGAGAAAACAGTGACTCAGGATGAGTAACTGGCAGGGATGTGAAAGGACAGCAACAGGATGTTGCAGACAGCGCCGAGGATAGGCACTGTGTCAGGATGACAAAGGAACACCCTCTAGGACAGAGGTAGGAACCACTTCAGGATGAAGTCAGGGACACCGCCAGGAAAGGTCGAGAGAGTCGGTAAGGATGTATCGACGAGTCAGGATGACTAGGACAACTTCAGGACGAAGTATAAGGAAAGCGCTGAAGGACACAGCATACTAATCATGGAATGATGCAGGGAGCACCACAGTAGCTGGATTGCTGCAAGTAAGACTTAGGGCGCGACGCAAGTCGCGCCCGCTCTTTTATGTGCGTTACGCGTTCGCGTTATCCCCCATTTTGATACCCACCATTATCTCGCCATACCCGTACTAGACTACGCGTTTATTTTGCGATCTGTTTAAATAATAGACATTTGTGGCGATAATTTTCTAAGAAAAATATCAGTAGGGAAATTTCGGGTGAGATTGCCTGATTGCTTGTGAGATATCTCTTACAAGCGCGTGGGACTTTACGCTTTCTCTTTACGATAATTAAGAGGCCACCAGAATAAAAGCATTATAAATTAGTGTCTTATGAGTTCGGGGTGAAAAAGTAATCGATTGCGCGGTGAGATATGTTTGATTATGAGGCGCAAATTAACCCTTAGATCGCCTATTATTTTCTTCGTCGACAGGATGACGACAGAACGGAACAGGAACTGCTAAGGACTGGTACTTCTCAGGATGAGAAAACAGTGACTCAGGATGAGTAACTGGCAGGGATGTGAAAGGACGGCAACAGGATGTTGCAGACAGCGCCGAGGATAGGCACTGTGTCAGGATGACAAAGGAACACCCTCTAGGACAGAGGTAGGAACCACTTCAGGATGAAGTCAGGGACACCGCCAGGAAAGGTCGAGAGAGTCGGTAAGGATGTATCGACGAGTCAGGATGACTAGGACAACTTCAGGACGAAGTATAAGGAAAGCGCTGAAGGACACAGCATACTAATCATGGAATGATGCAGGGAGCACCACAGTAGCTGGATTGCTGCAAGTAAGACTTAGGGCGCGACGCAAGTCGCGCCCGCTCTTTTATGTGGCAAAAACAGACTCTTCCTCTCTTTTATTCTTACATCACCTCAAGACACCTGTTCAACGAGACTTTCTAACTTGTCAGCACGGCACGCCTTTGTCATGGATTTGAGGTGCTAGAGCGTTTTTGTATCCTCCATCTAGAGTTCGGTTGCTTGATTACCTGACAACCACTTCTACCTATCCCACCGTATTTGAAGGTCAAACACTTTGAGGCTGCTTGTGTATTGCCTGTCGCGTTTGCTTGTTGGACGAGATAACCGAATGACGTTTTCTGGTGTTTTTTTCTGACAAACAGAAAATGTGAGCTGGATCTTGTTTTTTTTTGACCGCTTGTAGTGATTAATTCTATCAATTGCCCTTTTGTGTGCTTAGTTTCATTGGTTGGTGAATGGTTTGTCTTCCTATATTGCTACCTGTGTTGTGAGATATCTCTTACAAGCTCGTGGGACTTATTCGATACATGATGCCGATAAATAGGTGGTTTATGTGTTGTTTTCTTTTAAAAACAAAAAGATAGAAAAAATGTATTCGATTTCATCTTTATGACAGTTACCGGTTTTGATTTTTCGGGGTTCAACGGGTCACGAATTCACGTATTCTACTCTCCGTTGTCAGGAAGACGACGGAACGGAACAGGAACCGCCAAGGATAGCGGCATTCTCAGGAAGAGAAATCAGTCACTCAGGATGAGTAACTGGCATGGATGTAAAATGGACCCCTCTAGGATAGAGGAAGGAATACTTCAGGACGAAGTCAGGGACACCGCCAGGATGGTCGAGAGAGTCAATCAGGATGTATTGACGAGTCAGGAAGACTAGGACCACTTCAGGAAGAAGTTACGGATAGCGCTGAAGGAATCAGCACACTAATTATGGATGATGCAGGGAGCACCATAGTAGCCGGACTGCTGCAAGTAAGACCTCAGGGCGCGACGAAAGTCGCGCCCGTTCTTTTTGTATTTAACAAAAAACGATTTCTCTCTTATTCTAAATGCAGGTCGAGTGGTGTTTTACTGGCTCTGCCGCCTATCTCACGCGTTAATCGTGGAACCAGATAGCCCGAAACTTGCTTCATTAACTCCCCCATCAGTACTCTTGCTTCCTCATCACTCACCATAAAGTGTGCAGCGCCTTGTACTTTGTCGAGGACATGTAAGTAATAGGGCAGTATGCCTGCGTCAAAGAGTGCATTAGAGAGAGCGGCAAGCACATCTGCGTCATCGTTGATCCCTTTGAGTAATACGCCTTGGTTAAGCAGTGTGATGCCCGCTGATTTTAGCTTGTACATCGCGGCCTGAAGTGTTGAGTCAAGCTCATGAGGGTGATTGATATGGGTGACGAAAACCACTTGCAGGCGGCTGCTTTCGAGCATCTGACATAGCTCTGTCGTGACTCGTGATGGGATAACAACCGGTAAGCGAGTATGAATACGGAGCCGTCTTAAATGCGGAATACGATCTAATTCATCGAGTAGCCAATTGAGCTCGCTGTCCTTTGCCATTAGCGGGTCACCGCCAGAGAGTATGACTTCATCGAGTTCAGGATGTTGCGCAATATAGTCTAAGGACTCACGCCACGCGCGTTTGCCGCCTGGATTCTCTTGATAAGGGAAGTGACGACGGAAGCAATAGCGACAATTGACGGCACAACCTCCCTTGAGAATCATCAAGCAACGGTTTTTGTATTTGTGCAGCACGCCAGGTTGGTCATTGTCCTGTTCATCAAGGGGATCCTGACTATAGCCGTCGGTGACAGTAAACTCATCAATGACAGGCATGACTTGGCGTAACAGCGGATCATTGGGATTGCCTTTTTCCATTCTGTTGACGAAGCTTTGTGGAACGCGCAAAGCAAAAAGGCGGCGCGCTTCTAGCCCTGCTTGATACGGTGAAGGATCAATCTGAAGCTGAGACAGTAACTTGAGCGGATCCGTGATCGCATTCGCTAACTCAATGAGCCAATTTTGCTCAACAGTTGGTACGTTTCGGGTTATGATGTGCGGCATTAAATTTAACTCGAAGAATAGAAAGAGGAAAAAATGGCGACTGTAAGCACTAATGAATTTAAAGGCGGTCTTAAAATTATGCTTGATAATGAGCCGTGTGTCATTCTCGAAAACGAGTATGTGAAGCCGGGTAAAGGTCAAGCATTCAACCGCGTGAAAATCCGTAAGCTGCTTTCTGGTAAAGTGTTAGAAAAGACTTTCAAGTCTGGCGATAGCGTTGAAGTTGCAGACGTGATGGATCTGGAGCTGGATTATCTCTACAACGACGGTGAGTTCTATCACTTCATGAACAGTGAGTCATTTGAGCAGATCGCCGCGGATACAAAAGCGGTTGGCGAGAACGCGAAGTGGCTAAAAGAGAATGACACTTGTACGCTAACCCTTTGGAATGGCAACCCAATTACAGTGACACCGCCAAACTTCGTTGAACTTGAAGTCACTGAGACGGATCCGGGCCTAAAGGGTGATACTCAGGGTACCGGTGGTAAGCCAGCGACACTGACAACGGGTGCGGTTGTACGTGTGCCTCTATTCATCCAGATTGGCGAAGTGATCAAAGTGGACACTCGCTCGGGTGAGTACGTAAGCCGCGTTAAGTAAGCTTGTTTTTAGATGAAAAAGGCCGCTTTGACAGCGGCCTTCAGACTGCTGACAAAGGTCTAGCTTTCGAGCTAGACCTTTGATCTAATAGGGGTATCGAAATATGGACACTCCGATATGCTTCAAGAGCCTACTCCGCAACAATACGAACTGGAAATGGTGACGATGGAACAGTTAGTTCCTAAAAACCATTTAGTGCGTAAAATCGATAATGCTATCGACTTCGAATTCATTCGAGATGAAGTCGCTCATCTTTACTGTAAAGATAATGGACGCCCACCTGTTGACCCTGTCCGTCTCTTCAAAATCATCTTACTTGGCTACATCTTTGGCATAAAAAGTGAGCGCCAGCTCGTCAAAGAGATTGAAGTGAATGTCGCTTACCGTTGGTTCTTGCGGATGTCATTAACAGAGAAAGTCATTCACGCTTCTACTCTCAGCCAGAACCGCATTCGTCGCTTTAATGGCACGGATGTATTCGAACGTATTTTTATCAATATCGTAGAGCAAGCCATGTCGAAAGGCTTGGTCGCGGGTCAAGAGCTCTTTACGGACAGTACTCATCTCAAAGCGAACGCCAACAAGAATAAACACACCAATAAAGTCACGGCGGTTCGTGCCAGTACCTATCTTGATATGCTGGATGAAGACGTCGCTTTAGACCGAGAAAAAGCAGGTAAGAAGCCACTTAAGGCTCGGGAGTCAGAGCCAAAAACAAAGAATACTAAAACCAGCACCACTGACCCAGAGAGTGGCTTCATGACTCGTGATAATAAGCCTCAAGGCTTCTTTTATCTCGACCATCGAACCGTTGATGGTCAACACGGAATTATTCTCGATACCTATACCACCGCGGGTAACATCAATGACTCACAGCCTTACGTTCAACGCTTAGATTACACGCTTGCCACATTCCAATTGAACCCGATAGCTGTTGGACTGGATGCGGGCTACTTTACTGCTCCAGTGGCGGAGTCACTTGAACGTCGAGCTATTCTTGGCGTGTTCGGTTATCGACGTCCATCTAGAACGAAAAATACGTTCAAAAAGAAACACTTTACTTACGATGCGCAAAGAGACAGCTACCAATGTCCGAATGGTCAGGAGTTGCTTTATAAAACTACCTCACGCGATGCGTATCGAGAATACCACTCAGCCCCCAAAGAATGTGCGTTCTGTCCAATGAGGGATGACTGTACTCAAAGCAGAAATATGAAGAAAGTGATTACACGGCATATCTATAGTGACGCAGTAGAGAGGGCAAACCAAATGCGGCTCTCTTCCTACGGCAAGAAGACTTATAGACGTCGAAGTGAAACAGTAGAACGTAGCTTTGCAGACGCTAAGCAACATCACGGTCATCGTTATGCTCGCTTCCGCGGTCTAGCCAATGTGCAAATGCAATGTTGGTTGGCAGCGGCAGCCCAAAACATCAAGAAGATAGCGCTGGTGATGAACTATCTCCGAAAAATAGGCTTAAACATGGCAGAAATGAGGCAAATACTTGCTTCTGTATGCCTATGTAATGAACGGAAACTTCTGCGCACGACATAGCAAAAAATATCGCGATCGCGACCTACGGTCGCTTCCAAAAAAGAACCCCGCTTAAAAAGCGGGGTTCGTCATCAATCTGAAGGCCGCTTTGACAGCGGCCTTTTTTGTCTGTCTTAGGCTGTATAAGGAAGATAGCCAGTAAAACCACATATTTTCCAGCCTGTGGGCGTTTTCTTGAGGTAGTAAAGTGTTTGCCAGAGTAGCTTATCTTCACTGCCATCTGCTTTTTTAATGGTGCCGTTGAATTGCTTACGAGCGATAGCACGTCCATCCGCGATATCAATTTTCTCGAGTGTAGTTAGACGATGGACAGCCGCTTCTAAAGGCTCGGCATATTGCGTATCCAATCCAATTTTTGCCTGACGCACCCATTCATCTCGATAGTGTGTGAGGGTGGAGAAAGCAAATTGCCAGTTGCCGGGGTCTTGGTCTTTCTGCGCATCCACCGCAAAAAACTCTTCTTCGATAAAGTCATCAGCGACCTGTGACCAATCTGCTTCACAGTATGCGCGAATGTCTCGCGTGACTAACATCTCCCAGATCTCTTGGCGATCGCTATCGGTAAATGGGTTTTGGCTTAGCATCTTGCTCATTACTCCTTATCTGCTTGAAAGCTCAGTTGAATCGATTTTTTTATGTTTGCCTAGATCGAATCGCTGTGAATGAGAGCAATCACCCAGTTTATCTGTCTTATAGGGTGTCGAAAGCACACTTTGAGGGATAGATCCAAGAAGTCAGTTTGCACCACGAACGCCTAACTTGATTAGCATATAATGCCTTCTTTTTTGTGCATTAGGATGTGTGTTATGGATGCAAAAAGGACGGATACTGAAATCGCACCGTCATTTCGTATGTCAGTAAAGACAATTGTCGGTGGCGGATTATTGCTTGCTGCATTGGGGGTGGGGAGCCAGTCAGTATTGATGACGGATGCCGGGTATACCTATGTTCATCAAAATAACATCACAGGTAAACTCGACGTCTTTACAGAGCCGGGCTTACACTTTCGTGTCCCTTTTCTGTCGCGTATTACTAAATATGATCAAGTCATCACTGTCTCGTATGGCAATACGACAGGGGAAGACTTTTATCAGCGCTTGCCACCAATCCAGGTGCGCTTTGCCGATACCTATGTCGGCGAGATCCCCGTCACTTTCCGCTTCAAGCTCTCATTGAACCCTGATGCGGTGAAAAAAATGCATCGCGAATTTCGAAACAATGGCAACTTAATTGATGCACTTTTGGTAAAAAATGCGCGTAACGTGACGGTCATTACGGCAACCCAATATACAGGTGAGGAGTTCTTCCAAGGCGGATTGAATCAGTTCAAAGCGAAGCTGGGTGATCAACTGCGTGATGGAATATACATGACAGAGCGCCGCAAAGTGGAAGTGGAACAGCTAGAGCTTGCGCCTGTGGGGGTTGATCAAGCGAACTCCAAGCAACTGCAGCGTAGCTCACAAGCCGTCTGGAAGACGGTACCGGTGTTGGACCGTAATGATCAACCGATTCGCCAAGAAAACCCGTTGAGCCAGTATGGTATTGAAGTGACCCAAGTAACCATTGGTGACCCTAAACCAGAAGAGCAACTCAATCGCTTACTCGCAGATAAAAAGCGTTTAGTTGCGGATAGAATTCGTGCCATCCAAGAACAAGAGACATCAAAAGCGCAGGCGGAAACGGAGCAGTTGAGAAAGGAAATTCAGCGTACCAAAGAAGTGCAAGATGCGCAGCGTGCCAAAGAGCTCGCGATTATTGCGCAGCAAAAAGAAGTCGAGGTTGCTAAACAAATCGCTGAACGAGAAGTGGTTGAAGTCGAAAAGACCAAGCGCATCTCGGAAGTGGAAAAAGAGAAGGAGCTAGCGGTCGCGGAAGCTAATCTGGCTATTCAGCAAGCGAACGCGCTTGCCGCTGAGTATGAAGCGAAGGCGATTCTTGCTAAAGGGCGTGCAGAGGCTGAGGTACTGCAAGCTAAGTACAGTGTCTTTGGCAATAACAGTGATGTTTATTTGGCAGAGTTAAATCGTGACATTTCAGTCTCGCTCTATAGCAACCTGAAAGAGTACCAAGTAACAATGCCGAAAAACTATTTTGGTGGTGGTGATGGCGGCAAGCTAACCACTAACTTAGATGTCATTACAGGCTTTGGTGCGTTAGGCATACTAGAGCAAGCAGAAAAGATTATTGATGGTCATTCAAACTAACGCCTATGTTTTTTGCGTCTAGGCGCAATACATAAAAAAACACCGCCAGTCTGGCGGTGTTTTTCTTTACCTTGCGTGAGCTTAGACCATGAAGACAAACACAACCGCGAGGATAGAGACAGTGTATGCAGCAACATAACAAGCGATCTTACCAACCACACCTGTGTGGAACTTAAGATCGTGCATGCCGTGGTGAACACGGTGCATTGCGTGCCACATTGGTAGTGCCAACGTACACACAGTGAAGGCCATACCAATCCAGCTGCTAACAAAAGCACTGACGCGCTCGTAGCTCAATGCTTCTGCATTGATAACACCCATAGGTACGAGGATACCCAGTACTAGCACTGTGATCGGTGTGATCATTGCGAACCAAGTACCACCGGCACCGAATAGGCCCCACCAAACTGGTTCGTCTGAACGTTGAGGATTGCGATTTACCACGATAGACTCCTTAAACCAGAACGAGAACAACGAGTGAGATAGCTGCAACGGCTGCCCACTGTGCAAGGACGATGATCTTCTTATCCAGCGCTTTGCCTTTTACTTTAATAGGCATTACCTGAGGCATCATGCTAAAGAAGGTCTGTGCGTGGAATAGGCTACCCGCCAACGCAACAATGTTGATGGCGATAACGACTGGGTTACGCATAAAGCCTAACCAGCCATTCCAAGCCGCTTCACCTAATACCAAACTGCCAAGACCGGCGGTGAGGAAAAGCGTGAATAAGATCAGTGGTAACACGGTGGCTTCACGCACCATGTAGAAGCGGTAGAAAGGGTGATCTTTCCACCAAGTACGTTTCATTTCGCGAACGTAAGGCTTACGATTGCTCATGATTAGGCCTCCGGTTTTAGCATGGCAATAACGAAGTCTTTAGAAGACTCAACTTTACCTTGGTTAACAGCACCTGCTGGGTCAACGCTCTTCGGACAAACTTCAGAACAGTAACCTACGAAGGTACAGCCCCATGCGCCGTTTTCGCCATTGATAAGCTTCATACGCTCTGCTGCACCATTGTCACGACTATCTAGGTTGTAGCGGTGAGCGAGTGTAAGTGCGGCTGGACCGATGAATTCAGGGTTCAAACCAAACTGAGGACATGCTGCGTAGCAGAGGCCACAGTTGATGCAGTTCGCGAACTGCTTGTACTTCGCCATTTGCGCTGGCGTTTGGTTGTTTGGCCCTTCTTCTGGCGTACGATCGTTACCGATGATGTAAGGCTTGATGGCTTCTAGTCGCTCGATGAACGGCGTCATGTCGACGATCAAGTCTTTCTCGATAGCAAAGTTTGCTAACGGCTCAATAGTTAGGCCGTTCGGGTAGTCACGTAGGAAAGTCTTACAGGCCAGTTTTGGCACCTTGTTGACCATCAGACCACAAGAACCACAGATCGCCATACGGCAAGACCAACGGTAAGCCAGATCTTTATCTAGGTTATCTTTGATGTAACCTAGCGCGTCCAGTACTGACATTGTTTCGTCAAACGGGACTTCGAAAGTTTGCAGGTAAGGTTCTGCATCTTTTAATGGGTCGTAACGTAGGATATCGACTTTTTGGATACGATTCGCAGACATGATTAAGCCTCCTTCTCTGCAGCTTCTTTCTTCGCAGCTTTGGCAGCAGCTTCTGCAGCTTCTGCTTCAGCACCGTATAGACGGGCTTTAGGCTGAGACTTAGTGATGGTCACGTCGCTGTATTCAATGCGAGGTGCGTCGTCACCATTGTAGAAAGCTAGAGAGTGTTTTAGGAAGTTCACGTCATCACGCTCAGTACAGCCATCGTCTAGACGTTGGTGAGCACCACGTGATTCACGACGTAAGATGGCTGAGTGTGCCATTGCTTCAGCAACTTCAAGGCCATAGCCCACTTCGATAGCGTAAAGTAGGTCGGTGTTGAACACTTTGCCTTTATCTTTGATGCTGATGTTTTTGAAGCGTGCGCGTAGCTCTGCCAATTTGTCGACAGTCGCTTGCATTAAGTCTTCACGGCGGTAGATACCACAACCTGCTTCCATGGATTTACCCATTTCAGTGCGGATATCAGCCCAGTTTTCATCGCCTTCTTGGTTCATTAGTGCGTCGATACGCGCTTGAACATCAGCAATGGCCGCTTCTACTGCATTGTCATCCCAGCCTTTGAATTCAGCGGTACGAGCAACGGCTTGCTCACCGGCCAAACGGCCAAAGACAACAAGCTCGGCAAGCGAGTTAGAGCCTAAGCGGTTAGCGCCGTGTAGACCAACGGAAGAACACTCACCAACAGCGAACAAGCCTTTGATGCGAGTTTCGTTGTTCTTGTCTGTTTCAATACCACCCATGGTGTAGTGAACCGTTGGGCGAATTGGAATTGGCTCTTTCGCTGGGTCAACGTTGACATACGCTTTAGATAGCTCACAAATGAACGGTAGGCGTTCTTGTAAGTACTCTTCACCGAGGTGGCGAAGATCAAGGTGTACCACGTCACCGAGTGGGTGCTCGATGGTGTTGCCTTTTTGCTGCTCATGCCAGAACGCTTGAGAAACCTTGTCACGAGGACCAAGTTCCATGTATTTGTTCTTTGGTTGGCCAACAGGGGTTTCTGGGCCCATGCCGTAGTCTTGTAGGTAACGGTAACCGTTTTTGTTGACGATGATACCACCTTCACCACGACAACCTTCCGTCATCAAGATACCCGTACCCGGTAGGCCAGTTGGGTGATACTGAACAAACTCCATATCACGCAAAGGTACACCATGGCGATAAGCCATTGCCATACCGTCACCAGTCACGATGCCGCCATTCGTGTTGACGTTGTACACTCGGCCTGCACCACCAGTCGCCAGGACGACGGATTTTGCTTTAATGCAGATCAGTTCACCTTCTGCCATATGAATGGCAATCAGGCCTTGCACTTGGCCATCAGAGACGATCAAATCAACAACGAAGTACTCGTCAAAGCGGTTGATTTGGTCATACTTGATAGACGTTTGGAAGAGGGTGTGCAGCATGTGGAAGCCAGTTTTGTCAGCGGCAAACCACGTACGCTCTACTTTCATACCGCCGAAACGACGCACGTTAACGTCACCGTTTTCTTTGCGGCTCCATGGACAGCCCCACTGTTCAAGTTGGGTCATCTCACGGGTAGCGTTCTCAACAAAATATTCAACCACATCCTGTTCACATAACCAGTCACCACCACCAACGGTATCGTTGAAGTGATTGTCTAGGCTATCTTCATCCTTGATAACCGCTGCAGAGCCGCCTTCGGCTGCTACAGTGTGCGAACGCATTGGGTAAACTTTGGAGATCAGAGCAATCTCGAGCTCTGGGTTTGCTTCAGCAGCAGCAATCGCAGTACGAAGACCTGCGCCGCCAGCACCGACGACAGCGATATCTGTGGTGATTGTTTTCACAGCTATTCTCCGGAGGAAAGACTAATAAAACGAATAAGGCGCGAAATGCGCACCTTTACCTTGAAATCCTGAAAATCATTCTAGAGGACAAAACTTGCGAAATATTTGATTTTGACGCGTGTTTTTGTCCAAAAAGTTCAAATCCGATGAAAAATTGCAACATCTGTGATCTAAATCAATTGATGTCACCAATATCAGTAGGTTACAGAGTTGTGATCAAACATCTAAATGGTTTGTGACCCGTCATTCGCGTGCTTGCGAGGGAGATTAAAAAGAAAGGGAAAGCAATGCGTTAAGCACATTATAGAGAGGGTGCTTAGCGATAGTTTGTTTTTAATTGCTATCTCAGTTCAAATTATTGCGAACATCACTGTTCTAGCAGGGAAAGTGCAAAGGCACTCGATGGCGGTAAGTATAACCTTTGTGCATATTGACCCCAAGAATAGTTCGCTACCCATTCAGCAAGTGTTCAGGGTCGCTGAACAGGCATACTTTGCGATAAAATGCCCTACAAATACGTTTTATTAGGAATAAACATGGCCGACTGGCAACCTTCCGCTTCTATCCACTTTTTACGAAAAAAAGCCAATTTAATTAGGCAAATTAGAGAATTCTTTGAAAATAGGGGCGTTTTGGAGGTGGATACGCCAGCGTTAAGCATGGCAACAGTGACCGATGTTCACTTGCATACTTTCCAAACCCAGTTTGTTGGCCCAGGTTTCGCGAACGGGCAAACATTGAGCATGATGACCAGTCCGGAGTTTCATATGAAGCGGCTTCTGTGTGCGGGAAGTGGCTGTATCTATCAGATAAGTAAAGCCTTTCGGAATGAAGAATCTGGTCGGTATCACAACCCTGAGTTCACCATGTTGGAATGGTATCGTGTTGGCTTCAATCACCATGCATTGATGGATGAGATGGATACACTATTGCAGATGGTATTGAATTGCGGGGCCGCTGAGCGTATGACTTACCAAGAGGCATTCCTTCGCGCATTAAAGGTTTGTCCCTTGGAAGCGACAATGAGCGAGCTAAAGGCTGTTGCCGCAGCGCTTGGGCTTGCTGACATTGCTGAACCAGAAAACCACCGCGATACACTGTTGCAGCTACTCTTCAGCGTAGGTGTCGAGCCCAAGATAGGTCAGGATGCCCCGGCGTTCGTATACCATTTCCCAGCCTCGCAGGCAGCACTCGCTAGAATCAGTGCGGCAGACCCACGAGTAGCAGAACGATTCGAGGTTTACTACCAAGGTATCGAGTTAGCAAATGGCTTCCATGAACTCTCTGATCCTGTAGAACAGCGTTCACGTTTTGAAGCGGACAATCACTATCGACAGGAAAACGGCCTACCTGAGCAGGTGATTGATGAGCATCTATTGTCGGCATTGGAAGCAGGGTTACCTGATTGCGCAGGCGTTGCCCTGGGGGTAGATAGGCTCATCATGTTAGCGCTAGGCTGTGAGCATATCGATCAAGTGATGGCATTCCCTATCAATCGAGCTTGATCGCGTATTGAATACGCACCGCCAGCGAGCCACAGCTGGCGGTTTGGGGGAACAGCGTATTTTGAACCCCTGTCGCTCTCTCCGGTGAGCGAAACAGGTGTTCGTACTGGGTGACTTAAGTTCAGGATTTCAAGTAAACCACAGACAGTGATCTAGTCTATGCTGGGTTAGATCGAAATGCAAACTATTCTCATTAAAATTTCAAGATCATTCCGGTTCCGGCGACGGCAAGTATTGCGCCTACCCAAGAAAGTAAACTTGGGCGTTGGCGAGTAAACAGCCACATCAAAGGTAAAATCATTATCGGTGTGGTAGAGGATAGTAGCCCGACCATGCCGACATCACCGCGGCTTAGTGCGATCATGATGAGAGTCATACCGACCCCCATCGCTAAAAAACCATTCAGTGCGACTTGCCCAAGTATGGACCAGTTCATAGGACTGGATGCTTTGGCTATCTTGAACCCGCAGCAAAAGAGTACACAGTGCGCTGTTAAGGCTGTCGCCATGCGAATAGCTGAAGCCGCAATGGGATCACTGCCACTGCTCATAACGGGTTTGGCAATAATCGCGCCGAGTGATTGGCAGAGCGCAGCGGTGAGACCAAGACTAATCGCAATCCAGAGATTGCCATTCACCTTTTCCCAACTGTGCGCACGCTTGTTTTGACCAAAAAAGACGGCCAGTAAAACGCCACTGAATACTAAGATAGCGCCAACGAGTTTCCAGCCGTACAACGACTCATCAAACAACCAGACGCCAAGAATGGCAGAAAAGACAGCATGGCAAGAAAAGAGAAGGCCTGCGCGACGAGGGCCAACGCGATTAAAACAGGCAAAGAGTGCGGTATCGCCGATAAAAATGCCAATCAATCCAGAGAGTGCCATCACGGCGTAGTCCTGATGAAGTAAGGAGCTCCAACCACTCATGAACGTTGCCGCACTGCAGAGCATGAGCGTGACACATGCCATTCGCCATCGACTGTAGGCAAACGTCCCTAAGTGGCGCGCAGGTGTCACCGAAATCATTGAACTGAATGCCCAGAGAAAGGCAGCGAGTAAGGCGAGCCACTCGTATCCCATAAAACCACTGATGTTTGAAAGAAATAAGGGCTTCACTATGCATGACGCGAGATACGTGTCGCAAGAAAAAAAGCGCTCGGGCAACGCGTGTACTAATAGTGCCAACGACAGTGTCAGGAAATTTGGGGATTATTGGGGATGTTGGTGCATTGACGGGGAAAGAAGCTCACCGTGTTGTGAGCTTCTTGAAAGGAGAATAGCCGGGATCAAGTGATGATTAAGGCTGCCGCATAAACGATAAGTAGACCAACAACCCCGATAATTACCCCCGTCTTTGCCATATCTTTACTTTCGATTAAGCCTGTCGAGTAGGCGAGTGAGTTAGGTGGGGTTGAAACAGGTAGAATCATACCGAGTGATGCTGAGAAGGCGACCACAACGAGGACACCCGTTAGACCACCCATAGAAGCCAGTGACTCCATTGACGCTGCAACGGCGGCGGCAATAGGCACCAACAAGTTTGCCGTGGCGGTGTTTGACATGAAGTTTGCCATTAGCCAACACACAATGGATAGCGTAATGACAACGACAATGGGTGAAAGGGTTGCGTAGTCGATGGAGTGCGCTAACGCTTCAGCAAGGCCTGTTTTTCCGAGTGCCATACCAATCGCGATACCCCCCGCAACCAACCAAAGTACGTCCCAGTTAATGAGCTTTAGCTCTTCTTTACCCATGATGCCCGTTAGGGTGAAAGCAGCGAGCGGGATGACAGAGACGACATACACGTTCATACCGTGAAAGGACGAGGTCATCCAGAGTAAAATCGTGATCGCGAAGGTAATGTAGACCACGATCGCTTGCCAGCTTTTCTGGAACTTACCCTCAAGGTTGAGTTCAATTTTGTCCATGGTGGTTGGAAAGAGCTTTTGGAGTAACCACCATGCAAAAGCAAGCTGAACAATAACAAAGGGTAAGCCCATCATCATCCATCCACCAAAGGTGATAGCGTGCTCACCTTGAAGGTATTGGAGCGCAATAGCGTTGGGTGGGGTACCAATTGGTGTTGCAATCCCGCCGGTATTGGCCGCAATAGGAATACAGAGCACTAAGGCTTTGATACCTGTGTCGCCTTTAGGGACTGAAGCCACGATAGGGCCAAGTAACGCAAGCATCATGACCGTCGTTGCTGTATTTGACATGAACATTGAGAAAACGGCGGTAATCAGCATGAGGCCCAGCATAATATAGCGCGGCTGAGTACCGAAAGGCTTTAGCAGGACACGGGCTAAATTATTATCCAGTTCGTAGCGAGAAGCCGCGATAGCAAGCGCAAATCCCCCCATGAAGAGAATAATGATAGGGGAAGAAAAGGCATTGAGAATATCGGTGTAGCTGAGCAGGGTTTCATGCTCGCCGCTTGGGCGGAGGAACGTCAGCCCATTATCAGAGAGTAAGATCAGCTGTAGCACGATGATCAAAATGGATGTAGCAAAAACGGGGACGGGCTCCAGAACCCAAAGTAAGGCGGCAAGAATAAAGATAGCTAACAGCCGGTGTTGAATGATGGTTAATCCCTCAATAGGGAGTGCGCTAGTGGGCATGGCTAGGACCAATAAAGGGATCCCAAACGCGACCAATAACCTCAGCACAGTGGTGATCGAGATTTTTGTCATAGTCGTAGGCGTTGATTTAATTGTGAAAACTGTAAATCAGCATACCTACTTTCTATTTTAGATGGATCGATTGCGTCAATTTTTAGATCTAAAACGGGGCCATAAAGGCCCCGTTGCTTCACAAATTTAAGAATTAATCTGTGGTGTCTTCAGTTGATAGGAAGCGGCCATAAACCTCACCCATACGAGTCGTTGCATTAATAGCGACAGCGTTATCAAATGCCATCATGCCTTGTGGGAAAAGGTTAATGACGGTTGAGCCAAGTTTAAATCGTCCCATCTCGTCCCCTTTTTTGAGGGCAATGGCATCTTGACCACTCGCAGGGTAATCCCAACGGCGAATCTCTGGGCCAGTTGGCGGGGTCACTGTGCCAGCCCAAACTGTCTCGATACTGCCGACAATCGTTGCACCGACAAGAATTTGTACCATAGGACCGAACTCTGTGTCGAAGACACACACGACACGCTCGTTACGTGCAAACAAATTCGGCACGTTCTCTGCGGTAAGTGGGTTTACAGAAAAAAGATCACCCGGTACATAAATCATCTGACGTAATGTCGCGTCACATGGCATGTGTACACGATGGTAGTCGCGAGGAGAGAGGTAGAGAGTCGCAAACTCACCATCCGTGAACTGCGCCGCGAGTTTCTTGTTTCCGCCCACTAATTCGCAGACGTCAAACGTATGGCCTTTGGCTTGGATGAGTTGGTCGGCTTCAATTTTACCAAACTGACTCACACAAGCATCTGCAGGAAAACACAGATTATCGTCGCCATCATCGATAGGACGTGCGCCCGCTTTTAACTCACGGACGAAGAACTGATTGAAGGTCGCGTAGGCGCGGCTGTCTGACTCGGCGGCTTCGTTCATATCAATCTTGTATTGGCGGATAAACGCATTGATGAGCGTGGTCGTGAAGCCACCGCCTTCCCATGCGGCAATTTTTCCGACTAAGCGAGTAACGGCATGCTTAGGTAGTAGGTATTGAAAAGTAATCTTCAGGTTATCAATAATAGACATAATAACTCTATCTTTGCACAGAGCAGGCCCGCTAGCAGCGCCTGTTCGCGAGTGATCGTTTAATTAGTGCTCGGCATACTAACCGAGCAAGTGAGGAATGTCAGTGTTTTCCGCGCCAATTTGTTATTCAGGCTTGTTGCGAGAGTAATTTCGGTTGGCTTTCATCTCATCCATACTTTCTACAATACGGTGATAGTTTTCGAAGCGAGTAGGGGCAATTTTTCCGTCTTCCGCCGCAGCACGCAATAAGCAACCGGGGTCGTCTTTGTGTTTACAGTCTCTGAACTTACACCCACCTAAGTAATCACGGAACTCGACAAACGCCTTGGTGACATCTTCTTTGTCTAAGTGCCACAAGCCAAATTCGCGGACGCCAGGAGAGTCAATCAGCTTACCGCCATAAGGGAAATGATAGAGGCGGGCGGCAGTTGTGGTGTGCTGCCCCAAGCCTGAGTTTTCTGATACATCACCGACTTCGGCAGAAACAGAGGGGATAAGTTCATTCACTAAGCTCGACTTTCCGACACCGGATTGGCCCACGAAAATATTGATGTGGTCTTTAAGCGCGTCTTGTAAACCGGATAGGCCGCCTTCAAGCTGTGTGCTGACGTAAAGAACCTGATAACCAATCGTTTCATAGATAGAGAGTTGTGCTTTCACATTTGCCAGCTCTGCGTCATCCAACAGATCAATTTTATTGAGCACAATTAAGGGCTTGATGCCAATGGTCTCTGACGCGACGAGGTAGCGGTCGATAATGTTGAGTGAAAGCTCTGGCAGTACTGAGGAGACAATAATAATTTGGTCGACGTTCGCTGCTACTGCTTTAACCCCATCGTAGTAATCAGGGCGAGTCAGCATGGATTCGCGCTCATGTACTGCTTCTACGACCCCGGCAATACCTTGTAGAGTTTCTATGCCTGGGCGCCATACAACTCGGTCTCCAGAGACTAAACTTCGAATACTACGACGTAAGTTACAACGATGAATGTCACCAGTTTCGCTGTCTTCGATGTCGGCATGTTGGCCAAATCGGGTGATCACGAGTCCTTCCCTCGCGGCCTCCAAGAGTGACTCATCCCATTGCACATCGTCTTGCTGACGTTGCAAGCGTTTGTTTTGATTAGAGCGAACTCGACGGCTCTGCCCTTTAGTCAGTTTTTTCTTTTTTGCCACAATTCGTTCATCTGTTGTTTGGCTTTCGCTTCAAGGTCGGTATCATACATGGTTTAGTCACATAATAGGCAATTACAATGGCAATCAGCGAACAGAATTTGATTTGGATAGACTTAGAGATGACGGGGTTAGACCCAGAAACTCATAAGATTATTGAGATTGCCACCATAGTGACAGATGCCGAATTGAACATTCTCGCTGAAGGTCCAGTGCTTGCTATCCATCAGCCTCAGCACGAGTTAGATAAAATGGATGAGTGGTGTACCACGACGCATACTGGGAGCGGATTGGTGGATCGTGTCAAAGCATCAGAAGTCACTTTGGAACAGGCACAACAACAAACGATTGCCTTTTTGTCAGAGTGGGTTGCACCAGGTGTTTCACCTATTTGTGGGAATAGTGTTGGACAAGACCGCCGTTTTCTTTATAAGCAGATGCCAGAGTTAGAGCAATATTTCCATTACCGCTATCTCGACGTTAGCACAGTGAAAGAACTTGCAAGACGTTGGCAGCCTGAGATTTTGTCAGGCTTTAAGAAAAGCGGATCCCACCTAGCGTTGGATGATATCCGAGAGTCAATTGCAGAATTGCAGCATTATAGAAAGCACTTTTTTAAGGTTTGAGTTTTTTTTGTACGATTAGTTGAAGTCATAAAAAAAATTGAATTCGACCTCTTGCATCTGAAGAAATTCCTCGTATAATGCGCAGCCCTGAACGGGGAACTTTGAACAATTTCCTGTTAGATATTGCGACACTAGCTCAGCTGGTAGAGCGCAACCTTGCCAAGGTTGAGGTCACGAGTTCGAACCTCGTGTGTCGCTCCAAATTTGATTTCATTGAGTTATCAGTGAAAGCGCAGGCAAGCTTCCTTGCCAAGGTTGAGGTCACGCCTAAGCCTTGAAGAACAGGAACCTCGCGTGACGCAACAAATTAAAAGCTCTCATCGTGCTTAACGATGAATACGGACGCGGGGTGGAGCAGCTTGGTAGCTCGTCGGGCTCATAACCCGAAGGTCGTCGGTTCAAATCCGGCCCCCGCAACCAACACATTTCGATAGTTTGGGTGTTATCAATGTCATAACCCTCAGGCCGTCGACGGATGCGCCGCCCGGTACAAATCCGGCCCCGCAACCAACATATTTCGATAGTTTGGGTGTTATTAATGTCATAACCCTCAGGCCGTCGACGGATGCGCCGCCCGGTACAAACCCGGTCCCGCAACCAATGCGACACTAGCTCAGCTGGTAGAGCGCAACCTTGCCAAGGTTGAGGTCACGAGTTCGAACCTCGTGTGTCGCTCCAAATTTGATTTCATTGAGTTATCAGTGAAAGCGCAGGCAAGCTTCCTTGCCAAGGTTGAGGTCACGCCTAAGCCTTGAAGAACGGGAACCTCGTGTGACGCACCAAACAAAAAGCTCTCATCGTGCTTAACGATGAATACGGACGCGGGGTGGAGCAGCTTGGTAGCTCGTCGGGCTCATAACCCGAAGGTCGTCGGTTCAAATCCGGCCCCCGCAACCAACACATTTCGATAGTTTGGGTGTTATTAATGTCATAACCCTCAGGCCGTCGACGGATGCGCCGCCCGGTACAAACCCGGTCCCGCAACCAATGCGACACTAGCTCAGCTGGTAGAGCGCAACCTTGCCAAGGTTGAGGTCACGAGTTCGAACCTCGTGTGTCGCTCCAAATTTGATTTCATTGAGTTATCAGTGAAAGCGCAGGCAAGCTTCCTTGCCAAGGTTGAGGTCACGCCTAAGCCTTGAAGAACAGGAACCTCGCGTGACGCACCAAATTAAAAGCTCTCATCGTGCTTAACGATGAATACGGACGCGGGGTGGAGCAGCTTGGTAGCTCGTCGGGCTCATAACCCGAAGGTCGTCGGTTCAAATCCGGCCCCCGCAACCAACATATTTCGATAGTTTGGGTGTTATCAATGTCATAACCCTCAGGCCGTCGACGGATGCGCCGCCCGGTACAAACCCGGCCCCGCAACCAATGCGACACTAGCTCAGCTGGTAGAGCGCAACCTTGCCAAGGTTGAGGTCACGAGTTCGAACCTCGTGTGTCGCTCCAAATTTGATTTCATTGAGTTATCAGTGAAAGCGCAGGCAAGCTTCCTTGCCAAGGTTGAGGTCACGCCTAAGCCTTGAAGAACAGGAACCTCGCGTGACGCACCATATTAAAAGCTCTCATCGTGCTTAACGATGAAAAATGATGCGACACTAGCTCAGCTGGTAGAGCGCAACCTTGCCAAGGTTGAGGTCACGAGTTCGAACCTCGTGTGTCGCTCCAAATTTGATTTCATTGAGTCATCAGTGAAAGCGCAGGCAAGCTTCCTTGCCAAGGTTGAGGTCACGCCTAAGCCTTGAAGAACGGGAACCTCGTGTGCGCACCAAATTAAAAGCTCTCATCGTGCTTAACGATGAAAAATGATGCGACACTAGCTCAGCTGGTAGAGCGCAACCTTGCCAAGGTTGAGGTCACGAGTTCGAACCTCGTGTGTCGCTCCAAACAAAAAGCTCTCATCGTGCTTAACGATGAATACGGACGCGGGGTGGAGCAGCTTGGTAGCTCGTCGGGCTCATAACCCGAAGGTCGTCGGTTCAAATCCGGCCCCCGCAACCAACATATTTCGATAGTTTGGGTGTTATCAATGTCATAACCCTCAGGCCGTCGACGGATGCGCCGCCCGGTACAAATCCGGCCCCCGCAACCAAATTCAACTCGTCAGCGTGTATCGCTGCTTCCGCCGTAAGGCGTTAATGCTGTGAAGCATCATCTAATGGCCTTATGCTAGGTCGACACAACATACTCATTATATCTTTCTCAATCAGTACATGGACGCACTTGTTTGGTGCATAGGTAATCATGTGCTAAGAAGCTATGCGAAGCCTTATATTCTCTGAGGTTTAGCTGTTTTTGAATCATTCTTTCACAGACTTGTCCACAGCTTGTTTTTTGTGGATAACTCTGGTGATATTCAGTGTTATCGGTGGGTTTCTTTCTTCGTAAGAGACTAGATTTAACAAGTTACTGAACTTTTCCACAAGTATTTTCGTTTTATTTTTTGTATTAAAAACAGTGTCTTGTGACTATCTTAAGAGGTCGTGAACAGCTTACTAAAATGTTATCCAACTTGTGAGTTTGTTATAAAGGCCGTAATCCCCAATTGTGTTTAAAATCCAAAAAGCGCGCCAATTACACCAGATCTGAAAACGTTTTCCACATTTGAATTTAAAATTTGATGTTGCTCCGAGTTTGTGACTTTTTTGTGAATAGTCGAAGGGGGCTATGCATCGCGTGGCAAGCCTTTTTCCACAATGCGGATCAAGCGTGCGGTTTTGTTTTGACGGGTATGCGTTGCTGCTTTGCGATGTTGTATCTGTTGTTGAATTGCCCAATGTAAATGCACATCTAACATTTCCGAAAAGCCGAGCCTTGACTCAAGCGCATCCACAAACTTATCCGAATAAGGGGCATTCCCTAAGGCGACGGCAATATTTCGTAGCCACTTTTCGTGCCCAATACGTCGAATCGCACTACCTTCTGTTTTTGAAAGGAAGGTTTTTTCATCCCAAAGGAACAAAGTGAGTAAGTCTTGTTGATACAACTGTGGGCGACAGTGAAAGTCCTTCTCGTTGGTTAGGCTGCTGTAGCGATTGTACGGGCAAACAAGCTGGCAGTCGTCGCATCCATATATGCGGTTTCCTATTGCGGTGCGGAATTCCTCTGGAATGATGCCGTCTAGTTCAATAGTCAGGTAGGAGATGCATCGTCTTGCATCAATCACGGCATCATCAACGATTGCGCCTGTTGGGCAACTGGTTTTGCAAGCGACGCAACGACCGCATTCATTTTCGACGGCCGAATCTACTGGTAAAGGAATATCTACCAGCAATTCGCCGAGAAAGAACCAAGAGCCGCCTTGTGCATTGAGGATTAACGAGTGCTTTCCCGTCCACCCTAATCCGGCTTTTTCTGCGAGAGGGCGTTCAAGTATTGGAGCGGAATCAACGAAAGGACGAAATCCCAGTTGCTCCACTTCAGCCGAAATTTTTTGGCCCAGCTGTTTAAGTCGTTGGCGCAAGAGTTTGTGATAATCTCGTCCAAGCGCATAACGGCTAATATAGGCTTTATGCGGCTGTTTTAAGGTCTCGGCAAAGCCGGCTTCAGGAGGGAGATAGTCCATGCTCACGCTGATAACGCGCAGTGTCCCCGGTAAGAGTTCATCTGGACGGGCACGCATCATGCCGTGTCTCGCCATCCACTCCATCTCTCCGTGATAACCGTTATCTAGCCAATCTTGCAGGGCTTTTTCTTGATTTTGTAGATCGACATCTGTAATCCCAACCTGCTGGAATCCCAGTTCTTTTCCCCATTTCTTGATATTTTGCGCTAATACTGTGTAATCAATAGTGTGGATAGACATGGTAAGGAATACAGAAATGACAAAAGTGTCGTTAAGTTTACCACATTCTCTCTATCGCGCCGATCAGGTTAAGCAGGGAGAACGCCGAATTGCTAAGCAGCGAGATATTGAACTTTATACCTTGATGGAGCGTGCTGGTGAAGCAGCCTTTGTGCTGTTACGAGAGCAGTTGCCCGAGGTTAAGTGCTTATTGGTCTGTTGCGGTTCTGGTAACAATGGTGGCGATGGTTATGTGTTTGCTCGTCTCGCAAGGTCAGCTGGGTTGGAAGTGACTGTGTGGCATGTTGGCGATGAGAGTAAGCTCGCGCCAGATTGCCAACGTGCCCGAGAGGGCTGGTTGGAGAGTGGAGGCATGATCACTCGCCAAGACGCGACTGTTGCTGATCAATTCGAGTGTGTGATTGATGCATTACTCGGAACCGGATTAAAGGGGGAGATGCGTCAAGAAGTGACGGATGTTATCGCTGCGATTAATCATAGTGCTGCGCAAGTGATCAGTCTTGATGTGCCTTCTGGTTTGCATGCAGATAACGGGCATGTTGCGACAACCGCGGTTAAAGCGGATCTGACCATCACCTTTATTGGTGTTAAGCGTGGTTTGATGACGGGCAAAGCCGCGGATTATACCGGTAGCTTGCACTATTCGGGCCTAGGGATTGAGGCGGAGTTTACGGCATCCGTGACGCCTGATTGTTTGCGTGTCATGCCGATGGATGTAGAGCCCTATTTGTTGCCGCGAAAGAAAACCGCGCATAAGGGGGATCATGGTCGCTTACTATGTGTCGGTGGCGATCACGGTATGGGCGGCGCGATTCGTTTAGCGAGTGAAGCGGCCTTGCGCACAGGGGCAGGGCTGGTCTCGGTATTGACCCGACCTGAACACCTGACGCCACTGTTAGCAGCGAGACCTGAGTTAATGGTCCAAGGCTGGCAAGATAAAGCCCATATTGCGGCGGGACAGTGTGAATGGGCGGATGTGCTGTTAATCGGTCCGGGCCTTGGACAAAGTGACTGGAGTAAGGCGCTGACCTTCCACTTACAAAGTGAACAAAAAAACACAATTCTCGATGCCGATGGATTGAACTTATTAGCCCTGTCACCGGACTATAATCCTAATCGCTTGCTGACCCCACACCCTGGGGAAGCGGCGCGTCTATTAGGGTGCAGTGTCGCAGATGTAGAACGTGATCGATTTGATGCTGTTGTTCATATTCAGCAAAAATATGGCGGTGTTGTCGTGCTAAAAGGCGCTGGTAGTCTCATTTACGATGGGCATCAGTGTTGGTTGGTCTCAGCGGGCAATCCCGGTATGGCGAGTGGTGGGATGGGGGATGTTCTCTCTGGTATACTCGGAGCACTGGTCGCTCAAGGGCTTTCCCTTTCTCAAGCGGGTGTATGCGGTACTTGGCTTCATAGCCAGGCGGCAGACTTAAGCAGCCAAGCGGGAGAGCGAGGCATGTTGGCCAGTGATTTGTTTCCATACATTAGACAATTAGTGAATCCAGACAGACATGACGCAAACAGTATTTGAAGCCAAGCTTGTAGATGAAGCGGCAACCGTTAACTTAGGCCATCAGCTAGCAAGTGCATGCAGTACCCAGACAACCCTTTATTTACATGGTGACTTAGGGGCAGGAAAAACGACGTTTAGTCGAGGCTTCATTCGTGCTCTTGGCCATACCGGAAACGTAAAGAGTCCGACTTATACACTTGTGGAACCTTATGCTTTGGCACCATGGCAAGTCTATCACTTTGATCTGTATCGACTTGCGGATCCAGAAGAGTTGGAATTCATGGGAATTCGTGATTACTTTACTGCTGATGCAATTTGTATTGTCGAATGGCCTGAAAAAGGTGAAGGATTGTTGCCTCCGCCGGATCTTGATATCGAGATTCGCTACGAAGGAGAGCAGCGCAATGTAACGATACGTGCGAATACGGAGTATGGCACGCGCTTGATTCAACGATTGGAGTTGTGTTGAAACGATTAGGTTTTCTGATCCGGTGGCTTTGGGTTGCCGGATTTTTGTGTCTGTTTGCGAATCAGGCATGGAGTAATCAATTAAACGGAATTCGAACGTGGCCAGCACCGGATAAAACCCGGGTAGTGGTCGACATGAGTGGAAAACCTGATTACAGTTTTTTTACCCTGACTGAACCGAATCGTTTAGTGGTCGATTTGAAACAAACTAATCTCAACGCTCCACTACCGGTCAATGTTGAGCGTAGTGAGGTGTTGACGCGTATCCGCAAGAGCACGCCACCGGAACCATCGACATACCGACTTGTCTTTGAACTTAACGATTTAACCAAACCCAATATTTTTGTTTTGGCCCCAACACCAGATGGCACTTACGGCCATCGCTTGGTGCTCGATTTACCGCATAAAACTAAACCTGCGCAAGTTGTTGATACGCCTAAACCGGCCTCGCCGACAAATGTCTCTACACCCTATGGTACCGAGGACATTATTATTGCGATTGACCCCGGTCATGGTGGCGAAGACCCGGGTTCTATTGGCCCTACAGGGCGATTTGAGAAAGATATTAACCTGACGGTCTCTCGAAAATTGGCACGAAAGATCAACGCCATTGAAGGGATGAGAGCCATCCTGACTCGAGATGGTGATTACTATGTCAACCTCAATGCGCGCACGGAGATTGCGAGACGAAATAAAGCTCACCTACTGATTTCCGTCCATGCTGATGGCTTCCACAAGCCGCAACCTCGCGGGGCATCGGTATGGGTATTGAACACGCGCCGAGCAAATACCGAAATTGGTCGTTGGCTAGAGCAGCATGAGAAGCAGTCTGAGTTGCTCGGAGGTGGTGATGTGCTCTCAGGAAGCCAAGATGATCAGTACCTCAGCATGGCAGTGTTGGACTTGCAGTTTAGTCACTCTCAACGCGAAGGGTACGATGTTGCGACGCGGGTATTGCGAGAGCTTAGCAAGGTGACCACGCTGCATAAAAAGAAGCCAGAACACGCGAGTTTGGCTGTGCTTAAATCGCCAGATATCCCGTCACTGTTGGTCGAAACAGGGTTTATTACTAACCCAACGGAAGAGCAATTGCTGTTTAATCGCACTCATCAGGATAAACTTGTGAATGCTATTCTCGCCGGTGTCGAAGATTACTTTGACGTAAGTCCGCCGGATGGAACGTTATGGGCGGCACGTCGCAGAGGTATCAAGCACACGGTAATTTCTGGTGATTCATTAGGAAAAATTGCACGACAGTATGGCACAACAGTGAAAGCGATTCAGGACAGAAACAAACTCAAATCAACCACAGTGAGAGTGGGGCAGGTATTAACGATCCCGGATACTCGTGCGCCTTCGCCTTCGGCTCAACCCGTTTCGCAAGGACAAACTGTTACGCACGTAGTTAAAAGTGGTGAGTTCTTGGGTAAAATTGCACAGCAGTACAGTGTGACCGTGCAGAGTATTCGCGATACCAACCAATTACGTAGCGATAACCTCGCTGTCGGTCAAAAGCTGACTATCGAGGGAGCCACTCGTGGTGTGGGCGGCAATAGCACGCCGAGATCTGAAGTGGTGACCCATACGGTCGCCCGTGGTGACTATTTGGGCAAGATTGCTGAGCAATATGGCGTCAGTGTGAGTGCTATTCGAAGCCAGAATAATTTGAAAAGTGATCAGCTGCTTGTCGGACAAAAGCTGAAGATTGTCGGAGGTAGCAGCACGCAAACTCAGCGTAGTCAATTGATTACTTATACAGTCAAGCGTGGTGATTATCTCGGAAAGATTGCTGAACAGCATGGCGTGAGCTCGCAGAGTATTCGAGTGCAAAATAACTTAAAAAGTGACAAGTTGCTGGTGGGGCAGAAGTTAAAGATTGCTGTCGCCGTGTCACAGCCCATCGCTCATACTGTTCAGCGAGGAGATTTCTTAAGTAAAATTGCTTCGCAGTATGGCGTGTCGGTAAAAAGTATTCGAGATGCAAACTCGTTAAGCTCTGATCGCATTACCATTGGTCAAGTGCTCCAAATTCCGAGCTCTTAAATTTTAATTTAGATATCAAGTAGTTGAAATGCCTATTCAGATCTTACCCGCCAGATTGGCTAACCAAATCGCCGCCGGAGAGGTGGTCGAAAGACCCGCTTCGGTGGTTAAAGAGTTGGTCGAAAATAGCCTTGATGCGGGCGCAAACCGCATTGAAGTTGATATTGATAAAGGCGGTAGCCGTCTTATTCGAATTCGCGACAATGGCTCGGGTATTCGCAAAGATGAACTGGGTTTGGCGCTGAGTCGTCATGCCACGTCAAAGATCAGTACGCTAGATGATTTAGAAGCCATCGATAGTTTGGGTTTTCGGGGGGAAGCGTTAGCGAGTATTAGCTCTGTGGCGCGACTTACCTTAACGTCACGTACTGCCGAACAGCAAGAAGCATGGATGGCCTATGCAGAAGGCCGAAATATGGAAGTGCAGCTCAAGCCAGCTGCGCATCCCGTCGGTACGACCGTTGAAGTGCATGATCTTTTCTTCAATACACCTGCGCGCCGTAAGTTTCTCCGAACGGATAAAACCGAGTTTGGCCATATTGATGAGCTACTGAAGCGAATAGCATTGAGCCGGTTTGATACGACTATTATTGTGCGGCATAACGGTAAAGTTATTCGCCAATACCGTCCAGCGAACACAGATGCACAATTGGAACGTCGATTAGCCGCAGTGTGCGGCAGCCCTTTCTTGCAGCATGCGCTAACGGTTGAACTTGAGCACGGTGATTTAACATTAAAAGGGTGGATTTGTGCGCCGGAAGGCGCGCGCGCGCAGAATGACATCCAATACTGCTATGTGAATGGCCGTATGATGAAAGACAAACTGATTAATCATGCGATCCGCCAAGGCTATGAAGGCCGCCTAGCAGCTGAACAGTATGCGGCGTTTGTGCTTTACATTGAAGTTGATCCTCACCAAGTGGATGTCAACGTTCATCCAGCCAAACATGAGGTTCGCTTTCATCAGGCGCGACTCGTACATGACTTTATTTATCAGACAGTGTTCGATGCGCTAAACCAAGGGCAAGATCTTGCAGTACCTGCTCAGCGTGAGTCGGTGGTAGCGTCATCAACATCGGCACCCGCGACAACCGAAACCTCAAGAAAGCCTGAGGAAAATCGAGCCTCAGAGGTTTATCGGGATGCAATCGCGACGACGACCAGTTATCCGCAACAAGCGCCAGAGCAGGCGTGGCGCGAACAGTTTAGTCGCCAATCATCGAGTCAAGTTCGAGATTCGGGACAGCAAGGCCGATATGGTTCGTCATCCCCCTCTCCACAAGCAAGCCGTGCTTATCAGGCGCTCATGACGCCAAGCAGTGAGGCATTGCCACAAGCATCACCCCCAGTCTCCGAGACAGTGACATCTCCAAGCTCGGTGCCGGAGTTTACTCAGTCAGCATCAGAAAAAAAGATGTCTTATGATGCGCCAGCGGATACGACCCTGACCGAGGGGGTGCTGGGGGATGAGATAGGCAAAGCAATCAGTGTAATAGATGGACGCTATTTGGTGGTTGAACATCAAGGCGCGTTATTCCTTGCATCACTGGAACGGTTAACCTTCTTGCAAGTGCGTGGCCAACTCGCGTGTCATGATGGTGAAAGCTTGAAGCCTCAGCCATTGTTAATACCATTGGCGTTACCGGTTGACGACGCGATGCTGGAGGTGACGAAACGCGCCCAGCCAGTACTGCAACAGCTAGGAGTGATCTTACAACCTAAAGGTCACAAACAGCTGATGGTGATGGGCGTGCCGCAACCAATGCGGCAGCAGAATTTGCAGGTATTTATACCTAAACTGCTACAACTTTTTGTCGATACCCCTGAAAGCTTGACAGAAAGTTTGCTAGATAATGTTGCAAAAGCATTGCTGGGTCACACAGAACCCTATAGTCTGTCTCAAGCAATCGCCTTAGTGACTGAAGTTGAACAGCTGTGGCAACATAGGCTTAAGCGGTATCTTCCATTCCTGCTGCAAGCCATTGACCTGTCCGCAGCCAAGAAAGCATTTGAATAATGAGTAGTAAGCAATTACCGACGGCACTGTTTTTGATGGGGCCGACTGCATCTGGCAAGACGGACTTGGCGATAAGATTACGTCAAACTTTGCCTGTAGAAATTATCAGTGTGGATTCCGCTCTGATTTATAAGGGAATGGATATTGGTACGGCAAAGCCAACACAAGAAGAGTTGGCATTAGCGCCGCACCGATTGATCGATATATTGGATCCAGCAGAGAGCTATTCTGCTGCTGACTTCCGACGAGACGCATTACGTGAGATGGCATCCATCGTTGATGATGGAAAGATCCCACTGCTTGTCGGTGGCACTATGCTGTATTACAAAGCACTTTTGGAAGGTTTGTCGCCGTTACCCGCGGCAGACCCGGCGATTCGTTCAGAAATAGAACTTGAGGCTCAGCAAAAAGGCTGGCAGCATCTACATGACGAATTGGCCTCTATTGACCCTGTGTCGGCAAAGCGGATCCATCCAAATGATCCACAACGATTGTCGCGCGCATTGGAAGTTTTTCGTATTTCGGGTAACACTTTAACAGACTTAACACAGCAGAAAGGTGAAGCACTGCCTTATCGCGTGCATCAATTTGCAATTGCACCAGAGGACAGAGCCGTTTTACATCAGCGTATTGAAAAACGGTTTGAAAACATGGTGTCAGCAGGATTTGAGCAAGAGGTAAAGCAGCTCTATGATCGCGGTGATTTACACCCTGATCTGCCATCGATCCGTTGTGTAGGTTACCGACAGATGTGGGATTATCTGGCGGGGAATGCCTCTTTTGATGAGGCTATTTATCGGGGTGTTTGTGCCACTCGCCAATTGGCGAAACGTCAAATTACGTGGTTACGTAGTTGGGAATCGTTAACTTGGCTTGATAGCAATCAGCCTGATTTGGCTTTACAGACTGTGATCGACGCAATGGGTTGTGACAGTAAGTAAAGGTGTATACTATCAATTGTTTGCGTATTTTAATTTTTATTAAGTGCTAATAACTACAAATCGATAAGGAAAAAAATAATGGCTAAGGGGCAATCATTACAAGACCCATTTTTGAATGCGCTGCGTCGTGAACGTATTCCAGTGTCTATCTATCTGGTAAATGGCATCAAACTACAAGGTCAAATCGAATCCTTTGATCAGTTCGTGATCCTCCTGAAAAATACTGTAAATCAAATGGTTTACAAGCACGCTATCTCTACAGTTGTTCCTGCTCGTGCAGTGAGCCATCACTCGGCGAGTGAACGCTCTCAAGGTAGCACTGAGCGTGGTCAGGAAAAAACTGAAGAATAATTAGTGTCTTCGAAGGAGTTAATGCTTGTTTGACCGTTATGAAGCCGGTGAACAGGCTATTCTTGTCCATATCAACTTCAATCAAGAAGAGGAGTGGGAAGATCTCAGTGAATGTGAAATGCTGGTGTCTTCTGCGGGGGTAAATACGCTACAAGTGATCACTGGTAGCCGACAGTCTCCGCATCCTAAATACTTCGTTGGGGAAGGCAAAGCACAAGAAATAGCCCAAGCAGTGATGGCTGAAGGTGCTGATATCATCATCTTCAATCATGCGCTGTCACCAGCACAAGAACGTAATTTGGAAAGCTTGTGTAAATGTCGCGTGTTAGACCGTACGGGTTTGATCCTCGATATTTTTGCCCAACGTGCCAGAACGCACGAAGGTAAACTGCAAGTAGAACTGGCCCAATTACGTCATATTTCTACCCGATTAATCCGAGGCTGGACGCACTTAGAACGTCAAAAAGGCGGGATAGGTCTTCGTGGTCCCGGTGAAACGCAACTTGAAACTGACCGACGATTGCTGCGCGATCGTATTAAAACGATTCTCCGCCGTTTGGAGAAAGTCGCAAAGCAGCGTGAGCAAGGACGTCGAGCAAGGCAACGGGCGGAAATTCCTACTCTTTCCTTAGTTGGTTATACCAATGCGGGAAAATCCACTTTATTCAACCGAATTACAGAATCTGGCGTTTATGCTGCTGATCAGCTGTTTGCGACGTTGGATCCGACATTAAGGCGTATTGAAGTCGCGGACGTTGGCCCTGCAATTTTGGCCGATACCGTTGGTTTTATTCGTCATCTTCCCCACGATCTTGTTGCTGCGTTTAAAGCCACGCTGCAAGAGACACAGGAAGCGACGCTTCAATTACACGTTGTTGATGCAAGCGATGATCGTTTTCGCGATAACATTGATGCAGTTAACATTGTGCTAGAAGAAATTGACGCTAGCGACATTCCATCTTTGTTAGTGATGAACAAAATTGACAATATGGAAAATCGCGAGCCCTTCATTGAACGTAATGATGAAGGAGTGCCGGTAAAAGTGTGGGTATCTGCCCGCGATGGGTTGGGTATCGATCTTCTGTTCCAAGCACTGCAGGAGCTATTGGCGGAAACCATGGTGGAACACCGCCTTGCATTACCGCCTCAATATGCAGGACGCTTGCGCAGTCACTTTTGCCAGCTTGACTGTATTTTGAAGGAAGAATATGAGCCTGATGGCACATTGGTCATCGATGTTCGTATGCAACAAACCGATTGGCAGCGGTTACAAAAAAGGGAAAGTAGTTTGATCGAAGGCTTTATCGTCTCGTGATGGACTGCTAGAGTATAAAAAAACTGTCGTCATATCATATTGATGGAGTTATCTAATGGCGTGGAATGAGCCTGGTAATAACGGCGGAAACAACGATAAGGACCCTTGGGGGAACAAAAATCGTGGTGGCCGTGATCAAGGACCACCTGATCTGGATGAAGTCTTTAACAAGCTGAGCCAGAAACTGGGTGGTGTTTTAGGGAATAACAAAGGATCTTCTGGCAATAGCGGAGGCGGGACTGGCGGACTCGGTGCTGTCGTTCTGGCTGTGGCCGCGATTGTTTGGGGTGCAACGGGTTTCTATACAGTCGGCGAAGCCGAACAAGGTGTAGTGAAGCGTTTTGGTGAATATTACAAAACGGTTGGTCCTGGCCTGAACTGGCGGCCACGTTTTGTTGATGAAGTCGTGCCAATTAACGTACAAGCGATTCGCTCATTGCGAGGTTCTGGTTTAATGCTGACCCGTGACGAGAATGTCGTGAACGTCGATATGGATGTTCAATATCGTATTGTTGAACCGCAAAAATACCTGTTTAACGTGACGAATGCGGACGATAGCTTACGCCAAGCGACAGATGCAGCGCTGCGAGCAGTGATTGGTGACGGCAAGATGGATGACATCTTGACCACCGGTCGTCAGGAAGTGCGGGATCGAACCCAAGAAATGATCAATCGCATTATTGAACGTTATGACCTTGGTCTTCTGGTTGTTGATGTTAACTTCCAGTCAGCACGTCCGCCACAACAAGTGAACGACGCGTTTGACGATGCGATTAAAGCGCGTGAGGATGAAGAACGTTACGTACGTGAAGCAGAAGCGTATACCAATGATGTGTTGCCGAAAGCGCAAGGTCGCGCTGAGCGTATAAAGAAAGAAGCGCAGGGCTATTACGAAACCACCACTAATCAAGCATTGGGTGATGTGGCGCGTTTTGAGCAGCTGTTGCCTGAGTTTAAAGCCTCACCAGAAGTGACGCGTAGTCGTCTTTACCTAGAGACGATGGAGCGCGTGTTTGGCAATACCAGCAAAGTGCTGATTGATGCTGAGTCGAGTGGCAATATCATGTATTTACCGTTGGATCGATTGATGAATAGCGGTGACGCATCAGCACCCGCAAATCCGGTCGCACCATCTAGCACACATGGCATTGAGCTTGAGCAGAAGCCAGTGTTACCCGCGGTCAATGAAGGCCGTACTTCAACGCGTCAAGGGAGGTTCTAAGCATGCGTAAGTTACTATTACCGCTTACGATTTTCCTAGTGGGTGTATTGTTAAGCTCGATGTACGTGGTTGATCAGGCTGAACGTGGAATCGTGGTCCGTTTTGGTCGAATCTTGGATGATGGCGCAGGTACTGCGAAAATACGTGGTCCGGGCTTGCATTTTAAGCTGCCTATTTTTGATACGGTACATAAGCTTGATGCGCGTCTACAAACGATGGATGGCTCTGCGGATCGCTTCGTCACGTCAGAGAAAAAAGACGTTATTATCGACTCTTTCGTTAAGTGGCGTATTACCGATTTTGGTAAGTTCTACTTGGCAACGGGTGGCGGTAACATCTTAACGGCAGAAGCGCTACTACAGCGTCGTGTTGCGGATGGTTTGCGTAACCAGATCGGTAGTAAGACGATTCAAGAGTTAGTGTCTGAAAAGCGTGACCAAGTCATGGATGCCGTGTTGGTATCGGCGCAGCGTAGCTCAGAGGACTTAGGTATCACTGTGGTTGATGTTCGAATCAAGAAGATCAACTTACCGGATGAAATCTCAGAGTCTATCTACCAGCGTATGCGTGCTGAGCGTGAAGCTGTGGCGCGTCGTCACCGTTCACAAGGTCGTGAGAAAGCTGAAGTACTGCGAGCGCAGGCTGAACTAGAAGTTGCGATAACATTGGCAGAAGCAGAGCGTGAAGCCTTGACCAAACGCGGTGAAGCTGATGCCGAAGTGGCACGTGTTTATGCGGACGCTTTCAACAAAGATGCTGAGTTCTTTGCATTCCTCCGCTCATTGAGTGCTTATGAAGCGAGCTTCAGCAGCAAAAATGATGTTATGGTGCTCGATCCAAACAGTGAATTCTTCCGTTTCATGAAGGATCCTCTGGGTGGTAAAGCCGCTGAGTAACATTTGTTACAAGACTTAAAAAGCAAGGCGCCTGCCTTGCTTTTTTTATGTCTATTTCTTCATGTTAAGGTGGCCTTATTGGGGAGAAATCGACTCGGATAGGGCTAGGGTAGGAAAGTGGAATGAAGGCATTTTGGATAGCGATAGGGCTAGTACTCATTTTAGAGGGCTTGGGGCCAATGCTTGCGCCAAGAGGTTGGCGAGCCATGATGGCTGAGATTAGTCGTTTTGATAACAATCAGTTACGTCGAGTTGGCGGTTGCTTAGTCGTAGCTGGACTCGTGATTGTCTATACCATTATTGGTTGAATGTAAAATGCTCTCTACTGCTTTCATGACATTACCCTTGCAAAAAAATGGACGTATGGTTAAAAAGTGACTGCAAGCGGCGCTTGAAACTGCTAGAATCCTTTTTTAACTACTGACAGACTAAGAAAGATGGCAAATAACGTAGTCGTTCTCGGCACCCAGTGGGGTGACGAAGGTAAAGGTAAAATCGTTGACCTTCTTACCGAAGATGCTAAATATGTAGTGCGCTACCAGGGCGGTCATAACGCTGGTCACACCCTTGTCATTGACGGTGAAAAAACCGTTCTACACCTAATCCCATCAGGTATCCTTCGCGATAATGTAAAATGCATTATCGGTAATGGCGTTGTACTTTCTCCAGATGCACTGTTGAAAGAAATGGCTCCGCTTGAAGAGCGTGGCATTCCTGTGCGTGAGCGTCTGTTCCTATCAGAAGCTTGTCCGCTAATTCTTCCTTATCACATTGCTCTAGATCAAGCGCGTGAAGCAGCGCGAGGCAAGAAAGCAATTGGTACGACTGGTCGTGGTATCGGTCCTGCTTATGAAGACAAAGTTGCTCGTCGTGGTCTACGCGTTGGTGATTTGTTCGATAAAGAAGCCTTTGCCGAGAAGCTTAAGGAAGTGATGGAGTTCCATAACTTCCAGCTGGAGCACTTCTACAAGGCTGAGCCGGTCAGCTACGAAGCGGTTCTTGAAGGTATCATGGCGCAAGCTGATATCCTGACGTCTATGGTTATCGATGTGACTCAAGAGCTTGATGACGCGCGTCAGCGTGGCGATAAGATCATGTTCGAAGGTGCACAGGGTACATTGCTGGATATCGACCACGGTACATACCCATATGTTACCTCGTCTAACACCACAGCGGGTGGCGTCGCGGCAGGTTCTGGTTTCGGTCCTCGTCATATTGGTTATATCTTGGGTATCACTAAGGCTTACTGTACGCGCGTTGGTTCGGGTCCTTTCCCTACTGAGCTATACGATGGCCTTGATAAGCAAGATCCGGTTGGTAAGCACCTTGGTGATGTTGGTCAAGAGTTTGGTGCAACGACTGGTCGTCTTCGTCGTACGGGTTGGTTCGATGCTGTTGCCATGCGTCGTGCCGTACAGATCAACTCTATCTCTGGTTTCTGTCTAACCAAACTAGACGTACTTGATGGTCTAGAAGAGCTGAAAATCTGTGTTGGCTACAAAACACCTGAAGGTAAGGTACTGAACGTTTCGCCAATGGCTGCTGAAGCCTTTGAAACGGTAGAGCCTATCTATGAAACCATGCCTGGTTGGAGCGAAAACACCTTTGGTGCGAAGTCGCTTGATGACCTACCGAAAGCTGCACTGGATTACATTGCGCGTATCGAAGAGCTGACGGGTGTGCCAATTGATATCGTCTCTACGGGTCCAGACCGAAACGAGACCATTATCAAAGTTCACCCATACGGTGAATAATAAAAAGAGCCAGCTTCGTGCTGGCTTTTTTGATCTGGATGCCAAAATATTGACCCCATTGCGCCAATAATTACTAAAGGAATCTGACACCGCGCCGATAGACATAATGGTTCAACCTGAGAAGTATTATGAAGCGACGTTTAGCCTTACTCACTACATTGATAGCAAGCTTGCTGCCGACAGTAGCCGCCGATGAGCACGAAGGTGCTGTGGAGGTCTACTCGGAGACGCAACTGATCCGCTGGTTTGAAACCAATCAGCACCTGCGTCAGGTAGAGCAGGATGAATGTCAGTTGGTGCAAGATATAGAAGCCCGCGCTCGTGTGGTCGAATATCCAGCGTTTCAGTTTCTCTATGGTGACATGCTGGCATGGGGAGTCTGTGTAGAGCGTGATGTTGAACTCGGGGTGTTTTATATTAACCAAGCTGCGAGACAAGGGTTACCAGCAGCGTTGGAACAGCTCGGGCGTTACTACGCCAAAGGCACCTTAGTCCAGCAAGATGGTGAACGCGCAATACCTTACCTTCGCGAAGCTGCGGCGTTAGGGAATTTACCTGCGCGTATTCAACTCGCTGAGCTGCTTTTGAATGACTTTGGTAGTCCGTTGGACTATGAAGACGCTTACCGCTGGTTATACAACTCGGTAACGGCCAATGATGCCGCCTACCAACGTATTGCTCAATTGCGACGAGATTTAGAGCGCCGCATGCCAGAGAACATTATTCATCGTGCTAAGATGCGTGATACCTTCTGGTAATTAAGCATTGCGCTGTCGCAATTCAGCGTATATTATCGCCAAGCCTGTCAATTATCCTCTTTTCTGTTACTGGCGAGAAAGTCGTCTCGTAACACTGTTTTTCACTCTATTAATAATACTGCCTGAAGCTATCTGAATAGCAGTAGCTCAGATATACTTGCACTATTATCCGCCATTTACGGATCATTACATGTCAGAAGACCAACAATTACCTCAAGATCCGTTTGCGGATCGTGAGGCGAGTAATTACGAAAACCCTATACCAAGCCGCGAACAAATCCTCAGTGTCATTGAAGGGTTTGAAACGCCGGTGAGCCGCGACCACCTTTTCGAAGTGCTGAATTTATCCGGTGATGACCAGTATGAAGGTTTACGTCGACGCCTACGCGCAATGGAGCGAGATGGTCAACTCATCTTCACTCGTCGTCAGTGCTATGCCTTGCCTGAGCGCATCGATCTTATTAAAGGGCATGTCATCGGCCATCGCGAAGGGTTTGGCTTTTTACGGCCTGAAGGTGTTGGCACCAAAGATGATCTCGTGCTGCCATTTCATCAAATGCGTGGTGTACTGCATGGTGACTACGTCCTCGCGCAGCAAGTCGGCGTTGATAAGCGTGGCCGACCGGAAGCGCGTGTGGTGCGTATTTTGGAAGAACGTACCGGACAAATTGTTGGTCGATATTTTATTGAAAATGGTATGGGCTACGTCGTGCCTGACGATTCTCGTATCGCGCAAGATATTGTTATACCGCAAGACCAACGTATGGGCGCGCGAATGGGCAATGTGGTGGTCGTGGAAGTGACTCAGCGAGCCACTCGCCAATATAATGCCGTGGGTAAAATCGTCGAAGTACTCGGCGAGAACATGGCGCCGGGCATGGAAATTGAAATTGCTTTACGTACCCATGATATCCCGCATGTATGGCCTAAAGAAGTTGAAAAACAGATTTCTACTCTGACGGAAGACGTACCAGAAGATGCAAAGAAAGGGCGTGTTGATCTTAGAGACTTGCCACTCGTTACTATCGATGGCGAAGATGCACGTGACTTCGATGATGCTGTGTATTGTGAGAAAAAACGTTCTGGTGGGTGGCGCTTGTGGGTGGCTATTGCTGATGTGAGTTATTACGTTCGACCTGACTCTGCATTAGATAAAGAAGCAGTGCAACGAGGCAACTCGGTCTACTTCCCTTCGCAAGTCGTGCCTATGTTGCCAGAAGTGCTCTCTAACGGTTTATGTTCATTGAACCCGCAAGTTGATCGCCTCTGTATGGTGTGTGAAATGACTATTTCGGCCAATGGGCGTTTGTCAGGTTATAAGCATTACGAAGCGGTCATGAACTCGCATGCGCGTCTAACGTATAATAAAGTGCATAAAATGCTCGAAGGTGATGAGGAACTGCGTGAACGGTATGCGCCGTTAGTGCCCCACCTTGAAGAGCTGTATAGCATGTATAAGGTGCTAAAAGGCTCCCGCGAAGAGCGTGGCGCGATTGAATTTGAAACCGTAGAAACGAAGTTCATTTTCAATAGCCAACGGAAGATCGACCGTATTGAGCCTTATGAGCGTAATGATGCCCACAAAATCATCGAAGAGTGCATGATTTTGGCTAACATCGCCTCTGCACGGTATGTCGAAAAGTTAAAAGAGCCCTCACTTTACCGCGTACATGAAACGCCGGGAGAAGAACGCTTGGTCGGGTTCCGTGACTTCTTGGGTGAGTTAGGCCTTCATCTTGGTGGTGGGTTAGAGCCTTCGCCGCGAGATTACGCAGAGTTGGCTCACGCGATACATGAGCGTGCAGACAAGGAACTCATCCAAACCATGTTGCTGCGATCTATGAAGCAGGCGGTATACCAAGCTGACAATATGGGGCACTTTGGGTTGGCATTGAATCAGTATGCACACTTCACCTCACCGATTCGCCGCTATCCGGATCTCACCTTGCACCGTGCGATTAAATACCTGATTGCCAAAGAAGCAGGAACCAATGCGGATCGTTGGACGCCAACTGGGGGCTATCATTACTCTGTTGATGATATGGATGTACTGGGTGAACAGTGTTCCACCACTGAACGCCGTGCAGATGATGCCACCCGTGATGTCTCTGATTGGCTGAAGTGCGAGTACATGCAAGATCATGTCGGCGATGAGTTTGAAGGCGTCATTGCTAACGTTACCGGCTTCGGTTTTTTTGTACGTCTCAATGAACTCAACATTGATGGGTTAGTGCATGTTTCAAATCTTGCCAATGATTACTACCAATACGATCCTATAGGCCAGCGTTTGATTGGTGAGAGTAGTGGTCAGGTGTATCGCCTTGGCGATACCGTTCAAATCCGCGTCTTGGCGGTGAACCTCGACGATCGTATGATCGACTTTGATATGGTGGGCAGTAACCGTAAACCGCGTCGCGCAGGTAAAACCGAACGTGATAGAGCCAAGCAGAAAATGCGTAAGGCGGAAGGGTTACGTCAGAATAGCCGCGCCTTTAAAGTTGGTGCTGATGGGAAAGTAGAAGCGCAAACAGCGAAGAAGAAAAAAGAGCGCCGCAGTGTGCGCCAATCTTTAAAGCAAGGTGTGATGCCTAAAGCGAAACCCGTAATTGAAGATGATTTGCCGCCCTCGCTGGGAGGAAAGCCACCTGCGAAGAAGAAAAAGCCAGCAGGAAAGAAACCTGGAGTAAACAAGGGCAAGAAAGATAACCCAGCTCCTAAGAAATCCAAGACAGAAAAAGCGCGCAAAAAGAAAAAGGCTCGCACTAAAAAAACGAAATAGTCATTGATAGTGGCAGCGTTATCATCGCTGCCGCGCGAAGAGAAGATTGAAATCACTATGAGTAACGACATGCTATATGGCATTCACGCAGTGAAAGCCGTATTGGAAAATGACCCAGCCCGTTTTATTGAAGTTTTAGTCTTGAAAGGGCGTCAAGATGAACGTTTATTACCCGTACTGAATGAGCTCACAGCGTTAGGTATTACGATTCAAGAAGCGGGTCGAAAAGTGCTGGATGACCGTGCCAAAGGTGCGGTTCATCAAGGTATTATTGCTCGTGTGAAACCCGCTAAACAGTACAACGAGAATGATCTCGATGCGATTTTGGCCAGCAAGCCTCAACCGTTATTGCTTGTGCTGGATGGTGTGACAGATCCTCATAATTTAGGGGCATGTCTACGTAACGCCGATGCGGCAGGGGCGGCAGCGGTGATTGTCCCTAAAGATAAGTCAGCACAATTGAACGCAACGGCGAGCAAAGTCGCCTGTGGGGCTGCAGAAGTCATGCCTCTCGTCCGCGTAACGAACTTAGCGAGAACGTTACGTGCGTTACAAGAAAAAGGCGTTTGGGTTGTCGGCACGGCAGGCGAAGCCACGCAAGACATTTATCAAGCTAAGTTAACTGGTCCGATGGCGATCGTCATGGGTGCCGAAGGCGATGGCATGCGACGCTTAACGCGCGAGACTTGTGATGAACTGATTAAAATTCCAATGGCTGGAGCGGTGTCGAGCTTGAATGTGTCGGTGGCGTCTGGGATTTGCCTATTTGAAGCAGTTCGCCAGCGACAGTCGAACTAAGTATTGATATGAGAGAGAAGGCCCTCAACGAGGGCCTTTTCTTTGCCTAGCCAACGGTGATGTTGACGTTATTATAATCCGTCGGAATTTGACCCAGAAATTACTTTGAGTAAAAGTGATGGATCAGTTTTCGCACCTCATCAGGGTTCTCATTGAGCGCTTTGTCTCGGCTGAGCTTTGCAACGGCGCGTTTGAGATAAGGAAGCGAGGGTTTAAGATTGGCGCCCAGCCTTTTATTCATCGCTGCATAGTCAGCTATCACGGCTTCGGCATTGATTGTTTGGTAACCGAAATTGATGCGATAGCCGTCAAATAGCCATTTCATGGCGTCGTAAAACCCCCAATGATAAATGTCATGATGATTCGTGCCGGGATAAAACACACCTTGGCTTTCAATGGCCAGTTCAGTGTTGTCTGTTTTGTGTGCGTTTAATCGATCGTTAAAAGCGACAATATAATCGCGATGGACCGTTGAACGTCCGAGACTGGGTGTGATGGGCATATCTGCGGCTGCCACGAAGAGTGCAACAGGGCGGGTGACAGGTTGCGAGAGTGAAGCGATGAGTTGATCGTTTAGTCTGGGGTAGTCATACCATAGGCTAGGATCAAGTGCGACCAAGCCTGAAAATCGATGCGTTTGTGCTAAGGCACTTAACGCCATAATGCCTCCAAAAGAGTGACCAACTAAAATGTTGGGAGCTTGGGTTCGAAACACATCGTCGATCACAGGCACGAGTTCATTTTCAAGGTAACGAAGGAAGTCAGGGCCTTGGCCTGTCTGTTTATAGGGCGCTGGTGCTGACTCGCCATTGGGAAGCTGCGTGGCTTTTGTTGGCGTATAGTTTGCCATTCTGTTCTCATTACTCACACCGACCACTATCATCTCCGGCACTTGCGGCCACATTCCACTATGCAGTGATTCCAGCATACCGACTGCATGGGTGAAGTGCGCCTCACCATCTAAAAGATAAACAACAGGAAAGTGTGCTTTTTTGTCACTGTGGTAGCTTTCCGGCAGGTAGACTTGATAACTCAACGTTGTGTTGAGAATCTTTGATTGATGTGAGAAACGCTGGGCGATAGTGACCTCTGAAGCTGCGTGTGCGGTAAAGCAACAGAGCAGTAACCAGCCACGCAATGCGATTTTTCGAATGTCCATATGCTTGTTGCCACAGGCTATTGCCTGTGCTCCTGAGTCTGTTGTGCTGATGGTTTGTTGATGGTTAACAACGTGCCTGTGGATGGCGAGTTGAGAATTGTTTTCATTAAAGGCATTATCGCACAGGGTGGCATTGAGAAGATTTTGCAAATGACGCAGTTTTGTTTGTGCTTTTCTCATTATTACGTACACCTCATGGACAATATTGAGTAAGGGCAGCAGCGTGGCGCAGCAAACATACCAAGGGAAAGTCACCAACTTGTATTTGGAAAAAGGGCTTTTTTTCCATAGCAAAGACATTTATCGCACCGCTGATGTCTTCCTTGAACGCGTGCCGAGTGAAGGATTGACGATTGTGATTCCCCTCGCCGGAAAAGTGGATGTCAATTATGGTCATGCGCGTTTACAAACTGCACGTCATTGTCACGCCTCTCCAGTGATTGCGTCTATGGTTAATCTGACGTCAGATAGTCTCGTCTCTGGAGTGGGTGAAGCGGGAAGTCATGATCGCAATCTATTGGTGCGTATTGAACCTGAGTGGTTAGAGGGGCGTCATCAATCGCTAGAAAGCCCGCAGGTATCGCAATTGATCCATGGCAAACGCGCACTTCATCAAGCCAAATTACCGTCTCATTTGGTACATCTTGCCGAGGCGGTGAATCAACTGCCGGGGCAAGGTGTTGCAGAGCGCCAAGTGATGGCGAGTTTTGTTGAACTCTTGTGGCAATTTTTGGCTGGGCTTGAGTCGCTACCTCTAGATAATGCTCGCGCTTTTCGCTCAACGACGCGTTTACAGATGTTTTTACAAAGTGGTGAAGCCGATTATCTCTCTGTCGCTGAGATTGGTGAACAGTTGGGGATGAGTGTCGCCACACTGCAACGCCATTGCCGGGCAGCGTTTGGGCAGAGCCTTGTCAACTATTTAAAACATCGTCGCTTACAGCGCGCACATGATGCCATGTGCCAAGAAGGCCTTAGTTTGATCGAGGCAAGTTTGCTAGCGGGCTATGACTACCCTGCCAACTTTGTTACTGCCTATAAACGCTATTTTGGCCAGACACCAAAACAGCACCAGAAACAGGCATTTTCACTGCTATCAGGGCATGTTTAAATCCCTGCAAATTTTGTTTGCTATCAACGGTGCAATTCTGTACTATTCAGCGTCCAAATTCTCGGTTCTTTGTTTTTAGTTCCTTGCTTCCTCTGGATGACCGAGCCAATTGTGGAAGCTGAATAATCCGTAAGGAGCAACCAATGCGTCATTACGAAATCGTATTCATGGTGCACCCTGATCAAAGCGAGCAGGTTGCTGGCATGATCGAGCGTTACACAGCTGCTATCAAAGACTCTGGCGGTCAAATCCACCGTCTAGAAGATTGGGGCCGTCGTCAAATGGCTTACCCAATCAACAAACTGCACAAAGCACACTACGTTCTAATGAACGTTGAAGCTGAGCAGGCTGTTGTTGATGAGCTGGAATCTACTTTCCGCTTCAACGATGCAGTGATCCGTAACATGATCATGCGTACTAAAGGTGCAATCACTGAGCCATCTCCAATGATGAAGGCGAAGGAAGAGCGTGCACCACGTCGCGAAGAGCGTGCAGCACCTGCACAATCTGAAGGCGAAGCAGCAGCTGAGTAATCCTTTGTGACCAATCGTCTCGAGCTCTCTGGCGTTATCGTTAAAGCACTCAGACGAACCCAATCACCAGCTGGAATACCGCACTGTCACTTTGTGTTAGAGCATCGTTCCACCCAAGAGGAAGCTGGCTTACCCCGTCAAGTGTATTGTTGCATTAACGTGGTAGTGAGCGGGAAAGGTTTACAAACACTCACGCAAGACTTAGCGCTCGGCAGTCACATTCAGGTAGCAGGCTTTGTCTCTTACCAAACCGGTCGTAATGGCTTAGGTAAAATTGTGTTACATGCTGAGCACATAGAAAATATTTAGATCAGGAGATAGCCCCATGGCACGTTTCTTCCGTCGTCGTAAGTTCTGCCGTTTCACTGCAGAAGACGTTCAAGAGATCGACTACAAAGACGTAGCAACTCTTAAAAACTACATCACTGAAGCTGGCAAAATTGTACCAAGCCGTATCACTGGTACGCGTGCAAAATACCAGCGTCAGCTAGCTCGCGCTATCAAGCGTTCTCGTTACCTAGCACTTCTACCATACACTGACAAGCATCAGTAATCGGTAGCTGGTTCAATTAGATTAAGAGGACAAGATAATGCAAGTTATTCTACTTGATAAAATCGGTAACCTAGGTGGTCTTGGCGATCAGGTTAACGTTAAAGCGGGTTTCGCACGTAACTTCCTTATCCCACAAGGTAAGGCTGTAATGGCGACTAAAGCGAACGTTGAAATGTTCGAAGCACGTCGTGCTGAGCTAGAAGCAAAAGTTGCTGAGCAACTAGCTGCTGCTGAAGCGCGTGCTGAGAAAGTGAGCGCACTAGAAGCGGTTGTTATCGCATCTAAAGCGGGTGACGAAGGTAAACTATTCGGTTCTATCGGTACTCGTGACATCGCTGATGCAGTAACTGCTGCTGGCGTTGAAGTTGCTAAGAGCGAAGTTCGTCTTCCAGAAGGTGCGCTACGTACCACTGGTGAGTTCGAAATCAGCCTACAACTGCACTCTGATGTATTCGCAACTATCAACCTAAACGTTGTTCCTGCTGAGTAATAACGTTTTACGATAGTGAAAAACCAGCCTTCGGGCTGGTTTTTTTTTGCTTCTCGTCAGCGTTGTGTGAAATCTCATGATTTACCTTTTCGATAGGCGAGTCGTCACACATAATCTATTTATCAGTCAATATCCTTTCAGTTTCCAAACTAAGGTATACTGACTAGCTGAGTTTCTGGTAACCGCATTCGATTTATGGCTGAACAACGACAAGTAAATCCGTCCAAAGACAAACAAGTAGACGCGATAAAAATGGCTCCCCACTCACTGGAAGCCGAGCAATCCGTATTGGGTGGCTTGATGCTCGACAATGAGAAGTGGGATAGCGTTGCTGAAAAGTTGATGGCAAGCGACTTCTACAGTCGTCCCCACCGCGTGATTTATGAGGCCGTCAAGGTGGTGCTTGATGCGGGGCAGCCACTGGATCTCATTACGCTTTCAGAACAACTGGAGCGTCAAGATAAGCTAGATGAAGTTGGCGGGTTTGCTTACCTCGCTGAGTTGGCTAAAAACACCCCGAGTGCGGCTAACATCACTGCGTATGCAGATATCGTTCAAGAACGTTCGTTGATTCGCGGCATGATCAGCGTCGCGAATGAGATTGCTGATGCGGGATATGACCCGCAAGGCCGTACCAGTGAAGACCTTCTAGACTTAGCTGAAAGTAAAGTGTTTGCCATTGCAGAGCAGCGCACTACAGCAAATGAAGGGCCGCAAAACGTTGAGAGTATTCTTGAGAAAACGTTAGAGCGCATCGAGCTGCTTTATCAAACACCACAAGATGGTGTGACTGGGGTCTCGACTGGGTTTACCGATCTCAATAAGAAAACAGCAGGCTTGCAGCCTTCGGATTTGATCATTGTGGCCGCACGTCCATCGATGGGTAAAACCACCTTTGCGATGAACTTGTGTGAAAATGCGGCAATGGATCAAGATAAGCCGGTGCTTATCTTCTCGCTTGAGATGCCATCAGAACAGATCATGATGCGTATGTTGGCCTCCTTGTCGCGAGTTGATCAAACCAAGATTCGAACAGGTCAGCTAGATGATGAAGATTGGGCGCGTATTTCGTCGACCATGGGCTTGCTCATGCAGAAAAAGAACATGTTCATTGATGACAGTTCTGGCCTGACGCCAACGGAATTACGCTCTCGAGCGCGACGTATCGCACGTGATCATGGTGGCATTAGCTTAATCATGGTCGACTATTTGCAGTTGATGCGTGTACCTGGATTACAAGAGAACCGTACCCTAGAAATCGCGGAGATTTCTCGCTCGTTGAAGGCGCTTGCAAAAGAACTTCAATGCCCTGTCGTCGCCCTTTCCCAGCTAAACCGCTCGTTGGAGCAACGCGCAGACAAACGCCCGATTAACTCTGACTTGCGTGAATCTGGTGCGATCGAGCAGGATGCCGACTTGATCATGTTCATTTACCGTGATGAGGTGTACCACGAAGACAGCGCCTTAAAAGGTATCGCGGAAATCATTATCGGTAAGCAACGTAACGGCCCGATTGGCTCTGTGCGCTTAACCTTCCAAGGGCAATGGTCTCGTTTTGATAATTATGCAGGGCCTGCATTTGATGAAGAATAATATGCCGAAAGGACTGCAACTTCAGGCTGCAACCGCGACGATTAAAACCGCGGCGCTGAATCATAACTTGCAACGCGTAAAAGAGTTCGCGCCGAACTGTAAAGTACTCGCCGTTGTCAAAGCGAATGCTTATGGGCACGGCCTATTGCCAGTCGCAAATCATCTTGATGAAGTGGATGCTTTTGGTGTCGCTCGCATTGAAGAAGCGCTGACTTTGCGTGCGGGTGGTGTGATTAAACCCATACTGTTGCTTGAAGGCTTCTACTCCTTAGCCGACTTGTCGATAGCGGTGACAAACAACATTCATACCGTTGTACATACTGTTGAGCAGTTGGAAGCGCTTGAACAAGCACAGCTCGACTTACCCGCTCAAGTATGGCTAAAAATTGATACTGGCATGAATCGTCTGGGTGTTCGACCTGAGCAAACTGAGGCCGTGGTTAAACGCTTAGAAGCCTGCCCGAATGTCGCAAAACCCTTGCGCTTTATTAGTCATTTCTGTTGTGCTGATGAACTGGATAATCCATTCAGCGCTCAACAGATCACCTGTTTTGACCAAGTGTCGAGTCAGTATCAGGGCGAACGCTCACTTGCGGCCTCTGCGGGCATCGTGGCTTGGCCAGATAGCCATTATCAGTGGGTACGCCCGGGCATTATGCTTTATGGTGTTTCACCCGTTGAAACGCGTTCTGCGGCATCGTTAGGGCTAAAGCCTGTTATGACCCTGTCTGCCAGTTTGATTGCTATCAATGACGTCAAGAAAGGTGAAACAGTGGGTTATGGGGCGCGCTGGCAAGCGGAACGAGATACACGTATTGGTGTTATTGCTATCGGTTATGGTGATGGTTACCCCCGAATGGCGCCGAATGGTACGCCTGTTTTGGTCAATGGTCGCAGAGTCGTGACCGCTGGGCGTGTTTCCATGGACATGTTGAGCGTCGATTTAGGGCCAGATGCAAAAGATAAAGTCGGTGATAAAGCCGTACTTTGGGGCGACGGACTACCAGCAGAAGAAGTCGCTGAACACATAGGAACGATTGCCTATGAATTAGTGACAAAGTTGACCTCTCGCGTTGTTATGCAGTACGTATGATTCGCCGCGCCATCACTTTCGTTACTTCACTGTTTTTCTCTTCTGTAATATTCGCTGATGGTTGGCCTGCTTGGTTGCCTGAGACTGCGGCGGTACCTTTCGTGTTTACCAGTGAGTCGATAGGTAACTCCGTTGGGGTGGCTGGCGTGGTAAAAGGTTTTGGTCAACCTCAAGCCGGAGTGTTGGGTGCTGCCGTTCTATCTGATAAAGGTAGTCATATTCTTTATGCATCCGCGAATAATTATCTTCTCTCACCACAACATCGCTGGATTTTTGGCGTTGAGGCTTACCAAGCGTCATACCAAGATAACTATTACTACCTAGGCGATGCGAATAATCATGACAGCGTGCTGAGTCAGCGTGTATTGACTGATGCTGATGAAGCACAGTATCGGTTGTCTGCTCGCTATGTCTTGCCGATGGGTGCTGGTCAAACAGGCGTAATGCAAGGGCTATTGCCTCAACGCGACATTACCGGCAAACACCCATGGAGTAGTGGTGTCTCATCACTTGAGTTTCGTCCTTTCTATCAGAAACAAGCCCTCTCCAATACGCAGGGAGAAGTGCCTGACTCCGCATTGCCTGATACGATCTGGGGTTTGGAAACGATCCTTGACTGGGATAATCGCAATGATAGCCGAAACCCGACACAGGGCAGCCGAACGAAGCTGCATCTTCACAAGGATTTTGGTAGTCGGGAGCGGGCGAGTTGGTGGAAATGGGAGTTAAGTCAAAGCTGGTTTCATGCCCTGCCTGATTGGACCGAATGGGCAACCAGCCAAGTGCTTGCCTTCAATGTTTACGCTTCCGATGTCCCCAGTTGGAATCAACGTGAATCGGTTGATGGTGAGAGTGCATGGCGGAGGCCTCCCGACTATGCCGCAAGCCGACTCGGTGGGCTGTATCGATTACGTGGCTATGCGGGGGGGCGTTATGTTGGTCGCTCCGCACTGCATTACAGCATGGAATATCGTCTCTTGCCTGACTGGCAACCTCTATCTGAATGGCCAGTCTTTGGGTGGTATGACGTGCCTTGGTGGCAATGGGTGATGTTCGCTGATGTTGGCCGTGTCGCAGATAGCTTCGATCTTAGTACTTTGCATCAAGCTATGCATTGGAGCCTAGGGGCAGCCGTACGCTTTCAAGTAGAAGGTATTGTGGTGAGGACCGAAATGGCGTGGAGTGAACAAGACAGTGTCTTCCGAGTCATGGTGAATCAGCCGTTCTAGTTAGGCAAAGCAAGGCGTGATGTAACGCCTTGCTCGCGGCTACTCGCCCTGCACTGTGATGATGATGCGACGATGGCCCCCATGGTTGCGGTGTTCCCCTAAATAGATCCCTTGCCAAGTCCCTAATGCGAGTTCGCCCTGACGGATTGGTATCGTCACACTGTTTCCCAACAACGACGCTTTGATATGTGCCGGCATATCATCACTGCCTTCATAGGTATGCTCATAATATGGCGCGTCTTCAGGGACATAGCGATTAAAATGCGCCTCCATATCCGTTCTTACCGTCGGGTCGGCATTTTCATTTAAGGTTAAACTGGCAGAGGTATGCTGAATAAACAAGTTCACTAAGCCGATGTTGAGGTGACTGATCATCGGCTCAATTGCATTCGTAATCTCATCAGTAATGAGGTGAAAACCGCGTCGTTGCGGTGAAAGAGAAAGTGTCTGTTGTTGCCACATAAAAAGGACTCGCTGCGATGCGTGAAATGCCACAAGCATACTGTAATTCCAGTTTGAGGTCAGCGCTATTGGGTTTCCTTGAGTGGGTGAAACTGACCTAAAACAAAGAGTCCTCAGGTTAATATTGGGAATAAGGGAACCTGTGGTAAATTGTTGCTTCTTTGCCGTTGTGCGGTAAAGGTATAATCATAACATTTCATATCGGGGAGCTGTGCTGCGCAGGGAAAAAGACGTAGACAGTAAAAACTACCAATCAGGAACAGTAACTATGTTGAAAAACATTAACCCAACTCAGACCCAAGCTTGGCAGGCTTTGACCGCGCACTTTGAACAAGCGCAAGATTACAAGCTCAGTGAGTTATTTGGCGCGGATGCGCAGCGTTTTGAACGCTACTCTGCGCAATTCGGCGACGAAATCTTGCTGGATTATTCAAAAAACCTAGTTAGCGACGAAACACTGGAAAAGCTCTTCGCTTTGGCTGATGACACTGAATTAAAAGCAGCCATTGATGCTATGTTTAGTGGTGAAAAAGTCAACCAAACAGAAGACCGTTCGGTATTGCATGTCGCCCTGCGTAATCGCAGTAACTCACCGATTATGGTGGACGGTGAAGATGTCATGTTTGGCATTAATGAAGTGCTAGAAAAAATGAAGTCTTTCTCTGACCGTATTATTAGCGGTAAGTGGAAAGGCTATACTGGCAAAGCGATCACAGATGTCGTCAATATTGGGATCGGTGGCTCTGATCTCGGGCCATTTATGGTGACAGAATCATTGGCGGCCTATAAAAATCACCTCAACATGCATTTTGTTTCCAATGTGGATGGCACTCACATCACCGAAGTACTTAAGCGTGTTAATCCTGAAACAACCTTGTTCCTGATTGCCTCAAAAACGTTCACTACACAAGAAACCATGACCAATGCGCATACTGCGCGCGAATGGTTCTTAGAAGAAGCGCGCAATAGCGCCTACGTTGCTAAGCATTTCGCAGCACTCTCAACAAATGGTAAGGCAGTTTCTGAATTCGGTATCGATACTGCCAACATGTTTGAGTTTTGGGATTGGGTTGGTGGTCGCTATTCATTGTGGTCAGCGATTGGCATGAGTATTTGTCTGGCAATCGGTTATGAGCGCTTTATCGAGCTTCTGGAAGGTGCGCATGAGATGGATCAGCACTTTGCAACCGCTGAATGGAAAGACAATCTACCGGTGATTCTGGCGCTATTGGGTATCTGGTATAACAACTTCCACGGCGCAGAGTCAGAAGCTATTCTGCCTTATGATCAGTATTTGCACCGTTTTGCCGCTTACTTCCAGCAAGGAAATATGGAGTCGAACGGTAAATATGTGGATCGTAATGGTGAAGAAGTCACTTATCAGACTGGGCCAATCATTTGGGGTGAACCGGGTACAAACGGCCAGCATGCGTTTTACCAGCTGATTCACCAAGGGACAAAACTCATTCCATGTGATTTTATCGCCCCTGCATTAAGCCACAACCCAACTGGTGACCATCATCAGAAGCTGATGGCAAACTTCTTTGCACAGACAGAGGCACTGGCATTTGGTAAGTCGAAAGCACAAGTAGAAGCGGAATTTGACGCGGCCGGAAAAACCGCTGAAGAGGTCGCTCACTTAGTACCGTTCAAAGTTTTTGAAGGGAATAAGCCGACGAACTCGATTCTTGTCAAGAAAGTAACGCCTAAGGTGTTAGGTGCCTTGATCGCGATGTATGAGCACAAAATTTTCGCGCAAGGTATCATCTGGAATATTTTCAGCTTTGACCAATGGGGTGTAGAGCTAGGTAAGCAGCTTGCAAACCAAATCTTGCCAGAGTTGAAGGAAGAAGGTGAAGTGGCGAGCCATGACAGCTCGACGAACGGCCTGATCAATACGTTTAAGGCGTGGCGAGCATGATAGCCAAAGGCTGTTGTCAGCAGGATAGCGGCCAATTGCTCTCTCAAATCAGCTAAAACAAAAAACGCCGCGATGTATTCGCGGCGTTGTTCTAATTCTCTGTTGTCGCAAATTAAGCTGGGCTTACATCACTTGCTTGAGGACCTTTCTGTCCATCTACAACATTAAACTGGACGTTTTGACCTTCTGTCAGGGTACGACGACCGTCGGCTTGAATTGCTGTGTAGTGAACAAAAACGTCTTTACCATCTGTACTAGAGATAAATCCGAAGCCTTTCTCATCGTTAAACCACTTAACCGTACCAGTCTGCTTGTTACTCATTTTTCCAAATTCCTTTCTTGTAGGGTGTTGCTTTAAGCGAAATCGCTTTGCCTAGCAGGTTACATCTTCATCATCTTGATGAACTAAAATATGCAACCATGACCCAGTCTAGGATTTTTTTGTGACAGATAATAGGACGAAGATCGATTTTTTCTTATTTTTGAAGTGGTTAATAGCAGGTCTTCAGCAGATATTCAGGCAGCGGGGAGGGTTTGCTGCCTGATAAAGGTGACACTTAGGTATCGAAACTGATTTCGATGTAAGCGCTGCCAAACTCGGATTCGAATGGCATTAGAATGATAGAGCCTTCACTTTTATGAGTGATGGTGTGGCCACGGCCAGAGACAACGGCTGGCGTTGCCATATCGAAATCATACCCTTTCTCGGCAAGAATACGCTTTGCTCCACCGGTTACCATGTTGGTGATTTCACCCACCATGTCAGTGACTTCTTCGTTAATACCGTTCGGGCGTTCACCAAGCATACGCTGCATGATTTCAAGCGCGAGGTTTTCCTCAAATGTAATGGAAAGCGAGCCCTTGGTTTGTGGACCAACCATACCGATCAAGCCGGAAACATCACCCCGAGCGACTTCATCTTTCTTAATCCTCGGCTTCTGGGGTGCAAGATCCATTGATGCCATGGTCTTTAACACGTTTAAAAGGGAGGCTAAAAATGGATTCACAAATTCTGCACGCATAATTTAAATCTGGCCGTTTCAATCTCTGTAAAAAGTTTTAGTTGCTGTCCCTGCATTTTCGACAGACGCCGTGGCTTTCAACCACATGGTGCTTGACGCTGAAGTCTTGATGCTGAGCACGTCTCAGCAACAATGCAGCTAATTCATTATCGTGACATTCTTCCACAAAGCCGCAATTGTCACAAATTAATAATTGAGAACAATGATCTGCGTGTCCTAAGGAGCAACATGCAATGTAGCTATTCGTTGATTCAACCTTGTGTACAAACCCCTGCTCAAGTAAGAAATCTAAGGCACGATACACCGTCGGTGGTTTTGCCTGTGGTTCAGTCACTTTAAGCAGATCTAACAGTTCATAGGCACTGATTGAACGACCGTATTCGATTATCAATTCTAATGTTTTAAAACGCTGCGGCGTTAAACGCACTCCACGCTCATCGCAGAGCTGGCGCGCTTTATCGAGAATCTGAGAAGACTCGCCCATGTAACCTCTAAATCTAAAACAGTGTAAGTCTCTCATTCTACCATAGCATCAGAGCTCGGGGGGGAGAGAAGTAAACAAGAATGTGAATCAAACCTAAGATAGGTACTAGACACTTAGACATTCACTCTATTCTCCCACCGTTTTCAGTATAGATGAGCCGTACCAAGTTGCGCATGTTAGCTGTTATGAATTATTGCTAAATCAGCGCGTTGTTTTTCCTTTGCGACACAGTATTGTGCATTGGAATGCGCAATTTTTATCGACTATTCGTGCTGCTTCAAGCCAATACCTTATCGCAGCCCATACACTCAAGTGTAGGTGTGTCAGCAAAAATGGCATCGACAGCACGCTTATCCTTACTCTCTATCGGCGAACCATTTCTAAACTGAATGCCTGTGTGTCTGTTTTAGTCCTGTGAACATGGCTTGTGCCAAAGAGAATGCCGAAAACATAAATATCTGTCTTTCTTAATTTATATAAAACTAGGTGATTATAGTGCTCAGTGGCGTGTGATTAGACCCTATAGTTAGTATTGATAATATCGTAATTCTTAGTTGGCGGGTGGCTTAAATGAGTCGATTTTACAAGTTGGTGCGTTGTGCTCGATACATGCTTCATCGTCTTGATTTCTTGGGTGATGGTCTGCCAGAGCATGAAAAAATCTACGGGAAAGATCACGTGGTGGTGTTAGGAGATAAGACGACGAAAGTTCATGAGCCGCCTGTAAGTCGCATTCTTCTGGAGGGTTATGAGTTAGCGACGAAATTGCCATCCTATGAGGGCGAGTGCTTTTTTATCTTTACCAACCGTCGTTCAAGCATGCGTTTTGAGGAAAAGAAACACTTTCTTTACTCGAAGATCGACAAGCAGCCCTGACGTCGATATTTCTATCGATATAGAGGCACAATAACACCTTCTCGCTATGTTGCCGCTCTCGAAGTGGTTGGCCGAGTCTACTCTCGATGCCTACGCTTTAGACGTCTACCACTCTCGGTGTATAATCCCCCTAATTGAAATTTACAAAGCATTGTCTTGATTGTGCGCGATAGGTAAAGTGCGCTTTTTACAGTAATGGAAGCTATTTCCAATGTCGTCAGAAAGGCGCCAAGGGGGCTGTAGACTGACTTTCAAGGTGCTTAATTTAATAACAGGTAATTGCGACGCATGCTAAATACTTCTGAAACCTCGATAAATACTGAGGATACCCCTAAATTCCCTATGCAGCGTTTTAGCGTTGCGCCGATGCTCGATTGGATTCACTTTCAAGCTATATAAGGGTTTAGAAGGGTTGAGGAGTACTATAGGAGTACCAAAAAAAAGCTTCTTGGCCTAAAAAGACAGAACCCCCGCCGAGGCGAGGGTTAGAAAAGCAGGCTTACTAAACTTGTCATCGCTATTGTAAGCTGGCTACACTACGCTTAGTGCAGTCTTGAGACTCGAAGGTTTCACTTTGAGTTAATCCATAAGATCTTACCTGCTGCATTTTCAATCATCAACCAATAATGAGTTTCACTGAACTGCTCGCAATTGCGTCGAAATTGGTAGATAATATATACTGTATAGCATAGATATAACTCTATCTATTTGATGACGAACGAGAGGGTGTCTTATGAGCACTTCAACCCAGAAAGCTATTAAGGAACTTGTAGCTATTGGTAACGGCGTCCAAGGACACCGAGTTACTGGGACGTCGAAGACCGAGACAAAGGTCAACATCAAACGAGTCTTTGCAAATGCAAGAAAACGTTCAAAGGAAGTCGATCTTGTGGGATGAAGCTCAGGTATTGGCGATTAGTTTGGTTGCACGGCTGAAAGATACGAAGCTCAAATAGCTAAACTATCTGTCAATTAAAATAGATGATTCTCTCGAAATTGCACTTCTCGGTGCAGGAGATAAAGATGGCACAATTAGTAAAGCAAAATGGTTCTGTCAGTAAGCGTAACGCACCTCGTGCACTGCGTATTGCGTCAGCAGTTCGTGCTATGCGCGTTTCAGCTTCTCAACTGAAAGAAGAGAATAAGGCAGTGGCTCAAAAGGACTAAAGTGGCTCATAAGGATTAAAGTGGCTGAAATTTATCTTAAAGAGACCGTATCAGAAGATGACGGTCACAAGCTGGTTTTCAATGTAAATCCTAGTCTCATAGTAGAGGCTGAACAGCAAGACGCTTTCAACGACCTATACTCTGACTTTATTGAGTACAAAACTGAAAGTGCGGATTTGGGTAACATTCCCTGTCCTGATGAGGATGTTCAGAAAGATCACTGTTCTTTTGTTGATATCTTTGGCAAAGATAAACCAAATGAGTTTCCTAAGCCTGATGCGGGAATAGAAAACTTGCATCATGTTCACATCTTTGATGGTGAAACAGAGTTTGAGTATGATAAATGGATTAACAAAGCGCAAATACGTAGGGTTTGCGATACTCTACTTTTCTACTCTTACTTTCAGTTCAAAGATGTCCACTATTTTTATGTGCTTAACTTTGTTCTTGATCCCCAAGGTCATGAATTCCAAAAGGATGAGGAAGCCATGAGGATTATTATTGGTCGGGCAGAGCAGTATAGACTATCGATTGTAGGTGAATAGCTACAAGACTTTAAAAAAGGAGCCGAACGGCTCCTTTTTTGATCTTGTCGTCCCACATGTGGGACTGTTTCACACTGTGAAACTCACATCCTCTGCCCAGACCAAACAACTTCGCCGATGATTTCAAAGTCGGTGCCTTTCAAATCTTCCTTGCTCAGTTCCCATGCTTCATAAGCGGTGTTATCACTGACCACCTTGATGCCGCCCGGCAAGAACTGCAGACGTTTAACCATCAATTGGCCGTCGTAGCGGAACACATAAACCCCATCCGTAGAGAATCCATCCACACGGTTAACCATGACAATGCTTTGGTTTTTGAGAGTAGGGCTCATGCTATCGCCACGAATCGGCATTAAGAAAATATCGTTAGGGTTGAAACCTAACTCATGCCGGATATAGCGTTCGCTGAATACCATTGCGCTTGATTCTTCTTCCTTCTCGACCAGCGCTCCATGTCCTGCACTCACTTCGATATCAAACAGCTGTAATGCAATGTAACCCTTGGGAGTTATTGCACCCGTTTCTGCGACTCGTTTCGCCTTTATGAAAATATCTTCTGGGATTTTTTCCCGCGTTTTCCATGACTGGATCGTCTTCGGGGAAACCTCTAGAGCCCTTGCCAAGTCAACGTTCTTGGCGGTTTGAGTCATTTTTTTTAGCTGTTCAATTTGTTCATCTATGTGCTTCATGAAGTCTGCCTATGTCTGCAAAAACATTGCGGTTCATAAAATGATCCGCAATAATGCTGCATATGGTTAATGCAGGTGATTTGAAGTCGTTGACGCCGACTAGAGTTACCTCAAGTCTACTACATGGGTGAGTTATGAACACAAATTTTGCACTGCTAGCACGATTCGGAAGCCCTACGGTTGAGCTTCGAAATGTCTGCCAAGAATTCTTTGGCATCACACCAAAAACAGCTGAACAAAAGGTAAAGGCGTGTGACTTTCCAGTCCCTACCTTCAAATTGCGTGATTCTGAACGCAGTCCGACGCTAATCAAGATTGAAGATTTAGCAAAACACATCGACGAGTGTTATGCCGCTGCCAAGCATGAATGGCAACAGGTGAACCACTAACAGGGGGCGGCTATGTCGAATCATCCGATTCATCAACCATGTCCTGACATGGAAGGGTGCAAGAACTTCGACCCAGCACTAAAAGCCCGTTCGCTTGAGCAGTTAAGAAAGCTAAGGGCAAAGCACCAACTGAAAGCACACTCGAACCTCACAGGCGGCTGCGATTTCCGTTACAGCCGTGAATATCAAGTACAAGCACGGCGCGCATTCAAGGCGCAAAAGGGATTGTTATGAGCGTCCAAGTCCATGAGTTAAAGATTCAACCGAAGTATCTTGAAGCCATTATTCGCGGTGACAAAACATTCGAAATTCGTCTAAACGACCGAAATTTTAAAGTGGGTGATCGTGTGATGCTTATCGATGGTGAGCGCTATATCGAGATTCGCATTAAGTTTCTCACTGACTATCAACAGAAGCCGGATAATGTCGTTTTCTCTTTTGATTGGATCCGAGGGGGTAAATGTGGCGACCGTTGAGTTCTATTCAAACGAAAAGTGTTTGCCTCTACCTAATCAAGCGGTGCCGTTTCCGGTTCATGCCAACTATCACCGCACCATTGCCGAGGCGCAACAATTCACAGGTAACGAACCAACCACGCTGTTAACCAATATCGCGGTTATCCCTTGCGAAGGGGATAAGCGGATAGTGGTTCTGGCTTAGATAAGGAATTCGAAAATGGAAATGTTCACTCGGTCGATAGAAACCTTGATTGCTGATTTAAAGAAAAGGGTGACTCATGTCTTGGTACAGGATGATAACGGTCGTCACGCGGGAGAGATTGGAGAGACCTGTTATCAGATGGCTAAGAAGTTAGAAGCGATACAAGACGATAAAGGGGCTAAAATGTTCCTTGAATTTGCCTATGAGTATCGTAACCGACAACTGTTGTCCGGAATAGTGGGAGAAGACTTAGTGACTTCCCACACGGCCGACTTACACAACTTTCTTGTATTGATCGAGCATGAAGGTTTCGATGTTGGCAAGGTTATCGAGCAAGCTGAAAAGATTGCCGATGAATAAAGACGAACTACTCAACATTGCATCGGCGGTCAAACCCGCCGATATCATCGAAAGAAATATAGCCAGCTATGATGCTGGTTTTTTAGGTTTCGGATTTATGGGGCCTCCTGTTGAACTCGCCACAAACGAGCAATGGTGGGAGATGAATCGCGTCTTTCGTGATTCTGAAATTTATGCGCGCAAAGAAGCCGAAGCCTTTAAACCCGATCCAAAATTTATCGCCTATCAACGTGAGAAGATCTTAGCGCGAAGCGCGGCGCAAAGCGCCGAAAAGAATAGGCTTGTCCAAGGCCGCAAAAGTCCGACACGCAATAAAGACCCGCGTCATATCACCAAATTAACCGCGCTCCGCCGCTCTCTACAGGGCGTAAAAGAGTTTGACGACCGGACGGCCATGCAACCGGAATCGCTCTACGACAGCGCCGACAGGGCGAAAATGAAGCCCCGTGTTTCCACCATTCAATTGCTGCACCAAGAATGGTCAGGGAAATATCGTCTACAGCACATTGTTGAAATGGCACCGAGTGATGCACCGGAAGCCAACGACGGCGACCGCTACACAGATGCGTTAACCCCTCGCGCCGTGGGTAAGATTTTTGAAAGCGCCGCATACGTCGCAACGTGTCATGAAGGCTTCAACACTTTCGCAACCCTCACTTGCACAACAGAAATGCGAAACGCCATTTTTGAAGGCAAAACTACGCTTGGCAAAGAGGTGTCGCGCTTCATCGATGGCATTCGCAAAATGTTTCGTCGCGGTTGGCAGGGCATAGACGCAGACGGCGAACCCTTCGAGCACGAAGAACGAATCGATGATTTGCATTACCTCTGGGTGGCCGAATGTCCAGCCAACGAAGACGGCGAGCCTAACCCACACATTCACTTACTCACCAACTGGAAAGTGGGACGTGAACATTTCGATGCCTGGGCGGAACGTATCGAGGGGCTATGGGGCAAAGGCATGGTGCATTTAGAGCGCATTCGAAACCCCAAAGCCGCAGGGACTTACATCATCAAAGCCGTTGGTTATGCCGCGAAAGGCGGAAACGCAAACCAAGGGCTCATTAAAGGTAATCGCTATGGTATCGCTCAACCGAGCCGCGCGCCCGGTTGGACATGTCTTGATCGGTTTGAGGCCGACAACATGGTCGCCATCATCAAAGAGTGTGGTTACAAGCTTGAACAGTGGCGAAAGCCTTACGAACGCCAACTTCGCAAACTCACCAAAAAGCGCGAAGAGACTATTAGGGCTATCGGTGTCCTAAAGCAAAAAAAGGATTCGCCCGACCAACTCGCCAAACTCCGCGCCAAGCTCAAACGCATTCAAGAAGCCTATAGCGAGAACAGCAAAACCCTGAAATCGCGGGGAGTGTTCGCTTCAACCAAGAATCGGTTTTGTCTGCATTTTGATGGCGAGGATGCAGAAGACAAGATGGATGATTTTCTGATGTGGGCGGCGGGGGCGCGCGGTTGGAGCATGACGCCCACGTCCGGTGATAACTGCTTAGAAGTGCGTAATGCAGCGAGGACGCATTATGCCGAGCAGCGGCGACGATGGCGGGAAAAGCTCGCCTACTGGAAGGCCGTGTTACGTGAGCCGCTATTTGAGGAGCGCTGGCACGATAGGGAAAACGATATTTGCGCGGCGCTTTGTCGCGACTACCTCGACGGGGCAACGCTAATGCCCACGCGCCCGTCATTGCACTAAAGGGCAACGGAGAGAGAAATGGAAGTTACTGAACTGATGGAAGTCACCAACCAGCTAGAAAGCTCGGTAGAGAAGGCAAGTAGCAACATGATGTTGAAACCTGCTGTCCCTGTGCTGCGTTCGGTGGTGCGTTGGATGAAAGGGGTTAACCAAAAAGTTAGCCAAATGGAACAGCAACTCAAGGAACTACAGCATGAGCAAAAGTAAAAACCCAACCGTGGGTTACCTACCCTGTTCAACACCCGGTTGCGGCTGTGTGTGTACGGTTCACCAAGTTGGCGCACACAAAGCCGCAACGGAAGGTGAAGCCCCGAAAAACAAACGCCGTTTGGGGTTGTACTACACGCTTTGCCCCAAATGTGGTGCAGACCAGCGCAGCGGTGCCGAGCGTCAGGAATTCATCAAGCACAACATGGTTGAAACCGAAGCGGAAGCGCGAAACCAAACCGAGCCGACAGCGGCCAATGACGATGTGTTACTGGAAACCGTCGAAACCGAAGTGGTAACCGAAAACCAAACCGCTCTAACCGAAACAGATACCCAACAAGCAACTGAGGTTAAACCGAAAAAAACGGTTAATCCGGTTTTGATTGGTGGCTTTGTTGCGTTGCTCATTGGCGCCGTTTCTTGGTTGGTGAAAGCCAAAAACAAACCGCAACAAACCGAATCTAACCCAACGACACAAGGAATGCAGTCATGAGCCAAACCGAAAACCAAACCGAGCAGGTAACCGAAACCATCGCCCCTGAAACCGCATCCGAGCAGGCTTTATTGAAGGATTTAGCCCAAGCCGACGCGGAACACATCGCTGATGACGCGCCGCCAGTGGATGAAACCGAGTTAACCGAAAGTAAACCGGATGAACCGGAAGTTGAACCGTTTCAGAAAGCGCAGTTTGAAGCGACTCTCGCGCTAATGGGGATTGAAGGCGCGATTAAAATGTTCATTCACCCTCGCTTTGCTTTTGATGATGACGCGCGAGCGCAAACCATTGAGGCATTTGGCCCACTGCTGATCAAGTACGGTAACGTGATACCGGATTGGTTCGCCAAGTATGAAGCGGAAATCAACGCCGGGTATGCCGCCGTCCAGTTAGTCGGAAGTTCAGCCAGTAAGTTGAAGCAACTGAAAGCGGAAGACCTCGCTACGCTGGAAGCCGCTAATGATGAGCAAGAAGCGGAAACCGAGGCAGCATAATGGCAAAGAACCCGAATAACAAACTGCCACTAAAACATGCGTTTTATGTGGCAACCAGCTTTGGCGGTAAGACTACCGCCATCAAAAAGCTAAACCTTGTGACGGCTAAACAGGTTTTGTTCTTTGATCCTTATGAAGACTACAAAGGCATTAAGTTCTACCGTCAACAAACCAAACACTTCACTAACTGGATGGAATTTTACACCGCTGCTAAAAACGCGCGCCGTTCGTCAAAACCGTTTAAGTTTGGTATCACGGTTGAACCGAATCCGGTTAACTTGGAGCGCTTCGCCGCGATCGTGTGGGAATTGGGTGATGGTAAGAAACCGTTAGCTGCGATCTTCGAAGAACTCGCAGTTGCATCTAACCGAGTTGGTAAAGCAGAAGGGCGGTTAGGTCAGTGCTTTACGGGTGGCCGTCGCTATGCCATTGAGTGCCACAGTGCGTTTCAGCGTGGGCAGGAAGTGCCAAAAACGATAATTGGTAATAGCCGCTACCAGTGGATAGGCGTTCAAGCGAGGCTGAAAGATGCTAAGTACCTCTCAGAAGAAACAGGTGTCCCCCTTGCTGAAATCCAGAAGTTACAGCCGGGGGAGTATGTTTTGAAGGAGTTGGGGCGAGATATAATAATAGGGCGAGTTTATAGCTAATAAGCTAATTATAAATGAGGTTGTTGACATCCTTGTCGCATAAAAACTGACTTTTATCTTTATGGTTTTCATGAACTCGAAATCCTCATAAATTACATAGAGGTTGATGTCTTCTATTTTTAAGTGGGCGCTTTTATTTTTAATATGGAGTCAATATTAACCATTGAATCAGAGCAAGGCTGTCCAGATGAGTTAGATACTAGATGCTTTATTTTACTTTCTATTGTTGACGTGTCTTTTGGGGAAAAAGAACGTTCGTGTATAGTAAAACTTAATGATAATCGATAAATGCTATTTTCTTTCCCCTCAATGAAGTAGCTCTCATGCACTTCATTGAATTCTTTTTCGTATCTACCCTGCCAAAGCTCACCTGAGATAAGCCTATATTTGTCGATTATAATTCCTTTTGTTGCCATGAACTTGGCAGCCTTGCTGGGAGCCCAAGCGTTGGGCGGAGGTGTCCCTTCCGTAGCAAGAATTTTGTAAGACTTTCTAACGTTATTAATTGCTACGATTGAGTCAATAAAACCGGGTTCTCCATTCTTTCTAATAAGATGATACCGCCATTGATTTAATTTTTCAGTGTCACATAAAAAGAAAGTGAATGCCATGACCCTGCAGATATGGCTACTTAAACCACCTTTGAAAGGTGTTCTTGTTTGTTCATAGGTTCCGTAGACAACAATTAGCTTAAAGAGTGGAATAGCCATTATTGATAGTAAGATTGGAGTTAAAAAGTCTTGAATTAAAGTTGGGGTTAATACTTTTTGGTAGTGTTGAAGTGTGTTTATTGATGATGCTGAAATAATAAATATACCAAGTGTTGCCAGTATCCATTCAATAAACTGGGTGACTTTTTGTTTTCTTCCTCTTTTTCTGATATGTGTTTTAGTAAAACAATGAAAGATATTGATGTTAATAGCAATAGTTCTGCGAAGAATGAAAATGCGTGAGTGTTTATCCAGATTTGCAATATTACCAAGGCTTTGCAGTTTTGAATTGCTATTTTTCTGTGACTGATTTTTTCATTTTTGAAAATGTTTCCAATGTTGGCAAGTAGAAAACCGAAAAACCAATATATGGTGTTTTTTACTTGATGGAATGTCCAGAAGTTTATTGCATCAAGAATTATGACGCAGACTAAAGTATACAGTGTGCAAAATAGTAGTAAGTATTTTATCTGGGTCTTTAGTATGCAGTTATAAATCAGGTTAACATAGAAGAGTTTTCTTAATTTTGGCGACATAGCCATAAATACTAGGAAGGCCCCAATAGAAAACAATAAGGCAAAGTCTCTGTTAGTAAACTGTTCGATCATGACACAAACCAACTTAAATTTATAACCTATTAGGTTACCCCTCTAACCTAATAGGTTAAACCGTCTTATCAGACATCTGTGACTGTGTTCTTGTATCTACCGTTCGTTAAACACGCAATCTTGCAAACAACAACGGTAGAGCACACATGAAAAAAACAACCATCAAGTTAGTTGCCATCACTGCGGGCGTCGCCTGTGCGGTGGTCTGGGCGTCGAATAACGTCGACTTCGTGAAAGACAAACTTGGCAAAGGGAGCTGGTTCTAATGGAAATGGTATCCACTCCGTTCGCCCCGCGTCCGAAAGAGCTAGACCCGTTTGAGGGTGTTGGCTGGGGCAACCGCAGCATGCTGAGTTTGGCGGCTGGCCCTACTTATTACGGCATCGAACTTATCACTAACATTACTGACCCGAAAGACATCGAGCGCGTTGAAGTTACCCTTAACGGTGACGCAAAAATCAATGTGACGGGTGAAACGCTTGTTGCATTGCAAAAGCACCGTAAAAACTACGTTGAAGCAGGCCGCTATATCATTCCGCTAGGTGATCAAACCATGCGTACAAAGGTGGGTGTTCGTCATGGTGAGTTGGTCACGCTGCCCGGTGAGCTTTGGATCATCTACGTCACCCTAAAAAGTAAAGCTGCTGATGTAACACCGCCAATTGTTCGTGCCCGTGCTCATCTTGGTGCAGCACAGCAAGACCGCTATTTCTTGCCGCGTATCTACGAACTGTCTTGGACATGTTCGCAAACTGGCCGTATTCCACATGATTGGAAAGAGCGCAGCCCGTTCTTAAACATTAAGCGCATTCACTTCAAAGACGATTCCGTAGAGCGCATCCGCGTACTGCGTGACAACTTGGAAGAGATCAACGTGACCAAAGCGGATAACGCATTCGACTTGGCACACGCCGACCTCGAACAAAACCCCGGTTGGTTCTCGTTGGACTTCTGTCGCTATGGCTTCGGTAACGATGGCCAGCTAAACACGGCCGCAAACATGCAGTTGGCGTTTGAACTGGATAAAACCGAAGTGGGCAACATTCCGGTGATCGTTGAAGCGGTTCAACAGGTGAAACCACTACCGACCGCCGCATAACTTAGGGGGCGCAATGAGCGACTTTTCTTGGAGCTGGGACGGTGTAGGCGAAACGCTGGGTGGCTTGTTCGATACCGTGGTGGATGGGGGCTCAAACCTCGTCAACGCATGGGTAGATAACCAAGCCAACTTATTGCAATCCGCGTCACCTGAACAGCATCGTGCGCCCACGCCGATACCTCAAACCCCGCAGGGTACACCGCTACCCCAAAGCGGTAACAACATGATGCCTGTTTACGTTATGGGAGCAGTCATCATTGCGGGGTTGGGATATTTGGCGATGAAGGGGCGATGACATGCAGGTACTCATTATCGCGGTATTAGCGGCGGGAGCACTGGGCGTGTTTGGTGGCTTGACCGTTGGTGATGGCCTTAACGACTTGAAGAACCTCACGATCATTCTTTCGCTGATGTACTTCTATTTCAAATTCTTCCACAAGGGCGGCGCATGGTAATTCCTGACATTAACAATGCAGGCGGCAGCATGCCGATTAATGCGGCGGGTGGGCACGCGGGCCCATCTGCGGCCAACTCGCATGTTTCCGCTGGGGCAAACACCGGAGCGGTGAATTTTGGGGGCGGCAATGACTACCTGATTTGGTTAGTTATCGCTTTGCTGGCCTACCTGATGTGGAAAGCAAAATAGGGAGTTTGACGGATGCCAAAACATGGAAAATCAATGCCAGTTAACCGCCAGCCTCGCAATCTGTTTGTTAACCGCATTGTACGTTTGAACCGTCGCAACATGCGCCGATTCCCAACGGAAAAAGTGAATGCGATTAGCTTCTCGCGGGGGCGTCGATGAATTTCACCCATATTCGCGCCAGTGCGAAAGATTTGAATGTGCATCTTAATGCGATGCGTCCGGCTTATGACGGTAGTGATTCCCCCAAATTGGAGTTTGATTTACTGCGCGAGTGGGTAGAAGGCCAACACGCCAGTTTTTACAAAGTCACGGGCAAGGGTGTTTCACTGCGCTTTGTCGGGCGTTTTGAAGAGAGCACTTATCACATCATCGCGATGACAGGAAAAGGGTTAGGGATTGCTGCCCCGTTCATCATCGACCGAATTCGTGAGTGTGGTTATGACGCGATCCAGTATCACACCTATCGCAAAGGGATGCGTCGCATCTTAAACCGCTTTGGGTTTGCTGAAGCGCAAACGCTACGCAAGTTCGACGGTAAACGGGAGACGGTTCACCGTTTGGTGTTAGGGAGTAAGCATGGGTAAGGGCGGTTCAAGTTCCAGTAATACCACGACAACGACAACCAACACGAGCGGCAGCATCGCGTTTCAAGGTGACAACCTCGGCACCAACGTGTCAGGCGTAAACATGGCGGGTGACTTAAACCTCACGGCCACTGACCACGGCGCGATTAATGCGGCTTTAGAGTTTGCCACTGATTCAATGCAAGCGTATGTGCAAGGCAATAACGATGTAGTGAGCAAAGCCATGCTTACCACGACTGAACTCGCTGACAACATGATGGTGATGAACAGTGAAAACCTTGCGCATATGGCTGGATTACAGGGCAACCAAGCAGCGCAAAACACCGAGAACATCAACGCCATGATGAAGCTCGCAACGATTGCGGCCGACGGCGGACAAACCGCCACGTCTGAGCAAATGAAGTGGGTGATCTTCGCAGTGCTAGCGGCAATGGTGGTGATAGGAGTGAAAGGACGATGAAGCAAATATTAGCCCCGCGCCAACAAGTGCAGTTCACTGCGGTAGGGGAATTTATTTATGTCGAACGTGCGCCCGGAAAAGTGCGTATTCGAACCCAGCGCGGTGAGTATGAGCTTACCGAGCGAGCACAGATTAAAGATGCACAGTTGTCCGGCCTCATTACCGTTGAAAACATGGCGAATGTCGAAGGCACTATCGAGCTGCGTTACGGCTACGGCGAATATGTACCACCTAACGATGGGCAATTTGTGAGTGTGGTTGAGATTCCCGAGATGACGATCGCCAAGCTACCACCTGTTGTGGTGGAAACGATGCCAGATGTCGTGATCTCTGAAATGCCTGAAACGGTGGTTTCGGCGATGCCGCCTGTTGCCGTTGAGAGTTTACCCAGCATAAAACTTGAAAACGGCCAAGCGGTGCGGATTTACGCGACCAGTCCGGTGTTATCGAAACCCGTTGGCGGGACGTCGGTTAAAACCCAAACCTTAACAATAACGTCAGGCGCGGCAACCTTAGCCGCAGATAGCGCACGTGCACATGTCCTTATCAAAGCGCCGTCGAGCAATGCCGCGCCTGTCCTTCTTGGTGACTATCCAATTGAACCGGGTGAAAAGCAAACCCTCGCCACGTTCGGCGAGTTGCAACTCACCGGAACGGATAACGACACACTCCACATCATTGAGGTGATGCGATGAGCTTAAAGAATCAGCTTCCCGCAGGGGATGCACGCAACAAAATCGAGTTCCTTGCTGACCATGTCGGCGGCTTGGAAATCGAAGTTAATCAGCAGATTAAGACGATTAACGAGACGGTGATTAATCTCGGCGGCGGTGAAGCCGAAGCGTTAGGGATTCGCAGCGGTAACTTGCTGATGAACGGTAATTTTACCCGTAGCCATGACATGGCACCGGGCGGTGGTCCTGCGTGGTTCAATGCACCAAGCACTTACAGCAAAGCTGCCAACCCCACTGGCATTGTTATCGGGGAGGGTCGCAATATTGCTGCACCTGCTTATTGGAATATCGAGACCGACCGCGATTTAGGCACCTTGGGTGCCAATGCCGAAGCGGGCATGGTGTTCAGTGGCTCGTCACTGATTGATGAAGCGACGAACATTCGCAAGCCGTGTGTGTTCAATATGGCGCTGTCCGGTAGCGAAAAAGCCATGCTGTATCAGCCGTTTCGTATCGATAACATCATGGAGTATGGGCCGTTCCCGGGGGTGAATTACGCCGCCTTTAGTGCGTACTTCTCGGGCTATATGCGAGTGAAAAATTCGTTTCGATTCGGTGTCATAGCACTCGACAAGGATTGGAAGTTCAATCGCATCGTTAAAGAGCAGACCGTCGAACATGACGTACTGCCGCGCGTCTATCACCCCAACTGGTTGCACGGCTTGTACCTTGCGCCGGGGCAAAACTACGCCTTCTTTGTTGAGTTTGATGCCAGTCACCATGGCAGTTTTGAACGTGCGTGGTTCTGTGAAGCGGGGGTTTACTTCAATCCGAGCCAAGAGCCGATAACACCGACGTTTGAATCACCACAAGCGCCGATGATGACTTGGGGGAAGTTGCACAAAACGGGCGTGAATACCTACGCGCTGCCCAATGTGCCGTTTATCGCCGAGCCGCATCGCCACTTATTGATAAGCCCGAGTGTGTCGACACAAGCGACGGCGACGACGGCCAGCATTGATGGCAACGTCATCACCGTAGATTCACCGTCGACTGACCTTGAGTACTACTGGTCGCGCTATCCCATGAAATGCGGTTTCTACGGGTAGGGCGCTATGGGCAAATTTCTACTATTCACCGTGCCGGTGATTTTATTGGGAGTCTGGACAATGAAACGTAATGACGTACCACTGGGCAGCGTGCTGCCTTCGAATAGCTCACTGCCTCGCGGCGTGCGAAACAACAACCCGCTAAACATTCGAGTGGGTAATGATTGGCAAGGCGAGGCTGCGATCTCTCGCGACAACGCTTTTGAAACCTTCAAGTCAGCGGAATACGGTTTCCGAGCAGCCACAAAAGTGCTGCGTTCGTATAACCGCCAAGGTATTAGCACCGTTGCAGGGATTATCAGTCGTTGGGCGCCGTCTAACGAAAACAACACCGAGCACTATATTAATTCGGTCTGTGGCTGGACTGGCTTTAGCCGTGGTCAGGTGATCGATGTGTACAACAAAGAGCAGGTCGCTAAGTTGTTGCATGCGATGAGCATCATGGAAGTGGGGCGTTACTACGACATGGATACCGCGCGCGCTGGCGTCGCAATGGCATAAGGAAAGCCAATGTTTAAGCATTTGAAACAGAGCAGCACACGCACCGGATTACTCCTACTCGCTGGGGCTATCGGTGGGCTGCTAACAGGTAATAGCGAGTTGGTGACTGTCACCATTGGTGAGAACGGCGCTCAAGTGGGCGGCGCCATTCCGGCGGTGATTGGTTTGGGTGTCGGCATCTGGGACACGTTACGTAACGAAAAACAATAACGGGGACAGTATGGAGCAAGCGGCAGCGTCTAGCCTTCTCGCGTTGGGTTTTTCTGCACCGGATATCCTGCTTTTTCTAATGATAATCGGTAATACATGGGGCATAGGGAAACTCGCTATGTACTGCTTCAAACTTGAAAAGGAACTTGCACAGAGGATTGCATATGGCAAAGAAACGCAGCAAAACACGCCGCCGTTCAGCGGTGGGCGTCAATAGCAAAACTGGTCGACTAAAAAAGGGTTACCGTTACGCTAAGGGTGGCCGTGTTGTGAAGGCGAAAAAGAAATGACATTGAATAAGTTTGGCTGGCAAGTCGCAGTGGGCGTCACAACCTTGCTCATCGTGGCGTGGATAAAGCCAAAAGTCATTAAAGAGTAGGGCGCATTATGCGCCCTGTTGTTTTTCATGGAGCTTGTGAGGAAACAATTGCGTGTAAACTTGCCACAGAATATTCAGGTTCCGGTGTCCTGTGACTTGCGCAACCTCTTCAATACTGTACCCCGCCTCAAACAATCTGCTTGCCCCTTCTCGCCTTAAGTCGTGGTATCGCAAGTCTTCAATCCCTAATGCGTTGCGTACTCGTTGAAAGCCTGCGGTTACCGAACGCGAGTTATAAGGGAAAATGCGTCCACTTTGCTTGGGTTGCTTTAACGCGATGTCGAAAGAGTCACCCAGTAGCGGCACGATCATGTGATTCCCTGTTTTCTTGCGCGGGTCTTTGCGATCTCTAACTAACACGGTCTTGTGTTCTTCGTTAAGATCTTCCCAACGTAGCGCACACACTTCACCAATTCGCATACAAGTGAGTATCGAGAATTCCAGAATATCGAGATAAGGAATGCGTGTACTCCCGTTTGGGCGAAACCCCTCGCGTTGTTTTAGTCCTTCCCTGAGTTTGTCCAGCTCGCCCTCTGTTGGTCGCCTAGTGCGCTTCTGGCTTTTGCCTACTAGCTGCATCTCGATAAGTATCGGTACTGCCTCATCAAAAACAGAATAATTGGCGTCAATGTTGAACACGGGCTTGGCCTTCTTCATCACGCTTCGAAGGTAGGCAACATCGTGGTAAATCGTCGCTGGTCCAGCTCCAGCTGCTTTGCGATTTTGGCAATGGGTAATGAGGTCTCGCGTTGTGAGTTCGTTACTTTTTACAGTCGCGATATCGCAATCACGTAGCATTCGAATCACATATTGTTTGGTACGCCCCGTGTTATCCCAAAGGTGCGCCTCGCTCATGAACAAATCTAGCAACTCTGCGATTGACGTAGTACGTTGACTGTTAACGCCATTTTCCTCAATCTCGTTGACCTGATTCTTTGCCCACGCGGTAGCGAGCTGCTTTTTCCTGAAAGTCTTTGCGAATCGGTGTACAATTTTCCCAAATTTTTTGACCGTAATCGTCGCTTTGTAGCGTAACTCGCCGCTTGCTAGCGTGCGCTTTTGAATACTATACGATGCCATTACTTTCCCCTTTGAGGTGTACCGTACGCCTCGTTATTGGGCGTACTAAAGGCGTACCGCGTTAGGTAATTTATAGCATTTCAACGTTACTCTTGGCAATTTAGAGAGCAAGCTAAACCCCTATGAATACAGATAAATCAACGAATTCAGCGAATTTCCCAATGCAGCGCTTTTCTGTTGCGCCGATGCTCGATTGGACGGATAGACATTGCCGTTACTTCCATCGTTTAATGAGTAAAGAAGCGTTGTTGTATACCGAGATGGTAACGACTGGGGCGATTATTCATGGAAAAGGGGACTTCCTTGCGTACAACGATGAGGAACACCCGGTTGCGTTGCAGTTGGGCGGCTCAAATCCACACGATCTTGCTCACTGCGCCAAGTTGGCACAAGAGCGTGGTTATGATGAGATAAATCTCAATGTGGGTTGTCCTTCTGATCGTGTGCAGAATGGCCGATTTGGGGCGTGCTTGATGGCTGAACCAGAGCTAGTAGCGGAGTGTGTCTCTGCCATGCGCGATGTGGTTGATATCCCGGTGACGGTTAAAACGCGAATCGGTATTGATGAGCAAGATTCTTATCAGTTTTTGGTGGATTTTGTCGGGACTGTCCATGAGAAAAGTCAGTGTGACATGTTTACAATCCATGCCCGTAAAGCGTGGTTGAGCGGCTTAAGCCCGAAAGAAAATCGCGAAATCCCGCCATTGGATTATCCTCGTGTCTATCAATTGAAGAAAGATTTCCCGCATTTAACGATGGCGATCAATGGTGGCATTAAGTCATTGGATGAAGCGCTAGAACATCTCAAATATATGGATGGTGTGATGATTGGCCGCGAGGCATATCAAAGCCCGTATTTGATGGCGGAAGTCGATCAGCGCTTGTTTGGTGCTGAGCAGGAAGTCATGAAACGTCGTGCTATCGTCGAAGCAATGTACCCTTACATTGAAGCTCAGCTCAGTAAAGGAAGCTATTTGGGCCATATTACTCGGCATATGCTTGGCTTGTTCCAGAATATGCCTGGTGCGCGCCAGTGGCGTCGCTACATTAGTGAGAATGCTCATAAGCCAGGCGCTGGTATTGAAGTATTAGAGGCTGCGGTAGCGAAGATTCCAGCAGAACTGGATGTGTAATTTTTACCATTTACTTGGCTAATTTGACGAAAGCCTCATCGCTAAACGATGAGGCTTTTTTGTTATCCATTTAAAATCAATAACTTAAATTTTGGCATGCCTCTTGATAACAAGTAAGGAAAGTGAAAACACTATTCATCAGTTAAACACGAGGTAAGTCATGGTTGAGTTTCTTTTTGTACTTGGATTTGCGGGTGTGCTGTTTGTCACCGGAATTAGTCTGGTTGGTTTGCTCATTGCCTTAGCGGTCGGTTTTTTCGTGATGGCATTAGCAGGTATGATCGGCGTCGTATTCAAATTGTTACCTTGGTTGCTTGCGGTGTGGTTGGTTGTTTGGTTAGTTCGTCAACGTAACCCGCAGCCGAGCATGTACTATGGACGCTACCGCTGTCGTAACCGCTATCGTCGGTGATCTTGTGGGGAAACTTCCCCACTTCAATAGTCATGTTGTCTCCTGTCTGCTATAGTCGCAGCCATTAATTTTGGGGGATGACCGAATGAAAAAATTCTCACTGGCAATGTTAGCTTTAGTCGCCGCTTTACCTGCTCAAGCGGATATGTTTTTGGGCGCGAAAGTAGGCGCTGATTTTTGGGGTATGGACGCCAAAGTCAATAATGTAAAATCAGGTGATGATGCAGTAGGCTCCTTCTATGTCGCAGTAGAGCATTTCATTCCTCTGGTACCCAATGTACGTTTACGCCAAACTAACTTGGATACACGTGGTATCGCGTTTAATCAAACGGATATCACCGCGTATTATGAGATTTTAGATAACGATCTTATCAGTTTCGATTTGGGCCTAAATATTGCCAACCTAAGCAGCGGTCGTTTTAACACGCAGCAGTTTAGTGACTGGCAACCTGGCGTTTATGGCAATGTAGAAATTGGTATTCCAGCGACCAACTTGACTATTTTTACTGATCTTAACTTCAGTAGCTTCAATAAAACCAGCATGGTCGATGGCCAGGCGGGTGTGATGTATAGCTTCGGTATGTACGCGTTTGACATGAAGCTTCGCGCTGGATACCGCGCAATGGATTATGATATGGATTGGATAAGCGGTGACGGTGAAGTGTTTAACCGTGGCCCATTTGCTGGTATTGAATTCGATTTTTGATTCGTTATTGATACGATTACAAAAAGCCGCACAAATGTGCGGCTTTTTTTTGCCTATTTTTCACTCCTGAGCCAGATTTAAAAGAAATATAAAAACGAAAGTGAGCAAAGGTATGACGTTGACAGAGTTACAGCGCTTGTACACCTCCCATGAACTGGTGGAAGCGGTTGTCGAGCCTTCGTTGAGCGCAGACGGTTGGATTGTCGAATTTCGTCATCGACGTGGCGGCTTTGTACCTCTAACAGACGCTGCTGGGGTTGAAAAGTGCTATCACGATATTGATCAAGCAACTGAAAATGCGCTCGCGGTAGGATTTCAGCAAGTGCGTATAGCGGATGATTTTTGAGCGATGAGCGCATGTTTTTTAGTGCGGAAAAGGAGGAATGAGTACGTAACCTGACCAAACAAAAGGTTATAAAACATGCTTATCTATTCTTTCTTGTTATTTGGTGAAATGGCTAATCTATCCTCACGCAATGTATAGGGATCGTCGTGTCATGTTACCAAAGGAACTCTCGGCTCTAGCCAGTCCAATAAATGACCAACAATTGGGTCAATTACAACAAACCGTCGCCGAACTCTCGCCACAACAGTTAGCGTGGATGAGTGGTTATTTCTGGGGACTTAGTCAAACGCAAACCGCAGGTCAACCCGTTGCGCAAGCTGGGTTAGCGCCTGTTGCTACTGCACCTGCTGCTCAACCTGCGGGCAAGCTCACCATTATCTATGCCTCGCAAACAGGGAATGCCAAAGGTGTTGCTGAGAAACTGAAAGAAGACTCAGCTGCTGCAGGTATCGAGGTTGAACTGTTTTCGGCAGATGATTACAAAGGTAAAAATCTAGCCAAAGAGCAGTATGTGGTGATTGTTGCCTCGACCAATGGTGAAGGTGAAGCACCCGACAACGCCATTGAACTGCACGAATTCTTGCAGTCAAAGAAAGCACCAAAACTTCCTAACTTGAAGTACGCCGTGATCGGCTTAGGTGATTCAAGTTATGAGTTCTTCTGCCAAACAGGCAAAGACTTTGACAGCTTCCTTTCTAAGCTCGGTGCGACACCGTTCCAACCCCGAGTAGATTTGGATGTGGATTATGAGCAACCTGCCGATGAATGGTGCGCTTCAGCAATTACTTTCCTAAAAGACGCGTTGGCATCAGCGCAAGCTGAAGTGGTGACACTTCCTGTCGGCCAAACAAGTGCTGCGCCGATCGCTTCTGCTTACAACAAGCAGAACCCATTTGAAGCGGAGTTTTTGGTAAGCCAGAAAATTACTGGCCGTAGCTCAGGCAAAGATGTGCGTCATATTGAGATTGATCTTGATGGTTCGGATCTGTCTTACCAACCGGGTGATGCCCTGGGTGTATGGTATGAGAATGATCCTGCGCTTGCTGATGCGATTCTAGCGAAAGCGGGCTTAAAGGGTGATGAATCAGTGACAGTCGGCAACGATACATTGCCACTGCGTCAAGCCTTGATAGAAAAATTTGAAATCACGTCTGCCAACCCTCAGCAAGTGACGCAGTATGCGGAACTATCCGGTAGCAAGAAGCTACAAAAGCTGGTGGAAGATAAAGATAAGCTACGTGATTATGCGAACAACACCCAAGTTGTCGATGTGCTCGCTGAGAAGAAAACCAAGTTGAGTGCAGAACAGCTTGTGGGTCTACTGCGTAAGTTAACACCGCGCCTATACTCTATCGCTTCAAGCCAAGAAGAAGTGGATAGCGAAGTCCATTTGACTGTGGGTGTTGTTGAGTTTGAAAAAGGGGATGAGCAACGTTTTGGTGGCGCATCTTCTTACTTGTCACACCGTGTCGAAGAGGGTGGCAAAGTGAAAGTGTTCGTTGAACACAATAACAACTTTAAGCTTCCAGCAGACGATAATGCGCCAGTGATCATGGTTGGTCCAGGTACTGGTATCGCGCCATTCCGTAGCTTCATCCAAGAACGTGATAATCGTGATGCGGAAGGGAAAAACTGGTTGTTCTTTGGTGACCGTACCTTTACTGAAGATTTCCTTTACCAAGTGGAATGGCAGAAGTACCTGAAATCAGGCATTTTGAGCCAGCTTGATGTGGCCTTTAGTCGCGATCAAGCCGAGAAAGTGTATGTTCAACATCGCATCCTCGAGCAAGCTGAGCAAGTTTGGAACTGGTTACAAGATGGCGCTTATGTCTATGTGTGTGGTGATGCGACACGTATGGCGAAGGATGTCCATGATGCCCTCGTGACTGTGATTGAGCAGCAAGGTGGTAAGAGCCGTGAAGATGCTGAAACATTCCTAAACGATCTCCGTAAAGCGAAACGTTACCAGAAGGACGTGTACTAATGAGCAAGCAACAACAAGAAGTTTTGGGCGAAGTGCTCGGCCCACTATCTGATAACGAGCGCTTGAAAGCGGAGAGTCGCCACCTGCGTGGTACGATCGAAGAAGATCTGCAAGATCGTATTACGGGTGGATTTAAAGGCGATAACTTTCAGTTAATCCGTTTCCACGGTATGTATCAGCAAGATGACCGCGATATCCGTGGTGAGCGTGCTAAGCAAAAGCTTGAGCCACTACACAATGTGATGTTACGTGCCCGTATGCCGGGTGGTGTGATCAAGCCTGATCAATGGTTGGCGATTGATAAGTTTGCAGCAGAACACTCGCTGTACGGCAGTATTCGTCTGACAACCCGCCAAACATTTCAGTTTCACGGCGTGTTGAAGCCAAACATTAAATTGATGCATCAAACGCTCAACAGCATTGGTATTGATGCGATTGCAACGGCAGGTGACGTTAACCGAAACGTGCTGTGTACGTCTAACCCAGTCGAGTCTGAGCTTCACCAAGAAGCCTACGAGTGGGCGGCGAAAATCTCTGAGCATTTATTGCCTAAAACTCGCGCCTATGCGGAAATTTGGCTCGATGGTGAAAAGGTAGAAGAGACAGATAAAGAACCGATCCTTGGGGATAACTATCTGCCACGTAAATTTAAAACAACCGTTGTTATTCCACCGCAAAACGACGTGGATGTACACGCGAATGACTTGAACTTTGTTGCGATCGCCAAAGAAGGCAAGCTAGTTGGTTTTAACGTGCTTGTCGGTGGTGGGTTGGCGATGACACACGGTGACTTAGCCACTTACCCGCGTAAAGCGGATGATTTTGGTTACATCCCATTGGAGAAAACACTGGATGTTGCGGCTGCTGTGGTCACGACACAGCGCGACTGGGGTAACCGTAGCAATCGTAAGAATGCAAAAACCAAGTACACCTTGGATCGCGTCGGTATTGATGTATTTAAAGCCGAAGTGGAAAAGCGTGCGGGGATCGCGTTTGAAGCGAGCCGTCCTTATGAGTTTACCGGGCGTGGTGACCGTATCGGGTGGGTTGAAGGCATTGATGGTAAACATCATTTAGCGCTGTTTATTGAAAATGGCCGTCTGCTGGACTTCCCGGGCAAGCCTTTGAAAACGGGGATGGCTGAGATTGCGAAAGTACACAAGGGTGACTTCCGCATGACAGCGAATCAGAACATTATCGTAGCGGGCGTACCGAAATCGCAAAAAGCGAAGATCGAGAAAATTGCGCGTGCACACGGCTTGATGGATGACAACACGTCTGAGCAACGTAAAAACTCGATGGCTTGTGTGGCTTTTCCTACTTGTCCATTGGCCATGGCTGAGGCAGAACGCTTCCTACCTGAGTTTGTCACTGACGTAGAAGGTCTGCTTGAGAAGCATGAAGTCCCGCAAGACGACAATATAATCCTACGTGTTACTGGCTGCCCGAATGGATGTGGTCGCGCCATGTTGGCGGAAGTGGGGTTAGTCGGTAAAGCGCCGGGGCGTTACAACCTGCACTTAGGGGGTAACCGCGCGGGGACGCGTGTGCCTAAAATGTACAAAGAGAACATTACTGACAAGCAGATCCTAGAAGAGTTGGATGAATTAATTGGCCGCTGGTCATCGGAACGCGAAGGGAACGAAGCGTTTGGTGATTACGTAATTCGCGCGGGCATTATTGCAGAAGTTAAAGTATCGAAGAGGGATTTCTATGCCTAAATATCAACTGGCTGAATTGCTGGCTTTACCTAAGGTAGAGCAAATCCTTGCCTTAGCAGAAGTGAATGCAGAGTTAGAAGCGTTGTCGGCGACTCAGCGAGTTGAGTGGGCGCTTGAAAACCTACAAGGCGAGTTTGCGCTCGCCTCTAGCTTTGGCATCCAAGCCGCTGTGATGTTGCATTTAGTGACATCGGTGAAGTCTGATGTGCCTGTTATTTTGACTGACACGGGCTACCTGTTTCCAGAAACCTACCAGTTTATCGATCAACTGACGACGAAGCTGAACTTGAATCTGCATGTCTATCAGGCGCGCGAAAGTGCGGCATGGCAAGAAGCGCGCTACGGTAAATTGTGGGAACAAGGGGTGGATGGGATCAGTAAGTATAACCGCATCAATAAAGTAGAGCCCATGCGTCGCGCATTGGATGAACTGAATGTGGGGACGTGGTTCTCCGGGTTACGCCGTGAGCAATCTGATTCTAGAGCGAATTTACCGATTCTGGCGATTAAGAATGGTTTGTTTAAATTCTTGCCTGTGATTGACTGGAGCAAGCAAGATGTGGACGACTATCTAGCGCAGCATGATCTGCCCATTCATCCACTGTTTGAGCAGGGCTATCGTTCCGTGGGTGATGTCCATACCACGGAAAAATGGCGTCCGGGTATGTCAGAGCAAGAAACACGCTTCTTCGGTTTGAAACGAGAATGTGGCTTGCATGAAGATGATGTCAAAGGTGACGGCGAAGGTATTTAATTGTCGATAACGATAACATTGCGAATAAGAAAGGGAAGCGAATGCTTCCCTTCAGACTGCTGACAAAGGTCTAGCTTTCGAGCTAGACCTTTGATCTAATAGGGGTATCGAAATATGGACACTCCGTTATGCTTCAAGAGCCTACTCCGCAACAATACGAACTGGAAATGGTGACGATGGAACAGTTAGTTCCTAAAAACCATTTAGTGCGTAAAATCGATAATGCTATCGACTTCGAATTCATTCGAGATGAAGTCGCTCATCTTTACTGTAAAGATAATGGACGCCCACCTGTTGACCCTGTCCGCCTCTTCAAAATCATCTTACTTGGCTACATCTTTGGCATAAAAAGTGAGCGTCAGCTCGTCAAAGAGATTGAAGTGAATGTCGCTTACCGTTGGTTCTTGCGGATGTCATTAACAGAGAAAGTCATTCACGCTTCTACTCTCAGCCAGAACCGCATTCGTCGCTTTAATGGCACGGATGTATTCGAACGTATTTTTATCAATATCGTAGAGCAAGCCATGTCGAAAGGCTTGGTCGCGGGTCAAGAGCTCTTTACGGACAGTACTCATCTCAAAGCGAACGCCAACAAGAATAAACACACCAATAAAGTCACGGCGGTTCGTGCCAGTACCTATCTTGATATGCTGGATGAAGACGTCGCTTTAGACCGAGAAAAGCAGGTAAGAAGCCACTTAAGGCTCGGGAGTCAGAGCCAAAAACAAAGAATACTAAAACCAGCACCACTGACCCAGAGAGTGGCTTCATGACTCGTGATAATAAGCCTCAAGGCTTCTTTTATCTCGACCATCGAACCGTTGATGGTCAACACGGAATTATTCTCGATACCTACACCACCGCGGGTAACATCAATGACTCACAGCCTTACGTTCAACGCTTAGATTACACGCTTGCCACATTCCAATTGAACCCGATAGCTGTTGGACTGGATGCGGGCTACTTTACTGCTCCAGTGGCGGAGTCACTTGAACGTCGAGCTATTCTTGGCGTGTTCGGTTATCGACGTCCATCTAGAACGAAAAATACGTTCAAAAAGAAACACTTTACTTACGATGCGCAAAGAGACAGCTACCAATGTCCGAATGGTCAGGAGTTGCTTTATAAAACGACCTCACGCGATGCGTATCGAGAATACCACTCAGCCCCCAAAGAATGTGCGTTCTGTCCAATGAGGGATGACTGTACTCAAAGCAGAAATATGAAGAAAGTGATTACACGGCATATCTATAGTGACGCAGTAGAGAGGGCAAACCAAATGCGGCTCTCTTCCTACGGCAAGAAGACTTATAGACGTCGAAGTGAAACAGTAGAACGTAGCTTTGCAGACGCTAAGCAACATCACGGTCATCGTTATGCTCGCTTCCGCGGTCTAGCCAATGTGCAAATGCAATGTTGGTTGGCAGCGGCAGCCCAAAACATCAAGAAGATAGCGCTGGTGATGAACTATCTCCGAAAAATAGGCTTAAACATGGCAGAAATGAGGCAAATACTTGCTTCTGTATGCCTATGTAATGAACGGAAACTTCTGCGCACGACATAGCAAAAAATATCGCGATCGCGACCTACGGTCGCTTCCAAAAAAGAACCCCGCTTAAAAAGCGGGGTTCGTCATCAATCTGAAGGGAAGCGAATGCTTCCCTTTTGTTTTTGCGCGTTGCTGCCGCAACAACGTCGAATCGGTTTACGCAGGTTGCCATAGACTCGTTAATGAGCCCAACAAACCTTGGGTCGCGCCTTGATCGCCAAGGTACTGCAAAATGATGGGGGCAAACTGACTGATTAACGCAGGATCAATGCCAAGCGCATCGAAAGCTGACATCACGTTGCTCAAGCCTTTTGCGCCTTCTAATACGCCAGCGTATTCTGAAGGGATGGCAGATGTCAGGCTATCCAGCCCCGGGATAAGCGCAGTTAATTCATTGCCTTGTGTATTGCCAAGACTGTTTGAAGCGAGCGCTAATAGTGCCCCTGCACCACCGGCCGCTTGGGTTGGGGATACATCGATTTGGTCACTGAGTAGAGAAACGAGAGGACTGGCTTCTGTGGCTTTGTTATCAAGTGTGGCGAGACCCTTATCGAGCAGGCTTGATGCAGTTGAAACGGTTTCTTCATCAACATGCTTGAGTGCATCGTCAAAGCTGAAAGCGTGTACAGGTAGAGTTAGGCTAGCAAGGACAGCTAAGGTAGTGTATTTCATGATGTTACCTCCTTGTGAATAGAGATAACTTAACTGTATATCAGCGGCATTAAAATACCTAATTGGCTTTTAGTACTAAAAACGGCACCGAAGTGCCGTTTTTCTTAATAAAGTATCACTGTGAGGATTAAAGGATATCCAGTAGCTCAACTTCAAATACAAGTGCTGCAAATGGAGGAATCGCCGCGCCAGCGCCACGCTCACCGTAGGCAAGGTTTTGTGGGATGTAGAGTTTCCACTTTGAACCGACAGGCATTAGTTGTAGTGCTTCAACCCAGCCAGCGATAACGCCAGTCACAGGGAATTCAGCAGGCTGACCGCGCTCTACAGAGCTATCAAATACAGTGCCGTCAGTTAGCATGCCGTGGTAGTGTACGCGAACTGTTTTGTCGCTTGATGGTACTTCACCAGTACCTTCAGTTAGCACTTCGTACTGTAGACCAGACTCAAGTACAGTGACTTCTTCACGTAGCGCATTGTCTGCTAGGAATGCTTCACCGTCTGCCGCTGCCACTTTAGCTACTTCTTGACGAGCCGCTTCAGCACGCTCGTGAAGATCACGTAGCGCATTGTTGATTTCGTCAACTTCGATTTCTGGCATCTCATTAGTTAGAGAAGCTGCGATACCTTTTGCGATTGCCGCAACATTCAGGCCTTCCAGACCACTTTGCGCCAATTGTTGGCCCATTTGTAGACCGATGCCGTAGCTAGCTTTAGTTTCAACGGTGTCCAGTTTTACGTCGAACATAATTTCTCTTCTTTATTTGAGGTATGAAATGTCGAGGATAGCAGCTAAACCCGCGCCACATCAAGGTGTAGCCTTGGCTTAGGGGAAGGACTGTGCCACTTACATGCAAAAGTGTGCTGAGTTCCAATTTCCTCTGGCGACACTTCGGAAAACCTACGTCATGTAAAGGCACTATTCTGCGTCAGAGGTCAAAAGGGGCGGGTTTGCTTGTTATACGTGTTGGTGAAAATGTAGACTCGGTAAACTTTTCGCATAAAACGTCGTCTAATACCTCTGCGTTACACGGTTTTTTGCTGTAGGTTCATTTTTCACAGAGAAATAACGGAACTCATCATTAGCCTAGGTATACTGTGATTCTCGCTTTTCGGCGAGCATACTTTTTATTGTCTCTGATTTTTAAGATCCAAGGGAGAACGCATGGGTCAAGCCAAGCGCCGTAAACCGGTCAAAACATCCCCTCAAGTCTCGCAATTTACATGGCGTGCCAGTATTGAAAGTGGTTGGCGTTCTTGCGCCGCGGTGGCGAAGCGTGTTGGTGATAAGTTTGGTTTTATTTGGGATAAGGTGGCGCGTTATATCCCCTTGCTACATCGCCGAGTCTTGGTGGTTTTAGTCCCAATAGTGCTGATTTTATTGCTCTGGCCAAGTCGAGAGAAAGGGCCGGAGGTTCAAGAAGAGGTTCGCCGCAATGTGCCGATTCATTTACCTGAAGAAACAGTGACTGAACCGGCATCGCCTCAGCGTCCTGTGCAAACAGAAGGCGCGCGTTCCGTCACAGAAATGGTTGAAGCACCATCCAAGCCAGAAAGTGTTGCGCCAGCTCGTCCTATTTCAACCGATTGGCAGCAGCATAAGATTGCGGATGGACAAACGCTCGCGGCAATTTTTCGCAGCAAGGGACTCCCTTTGAAAGATTTGTACGCGATTGCAGCTATTGAAGGGGATGATAAGCCGATCAGTCGTGTTAGAGCAGGACAGATTTTGCGCTTTAAACAGACGGAGTCAGGTGAGCTAGACGTGTTACAGATTGAACGGAGCGGTCAAGAGCCAGTGATGTATGTGCGTCTATCTGATGGCAGTTTTTTCCGCAGTGATCGTTAGACTTATCACCCAAAGACGAGCAATGCCGAAGGCCACATTTGTGGCCTTCGTTGTTTTGATTTAGAGAGTAGGCTTCTCTGCGGCGGTGGCTTTATGAAAGAGAAGCCCGCGCAAACGCTGCCAAGGTAAAGGCATCATGGGAATGACGATGAGCAAGATTCCCGCGAAAGTGATGGCATCCGGAATTTCGTCAAACCACATCACACCAAACAGGGTGACGAAGACAAGGCCCGAGTATTCGGCTAGGGCAATTTTCCCTGCGTTTACCTCCTTGTAAGCGATAACAGCAAGCGCATGGTAGCCAAGTACAAAAAGGTTAATCGCCATAATCCATCCTACCTGCGTCAGGGTAATGGGCTGCCATTGCGCAATTGCAATAATCAGAGACACAGGGAGGGTCATGACACCCGTCCAAAACAGGGTAGAAACTAAAGGCTGCTCTTGTGGTAGGCGGCGAATCAGTATGTTTCCTAACGCCATACCCAATGCGCTGCCTAGTCCAACAATCGCAGCCCAATGAAAGTGGCTCGGGCGAAGCACGAGTAAAACGCCCATAAATCCAATAACGGTGGCAATCACTTTGGCGAGAGGTGGCGGCTCTTTCAACAACACAAGTGAGAGTGGCAACATCATCAATGGGCCAACGTAGAACATCGCGTTGGCTGTCGCGAGTGGCAGGTAAGTAATGGCGACCATCGCGCAAGCGCTTCCTATCAAGATAACCTGCGCGCGGGTGAAGGCGATTTTGCAGCAGCCTTGGTAGCGTTGTTGTTTCGGAAGTTTTAGCCAAAAAGGTAGCAACAAGAGTGTACTTAGCAGTTGGCGAATAAAGACATATTGGAAAGTAGGCACGTTGCCATCGAGTATTTTTAGTGACACGTCAGAGAATGACGCGAGCAGGTTAGCGAGGATAAGTAATGCAATTGCGCGTTGTGTTGCTGAGGTCATTCCAGTTTCTTCAAAGTTAATCGCATATCAATATGCGGGATGTCATCTTCCAAGTAAGGCTCTGAGCAAGCTTCAAAACCAAACTGACGATAAAAGTCGATCAAAGCATGCTGAGCGCCAATGGTGATCACTGCGGGGTTGAAGTGAGATCGTGCGACAGCGATGCCTTGCTCCATTAAAGGCTTACCTAATTGCTTACCTCGTCCGTGTGGGGCGATGATGACACGACCAATACTGACAGTCTCGTAGGTGATGCCCGCGCCCAGTACGCGGAGATAGGCGGTGAGCTTGCCTGCTTGGTAACCAAGAAGGTGAACAACCTCTTCGCGAGTGTCGTTCCCATCTAATTCTGGATAGGGGCAGTTCTGCTCAACAACAAACACGTCGATACGCAGCTTAATCAGGGCATGTAGTTGCTCAGTATTAAGCTGAGAGAAAGTGTAGGCTTGCCATTTCATCGTCGACTCCTTTCGTTATGAAGGCCGTATTCTATACCAAAATGAAAAGAGGTTTCAAAATACAGAGGTTGTGGTTCATGGAGGCAAGATGTTTGTCGAGGAGAAAAGACGTTATGAAGCGCGTTAGGCACAGAATGTGACTAGCACACTGTTTTTCTTAGAAGAACTGGTTATGTCTCATAGCTGGTAGTTAGCATCAAGTCTGATTGGTGTCGCTCGGTGATTTGCTAAGTTGTTGATATGTATGGGTCTTGTGTTTTTGCTCGGGGACTCGTTGTTACGTAAAACAAAAAAGCATAAAAAATGAAATTTTAGAATTTCAGGTAATATCGCCATCCTCCTATAGTGTCTTCATCTTAATGGATGAGGCTCTGTTTATGGATTTTCTGCCCCTGCTATCACAATTTCAACGCGCTCCGCACTCAGAACAACGAGCAGCAGACGAGTCGCGTTCGCTTTTTTCTCAAGCAGGCGCAGATATTCGTCAGTTTATTAATAAAGCGATCAAGCTCATTCCTTCACGCCCTCAGTCGCAAGGGAGCGTTGCACTTATTGGCTCTGGTCCTGGCGACCCGGGCTTGCTGACACTGCGTGCATTGCAGTTAATGCAAGATGCGGAAGTAGTGCTGTATGACTACCTTGTGTCGAATGAAATCATGTCCCTTATCCACGATAACGCAGAGTTGATTTGTGTGGGTAAGCGCGCGGGTTATCACAGTGTGCCACAAGAGGAAACGAACCGCTTGTTGGTTGAACATGCCCTAGAAGGAAAGCGTGTTGTGCGTTTAAAGGGGGGAGACCCTTTTGTCTTTGGGCGCGGTGGTGAAGAGTTAGAAGTCTTATTTGACGCGGGTGTGCCATTTCAAGTTGTTCCGGGCATCACCGCGGCAGCAGGGGCGACGGCTTATGCCGGTATTCCACTGACTCACCGTGATTATGCCCAGAGTGCCATGTTTATCACCGGTCATTTGAAAGCGGATCGTGATGATCTGGAGTGGACAACGTTGGCGCGTGGCAATCAGACCCTTGTGATCTACATGGGGTTAATGAAGTCAAGCCATATTCAAGCGCAGTTACTTACTCATGGTCGCAGTGCAGATACCCCAGTCGCCATCATTGAGCGCGGTACGCATTTACAACAGAAAGTACAAATCGGTCAGTTGGACCAACTGGCGGATCTGGCTAAAGACGCCGAATCACCCTCGTTAATCGTCGTGGGTGAAGTGGTGCGCTTAGCTGACAAGCTTGCCTGGTTTGAACAGGTAGCAACCCCATATTCATCCTTGCCTGCTGCGGCTGGCGAATAATAGCAATGGAGAAAGAGATGGATCCGAAACGATTAACCCACCTCAAGCAACTGGAAGCGGAAAGCATACATATTATTCGCGAGGTGGCGGCAGAGTTCGATAATCCGGTCATGATGTATTCGATCGGTAAAGACTCCTCTGTGATGCTACACCTTGCACGTAAGGCGTTTTACCCTGGTAAAATTCCTTTCCCACTTCTGCACGTTGATACGGACTGGAAATTCAAAGAGATGATTGAGTTCCGCGATCGTACGGCGGAAAAATATGGCTTTGAATTGTTGGTACATAAAAACCCTGAGGGTTTGGCGATGGGTTGTAGCCCATTTGTCCACGGTTCGTCGAAGCATACCGATATCATGAAAACTCAAGGTTTGAAGCAGGCGCTCAATAAGTACGGCTTTGATGCTGCTTTTGGCGGTGCACGCCGCGACGAAGAGAAATCACGTGCGAAAGAACGTGTTTACTCTTTCCGTGATAAGAACCACACCTGGGATCCTAAGAATCAACGTCCTGAGTTATGGCATACCTATAACGGCCAAATCAACAAAGGTGAGAGCATTCGTGTGTTCCCACTATCAAATTGGACTGAGCTAGATATCTGGCAATACATCTTGCTAGAAAACATTGAAATTGTACCGCTTTACCTAGCGGCAGCGCGCCCCGTTGTTGATCGTGATGGAATGCTCATCATGGTGGATGATGACCGTATGGAGCTACGTGAAGGTGAAGAAATCGAGCATAAGAGTGTGCGTTTCCGCACATTAGGCTGCTACCCATTAACCGGTGCTATTGAGTCTGAAGCTGACACCTTGCCAGGCATTATTGAAGAAATGCTGGTGGCTACATCAAGTGAGCGTCAGGGACGGGCTATCGACCATGACCAATCTGGGTCGATGGAACTGAAGAAGCGTCAAGGTTATTTCTAAGGAGAGCAGCATGAACAGTGTAATTGAACAACAAGTCGCTGAGCTGGGTATCGAAGCCTACCTCGATCAGCATCAACATAAATCTTTGCTGCGCTTTCTAACTTGTGGCTCAGTTGATGACGGTAAAAGTACTTTGATTGGCCGACTGCTCCATGATTCGCAGCAAATTTATGAAGATCAACTGGCCGCGATCCACGCCGATAGTCAAAAAGTGGGTACAACGGGTGAAAAGCCTGACTTAGCACTCTTGGTTGATGGTCTGCAGGCAGAGCGTGAGCAAGGGATCACTATCGATGTTGCCTATCGTTACTTCTCAACTAAAGCGCGTAAGTTCATCATCGCGGATACTCCCGGACATGAGCAATACACGCGTAATATGGCAACAGGGGCATCAACCTGTGATCTCGCGGTTATTTTGATTGATGCGCGTAAAGGTGTATTGGACCAAACTCGTCGTCACTCTTACATTGCGAGCTTACTGGGGATTAAGCACTTTATCGTTGCAGTGAACAAAATGGACTTGGTCGATTTCGATCAGAGCCGCTTTGAATCTATCCGTGATGAGTACCTCGCGTTTGCTGAAAAGCTCAATCAAGATATCGACATCAAGCTAGTGCCTATTTCTGCATTAGAAGGTGATAACGTCGTTGATCGCAGTGCAGGCACACCATGGTATGAAGGTGAAACGCTGCTTGAGATCCTTGAGTCGGTGCAGTTGGGCGAGCGTGAAGAACAAGCTTTCCGTCTGCCTGTGCAATACGTAAATCGTCCTAACCTTGATTTCCGTGGTTTTGCCGGCACCTTGGCATCAGGCACGGTGAAAGTTGGTGACGTAGTTAAAGCCCTACCTTCAGGCAAGGTCTCAACCGTCTCTCGTATCGTGACTTTCGATGGTGATTTGCAAGAAGCCCATGCGGGCCAAGCGGTCACGGTCACCCTTAATGATGAGATTGACATTAGCCGTGGCGACCTTTTGGTGCCAGCGAATGATGATGTTTTACAGAGTAATACTCTATTAGCCGATTTGGTGTGGATGGCTGAGCAGCCATTGGTGCCGGGTCGTCAGTACGACATTAAAGTGGCCGGAAAGAAAACGGTTGGCTCAGTCTCTGCGATTAAGCACCAAGTGAACATCAATACGCTTGAGACATTCGACGTATCAGAACTGCCATTGAATGGTATTGGTCTGTGTGAAGTTGAGTTGACTGAATCCATTGCCTTCGACCGCTATCAACAAGTTCAAGATACTGGTGGCTTCATCGTTATCGACCGTCTCACTAACGTCACTGTGGGTGCAGGTATGATTCGCGATGCGGGCGAGCAAAAAGAAGTGACTAAAGAAGGCCAGATGCAGGCTTTCGAGGAAGAGTTAAAAGCCCTTATCCATAAATACTTCCCTAGCTGGGATCCAAGTATCTAAGTGGCTATTAAGGAGACGCTAGGATGGTGAGTTGGGAGCAGGGAATGGTCCTTGCGCTGTTAATGGTCATTGTGACTTGCCTGCTCGCAACACGCATTAAGCCTGCGTTTCTATTTGCGGGGGCAGCGTTTGTTGCCTTCCAGTTTGGACTGATTGAGCTTCATGATGTGGCGGGTAATTTTACCAACCCGTCACTGCTGACACTCGTCTTATTGATCTTGGCTTCAGTGGCGTTGGAGAAAACGCGATTGATTTCATGGGTTGGTCAACAGATAAGTCGTGGTGGTCAAAGTACAGTCGTCGCCAAGCTTGGACTGTCGACAGCCTTCCTTTCCTCTTTCACCAATAACACGGCGGTGGTGATCTCTCTGATTGGCGCGGTGAAGCGCAATCAAACCCATGCACCATCACGTTTATTGTTGCCCCTATCCTATGCGGCGATTTTAGGTGGCACCTTAACCTTGATTGGTACATCGACCAATCTGATTATCAATAGTTTTGTCGAAGATGCGGGACTACCCAGTCTTGGCTTCTTCGCGCCTAGCATGGTTGGACTTGCTGTGCTATTTGGTGGTCTCATTTTACTTATTCCGCTGAGCTACTTGCTTCCGGTCAATGATGACCATCATCAAGATGATCTCCCTTATTTTCTCGAAGCAAAAGTCGCTGGAGGTTCGCCGTTGGCGGGTAAGACTGTCGCTGAAAACGGTTTACGCGCCCTTCGTCGTCTCTTTTTAGCGGAAGTCATTCGCGATGGCGAGACCATTGCCCCTGTTTGTCCTGACACAGAGCTGAAGAGTGGGGACACGCTATTGTTTTGTGGTGACATTGAAAGTGTCACGACGCTTCAAGAGATTAAAGGACTTCAGCTGTTTGGTCATCATCATATCAATGGCCAGAATTTACTTGAGCTGGTGGTGAGCCAGTCGGCATCTATTCGCGGAAAGACGTTAAAAAGCGCGCGATTCCGCGAGAAGTTTGACGCTGTTGTCGTGGCTATTCGTCGAGGCCATGAGCGATTAGAAGGCGGGCTCGGCAATATCGAGCTCAATGCGGGCGATACCTTAGTGATCGTGCCGGGTAAGTCGTTCAAATCAAGCCAACATTTATTGAGTCGTGAGTTTGTACTCGTGAATGGCCTTGACTCCAGTGCGCGCCTTGATACGCAAAAGAGTGCTGCCGTCCTCGCAGGGTTTGCAGCCGTCATTGGCTTTTCGTTGCTGGGTGTGATGCCAATCATCAAAGGGCTATTGGGCTTTCTTTTGATCATGTTGGGTACGGGAACCATTAGCCTTACGGAGTTACGACGTCGATTTCCGACTGATATTGTGATTATTGTCGGATCTGCATTAACCATTGCTCAGTTGATGATGAGCTCAGGGCTATCCGCCAATATTGGCGATTTCTTCGTTGAATCGATGAATGGGTGGGGAGTGTATGGGGCCTTGGTTGCAACTTATTTGCTGACGATGATCTTTACAGAGCTCGTAACCAATAATGCTGCCGCAGCATTGTCGTTTCCGTTTGGTTATAGCCTAGCGTTGGCATACGGCGTGGATCCAATGCCGTTTATTATGGTGGTGTTGTTTGGTGCGAGTGCAAGCTTCATTTCACCTTATGGTTACCAAACGAACTTATTAGTGTATAGCGTGGGTAACTATCAGATTAAGGATTACATCAGGGTTGGCTTGCCCATCTCGATCATCTATTCCGCATTAGTGCTATTACTGGTGCCAATCCTGTTTCCATTTTAATTGAGGGAGTGTGTCATGAGTGCACAAGTAGAATCTAAGCCACAAGATGAAAACATTGTGTGGCATCAGCATGCTGTCGATCAGGCTCAGCGAAGCGAACAAAAACGCCAGCGCCCAGTTGTTTTATGGTTTACGGGCTTGTCTGGAGCAGGTAAATCTACCATTGCGGGCGCGCTGGAGAACCTCCTCGTTGCACGTGGACAACACACTTATTTGTTGGATGGCGACAATGTTCGTCATGGCCTTTGCCGCGACTTAGGTTTCTCCTCTCAAGACCGTCGTGAAAACATTCGTCGTATCGGTGAAGTGGCGAAGCTAATGTCAGATGCAGGGCTGATTGTGTTAACGGCATTTATTTCGCCGCATCGTCAAGAGCGTCAGCTAGTTCGCGATTTGCTGCCTGATGGTGACTTCATCGAAGTCTATGTAGATACTCCTCTGGATGAGTGCGAAAAACGCGATCCTAAAGGGCTCTATAAAAAAGCACGCGCAGGTGAGATCAAGAACTTCACGGGCATCGACTCGGAGTATGAATCACCAGAGAATCCAGAGATCCATTTACAGGCTGGTTCAGCAAGTGTAGAAGCACTGGCACAAGAATGTCTTGACAAGCTCGTGGAATTGAAAGTGGTGCAAGCATAGTGAGTAGTTCGTTACTAGATCGCGTTGTCGATATAGCAGAAGGTGCCGGTGATATTGTCTTAGGTTTTTATAATGATGATGTCGGTATCGAGTATAAAGAGGATGAAAGTCCATTAACGGAAGCGGATCTCGCGGCCAATCGCTATATTACTGATGCATTGACAGCGCTAACCCCCGATGTCCCCGTGCTATCAGAAGAGTCAAAGCATGCCCCTTGGTTAGAAAGAAAGCAGTGGAGCAAATTCTGGTTAGTCGATCCTGTTGACGGCACGAAAGAGTTCATCAAGCGAAACGGTGAGTTTACCGTCAATATCGCGTTGATTGATTCTGGTAAAGCGACACTGTCAGTGATTGTTGCGCCGGCGCTTGCGAAAACATGGTTGGCTAATGGTGAGCAGGCTTGGCTGAAAGTCGACGGGGAAATTCAGCAGATTTCGGTTAAACAGGCTGAAAAGCCAACAATTGTAGGTAGCCGGTCTCATAAAAGTGATGGGATGGCAGCATTTCTTGAGGGTATTGGTGAGCATAACTTTGTTTCGGCGGGTTCTTCGTTGAAATTCTGTTTAGTTGCCGAAGGCGTAGCGCAATACTATCCTCGATTAGCGCCCACCATGATGTGGGATACGGCTGCGGGGCAGTGTATTGCTGAAAGTGCTGGGGCAAAAGTGCTTGATGAACAAGGTGAGCCGTTGAGTTACCACAGAGAAGCGCTACTCAACCCTTTCTTTATTGTTTCTATCTAATCAAATAAGCCCAAAACGTAGGGTTTTTGGGCTTATTGGTCTCTTTTTGTGCGAACAACATAAAAAAACTCTTTTTCTTAAAAAAAGGCTTGTCAGCGTAATAAAGATCTCTATAATGCCGCCTCACTGACACGGAGCACGGCGCTGAAAAGCAATGTCGCCCACCGAGTTAGCCTCGAAAGAGGGATGTCAAAAAGTGGTTTTGAAAATAACTAAAATTACTTGTTGACATCAAATCAGGAAAGCGTAGTATACGCAGCCCTGACACGGTAACAGCGTTACCAGTCAACGTTCTTTAACAATATGACCATGCAATCTGTGTGGGCACTCGTTGAATAGATAGTCTAAAGATTTATCAATGATACTAGTGACCAAATTAAGACTTCGGTCTTAGCACAGTCAATTCATTACTTAGCAATAAGTAATATCAGTATTCATTGAGCCGGTCGCAAGACCAACAAAACTTTAATTGAAGAGTTTGATCATGGCTCAGATTGAACGCTGGCGGCAGGCCTAACACATGCAAGTCGAGCGGAAACGACTTAACTGAGCCTTCGGGTGACGTTAAGGGCGTCGAGCGGCGGACGGGTGAGTAATGGCTGGGAACCTGCCCTAACGAGGGGGATAACCATTGGAAACGATGGCTAATACCGCATAATCTCTACGGAGCAAAGAGGAGGACCTTCGGGCTTCTCGCGTTAGGATGGGCCCAGTTGGGATTAGCTAGTAGGTGAGGTAACGGCTCACCTAGGCGACGATCCCTAGCTGGTTTGAGAGGATGATCAGCCACACTGGAACTGAGACACGGTCCAGACTCCTACGGGAGGCAGCAGTGGGGAATATTGCACAATGGGGGAAACCCTGATGCAGCCATGCCGCGTGTATGAAGAAGGCCTTCGGGTTGTAAAGTACTTTCAGCAGTGAGGAAGGTTTAGTAGTTAATACCTGCTAGATTTGACGTTAGCTGCAGAAGAAGCACCGGCTAACTCCGTGCCAGCAGCCGCGGTAATACGGAGGGTGCGAGCGTTAATCGGAATTACTGGGCGTAAAGCGCATGCAGGCGGTCTGTTAAGTCAGATGTGAAAGCCCGGGGCTTAACCTCGGAACCGCATTTGAAACTGGCAGGCTAGAGTCTTGTAGAGGGGGGGTAGAATTTCAGGTGTAGCGGTGAAATGCGTAGAGATCTGAAGGAATACCGGTGGCGAAGGCGGCCCCCCTGGACAAAGACTGACGCTCAGATGCGAAAGCGTGGGGAGCAAACAGGATTAGATACCCTGGTAGTCCACGCCGTAAACGATGTCTACTTGGAGGTTGGTGTCTTGAACACTGGCTTTCGGAGCTAACGCGTTAAGTAGACCGCCTGGGGAGTACGGTCGCAAGATTAAAACTCAAATGAATTGACGGGGGCCCGCACAAGCGGTGGAGCATGTGGTTTAATTCGATGCAACGCGAAGAACCTTACCTACTCTTGACATCTACAGAAGCTTGAAGAGATTCGAGTGTGCCTTCGGGAACTGTAAGACAGGTGCTGCATGGCTGTCGTCAGCTCGTGTTGTGAAATGTTGGGTTAAGTCCCGCAACGAGCGCAACCCTTATCCTTGTTTGCCAGCACTTCGGGTGGGAACTCCAGGGAGACTGCCGGTGATAAACCGGAGGAAGGTGGGGACGACGTCAAGTCATCATGGCCCTTACGAGTAGGGCTACACACGTGCTACAATGGCGCATACAGAGGGCGGCCAACTTGCGAAAGTGAGCGAATCCCAAAAGTGCGTCGTAGTCCGGATTGGAGTCTGCAACTCGACTCCATGAAGTCGGAATCGCTAGTAATCGTAGATCAGAATGCTACGGTGAATACGTTCCCGGGCCTTGTACACACCGCCCGTCACACCATGGGAGTGGGCTGCACCAGAAGTAGATAGCTTAACCTTCGGGAGGGCGTTTACCACGGTGTGGTTCATGACTGGGGTGAAGTCGTAACAAGGTAGCCCTAGGGGAACCTGGGGCTGGATCACCTCCTTAACGATAAGACTGCTGTTAGATGCAGTGTTCACACAGATTGCTTGGTCGTAATGTGAAAGAATGCCTTAGATGGGTCTGTAGCTCAGGTGGTTAGAGCGCACCCCTGATAAGGGTGAGGTCGGTGGTTCAAGTCCACTCAGACCCACCACTTCTCCTCCCAGAGATGGTGGTACGACTAAGGTCATTCAATGATGGGGCTATAGCTCAGCTGGGAGAGCGCCTGCTTTGCACGCAGGAGGTCAGCAGTTCGATCCTGCTTAGCTCCACCACTCTTTAAGTGTTTTCTCGCAGAGAATATTTAAAAAGTGGTCTTTGATAGATTCACATGCTCTTTAACAAACTGGAAAGCTGACTAGTAAATTCAATCGAATAGATTGAATCGTTCATTGAAAAATGAACAAGTTCTCAAAATGTATTTACGCAAGTAAATACAACAAACACATTCAAGTGTCTTGTATTGAGTCCGGCGAAAACATGTAAACCTTGGTTGCTGTCATACGAAACCCCTTGGGGTTGTATGGTTAAGTGACTAAGCGTACACGGTGGATGCCTTGGCAGTCAGAGGCGATGAAGGACGTGCTAACCTGCGATAAGCCATGAGAAGACGGTAAGAGTCACTATACTCATGGATTTCCGAATGGGAAACCCGGCCGCATAAGCGGTCATCATAACGTGAATACATAGCGTTATGAGGCGAACTCGGGGAACTGAAACATCTAAGTACCCGAAGGAAAAGACATCAACAGAGATTCCGAAAGTAGCGGCGAGCGAAATCGGAGTAGCCCTTAAGCTGGCTTGGGATTAGGTGAAGGCTCTGGAAAGTGCCGCGATACAGGGTGATAGCCCCGTAACCGACAATCCCTTATCAGTGAAATCGAGTAGGACGGCGCACGTGAAACGTTGTCTGAATAGGGGGGGACCATCCTCCAAGGCTAAATACTCCTGACTGACCGATAGTGAACCAGTACCGTGAGGGAAAGGCGAAAAGAACCCCTGTGAGGGGAGTGAAATAGAACCTGAAACCGTGTACGTACAAGCAGTGGGAGCCCTTCGGGGTGACTGCGTACCTTTTGTATAATGGGTCAGCGACTTACATTCTGTAGCAAGGTTAACCGAATAGGGGAGCCGTAGGGAAACCGAGTCTTAACTGGGCGTACAGTTGCAGGGTGTAGACCCGAAACCAGGTGATCTAGCCATGGGCAGGTTGAAGGTGAGGTAACACTTACTGGAGGACCGAACCGACTAATGTTGAAAAATTAGCGGATGACTTGTGGCTGGGGTGAAAGGCCAATCAAACCTGGAGATAGCTGGTTCTCCCCGAAAGCTATTTAGGTAGCGCCTCGGACGAATACTACTGGGGGTAGAGCACTGTTAAGGCTAGGGGGTCATCCCGACTTACCAACCCTTTGCAAACTCCGAATACCAGTAAGTACTATCCGGGAGACACACGGCGGGTGCTAACGTCCGTCGTGGAGAGGGAAACAACCCAGACCGCCAGCTAAGGTCCCAAATTACTACTAAGTGGGAAACGATGTGGGAAGGCTCAGACAGCCAGGATGTTGGCTTAGAAGCAGCCATCATTTAAAGAAAGCGTAATAGCTCACTGGTCGAGTCGGCCTGCGCGGAAGATGTAACGGGGCTAAGTAGTAAACCGAAGCTGCGGCAATGCGCTTATGCGTATTGGGTAGGGGAGCGTTCTGTAAGCTGTTGAAGGTGTGCTGTAAAGCATGCTGGAGGTATCAGAAGTGCGAATGCTGACATGAGTAACGATAAAGGGGGTGAAAAACCCCCTCGCCGGAAGACCAAGGGTTCCTGTCCAACGTTAATCGGGGCAGGGTAAGTCGACCCTAAGGCGAGGCTGAAGAGCGTAGTCGATGGGAAACGGGTTAATATTCCCGTACTTCTTACAATTGCGATGGAGGGACGGAGAAGGCTAGGTGGTCCTGGCGACGGTTGTCCAGGTTCAAGTATGTAGGTTGGGTGTTTAGGCAAATCCGGACACCTAAGACTGAGATACGACGTCGAGCTGCTACGGCAGTGAAGTCATTGATGCCATGCTTCCGGGAAAAGCTTCTAAGCTTCAGATTGTAAGGAATCGTACCCCAAACCGACACAGGTGGTCGGGTAGAGAATACCAAGGCGCTTGAGAGAACTCGGGTGAAGGAACTAGGCAAAATGGTACCGTAACTTCGGGAGAAGGTACGCTCCTGTCGGTGAAGTCCCTCGCGGATGGAGCTAACGGGAGTCGCAGATACCAGGTGGCTGCAACTGTTTATTAAAAACACAGCACTGTGCAAAATCGAAAGATGACGTATACGGTGTGACGCCTGCCCGGTGCCGGAAGGTTAATTGATGGGGTTAGACTTCGGTCGAAGCTCTTGATCGAAGCCCCGGTAAACGGCGGCCGTAACTATAACGGTCCTAAGGTAGCGAAATTCCTTGTCGGGTAAGTTCCGACCTGCACGAATGGCGTAATGATGGCCACGCTGTCTCCACCCGAGACTCAGTGAAATTGAAATCGCAGTGAAGATGCTGTGTACCCGCGGCTAGACGGAAAGACCCCGTGAACCTTTACTACAGCTTGGCACTGAACATTGAGCCTACATGTGTAGGATAGGTGGGAGACTTTGAAGCGTTGTCGCCAGATAGCGTGGAGTCATCCTTGAAATACCACCCTTGTATGTTTGATGTTCTAACTTGGCCCCATTATCTGGGGTGAGGACAGTGCCTGGTGGGTAGTTTGACTGGGGCGGTCTCCTCCCAAAGCGTAACGGAGGAGCACGAAGGTGGGCTAATCACGGTCGGACATCGTGAGGTTAGTGCAATGGCATAAGCCCGCTTGACTGCGAGACTGACAAGTCGAGCAGGTGCGAAAGCAGGTCATAGTGATCCGGTGGTTCTGGAATGGAAGGGCCATCGCTCAACGGATAAAAGGTACTCCGGGGATAACAGGCTGATACCGCCCAAGAGTTCATATCGACGGCGGTGTTTGGCACCTCGATGTCGGCTCATCACATCCTGGGGCTGAAGTCGGTCCCAAGGGTATGGCTGTTCGCCATTTAAAGTGGTACGCGAGCTGGGTTTAGAACGTCGTGAGACAGTTCGGTCCCTATCTGCCGTGGGCGTTGGAGAATTGAAAGGGGCTGCTCCTAGTACGAGAGGACCGGAGTGGACGAACCTCTGGTGTTCGGGTTGTGTCGCCAGACGCATTGCCCGGTAGCTAAGTTCGGAATCGATAACCGCTGAAAGCATCTAAGCGGGAAGCGAGCCTTGAGATGAGTTCTCCCTGGCAGTTTAACTGTCCTAAAGGGTTGTCGTAGACTACGACGTTGATAGGCAGGGTGTGTAAGCGTTGTGAGGCGTTGAGCTAACCTGTACTAATTGCCCGTGAGGCTTAACCATACAACACCCAAGGTGTTTTATCGGACTTAATCGCACTTGAGTGTGTTGAGAATAGACGAATCAGCTTTCCTAGTTTGAACAAATTTTGCTTGGCGACCATAGCATTGTGGACCCACCTGACTCCATGCCGAACTCAGAAGTGAAACGCAATAGCGCCGATGGTAGTGTGGGGTCTCCCCATGTGAGAGTAGGACATCGCCAGGCTTTGAATTTTCTTTCTTTTTGTCTAAGAAGAAAGTGATTTCGCTTGCGAGCGGAGTCAACATAAGATTTTCAAAAAATCGAGAATCTTATCTTGACTTAAAATCAGAGCAGCGTATTATACGCCTCCTGACTTGCTGAAGCCAACAAGGCTAACGCATTGAAAGTCAACGTTCTTTAACAATATGACCATGCAATCTGTGTGGGCACTCGTTGAATAGATAGTCTAAAGATTTATCAATGATACTAGTGACCAAATTAAGACTTCGGTCTTAGCACAGTCAATTCATTACTTAGCAATAAGTAATATCAGTATTCATTGAGCCGGTCGAAAGACCAAAAAAACTTTAATTGAAGAGTTTGATCATGGCTCAGATTGAACGCTGGCGGCAGGCCTAACACATGCAAGTCGAGCGGAAACGACTTAACAGAGCCTTCGGGTGACGTTAAGGGCGTCGAGCGGCGGACGGGTGAGTAATGGCTGGGAACCTGCCCTAACGAGGGGGATAACCATTGGAAACGATGGCTAATACCGCATAATCTCTACGGAGCAAAGAGGAGGACCTTCGGGCTTCTCGCGTTAGGATGGGCCCAGTTGGGATTAGCTAGTAGGTGAGGTAACGGCTCACCTAGGCGACGATCCCTAGCTGGTTTGAGAGGATGATCAGCCACACTGGAACTGAGACACGGTCCAGACTCCTACGGGAGGCAGCAGTGGGGAATATTGCACAATGGGGGAAACCCTGATGCAGCCATGCCGCGTGTATGAAGAAGGCCTTCGGGTTGTAAAGTACTTTCAGCAGTGAGGAAGGTTTAGTAGTTAATACCTGCTAGATTTGACGTTAGCTGCAGAAGAAGCACCGGCTAACTCCGTGCCAGCAGCCGCGGTAATACGGAGGGTGCGAGCGTTAATCGGAATTACTGGGCGTAAAGCGCATGCAGGCGGTCTGTTAAGTCAGATGTGAAAGCCCGGGGCTTAACCTCGGAACCGCATTTGAAACTGGCAGGCTAGAGTCTTGTAGAGGGGGGTAGAATTTCAGGTGTAGCGGTGAAATGCGTAGAGATCTGAAGGAATACCGGTGGCGAAGGCGGCCCCTGGACAAAGACTGACGCTCAGATGCGAAAGCGTGGGGAGCAAACAGGATTAGATACCCTGGTAGTCCACGCCGTAAACGATGTCTACTTGGAGGTTGGTGTCTTGAACACTGGCTTTCGGAGCTAACGCGTTAAGTAGACCGCCTGGGGAGTACGGTCGCAAGATTAAAACTCAAATGAATTGACGGGGCCCGCACAAGCGGTGGAGCATGTGGTTTAATTCGATGCAACGCGAAGAACCTTACCTACTCTTGACATCTACAGAAGCTTGAAGAGATTCGAGTGTGCCTTCGGGAACTGTAAGACAGGTGCTGCATGGCTGTCGTCAGCTCGTGTTGTGAAATGTTGGGTTAAGTCCCGCAACGAGCGCAACCCTTATCCTTGTTTGCCAGCACTTCGGGTGGGAACTCCAGGGAGACTGCCGGTGATAAACCGGAGGAAGGTGGGGACGACGTCAAGTCATCATGGCCCTTACGAGTAGGGCTACACACGTGCTACAATGGCGCATACAGAGGGCGGCCAACTTGCGAAAGTGAGCGAATCCCAAAAAGTGCGTCGTAGTCCGGATTGGAGTCTGCAACTCGACTCCATGAAGTCGGAATCGCTAGTAATCGTAGATCAGAATGCTACGGTGAATACGTTCCCGGGCCTTGTACACACCGCCCGTCACACCATGGGAGTGGGCTGCACCAGAAGTAGATAGCTTAACCTTCGGGAGGGCGTTTACCACGGTGTGGTTCATGACTGGGGTGAAGTCGTAACAAGGTAGCCCTAGGGGAACCTGGGGCTGGATCACCTCCTTAACGATAAGACTGCTGTTAAATGCAGTGTCCACACAGATTGCTTGGTAATAATGTAGAACACGATGTGTCCCATTCGTCTAGAGGCCTAGGACACCGCCCTTTCACGGCGGTAACAGGGGTTCGACTCCCCTATGGGACGCCACTATCTCAATCTTTTGCTGAAGCAGAAGCTTAAGATAGTGGTGTTGAAAGACACACATGCTCTTTAACAAACTGGAAAGCTGACTAGTAAATTCAATCGAATAGATTGAATCGTTCATTGAAAAATGAACAAGTTCTCAAAATGTATTTACGCAAGTAAATACAACAAACACATTCAAGTGTCTTGTATTGAGTCCAGCGAAAACATGTAAACCTTGGTTGCTGTCATACGAAACCCCTTGGGGTTGTATGGTTAAGTGACTAAGCGTACACGGTGGATGCCTTGGCAGTCAGAGGCGATGAAGGACGTGCTAACCTGCGATAAGCCATGAGAAGACGGTAAGAGTCACTATACTCATGGATTTCCGAATGGGGAAACCCGGCCGCATAAGCGGTCATCATAACGTGAATACATAGCGTTATGAGGCGAACTCGGGGAACTGAAACATCTAAGTACCCGAAGGAAAAGACATCAACAGAGATTCCGAAAGTAGCGGCGAGCGAAATCGGAGTAGCCCTTAAGCTGGCTTGGGATTAGGTGAAGGCTCTGGAAAGTGCCGCGATACAGGGTGATAGCCCCGTAACCGACAATCCCTTATCAGTGAAATCGAGTAGGACGGCGCACGTGAAACGTTGTCTGAATAGGGGGGGACCATCCTCCAAGGCTAAATACTCCTGACTGACCGATAGTGAACCAGTACCGTGAGGGAAAGGCGAAAAGAACCCCTGTGAGGGGAGTGAAATAGAACCTGAAACCGTGTACGTACAAGCAGTGGGAGCCCTTCGGGGTGACTGCGTACCTTTTGTATAATGGGTCAGCGACTTACATTCTGTAGCAAGGTTAACCGAATAGGGGAGCCGTAGGGAAACCGAGTCTTAACTGGGCGTACAGTTGCAGGGTGTAGACCCGAAACCAGGTGATCTAGCCATGGGCAGGTTGAAGGTGAGGTAACACTTACTGGAGGACCGAACCGACTAATGTTGAAAAATTAGCGGATGACTTGTGGCTGGGGTGAAAGGCCAATCAAACCTGGAGATAGCTGGTTCTCCCCGAAAGCTATTTAGGTAGCGCCTCGGACGAATACTACTGGGGTAGAGCACTGTTAAGGCTAGGGGGTCATCCCGACTTACCAACCCTTTGCAAACTCCGAATACCAGTAAGTACTATCCGGGAGACACACGGCGGGTGCTAACGTCCGTCGTGGAGAGGGAAACAACCCAGACCGCCAGCTAAGGTCCCAAATTACTACTAAGTGGGAAACGATGTGGGAAGGCTCAGACAGCCAGGATGTTGGCTTAGAAGCAGCCATCATTTAAAGAAAGCGTAATAGCTCACTGGTCGAGTCGGCCTGCGCGGAAGATGTAACGGGGCTAAGTAGTAAACCGAAGCTGCGGCAATGCGCTTATGCGTATTGGGTAGGGAGCGTTCTGTAAGCTGTTGAAGGTGTGCTGTAAAGCATGCTGGAGGTATCAGAAGTGCGAATGCTGACATGAGTAACGATAAAGGGGGTGAAAAACCCCCTCGCCGGAAGACCAAGGGTTCCTGTCCAACGTTAATCGGGGCAGGGTAAGTCGACCCCTAAGGCGAGGCTGAAGAGCGTAGTCGATGGGAAACGGGTTAATATTCCCGTACTTCTTACAATTGCGATGGAGGGACGGAGAAGGCTAGGTGGTCCTGGCGACGGTTGTCCAGGTTCAAGTATGTAGGTTGGGTGTTTAGGCAAATCCGGACACCTAAGACTGAGATACGACGTCGAGCTGCTACGGCAGTGAAGTCATTGATGCCATGCTTCCGGGAAAAGCTTCTAAGCTTCAGATTGTAAGGAATCGTACCCCAAACCGACACAGGTGGTCGGGTAGAGAATACCAAGGCGCTTGAGAGAACTCGGGTGAAGGAACTAGGCAAAATGGTACCGTAACTTCGGGAGAAGGTACGCTCCTGTCGGTGAAGTCCCTCGCGGATGGAGCTAACGGGAGTCGCAGATACCAGGTGGCTGCAACTGTTTATTAAAAACACAGCACTGTGCAAAATCGAAAGATGACGTATACGGTGTGACGCCTGCCCGGTGCCGGAAGGTTAATTGATGGGGTTAGACTTCGGTCGAAGCTCTTGATCGAAGCCCCGGTAAACGGCGGCCGTAACTATAACGGTCCTAAGGTAGCGAAATTCCTTGTCGGGTAAGTTCCGACCTGCACGAATGGCGTAATGATGGCCACGCTGTCTCCACCCGAGACTCAGTGAAATTGAAATCGCAGTGAAGATGCTGTGTACCCGCGGCTAGACGGAAAGACCCCGTGAACCTTTACTACAGCTTGGCACTGAACATTGAGCCTACATGTGTAGGATAGGTGGGAGACTTTGAAGCGTTGTCGCCAGATAGCGTGGAGTCATCCTTGAAATACCACCCTTGTATGTTTGATGTTCTAACTTGGCCCCATTATCTGGGGTGAGGACAGTGCCTGGTGGGTAGTTTGACTGGGGCGGTCTCCTCCCAAAGCGTAACGGAGGAGCACGAAGGTGGGCTAATCACGGTCGGACATCGTGAGGTTAGTGCAATGGCATAAGCCCGCTTGACTGCGAGACTGACAAGTCGAGCAGGTGCGAAAGCAGGTCATAGTGATCCGGTGGTTCTGAATGGAAGGGCCATCGCTCAACGGATAAAAGGTACTCCGGGGATAACAGGCTGATACCGCCCAAGAGTTCATATCGACGGCGGTGTTTGGCACCTCGATGTCGGCTCATCACATCCTGGGGCTGAAGTCGGTCCCAAGGGTATGGCTGTTCGCCATTTAAAGTGGTACGCGAGCTGGGTTTAGAACGTCGTGAGACAGTTCGGTCCCTATCTGCCGTGGGCGTTGGAGAATTGAAAGGGGCTGCTCCTAGTACGAGAGGACCGGAGTGGACGAACCTCTGGTGTTCGGGTTGTGTCGCCAGACGCATTGCCCGGTAGCTAAGTTCGGAATCGATAACCGCTGAAAGCATCTAAGCGGGAAGCGAGCCTTGAGATGAGTTCTCCCTGGCAGTTTAACTGTCCTAAAGGGTTGTCGTAGACTACGACGTTGATAGGCAGGGTGTGTAAGCGTTGTGAGGCGTTGAGCTAACCTGTACTAATTGCCCGTGAGGCTTAACCATACAACACCCAAGGTGTTTTATCGGACTTAATCGCGCTTGAGTGTGTTGAGAACAAGACAAATCAGCTTTCCTAGTTTGAATAAATTTTGCTTGGCGACCATAGCATTGTGGACCCACCTGATTCCATGCCGAACTCAGTAGTGAAACGCAATAGCGCCGATGGTAGTGTGGGTCTCCCCATGTGAGAGTAGGACATCGCCAGGCTTTGAGTGAAAAGGCCATCCGAGAGGATGGCCTTTTTGCGTTGTGCGCCGAGCATGGCGTTGCTCTAGGAGGTGAAAGTCCTCTACGGGCTCAGTCGAGCGAGAACCGTTAGCCTATGCAAGGATGTTCACTGTGAGGTGAAATCTGAAGGAAGCAAATGGCAAAACTTGGTTGTGACGGACAGAAACCTGATAGTAGGCCAGTACAACTTGGGTAACCTAGCAATAGATAGAATAGCCCAATGCCTCGACGGGAAGTGTGTATAGGTAAATCAGGCACGACCAAGGGAAAGAGCAACGTCTTACCTCGGGAGATCTTATTGCTTGTCTCAGTCGAGACTAATACAGGAGTGATGTTGTGTGATGAGCAATGAGAAGTCAGCAGAAGGCATAGTACTTTGAGGAAGTACAACTCAAGGGAAGGCCTGAACAGAATATATCAAGAAGCAGTCACTATTTACTCAATCATGTGGAGTCATAGCAAGATGAATAACATCTCTACGTTCCAAAGGGCAATACCGCAAGTAAAGCTCACGGTCACGAAGAATGACAAGCATGATCGGCGTAGAAAAGAGGACGAGTCTTGGTGACCCCAACTCCGCTGATGGAACAAATCAGCGCCTCAGCGAATCTGAACCATGCTCTTCGACGCGTGAAGAAGAACAAGGGGTGCGCAGGTGTCGACAGGCTCGATATCACAGCGACCATCTCAAAACTTCGACAAGCTTCAAATGGGCAAGCGCTCCGGCAGAGTCTTCTGGACGGAAGCTACCAACCTCAACCAGTCCTTGGTGTAGAAATCCCTAAACCTAATGGTGGTGTAAGACAACTAGGCATCCCCACGGTGCTTGATAGGGTTGTTCAACAGGCAATGACATCGGTGCTGACTGATATCTATGAGCCTAAGTTCTCCGCCAGTAGTTATGGGTTCAGGCCGAACCGCAGTGCGCATGATGCGTTAGCAGCGGCAAGTCGCTATATCAGGGATGGTCGAGGTTATGTTGTAGATATCGACTTAGCGAAATACTTCGACACAGTGAACCACGATAGGCTGATGTACAGACTATCGCAGGACATTGATGATAAGCGAGTGTTAAAGCTAATCAGGGCATATCTACAGGCAGGCTTAATGCGAAATGGGATAGTTGAACAGAGACAACGAGGAACGCCACAGGGCGGGCCATTATCTCCGTTACTTTCTAATATCGTATTAGATGAACTGGATAAAGAGTTAGAGCGAAGGGGGCATAAGTTCTGTCGATATGCAGACGACTGCCAAATCTACGTTCGTAGTGAGGAAGCCGCCCATCGAGTCAAAGCGTCGATAACGGAGTTCTTGGAGCAGAAGCTAAAGCTCACGGTAAATCGTGAGAAAAGTGCCGCGACAAGAGTGACAGAGCGAGCTTACTTAGGCCATAGCTTCAAGAGAGATGAAGCAATCCTGATATCGAAATCGGCACAAGCTCAAATGAAGAAGCGAGTGCGGAGAATAACGAAGCGAAATCGAGGTCGAGAGTTATCGGTAATAATCACCGAGTTAACCCAATACCTACGAGGTTGGCAGCACTACTTCAAGCTCGCCATACGTAAGAGCGCGATGCAGCGTTTAGACGAATGGATACGACGTCGATTAAGATGCTACCGACTGAAGCAGCGCAAACGCAGATACAGTATAGCGACATGGTTACAGCGACAAGGTGTAACAGAGCGCAATGCGTGGAAGCTAGCGATGTCAGATAAAGGTTGGTGGCATCTGGCGTTAACGCCCCAGTTGAATCACGCCATGCCAGTTAACTGGTTCAATGAGAGGGAATTATACTCGTTGCGAGACGGGTATGAGTCACTGAAAATATATTCGGAACCGCCGTATGCGACCCACGCTTGTACGGTGGTGTGAGAGGACGGAGGCCGTGAGGCCTCCTCCTACTCGATTATCTCTTGTATCGAATTTCCCAAATAATAGAACTGTTACTGTCGAACGGATCTAGGCCGCGTTCCAAGCTAAACTCAAATCCTTCCGGTTGTACTCTGTTTACCAAATCTCGCTTTCTCCTGAAACCAAACATCAGCTTGATTAAGGCTTACACGCTCTGGATTGTCACTGATCTTTTCCAGTAGTAAGTTTTACTATGGCTTCTTGAGTTACTCTACTTGTGTGGATGTTAAGAATACGGTCTGCATGCTCTTGGCTTTTCTTGTTGCCCTTAAAGGCCTTTTTCAAGAAAGGTGTGAATCCATTTATTCACCTTAGCTCTACTAGCTTGAGAAGCTTAGCAATTTGTGTACGTGAAAAGCCATCTTAGATGTGGGTAAGCGCGAGCAGCCTCACTTCCATTTGTATGGATTATTGCTGCCTTGCTAACTTTTTGAAGCCGATATTAATGAGGCTATCCGTAGCTATTTGACTGTATGAAAGAGTGATCTCAGCTAGATCATATTTTTACTTAGAGTGGTGTTAAACCATCACAAAGCAGAGCATATTGAAGATATCAATGACGCGACTCAGAGTACTGAAGCTATTTCTTAAGGAGTACGATGCTTATAGTTAAGGCAAGAGTATACATAAAGCCAGAAAGCGAAGGCGGGCTAAGTAAGCCTTTCGTTTCAGGAATGCAGCCCTCTTTCGCTGTAGCGAGCGACTTGATTGCGTGTAAAGTCATTGGAGCCGCAGGACTTTCAGTACTTGCTTCAGGGCGAGAGCATGATGTAACTATTGAGCTGCCTTATGGAGAAGTATTTACAGCTCTGATTATTGAAGGATATATATTTCATCTAAATTTTGGAGGGCAGGAGCTTGCGAACGGAATCGTCAAGAACGTGCTTCAGATATACTAGTTCGGGCGTGATCTGACAGTTCCTCTTTTGATAATCACTGGCAAGCTGATGTTTCTCTGCAACCTTAATGCGCTGAAGTAAACAGCGCTAGCTCTTGTTGAATGAGTAGCATTGCAGCGGTGTATCTAGAACTTTAGTATAGAATGCTTTGCAGCTGCCGCCTTAGAGACCGCATAGAGCTCAAATCTGAGAAGGTTACGATAACTGATAGAGCGACCAAGACACTAATGACAACCGCACAGCTTTCCTGTTGCTGATATACCATTAATCGTTTCTACTAAAATCCCATGAGTGCTGATAGTAGGTGCTATCGAGGTACTTTTGTACTGATATTAACTAAAGGAGATAACAGTGAGGATGAGTTGTCCGTTAAGCGAGCCAAAGGAAGAAAACGGTATTAGAGAGGTAAGTTTAAGGGCTTGCCACACAGAATGCTACACAAGAGCCATCTGCTACATGTTTGCTACACAGAGCCCTAAAACGAACAAGGCCTTAGCAGCGAAAACGCTCTAAGGCCTTGAAAAATATGGTGGCCCCTCGCAGACTTGAACTGCGGACCAATCGATTATGAGTCGACTGCTCTAACCACTGAGCTAAGGGGCCATAATGAGCAGTGATTATAGGGGATAGGGGCGGATCTGTCTAGATGAAGAGTAGGTGGTTTTGCTTGCATTTTAAGCAGTTATAAAAAAAGCGAGCGTAGATGCTCGCTTTTTATGCTTTGTTTCTACCGGTTACTCGTCAAGGAAGCTGCGCAGCGTTTCTGAGCGGCTTGGGTGACGTAGTTTACGAAGGGCTTTCGCTTCAATCTGACGGATACGCTCACGTGTCACATCAAACTGCTTGCCAACTTCTTCCAACGTATGGTCGGTATTCATGTCGATACCAAATCGCATACGAAGTACTTTAGCCTCACGAGGGGTAAGGCCTGCGAGTACTTCGTGTGTTGCCATACGCAGGTTGGTTGCCGTAGCGGAATCCATCGGCAGCTCTAGCGTTGTATCTTCAATGAAATCACCTAGGTGCGAATCTTCATCATCACCGATTGGGGTTTCCATTGAGATTGGCTCTTTGGCAATCTTCAGTACTTTGCGGATCTTGTCCTCAGGCATTTGCATGCGTTCTGCCAGCTCTTCTGGCAGCGGCTCACGGCCCATCTCCTGAAGCATCTGACGAGAGATACGATTCAGTTTGTTGATGGTCTCAATCATGTGCACAGGGATACGAATAGTACGTGCCTGGTCAGCGATTGAACGTGTAATTGCCTGACGGATCCACCACGTTGCGTAGGTCGAAAATTTGTAACCACGACGGTATTCAAACTTATCGACGGCTTTCATCAAACCGATGTTACCTTCTTGAATCAGATCCAAGAACTGCAGACCACGGTTGGTGTATTTCTTCGCAATAGAGATAACAAGACGCAAGTTTGCTTCTACCATCTCTTTTTTAGCACGGCGTGCTTTTGCTTCACCAATCGACATACGACGGCTAATGTCTTTGATGCGCTCAACAGATAGGCCGGTTTCACCTTCAATGCCTTTCAGTTTTTGCACGCTACGACGTAAGTCTTCTTCGTAATTTTGAAGACGGTCAGCCCATGGTTTGCCAGAGCTAAGCGCTTCATCAATCCAGTGTTCGCTTGACTCATTGCCGCTAAAGAAGGAAACAAAGTTTTTCTTCGGCATCTTAGAGTTATCAACACAGATACGCATGATTAAACGCTCGTGAGTACGAACACGGTCCATGGTATCGCGCAATGAACTCACTAGGCGGTCAAACTGCTTAGGGATCAGGCGGAACTGCTTGAAGATTTCAGAGAGCTCTTCAACGGCAACTAACGTACGTGGGTCTGCACGACCATAAGTATCGATCGCGGTTGCCATTGATTGATAGCTTGAACGAAGCTCAGAAAACTTCTCACGAGCAAGTTCAGGATCGATGCTGCCATCATCCTCATCTTCTTCGTCATCATCACTATCGTCTTCTTCCAGATCTTTATCTTCGTCTTCTAGATCTGCTTCACTCAGCTCAGAGCCGATATGCGTAGCCGTTGGGGCTGCGGTCTCTTCGTCATTAGGATCAACAAAGCCGGAGATAATATCTGTAAGACGAAGTTCTTCAGCTTCTACTTTGTCGAACTGCTCGAGTAGGTGAGCGATAGCTTCTGGGTATTCTGCAACAGAACATTGAACTTGGTTGATACCTTCTTCAATGCGTTTAGCAATGTCGATTTCGCCTTCACGGGTCAACAGCTCTACAGTACCCATCTCGCGCATGTACATGCGAACTGGGTCAGTGGTGCGGCCAATTTCGTTTTCAACACTAGAAAGTGCTTGCGCTGCGGCTTCAACGGCATCTTCGTCTGCGGCGTCTTCTGACATCATCATATCATCGGCATCAGGGGCGCTTTCAACCACCTTAATACCCATGTCATTAATCATTTGAATGATGTCTTCTACCTGATCAGAATCAATAATATCTTCTGGCAGGTGGTCATTTACTTCGGCGTAGGTCAGATAGCCTTGTTCCTTGCCTTTTTGGACAAGTAACTTTAGCTGAGACTGCGGATTTTGCTCCATAGACGATATCCAACTTGGGTCTGTGTGAAGAATGTAGTATGCGGAAACGCAAACCGCCAAATATAACAAATTTCAGTATTGCTGGCTACTTTGTCAACGAGACGAGATGAGCATCGCGAGCTCTTGTTTTTCTACGTCCGAAAGGCCTTCTGTTCGGCTTTTAGCTAGCAAGGTTGCAATTTGTTGCTCAACACACTGGGCAAACACTTTGTCCAATGCGTCGTTAAAAACTGTTTCTACGATGTCGTCATCCGTTGCAAGATCCCAACTCGCGAGTTGAGATAAGATGGCTTCATCTTTTGTATTACGCCAGTGCTCTAATAACTGGCCAGTAGAGATATTGGGGTTGGAATGACATTTATCAACCAACGTTATCAATAAATTTATCCCCGGCACCTTCAGTGAGCCTAATCCTGTGACTTCAGGGACGCCTTCAGAGAGAGATGGATTTTGCAATAGCAAGGCGATCACCACACGCATGGGGGTTCGCTTCATCTCTGGCTGAGGTGGTTTCGCCGCGGCGACACTACCATGTTTAGAGAGTAGTTGTGAAAGCTGGGCTTCGTCAGGTAGACCCAGTTTTTTTCCCAACATTTCTCGCAAATATAACCGTAAAGTACCGCCTGGTACTTTATCTATCAGTGGCACCGCTAGTGTACTCAGTTTGGCCTGCCCTTCGCGTGTACTGGTATCTACCTGTCGCATCAAGGTATCAAACATGAAGTTGGTTAGCGGTGTTGCTTGTTTTACCTGCTCTTCAAACGCGTCTCGGCCTTGATTACGAATAAACGTATCAGGGTCGTCACCGTCGGGTAAAAACATAAACTTAAGTTGTCTTCCGTCACTGAGATACGGTAACGCTTGTTCCATTGCACGCCATGCGGCATCACGACCTGCTCGGTCACCGTCATAACAACAGATGACGGTGCTGGTTTGGCGAAAGAGCGTTTGCATGTGATCGCCCGTTGTCGCAGTACCTAGTGCTGCAACGGCGTAATCCACGCCAAACTGAGCAAGCGCCACAACATCCATATACCCTTCAGCAACGAGAACTTGCTCCGGTTCTCGATGCGCCTGCATGACTTCATACAAACCGTAAAGCTCTCTACCTTTGTGGAAGAGCGGTGTTTCTGGTGAGTTTAGGTATTTTGGGGTGCCATCACCGAGCACTCGACCACCAAAAGCAATAACACGCCCGCGTCTGTCGCGGATGGGAAACATGACACGCCCACGAAAACGGTCATAACGACGGCCATTCTCGTTCTCGATTAACATACCGGCAGACACGAGGCCTTTTTGCGACTCTGGATCGCGCCCAAATCGTTGTCTGACTTGGTCCCATTGATCGTCTACATAACCGATTCCAAAGGCTTTGACGACTTCGCCACTCAGCCCTCTACCTTTTAGATATTCAATGGCATCAGGGTATTGGCGCAGTTGACCTTGGTAAAACTGGGCTATTTGCCCCATCATTTCGTAGAGGCTGCGTTTTTCTTCCTTGGCTGGACCAGAAGGGCCATTACCGCGCTCGCGGGGTACCTCTAAACCAAGCGAGTTGGCGATTTCTTCGATAGCATCAGGAAACTCAAGGCGATCAAACTCCATGACGAAGTCAATGGCATTACCATGCGCGCCACAACCAAAGCAGTGATAAAACTGCTTCTCTTGGCTGACAGAAAAAGAAGGCGTTTTCTCGTTATGAAATGGGCAACACGCGGTGTAGCTTTTTCCGGCTTTCTTTAGCTTCACCCGGGCATCAATGAGCTCGACGATATCTACTCGCGCTAAGAGGTCATCAATAAAGGAACGGGGAATCAGTCCTGCCATACGTGCTGCTACCTTGGAACAATTTGCAAAACAGAATACGTTAAAGCACTAAATTATCAATGCGCTAAAGTATTATGTGAGTGGTTTTTAGATACGAACAAGCCGCGTAATCCAATCAAATGGATGACACGGCTTGTTGCAAAGGTTGATAAAGGGATTAACCGAGTTTCGCTTTCACGAGTTGGCTAATTTTCCCCATATCGGCACGACCCTGAACTTGTGGTTTCAGCACGCCCATCAGTTTGCCCATGTCTTGCATAGAGGCAGCACCAGTCGCAGCGATGGCTTCATCCAGAAGAGCAGCGATTTCATCGTCACTCAGTGGTTGAGGCATAAACTCGTCTAGTACAGCGATTTCAGCAAGCTCTACATCCGCAAGATCTTGACGACCTGCCTCTGTGTATTGCGCAACTGAATCACGACGTTGCTTTACCATTTTGGTCAGCACAGCAATGATGTTTTCATCGGTAAGCGGCATTTGCTCATCGACTTCACGTTGCTTAATTGCTGCCATTACTAAGCGGATGGTACCAAGGCGAGGTTTGTCTTTCGCCTTCATCGCCGCTTTTTGTTCGTCCTTAAGACGCTCGATCAGAGTCATGTCAGGTTCCTTCTGCTAATCAGTGATTAGTACAGACGAACGCGACGCGCGTTTTCACGAGCCAATTTTTTCAGGTGACGCTTAACCGCTGCTGCTTTAGCACGCTTACGTACAGTGGTTGGCTTCTCATAGTGCTCGCGACGGCGAACTTCTGAAAGGATACCTGCTTTTTCGCAAGAGCGCTTGAAACGACGTAGTGCTACGTCAAACGGTTCGTTTTCACGTACTTTGATTACTGGCATGTAATACTCACCTCAGAGTGTGTTCGTTTATGCTGACGGCCAAAAGTGCCAGCTGTTTAAAAATGGTGCGAAATTTTAATCCGAACTATGGGGCTTTGTAAAGCAAATTGCTGCAATGAACTGGTTAATTTCTGGCAGCGAGGGTAACATGTGCGCAAATCGCGCTGAGTATCAGAGGTAAGTATGCGAATTCTCGGCATTGAAACGTCTTGTGATGAGACGGGCATCGCCATTTATGATGATGAAAAAGGCTTACTGGCACATCAACTTTACAGTCAAGTTAAGCTACACGCTGATTATGGGGGCGTTGTTCCTGAGTTAGCATCACGTGATCATGTGAAAAAAACGATTCCCTTGATTCAGGCTGCACTGAAGCAAGCGAATTTAACCAAAGATGATATCGATGGTGTCGCATTTACTGCGGGGCCTGGGTTGGTGGGCGCGTTACTGGTGGGCGCGACCATCGGACGCAGTATCGCTTACGCATGGGATGTGCCTGCGGTACCTGTCCATCATATGGAAGGACACTTGCTGGCACCTATGCTAGAAGATGATGTCCCCGAGTTCCCTTTTGTGGCGCTACTTGTTTCGGGTGGTCATACCTTGTTGGTCGATGTGAAAGAGATTGGTGAGTACACCATCTTGGGTGAGTCCATTGACGATGCCGCGGGTGAAGCGTTTGACAAAACGGCGAAGTTAATGGGATTGGATTACCCGGGCGGTCCACGGCTTGCTAAGTTAGCCGAGCATGGTACTGAAGGGCGTTTTACTTTTCCTCGTCCAATGACAGATCGTCCAGGGCTTGATTTCAGTTTTTCAGGCCTAAAGACATTTGCGGCGAATACCATTCGCGCCAATGAAGATGATGAACAGACACGCGCAGATATTGCCTTTGCCTTTCAGCAAGCGGTTGTCGATACTTTGGCGATAAAATGTAAGCGTGCATTGAAAGAGACAGGCCGTAAACGCTTGGTGATTGCGGGTGGTGTGAGTGCGAATGTGTATTTACGCGAGCAGCTCGCCGAGATGATGACCAAAATGAACGGTAAAGTGTATTACCCGCGTAATGAATTCTGTACCGATAACGGTGCGATGATCGCTTATGCAGGTATGCAGCGCCTAAAGAACGGCGAAGTGCTCGATCTTGGCGTGAAAGCGTATCCGCGCTGGCCTCTTGATCAACTGACACCCGTTAGTGTGAGCAAGTAAATAGACCGCGCATTTTAGCCAGCTACAAAAAACGCAGCATTATAAGCTGCGTTTTTTTATGTGCATTAATAATGACAAAGGGTTATCCCGTCGACTCTTCTTGCTTTCTTTTCTTATCAAACTTATGCCAAATCTTGCTTTCTTTACCTTTAATCAAGCGGGCGATGTTTTCACTGTGTCGCCATAAGATAAGGCATGACAGCATGGAGACGGCCATGGTGTACTCCGGTTTAAAGAACCAAGTACAAAGCGGTGCAAGTAGCGCGGTGACAACGGAGCCGAGGGAAGAGAAACCACTTGCAGCAACAACAGCAAGCCAAACGGCGATCAATAAGCCCGTTAAGTCAGCACCGATAGGTGCCAGCGCACCCAGTGCCGTTGCAACACCTTTCCCACCTTTAAAATGAAAGAAGATAGGGTAGATATGGCCGAGGCAAGCGGCAATACCGATAAAGCCAAGATAAAGCGGGTTCAAGCCAATAAAGTAGCTTCCCCAAACGGGCAACATGCCTTTCAATATGTCGCAAATGAGTACCAAGAGGGCGGCGCTTTTTCCACCCATACGCAGTACGTTGGTCGCGCCAGGGTTGCCAGAACCTGTTTCGCGAGGATCGGGTAAACCGTACAGACGACAAATTAGCACCGCACTGGATACAGAACCCAGTAAGTAAGCTGCGATGATAATCAGAAATACCGATGCCGTCATGTTGCCTTCCATATGCTCACCGACGTTAGATTGACGAAACAACCTGTGCGGTGCGAGTTTGACCTGTGATATAGTTCGATGTCTTTATCACCTGATAATACGCGCTTTTAGGCGTATTGGGTATCCGACCTGTAGATTATTTTGGCTAGGTTTCACAGATGGATTGCGTTTTTATTGAACAACTTGAAGTTATCACAACAATTGGTGTGTATGACTGGGAGCAAGAGATCAAGCAAAAGTTGGTGCTTGATATTGAGATGGCACACGATAACCGCCCAGCGGGTAAGAGTGATGATGTTGTCGATGCATTGGATTATGCCAGTGTGAGTCAAGCCGTGACTGACCACGTCACGAATGGGCGCTTTTTATTGGTAGAACGTGTTGCGGAAGAAGTCGCGGCATTGATTCAGCAAAAATTCAGTGTGCCTTGGGTGAAAATTCGTCTTACTAAGCCCGGCGCCGTCGTGAATGCGCGCGGTGTGGGTGTTGTTATTGAACGCGGGCAACGCGCGTGACACGTGTATTCATCAGTGTTGGTAGCAACATTGAGCGAGAAAAACATGTCAGATTAGGTTGCGAAGCGCTAGCGTCATTGGGTGTGTCGCTGCGTTTCTCTACTTTATATGAGGCTGAATCTGTTGGGTATCAGGGGGCGAACTATTTCAACTTTATTGTTGAAATGGAAACGTCACTCTCGCTTGATAGATTACTCGGCGCATTGAAAGCCATTGAACAACGTTATGAGCCAGAAGTGCAACAGCAGGGCTATCGACAACGTTGCTTAGATCTTGATGTCATTTTGTATGGTCAAGAAACTTCGGTATCGCCTTACCCGCTTCCCCGCAACGATCTGTTTAAATTCGCTTTTGTTTTGTTACCAATGAGTGAGCTCGCGCCGGAACTTTTGGTGCCGGGTCACTCTAAGACTCTACTAGAACTATGGCAGTCCCTCTCTCTGCAGCCTCCGATGCAAACACAGTCATTACAGGCAGTTGATTGGGACTTTTACAACAATAAGGAAAAATAATGAGCGCTATTGAAGCTTTTGTGTTGGCTTTGATTCAGGGCCTGACGGAGTTCTTACCTATCTCCAGTTCAGCGCACCTGATCTTGCCTTCAGCAGTGTTAGGTTGGGACGATCAAGGGTTAGCGTTTGATGTCGCGGTGCATGTGGGAAGTTTAGCGGCGGTTATGATCTATTTCCGCAAAGAGGTTGTCGCCTTATTTACGGCTTGGATAGCGTCCATGTTTAAGGGGGATCGTAGCCCAGAAGCAAAACTCGCTTGGTTGATCATTGTCGCTACCTTGCCTGCAGGTATTCTTGGCTTTGTGCTGGATGATTTCATTGATGCGTATTTGCGCTCTGCGTATGTCATCGCGTGTACCACCATTGTGTTTGGTTTATTGCTATGGTGGGCTGATAAAACCTCACGTCTTGAATACAACGAGTACCAAGCGACATGGAAAAAAGCCTTGATCATTGGTTTTGCACAAGCGGCAGCCATGATTCCGGGTACCTCACGATCTGGCGCCACCATGACAGCAGCACTGTTCCTTGGTTTTAATCGTGAAGCGGCAGCACGTTTTTCTTTCTTGATGTCGATGCCAATTATCTTAGCCGCAGGTGGATACCTAGGTGCAAAAACAGTGGCAACTGGGGCGACCATCGCTATGATGCCACTCCTCGTCGGTATCTTTGTCTCGTTCGCAAGTGCTTATGCATGTATTCATCTCTTCTTAAAGCTTGTGACCCGTGTCGGCATGTTACCTTTTGTCATCTATCGCTTAGCTCTGGGTGTCTTCTTAATGGGCTTTCTCCTTTTAGGTAGTTAACTCTACTGTGCGCGCTAGGTATCAACCTAGCGCGTTGCTCTTCTTCTTTCTCTTCTTGATATGCGCTAACCGTGTTGCTCATAAGTTCTGCTAATGAGGCTGATAAGACTTATTAAGTTTATTTGAAACGATGTTCAATTGCATAATGAAGTCCATTAAAGAAACACTGTTTTTTATGTGGCCTGTTAGTGAAGGCGCATGAGTATTGATTTACCTAAGAGATTGTACTGATGAAAAAACTCAGCTTTGTAGCAATGATTCTGGCGACGCTAGTGGGTTGCAATTCCTCGGGCTCAGACGACACAAGCTCAACGTTGCCTGACGCTCCGGTTGAACGTCCTCAACCTGATGATGTGACGCCACCACGTCCAATCCCTGCGCCTGGTGACGATGTGCCTTCGCGACCGACGCCTGACTGGTATCTTGAAGCGGCAACGATTTACGGCATGAGCGTCGAATCACTGGAGGCCGTGTGTGAGTTTAGTTATGACGATGAAAGGCATGGTCAGGTTTATCCTTCGCGCTGTTACTGGGAGGAGGATGTACTCACAGTGACTTACTCGTCGGTTGATGTGTATGCGCAAAATGGGAAGCATGATGGTGTGCGTAATCAACTGAGTTGGGTGATTAGTCCAGAACTTATAAGTGAAGGGCATATTTGGCCTTCAGTATGGAACCATGATGCCAGCATGGATGAGAAAGAAACACGGGGGATTGAAGAATCCAACTTTTTCGGCTTTGAGGAGTGTGTACAGTGGAGCTGCGACAACACGGTGCAGCGTCAGCACTATTTGATGCCTGAGTTTAAACATGGCTTAGCGGTGTCGGATGGTAAGCCACATCTTGATGACACCGATTTTACCTTACGTACTTATGAAATTGGCAGCCCTTTACGCGTGTTTATCGATTACTTCTCAGCGAACTATGATGTCGCACTGCAGTGGAACGTGATTCATGTTGAAGCTGATTTTATGAAGCACTTGCATCCCGTATTAGCGCCAGCATTTGGCTATTAACTTAGCCGGCGTCTTGTGATGGTGAAGGAAAAGAGCCGAGCCATTCGGCTCTTTTGGTTTCTCGGTTACCAGAAAGATCGAACCCGCTGAATATGGAGACGCCGTTAATCGGTGACTTGCTGAGCTTTAACCGACGCTACGGCTTCTGCGCGTTGTCGATTTAATTCCGCTTTTATATCAGCACCTTTATACCCAGCGGTGACGATTGGTTTGACATCGACGGCTTGTGCCGCAGTGAAACACGCCAACACATAGTCTGCTTGAGGGTAAGCGTTGTCCTCAAAACCGATTCGACCTCGGCTATCGGCTCGACACGCAGTCACCAATTTTTCTACGCGCTCTGGTTTTCGCCATGCATCAATGCGATCAAACAAGTTCGTCAGCGTACTCGGTTTGAGTTCCATCGCGCGATGAATATTGGTGTGTTCTGCACAAACAATTAACGCTAGATCTCGGTAACTGTTGGGGACTTTGAGACGGTGACAGAGTTGCTTGACCAACTTAATGCCACGTTTTTCATGAGCAATGTGTCGCGGCCACTCCTCTTTAGGTGTCGTTCCTTTTCCTAGATCATGGAGTTGCGCCGCAAATCGGACCTCAGGATCATCGCTTTCAGTGGCGGCTTGCTTAGCGACAAGCAAAGTATGGATGCCACAATCAATTTCTGGATGATGTTGTTCCGGCTGAGGCACACCGAAAAGGGCATCAATTTCAGGCATGATGACATGCAACGCGCCACTGAATCGTAGCGTCTCTAAAAAGACATCAGGGCGTTCGCTCGTCAGTGATTTATGCCACTCTTGCCACACGCGCTCAGCGGTTAGCGCAGAGAGCTCCCCAGAGACCGACATGTCGATCATTAGTGTAAGTGTCTCTGGAGCGACATGGAAACCGAGATTGGCATAGCGCGCTGCAAAACGTGCCACGCGGAGTACTCGAAGAGGATCCTCGCTAAATGCGGCGGAAACATGACGTAGGCGTTTGGCTTCAAGATCTTGCTGACCATTGAAAGGATCATGAATATTGCCTTTGGCATCCTGAGCCATGGCATTAATGGTCAGATCGCGGCGGATCAAATCTTGCTCTAGGGTGACATCCGGCGCCGCGTAGACGGTGAAGCCCGTATAACCTGAACCAGATTTACGTTCGGTACGCGCCAGTGCATGTTCTTCTCTTGTTTCTGGATGAAGGAATACAGGGAAGTCCTGTCCAACTTGTGTGTAACCGAGATCCAGCATTTGTTGCGGATGCGCGCCGACAACGACCCAGTCACGATCTTTTACGGTTAAACCGAGTAGGGTGTCACGTACCGCGCCACCTACAAGAAAAGTTTCCATATTTGTCCCGTTTTCTGCATGAATGCAGGTTGGCTCGCATCAATCCACGAATCTCAACGCATTCAGAATATGTTCTTGGCCCTTATTGTGGCACTATTGTCGACGATTGTTTATCTCGGACCCACGTTTATGTACAAGGATTTTTTCTCGTTAAAGGAATCGCCCTTTACCATTATTCCAAGCGCCCGTTTTCTCTACTTGAGTGAACGTCACCGCGAAGCGTTGAACCATATGGTTTCAGGGCTCGCTGATGGTGGTGGCTTTGCACTATTGACTGGCGAAGTGGGGACCGGGAAAACAACGGTACTTCGCGCACTGATTTCGCGTCTAGAAGAAAATACTCAGGTTGCGACTATCCTCAACCCAAGTCTTTCTGCGAATGAGTTATTGGCCAGCCTGTGTGATGAGCTGGCACTAAGCTATACCGATGCAAATAGCTTAAAGCAACTGACCGACACCTTGTTTGATAAGTTGAAAAGTAATGAGGCGGCCGGCAAGCAAACGGTGCTCATAATTGATGAAGCCCAACATTTGATGCCCGATGTGCTTGAGCAGTTGCGCTTACTGACGAACCTTGAGAGCGAGAATCGTAAGTTATTAAAAGTGGTGCTGATCGGCCAGCCTGAACTCCAGCAGCTTTTACAGCAAGATAATTTGCGTCAGCTAGCGCAGCGTATTACCTCTCGCTACCACCTGCTGCCGTTAACCGAGACCGAAGTCGCCAGTTACATTGGTTATCGCTTACAAACAGTCGATTGCCTAGAGACAATTTTTAATGCTAAGTCGATGACGGTGATTGCCAAACGCACCATGGGTATTCCGCGTTTGATTAATCTGGTTTGCGATAAGTCGATGCAGATTGCTTGCCAGCAGGGTAAGCGCATCGTGACGGCAGATATTGCAGGGCAAGCCTGTGATCACGTCCTTGATTGGCAATCTTTAACGATAGATACCGAGCCGCAAAAAAACAAAACCACCCTAGTGGCAGCCGCTATCGGGCTTGCGCTAGTTGGGGTGGTTGGTTACAAAACCTATCCTTGGTTTACCGTGCCAACATTGCAATCAGCACAACCTGTTGCCGAGGTTGAAGCCTCCTCTGTCGGTGTCAGCGATGCCAGTACGGTATTGGTTGCTCAATCTGATGACATTGCCTCAGTGGTTACGGCGGCGCTATCAACAGCAGTTGAGACGACGCTAGCAGAAACGACCACTGTTGAGCCCATCGTTGTCATGCCAGTACAACCAGTAAGTTACCCCGATGATGTTTGGTCGCTGGTGGGCGACGAACGACAAGCATTGCGTACACTCGCAAGGCTGTGGGGGATTGCGTTGGCATATCCCCAGTCTAATTGTGGCTTATTGGCCAGTGGGCCGATGCAGTGTTATCAAAGTACGGTTTCACTCCCTTTGCTGCGGATGGTCGATAAGCCTGCGGTCGTGACGCTTTATCAACAAGATGCCACACTTTATGCGGTGGTTTATGCGGTTGATGAAAATCAAATCGAGCTACTGATTGACGGCTATAAGGTTGTTGTGAGCCATGACTGGTTTGAATCACATTGGTTGGGCGAGTCGTTATGGCTTTGGAAGCCGCCGTTTGCTGACACGGTCATTTTACCAGGTCAAAGTGGTGAGCCAGTAAGATGGCTTGATCAACGTTTGGCATTGGTACTGGGTGAGCGCCAGCTCAACACTCGTACCTTGACGCCGGCTATGCGAAATCGTGTGTCGCGCTTCCAGCAGAATCAACTGTTAGACGCAGATGGAATTCCGGGGCCGATGACCTTGATGTCATTGCAGTCCGCCCTGAGGTTGTCTGGTCCTGATTTGATGCCTCTGGAGCGCAAGATCACGCGCATTGATGGCGAATATACCTTTGCACCTTACCCTCAGCTGCCGGCCGGAAATCCCTTGCTGTTAACCGCACCGCCTGAAACAGAGCTCACCTCTCCCGTATTGGAAGCCCCAGTGGTTGCAGAGCAAGTACCTCGACGAGAGACAGAGACGGTGAGTTCGGGCGGTGATAACCCCATAGAGCTTGATCTGTCGGAACTTTCCCCTGAGCTGGCGAAACGCGTGCAAGCCGCACTAGAGGCCGGTGAGGAGGCAGAGCGCACGACATCGGCAACGTCCACAGAAGACGCTGTGGTTGCGGAAGAATCAAGCACAGAGCCGAGTGTTGTTCCTATTGGTCAATTGCCTTTGGCTGTACAAGATCGCTTGCCAACCTTGAACTTTCAAACCCATATTTATGCCTCTACAGCGGGTGCGCGTTGGGTGAAAGTGAATGACCGAGAGTTGTTTGAAGGTGATGAAATCGCACCTGGCCTAACTTTAGAGAAGATAGCGCCGAACCATGTTGAGATGGGGTTCGAAAACTATCTCTTCAGTATGCCAGCATTATCAGAGTGGTAAACGCGACACTGAACAATGAATAAGACAAGGGCTCGTCATTGACGAGCCCTTGTTGTTTTTTCTTCACAAGCAAGATTGGAAGGCCAGTTTAAGCCCAACCGCTCGGCGATTTCTTCTTGCGAGGAATCAAGTGGGGAAGCAGCAGGCCAAGTAGAAGTCCGCCACCAGCAACCATACCACCCCGCATAAACCAGCGCATGAGTAGATCATTGTGTTGTGTATCGAGTTTCTTACTCAAAGTGCCCACTTCCGTCTCGGCAGCGTTTAAGCGTTCACTTAGCATCTGATTACGCTCTTCCAAATCAGAAATTTTATCTTCCCGATCTTTCAGTGAAGAGACCAAGCTGGCATTGCGTTGGTCAGCATCTTGTTCTGCTGTCGCAAGTTTCGCCTTGGTTTCCGTGAGCTCTTTCTCAAGCGCAGGTAAGCGCTCTTTGAGCCCAGGCGTGTTGGTGATGAAATCATTCTTGATCCAACCTTCACGACCACGGCTGTCTTTGATTTTAATGTAGCCACTGCTGGCTTCGAGTTGGGTTACTTTTGCGCCAGCGTTAACGCTACCTAGTATGCGGTACTGCGTGCCAGGACCAGAGTGCATATAAGTAAACAAGTCATCAGAGATATACTTGGTTTGAGCATGGGCTGGGGCGGATAGAGCGCAAGCCAAAAGAATGAGGCGAATAAAATGCTTCACTGCGGGATCCTTCACGAATCTAATTTTTTATGTTGAAGCTGAGATAGTAAGAACTTTATGAGAAGGGTGCAACCATGGAGAGGGAGATGACCCCTCTCCTTGGCGGTAAATCACTTCTTAACTAATCATGACTTGCATGATTTTGAAGAATATGACAGCGAGTAATGCACCTGCTGGAAGCGTAATTACCCATGATGCGACAATGTTACGCACCACTCCGAGGTTCAGTGCAGCGATACCACGCGCAAAGCCAACACCGAGCACAGCACCCACTAAGGTCTGCGTGGTTGAAATCGGCAAGCCTGTACCAGACGCCACTACAACGGTTGATGCCGTCGCAAGCTGAGCGGCAAAGCCACGGCTTGGCGTCAGTTCTGTGATACCCGTACCGACCGTCGCCATCACTTTATGCCCTAGCGTGGCAAGACCAACGACAATACCGATACCACCCAGCGGTAAAATCCACCATGCAATTTGGGTTTTCTCAGCGATTTCACCCATATTTTGTACCGTTGAAACGATCGCAGACAGCGGGCCGATAGCGTTTGCCACATCGTTAGAACCGTGCGCGAAGGCCATGGCACAAGCCGTAATCACCATCAGCAAGCTGAAGACACGCTCGACGCCAGCAAAACCATTGCTGTCAACGGTGGTGCCATCGTCGGTGTACTTACGTTGGATGTAGACGTAGCCAACAACCATGACGAAAAATGACACAACGGCAGAAGCTAACCATGCTTCACCGGTTGAAAGGTGAAGGCCAACGTGCTTCAGACCTTTTGTGATAGTTACAAGAGAGATCACAAGTGTGGTCAGGAACATGTAGCCCGGCACATAACGCTTGGCGTTATTGAGCGGGTTGGCGGTATCAAAAATCAGTCGTTGCGCACTAATGAAGATAAAGTAAGCGAACAGACCCGAGATAAACGGTGTGATGATCCAGCTACCAACAATCCCTTTCACTGAGTTCCAATCAACCGCTTCAGTACCTACAGAGATACAAGCGAAGCCGATAATGGCACCAATGATAGAGTGCGTTGTAGAAACGGGCCAGCCCATGAAAGAGGCCACGATAAGCCAAGTGCCTGCCGCAAGCAGGGCTGACATCATACCGTAAACCAAAACGTCAGGCTGGTGTGCGAAGAGATCGGTGTCGATAACACCTCGGCGAATAGTGTCGGTCACTTCACCACCTGCAAGGTAAGCACCGGCAAATTCAAAGATCATTGCAATGATGATGGCTTGCTTGACGGTCAGCGCTTTCGAGCCAACAGACGTACCCATAGCATTGGCAACATCGTTTGCACCAATACCAACAGCCATAAGGAAGCCAAAGACGGCAGCTACGATAATCAGTAGCGGACCATACTGAGCAATAATTTCCATTGTTTACAACCTATTTCAACAAACGCGATTTATGCGCGAGACAACATGAGTTCAAGGCGTGAGCCCACACGTTGGGCTTGATCAGCGATTTCGCCAACCCACTCTAGAATTTTGTAAAGGAACATGACATCCACAGGGTTGTGGTCAGCCTCAATGGCGAGCAGTTGCTTACGCAGACCGATCTGCATGGCATCTGTGTCGTCCTCGATTACATCTAGCTGGTGGATCATTTCTTCCACCAAAGTGACTTCGCGGCCTTTAAAGCCAGTCTCAAGGAGTTCATCGAGTTCGTGTATCACCTTCTTAGCTTGTTTGGCAGAGTCGAGACAACGCTGCACATAAGCGATAAAGTCGGCGTACATAGGAGAAGGGATTTGCAGTTGACGCCCATAGACTCGGCCCGCAATATCTTTAGCGATATTGGCAAGTTTGTCTTGTTGGGTCAGTAGGCTCAGCATGTCAGTGCGATCGACTGGCATAAATAAACCACGAGGAAGACTCAAACGAATTTCACGTTTCAGCTGATCGGCTTCTTTCTCGAGATGAGAAATTTGCGCACGTAGGGTTTCTGCTTGCTCCCAGTCACCGTCATGACAGGCGGCGAAGAAAGGAACGAGTTGCTCACAGCAGGCATGGACTGTCGTCACATGATCTTGCAATGGCGTCAGTGGGGACTTTGCAAACAGCCCCATAATTGTATTAACTGGCATGGAGATCACACCTTAATTGCCAAATGGCGAAAAAATAAGCGATGGTTTTAAGCGGCGAATGTTACCCCAAGGCCGCGTCCAATAAAAACATTTTCATGTCTATACATTCCTGAAAATTCGGCTTGCTGTTGGCAAACTTTGCCCATATCCTTGAGATGTCACGTATTATAGGGTTACGTATGGAAACCGAAATAGAGTTGAAATTTTTCGTTTCAGCACAATTTTCAGGCACTTTGGCGTCAAAAATCGAGCGATTTAAGGTATTACAGAAAGGACGGCGTGAGCTGGGCAATACCTATTTTGATACGCCAGATAAGCTCTTGAGGCAACACGATATTGGTTTGCGGATTCGTCGTTTTGATGATGTTTCTGTCCAGACTTTAAAAACTGCGGGTCGTGTTGTCGCCGGACTGCACCAACGTCCTGAGTACAACGCTGAACTCTCAGATAATCAGTTAAACCTCTCTCTTCACCCGGCCGATGCTTGGCCAGACTCCTTCGATATCAACAGATTACAGGCCGATTTGGAGCCGCTATTTTCTACCAACTTCGAACGTCAGCAATGGCTTGTTGCGTTGAATGATGGTAGCCAAATTGAAATTGCCTTTGATCAAGGAGAAGTGATTGCGGGTGAGCAACGCGATCCTATCTGCGAAGTTGAGCTCGAACTGAAGTCAGGTCAGACTGAAGCGCTTTTTTCGTTGGCACGTGAATTATGCAGCGAAGGAGGCATTCGTCTGGGCAACTTGAGTAAAGCCGCGCGCGGTTATCGTTTAGCCAGTGGTTATGACGGTGATAGCGTGAAAGCGCTGGCATTACTCGAAACAAACGATAGCCACACGGTTGAGCAAGTGTTTGTAAACAGCTTAGAGCACGCCCTCTCGCATTGGCATTACCATGAGCAGATCTATGTAGAGCGTCAAGATCACCAAGCACTGTATCAGATCCGCCAATCTATTCAGTTGATCATGCAGGCCCTCGCCGTATATGGGGAGATCATTCCTCGTCGCGGCAGTGCGTTAATCCGCCAAGAGTTGAAATGGTTGCGTGGCGAGCTTAACTGGCTTGAAGAAGCGGCGAGCATTGAACAACTTGTCTCGGATAAAGGCCACAAGATGCGCAAGCTAGATGCGCGTAAGTCGCTAGTGAAGCAGTTGAAAAAGCGTATGGAGCGTCTCCCGAGTGAGGAAGAGATGCTGGTGTTGTTTCAGTCTTCTCGCTACTGCAATCTGCTGCTCGATTTAAGCCGTTGGATCTTGAGTCATGGCTGGCAGCCTCTGTTGGATGATAAATCCCGCGAAACATTGTCTCAGAGCATACGTCCTTTTGCGGATGAGCAACTCAACTACTCATGGGATGAGTTGTTGCAAGTTTTCCCTGTGGATAGCCAGTTTAGTGCTGATGATTACATTGGTCTTTACAACAAGTTGGCGCGTAACCTGCTGACTGGCGTCTGTTTCGCCACGTTATATGATGAAGAGGCGCGAGAAGCGTTCCGTCTACCTTGGTACGATTTGTTGCACGGAATTGAAGATCTTCAGCAACTCGAACAAATTGGTCGTTTACTTGAAAAGCAACCAGAGCAGGAAGATCGCGATCAGATCGGTCGTTGGCTGGCACGAAAGCAGTCTTCATTATTAAGTGCGATGCAACAAACCCGCGACAATAGTTTAACGTTAGAAGCCTACTGGCTGTAATCATTGATAGAAGGAATAGCCGCACTGTGATGTGCGGCTATTTTTTTCGCTAAAGATCTTCGATACCTTCTCCGATAACACTCATATGTCTATGGTTTTCTATAAGAAACCGAACTTTCTTTCTCAGACTTTAACTGCTGTTCAAGCGAATCGATGCGTTTCAGTAAACGTTCTTGATTGTCGAGGATCTGTTGCCATTCAGGTTGCACTTGATGGCGTTTTTGAATGGCGCTGCTAACAAGGCCTGCAACCATGCCGAAGATGGCGACACCAGAGACAATCACAATGCCCGCGATGATGCGTCCCCAGTTAGTCACCGGGTAGAGGTCACCATAGCCGACGGTAGAGATGGTCACAATGACCCACCACAACGCATCATCTGCATTGGTGATAGTGGCATCAGGTGCATTGCCTTCGACGAGAAGAATAAAGGTCGATCCTAAAGTTAGGAGCAGAGTGAGAAGGAGAATTAAGGACGCTAGCGTCGTCTCCTTTGGCGCTCGGGAGAGCTGGCCAAGGACATCCTGACTGGTGCGAATGAGGCGAATAACGCGGAATATTTGAAACAAGCGCATAAAGCGCAGTGGTTCGATAATGGGCACGCTGGCAATAAAGTCAATCCAATGTTGACGAAGGTATCGGCGTTTATTGCGGCTGCGAACGAGGTCGATGGAAAGTTGAAACCAGAATATAAGGCAGATAAAAGTATCAAGGATGATAAGCCAGTGAAAACTGTCGGTATACCTTGCTGCAATCATGGATACGACAACAATGATAAGTGACACCAATGAGAGGGCGAATGCCATTAAGCTCATCGGGTGCAACTGATGCTCATCGGGTGCAAAGTTTTTCATTCTTGTTGTTTTTTCATGTCATTAAAAGGTTACACTAAGAGAGCCCGTTAACCATTTGACTTAACAAAAATTAACGTCGAATGGCTAGCTGGCCTTACCTACTATAAAGAAATTCGTCAGGCCTGTCAGTGAGGTAGGCCTAGATGGAACAATAGCAAAAGGGAGACCCAATATGGCCAAACTGACTTTTAAGCCATGGGAAAAAACAGTCACGGATATTAAGCTAGTACCTAAGTTGGTGCTACTTATGGTATTCAGTACAATTTTGGTGCTAGGAAAACAGCTTTGGGATGCACGCACATTCCATCAATCGCTGCTAGAAATACAGCTTCACACCCAGCAAGAGTTAGCCGCGGCTAACCTCGCCACCTTGCAAGTATTAAAAAACAGTAACCCTGAAGTGATCCCTTCGGTGATCGCTGACACTAATCTCGCCTATGGCGAAGACATGACCGTGTTTTTAGTCGACAAGGCATCTGGTGACATTCAGGGCCATCCCACTGCGCGTTCGCTTCAGCAACTCGCGGCAGTGACAGAGAGCGGTGTCAGCCAAAGCAGTCGCCTGCGTCAGGTCGCGACTGACGACAGTTGGTGGCTAGGCGATGGTGAGGTGTTGGAATATGCCAAGCTCAGCCAAGATGGGACATACTGGATTGTGGTTTCTCAGACCTCAAAAGAGGCCGACGCATTTTACGCGGATTACCTTGTTCAGGTTGCATGGCAAACTGTCGCCATGATTTTGATCTTCATGGTTGTGCTGCTCGGTGGATCGTCGATCATGTTGCGCCAGTTCCGTTACTTGAGTAACAGTATTCAGCAGATGTCGGATCGCAATCTCGCTGAAAAAATTGAGATGCAATGTAAAGATGAGTTTGGCGAGCTGGCTCAATCTCTAGAGCGCACACGTGAGCAATTACGTGATGTAGTGTTAAATCAACGCACTACATCGCATGAGTTGTCGGAAGTGACCGAAGTGATGACAATGAGCATGCAAGAGACCCGTGAAGCCGCGCAAGAAGAGTTCAATGAAATTGATCAGTTAGCCTCGGCAATGAGTGAAATGACGTCGACGGTTTCAACCGTTGCAGAGCATGCTAAAAATGCATCGCAAGCGACCGAAGGCACCTCAGAGCAAGCCAAGCAGGGGCAGCAGTTTGTATCTCAAACGGTACATACCATTGAACAACTTTCCAATGATATTACTGCGTCAGCACAGGCGGTAAATCAAGTGGAAGAGCGTGTTGAACGTATTGGCTCCGTCGTCACGACGATTCAGAGTATTTCTGAGCAAACGAACTTATTGGCATTGAATGCGGCGATTGAAGCAGCGCGTGCAGGTGAAGCGGGGCGCGGCTTTGCGGTGGTTGCGGATGAAGTGCGCAACTTGGCAGGCAGTACCGGTGACGCCACCATCGAGATCCAAGAGATGATCACACAGCTCCAACAGAGTGCGCAAGAAGCGGTGAACTTGATGGAACAGAGTGTAGTGGAAGCGGCAGATGGCGTTGAGCTGGTGACAAAAGCGGGCATGGAGCTTGATAGCATAGTGCACCGTGTTCAAGAAATTAATGACATGAATTTCCATATTGCTTCAGCCGCAGAGCAGCAAAGCCAAGTAGCAGACGAGATGAATCAAAATCTCACCAATGTGCGTGAATTGGTCGAAGGTTCTGTTACTGTTGTTACTGAGCTCACTGAAACCGCAGAAGAGATGCAAAATACCGCTGCGGAAATGGAAAACAAGATTCAAGCATTTAACGTTTAACGTAGGGATACAAGGAGTCGCAGATGACGTTGCCTTCATTAATGGCGCAAGCCGCGGATAAACACTGGCAACATCTGCAAGAACAACACCCCGAAGTCACGACAAGCTTGTCTGCGGAACAACAGGCAAGCTTGTTGTCGTTAATGGGGTACAGTGATTTCATTGCTAACAGTGTTATCCAGCAGCCAAGCTTGGCTGAATGGTATTTTGCTGCCGAGCAAAAACCAGAAAAAGCCCGTGTTTATCGAACCCGTCTTGCCAACTTGTTGGCCGAAGTGAATGATGAACCGAGTTTAATGCGGGTGTTACGTCGTTTTCGGCGTGAAGAGATGGTCTTGCTTGCCGCGCATGATTTCTTAGGAAAGCAAAGGTTAGAAATCAGCCTCGCGCGCCTGTCTGAGCTTGCTGAAGCCATCATCATGGAAGCCTACCACTGGCTTTATAGCCGCTGTTGTCAGGAGTGGGGGACGCCAACCAATGATGAGGGTGAAGCGCAACCTATGTTGGTGCTTGGTATGGGGAAACTCGGTGGTGGCGAGTTAAACTTCTCTTCTGACATCGACCTGATTTTTACCTATCCCGATAACGGCGAGACAGTTGGCGCGCGTCGCAGTATCGCGAATGCCCAGTTCTTTACGCGTTTAGGTCAGCGACTTATCAAAGCACTCGATCAACAGACTTTTGATGGTTTCTGCTACCGAGTCGATATGCGTTTGCGACCTTTTGGTGATAGTGGCCCCTTGGTAATGAGCTATGCGGCACTTGAAGATTATTACCAAGAGCAAGGGCGCGATTGGGAACGCTATGCAATGATCAAAGCGCGGGTCATGGGGAGAGAGAGCTTCTCGAGATACCAAGAGCTGCGCCAAATGCTGCGCCCATTTGTGTTCCGTCGTTATATCGATTTCAGTGCGGTGCAATCACTGCGTCGTATGAAAGCGATGATCAGCAGTGAGGTGCGTCGTCGTGGCTTGCATAACAACATTAAGCTTGGCCCCGGTGGGATTCGTGAAGTGGAGTTTATCGCGCAATCTTTCCAATTAATCCGCGGTGGTCGTACCCCACAACTGCGTGGACGAGGGCTCCTCGAAACCTTAAAAGCGATTGCTGAGAATGGTTTGCTACCAGCAGAAGAAGTGGACGTTCTCCGCGCAGGATACTGCTTCTTAAGGCGAGTTGAAAACTTGCTACAAGCGATTAATGACACTCAAACCCAAACCTTGCCCGATAAGCCATTGGATCAATGGCGACTTGCTCATGCCTTAGGATGCTCTGATTGGTCAGCACTTGAAGCTGAGATTACAGGTCATATGGCCGCGATCCATCAGGTGTTTGATGATCTTATTGGTGACGATGAGCAAGAGCAGCAGGGAAGTGTCGAAGCTCATTTCCAAGAGATATGGGATATGGCACGGAATGAAGACGTGCTGTTGACTATCTTTAACGAGTTCAGTTTCGTCCAGCCAAGCCAGTTGTGTCAGCACTTACTCAATGTGAAACAGGAGTTGAGTAAGCGTACCTTGGGTCAACGTGGTCGGGAAGTACTGAACCGATTAATGCCTTCTTTATTAAGTCATATTTTGCCGCGAGATGACGCACCATTGGTGTTGAATCGAATTTTAGAACTGGTGATCGCCATCGCCACGCGGACGACTTACCTAGAGCTCTTGGCTGAACATAACAATGCGCAGATCCAATTGGTGCGATTGTGTGCGGCTAGTACCATGATTGCAGAGCAGTTGGCGCGCTATCCGATCTTATTGGATGAGTTACTCGATCCGAATCAGCTCTATCATCCCATTCCACTAGAGCAGTACCGTGATGAATTGCGTGAGTACCTTGCTCGTATCCCTGAAGAGGATATGGAGCAGCAGATGGAAGGTATTCGTCAGTTCAAGCAGACGCAATTGCTCCGTATCGCGGCAGCAGACATTGCGGGTGTGCTGCCGGTGATGAAGGTGAGTGATCACTTAACCTATCTTGCAGAAGCGATTGTTGATGCCGTGATCAGTCAAGCCTGGTTCCAGACTGCGTCAAAATATGGTTCACCAAGCTACTTGAAAGAACGCGGTGGTCGAGGCTTTGCAGTGATTGGCTACGGGAAGGTAGGTGGTTGGGAGCTGGGGTATAACTCGGATCTTGATATTGTTTTCCTGACTGATTGCCCAGCGAATGATTATACCGACGGTGATAAGCAGATCGATAGTCGCCAGTTTTATGTGCGTCTTGCCCAACGTGTCGTGCACCTTTTCTCGACACGTACGACGACGGGTGTGCTTTACGAGATAGATACACGGCTACGCCCTTCAGGCGCTTCAGGTTTGCTGGTTAGCACGGTGGAAGCGTTTGAAGAGTATCAACATCAGGACGCGTGGACGTGGGAGCATCAAGCCCTGGTTCGAACGCGAATGATTTATGGTGATATGCCTTTGGCTCAAGCATTTAGTAAAGCGCGCAAAGGTGTGCTGCGCTTAGCGCGCGAGCCGGAAAAGCTACGTCAGGATGTCGTCGAAATGCGCGAGAAAATGCGCGATCATCTTGGTGGGAAAAAAGCGGGTCGCTTTATGATCAAGCAAGATGCTGGTGGGATCACGGATATCGAGTTTATCGCTCAGTACCTTGTTTTGAATCATGCAAAATCGCTGGGTGCGCTGACCAAGTGGTCTGATAATGTGCGGATCTTTGAGATGCTGGCTGAATGCGAGGTCATTGGGCATGCCCAAGCACAGGCGGTGATCAATGCTTACACTGGCCTGCGTGATGAGATCCATCGCTTGAATCTGCGTGGGCTTGATGCCGATGTGGCGGGCGATCAGTTTGAGACAGAGCGTGACGTGGTGAAGGCGATGTGGCAACAGTATCTAATTGATTGCTAACGATGCAAACGTAAACCTAAAAAATAGCCCGCTCGTTCGACGCGGGCTTTTTTTATCTATTGGCTCGAGGATCTTTATCGCCATAGAGGTTAGGCGCCCCTTCTGGACGGGTCTTAAAACGTCGGTGTAGCCACATATATTCTGCAGGTGCTTTTCGTATCGCTGCTTCTATCACCTGGTTTATTTTGGTCGCTGCGGCTTCAACATCGTGATAAGGGAAGTCTTCAACGGGCGCTACTTCGCAAATGTAACCTCTATTATCCTTGCGGCGGCGGAAACTGAACCCGACCACCGCAGCTTTTGAGGTATCGGCTAAAATGGATGTTCCTGTGGTTGTACAGGCATCTTCGACACCAAAGTAAGGGACAAAGACAGAGCGACGAGGGCCATAGTCGTGATCAGGCATGTACCACAATGCCCCGCCATCTTTGAGCGCTTTAATCATTCCTTTAACGTCGCGCTTATGGATCATGCCTCGATTGACGCGAACACGGCCCTTGAACTGGACGTAGTCATAGGCGGGATTGTTGTTAGGGCGGTAAACCCCCCATCCCGGGACTTGACTGCCCATGGCCCGCGCGCAGATTTCTAAATTGAGGTTGTGATAGGCCAAAATAATGACGCCACGCCCTTGCTGGGTTATCTCGGCAACTTTTTCCATGCCGCGGACTTCAACGAGGCGATTTAAACGCCATTGCGGCCAAAACCATGCGATACAGGTTTCAAATAACGCAAGGCCACTGTTCTCGACGTTTTCTCTCACTAAATTGTCAATTTCATGTTCACTGAGTTCAGGAAAACAGAGCTCAAGGTTGCGCTTAGCGACATAGAGGCGTTTGTGCATAATACGCATCATTAAGTGCCCTGTGGCACGGCCTAAGCGCAGTAGGACAGCATAAGGAAGCCAAGAGATGAGGTACATCAGCCCCATACCAAACCATACTAGCCAGTAGCGAGGGTGGAGCAGTCCAACATGAAATTGAGGAGAAGCGTATTTACTCATAGCGAGAGAAGTCACTGTTCCGGATGAAAAAGAGCTTGCTATTGTAAATGAATTGACCGCCTGAGTCTCCCAGCCTCAGTTGGATAATGTTACACTCGGCTGGTTTCCTGAATTTCGGAGAGAAAAATGAAACTGACGCTTCCTGATTACGATCTTGCTTCTGTACTGGTGGTTGGCGATGTGATGCTAGATCGCTACTGGACGGGTCCTACAGGCCGTATTTCACCGGAAGCTCCGGTGCCAGTGGTCAAAGTTGACCAAATTGAAGAGCGTCCTGGTGGTGCTGCAAACGTCGCGATGAATATTGCAGCCCTTGGCGGTCACGCGCATTTGATCGGCTTAACGGGTCAAGATGAAGCGGCTGAAGCGTTGCGTCAGACATTAACGTCTCTAAAAGTGAACTGTGATTTTGTTGCACTTCCTGATTATCCAACTATTACTAAGTTGCGAGTGATGAGCCGTGGTCAACAGTTGATTCGCCTTGATTTCGAAGAAGGTTTTCATGGGGTTGCTGAAGAGCAGGTCCTGCCTCCAATCGCGCAAGCTATGCGCGATGCAAAAGTGGTGATTCTTTCTGATTATGCCAAAGGTGCACTTACCCATGTGCAGGCAATGATCCAATCTGCGCGCGACGCGAATGTTCCCGTATTGGTCGATCCTAAAGGGACCGATTTTGAACGTTATCGCGGCGCGACGTTACTGACACCTAACTTGTCTGAGTTTGAAGCGGTTGTCGGCAAGACCAGCGGCGATGAGGATATTGTTGAGAAGGGCTTAGCCGTGATCGAGCAGTTCGATCTTGAGGCGCTGCTGGTCACGCGTTCTGAACATGGTATGACATTGATTCGTAAAGGCGCAGAACCATTCCACTTACCAACCCAAGCGCAAGAAGTGTTTGATGTGACTGGTGCCGGCGATACGGTGATTTCGGTCTTAGCAGCCTCTTTGGCCGCTGGTAAAAGCTACGAACACGCGTGTGTTATGGCGAATGCCGCCGCGGGTGTAGTGGTTGGCAAACTAGGGACTTCAACGGTGTCGACCATTGAACTCGCTGAAGCGGTGCATGGTTGCCAAGAAACGGGTTTTGGTGTGATTGCAGAGTCAGCGTTGAAAGTTGCTGTTGCTGAAGCGCGTAAACGTGGCGAAACCGTGGTAATGACAAATGGGTGTTTCGATATCTTGCATGCGGGACATGTTTCCTACCTCAATGAGGCGCGTAAGCTTGGTGACCGCTTAATTGTGGCGGTGAACACTGATGAGTCGGTGAAAATGCTTAAAGGCCCTGGACGTCCAGTGAATCCTACCGATCGCCGTATGGCGGTACTAGCAGGGCTAGGCAGTGTGGATTGGGTTGTGCCGTTTGGTGAAGAGACACCACAGCGTTTGATCAGCGAGATTTTACCCACTCTGCTTGTGAAAGGTGGTGATTATAAGCCAGAAGAGATTGCTGGCGGTGTTGAAGTGATCGCTGCTGGGGGCGAGGTGAAAGTGCTCAACTTTGAAGATGGCTGTTCGACAACGGGTATCATTGAAGCGATTCGTAGTGGTAAGGGCTAAGCTGAGCACTTCGCATCGAAAGCATTAAAAAAGGCACCGAAGAAGGTGCCTTTTTTCTATCATTTTATTGCCGTTTTGCTGTTTATTTTGCAGCAACAAGGCCTGCGTTGATATCTACGATATCTTGCTCACTCAAGGTGCCTACAGCTTGTTTCAGGCGCAGAGTACTAAGGATATAGTCGTAACGCGCATTTGACAGACTGCGGTTAGCATCGAAGAGGCGACGTGTTGAATCGAGTACATCGACAATGGTTCGGGTACCAACATCAAAACCCGCTTCCGTTGCTTCGAGTGCTGAGCGCGCTGAAATCACGGTTTGCTCGTAAGCACGTAAACTACCAATGCTCGCATTGATGGTGTTGTAGTAAGCACGTACATCGCGCACGACGCCGCGGTAATCTTCTTCCAGCGCTTGGCTTGCGGCGACATAGCCGTATTGTGCCTGCTTCACTTGCGATGTGATGTTACCACCAGTATAGAGTGGCATGCTGAGGTTAATGCCCGCTTTCAGGTCGTTATAATCGCTGTCACTGTTCATCGGAGAAGAGTTCTTCACGTTGATATCGACCATGTCGTAACCCGCACTGAAGCTCACTGTTGGTAGACGAGAGCTTTGAGCCAGTTCGATTCGCTCGCGAGCAACATCTTGGGTGATACGTGCAGCCAGTAAGGCTAAGTTTTGTTGCTGCGCGGTTTCAAGCAGGGCGTCGACATTGCGATCAGGACGGCTCGCACTGAAACGCGTCGTGTCGAGCACATCAAGTGAGGTATGCTCTTGTCCCGTAATTTCACGCAGACCTTCATAGCTGTTGATTAGCTCGTTTTCCGCGACGATTTCACTCGCCAGCACGGCATCATATTGTGCTCGCGCATCATGCACATCGGTAATCGCTGACAGGCCAACTTCGAAGCGTTGCTGCGTCTGCTCTAACTGACGACCTACCGCGGCTTTTTCTGCGCGAACGAACTCCAGGTTGTCGATAGCACGTAGCACTTCGAAGTAAGCAACAGAAACGCGGAGAATCAACCCTTGCTGGGTAGCAGCGTAAGCGGCATCGGCTTTACGGGCATCCATTTCTGAAATGTCGAGGTTGATCCAGCTATCGCGGCTAAAGATTTGCTGAGTTAGGCCAATGCCAGCTGACAGCACATCATTTTCATTCGCATCACGGTTGCTGCGAGTAATGTTATAGCCCGCGTTTAAATTAACTTGCGGTAAAAGGCTGGCGCGAGAACTATTGATTGCTTCAAACGCTGAATCCTTGCTGGCAGCCGCTGAGAGGAGTTGGGGATCATTCTGTTTGGCTTGCTGGTAAATTGTTGCGATATCGTCAGCAAACGCAAAGTGACTCACACCACCCAGAGTGATACTGATGACGAGTGGCAATAATTTCTTCATGGATACAGTCCTTGATGAATATTAGCAATGAATGGTTTAGTGTACAGCATAATCGCTTTTGTGGAACGGATCATTACGTAACTTTACGCCGGTAAGTTGCTGTTAAGCTTGGGTTGCAAAGGTTACGTAATTGGACGCGTTTAATGCCGCTAGCGATATTTATATTTTTGTCTCGAATTGACCAATTAATACGATATATGTGCAAAGGTCGCTATCTTATGCAACGTAAACCTTAACAGAAAATGATCAATGCGTGCCATTTTTCCCTGTAAGAATGTTTATAAATTCAGCAAGTAAGTGTTCTATTACTAATAATGAAGGCAGAGAGGGTGAGCAAAGGTCATGATTTCCGGCCATTTTTGTTAGGCTTCACACTATAATTTAAATTTTATGACATTTGTTGAAGGCTCGGGATATGTTACTCTTTGAGCTTCACACATTCGCATTCAGGAAGAAGCCCTTATGACACAAGAGTACGATAAGCACGATGTGGCGTTGTTGGAAAAAGAGACGGTTTTTCAGGGCTTTTTCCGGATGGTGAAGTATCGCCTCAAGCACAAGCTTTTTGCGGGTGGTTGGAGTGAGGAAATGGATCGTGAGGTCTTCGAACGAGGCCATGCTGTCGCATTGCTGCCCTATGACCCACAGCGAGATCAGGTTGTCATGGTCGAGCAATTCCGCGTTGGGGCCTATATCGCTGGCTGCGCCCCATGGCAGATGGAGATTGTCGCAGGCATTATCGAAGACGGTGAAACACCGCATGACGTTGCGTTGCGAGAAGCGGAAGAAGAAGCTGGACTGAAAGTGCATGCACTCCACGATGTCACGCGATATTTGTCGAGTTCTGGCGGGTGCACCGAGTGTTTGAATATTGTTGTCGGTGAAGTCGACAGTAAGAATGCGGGTGGAATCCACGGCTTAGCAGAGGAACATGAAGATATTCGCGTGCATGTTGTTCCGCGATCGACAGCCTATGAGTGGGTTGATAGTGGGAAAATTGAAAACGCAGCCTCTATTATTGCTCTGCAGTGGCTACAGTTAAACTATCAAAAACTGCAGCGTTAGGCTGAGCAAAAAAAGTAAGGATCGAACGTGAATCGCAATTATGTCGTCGACTTTCCAGCAATCATGAGAACCTACGAAACTAACTATGCTAAGTTGGTGTCTCTATTGCCACGTGGCGAGCAGGAGCGATGCTGCTATGAAGTCTGTGGGGAAGACTACATGCTGACGATTCTCGAGCAGACCCGCTATACCACGCTGATAGAGATAGAGCAGCTCTCTCCACTTGCGAATCAACCGGCAACCAAGTTGACGGTGCGTCTATACCACGATGCAAGGGTGGCAGAAGTGTGTGCTACCCAACAGACAACGAGGCTCAAGCCCCGTTATGATTACCCCAATAAAGGGATGCACCAAAAAGACGAAAAGCATCAAGTAAATCAGTTTCTTAATGACTGGCTGGTGCACTGCCTGAGACACGGCACAAATAAATCATCAATGTGTAAGTTAAATTAATAACAAGGTTTTACGCGTTTTGCAGACATTTTCTCTGCCCTTAAAGGACTCCGACAGTGCAGTTTTACTGCAACTCACTGATACGCACCTTCACAGTACTGATGAAGGCAGCTTGTTGGGTGTACAGACCAATCAGAGCTTTAGAGCCGTATTAGATGAAATTGATGCCAAGGCGTCACATTTCGACGCACTTCTGGCGACTGGGGACATCTCTCAAGATCACAGTGCAGCATCCTATCAGCACTTCGTTGCGGGTATTTCCCGCTGGACGACACCTTGCTTTTGGTTGCCCGGTAACCATGACTTTAAACCGAACATGTATTCGGTCTATCCGACACCGGCCATTGATCCCAGCCAACAAGTGTTAGTGGGTGAGCATTGGCAACTTGTCTTACTCGATAGCCAAGTGAAAGGGGTGCCGCATGGTGAGCTAAGCGAAGCGCAGTTGGAACATCTGCGCAACGCGTTGCGTGCTCATCCGAATCGTCATGCGCTGGTGTTATTGCATCATCATCCACTAGAAGCTGGCAGCGCTTGGTTGGACCATCATCGTCTCCATAACGCTGAGGCGTTTTGGGATGTGATTAGTGAATTTCCGACAGTGAAAGGGGTGCTGTTTGGCCATATCCATCAAGAGATGGATCGTTTACACAATGGTGTACGCATCATGGCAACGCCTTCCACCTGCTTTCAGTTTAAGCCCGACTCTAATGACTTTGGACTTGATAATCAGACGCCGGGTTGGCGTTGGTTAACACTGAAGGCGAATGGTGACATAGAGACCAAAGTTGAACGCTTGCCCGGCAAGGATTACTTACCAGACTTTAATAGCGCAGGTTACTGATGACGCCTTTACTCCTTTATATCCACGGTTTTAACAGCTCGCCATTATCGCAGAAAGCGCAAATCATGATGCAATACTGCCGCGAGCATCGCCCGGATATTCGCTTGGAGGTACCGCAACTGCCCAGTTACCCACAGGCGGCAGCGCATTATTTAGATGAAGTGGTGAAACCACTCCTTAGTCGCCATAAGGTCGGTTTGGTAGGTAGTTCTCTTGGTGGTTACCTGTCAACCTGGTTAAATGACAGATATGGCATTCCGGCAGTATTAGTGAATCCAGCGGTAAAGCCCTACGAGTTACTGGTCGACTATCTCGGCGAGCAAACTAACCCTTATACACAAGAAGTGTATACCTTGGTAGAAGCGCATATGGACGAATTGAAAGCGCTGGATGTGGATGTGCTAAAGCACCCGGATCAACTATGGTTATTGCAGCAGGAAGGCGATGAGGTGCTTGACTACCGTCAAGCGGTTGAAAAGTATGCTGCGTGTCGACAAAACGTGGAGCCAGAGGGTAATCACAGTTTTGTTGACTTTGAGCGCTATCCTGCCGAGATCATTCAATTTCTTGGCTTGTAACATCATACCTTTACGATAAGTTGTGATTGTACAATCTATCGCCTTCTTAGAGTCTGCTGACTTTAATCCCCACTAGCAGCAGGGGAAGACGGGTCACAAATGTGACTGACTTTTCGTGGCTCCTGCTTGACAACCAAGCGGGCGTTACTGACTATTGTGAAAATTTTTTACGACGTATCCCTGATATGACAGAGCAAACTTATAACGCGGGTGCCATTGAGGTTCTCAATGGACTGGAGCCCGTGAAGCGCCGTCCAGGTATGTATACCGACACTACGCGCCCCAACCACCTTGGCCAAGAAGTCATCGATAACAGTGTCGATGAAGCTTTGGCTGGCCATGCCCGCAAAGTTGAAGTGATTCTTCACGCCGACCAATCGCTTGAAGTCATTGATGATGGCCGAGGGATGCCCGTCGATATTCACCCTGTAGAAGGTGTATCTGGTGTTGAACTTATCCTGTGCAAATTGCATGCGGGTGGTAAATTCTCTAACAAAAACTACCAGTTTTCTGGTGGTCTTCACGGGGTGGGTATTTCGGTCGTTAATGCCCTTTCAAGCCGTGTTGAAGTGACCGTTAAACGTGATGGTCAGGTCTATCAAATCGCCTTCGAACACGGTGATAAAGTCTCCGAGCTTGAAGTGATTGGTACTTGCGGCAAGCGCGCTAAAGGGACCCGTGTTCATTTTTGGCCAACACCGGACTACTTTGATAGTCCAAAATTTTCCGTCTCGCGCCTAAAGAGTGTTTTGAAGGCAAAAGCGGTGCTATGTCCGGGCTTGGAAATTGTTTTCACTGATAAGGTCAATAACGAAGAGCACCGTTGGCACTATGAAGATGGCCTTAATGACTACCTGGCAGACAGTGTAAAAGAGTATCCGTTGCTCCCAGAGCGGCCATTTACAGGCAAGTTCACTGGCTCAACAGAAGCTGCTGATTGGGCCGTGATTTGGTTACCTGAAGGCGGCGAGCTGATTAATGAAAGCTACGTGAACCTGATCCCAACTGCACAGGGCGGTACCCATGTGAATGGACTTCGTCAAGGTCTGCTTGATGCGATGAAAGAGTTCTGTGAGTTCCGCAACTTATTACCGCGAGGCGTTAAGCTGACCGCCGATGATATCTGGGATCGCTGCGCCTACGTGTTATCGATCAAGATGCAAGATCCACAATTTGCGGGCCAAACTAAAGAGCGACTCTCTTCACGTCAGAGTGCTGCATTTGTTTCGGGTGTCGTAAAAGATGCCTTTAGCCTCTGGTTGAATGAGCAACCACAGATAGCTGAGCAACTCGCTGAGCTGTGTATTGCCAACGCCCACCGCCGTATGCGTGCTGCGAAAAAGGTTGTGCGCAAGAAAGTGGCCTCAGGGCCAGCCTTACCCGGTAAGTTGACCGACTGTTCAATGCAGGACTTAAGCCGAACCGAACTCTTCTTGGTCGAGGGTGACTCGGCGGGTGGTAGTGCGAAACAGGCGCGCGACCGTGAGTTCCAAGCCATTATGCCGCTACGCGGTAAGATTCTGAATACGTGGGAAGTGTCTGCGGATCAGGTCTTGGCATCACAAGAAGTGCATGACATCTCTGTTGCGCTGGGCATTGACCCCGATTCTGATGACTTGAGTGGCTTGCGCTACGGTAAAATCTGTATTCTTGCCGATGCGGATTCGGATGGATTACATATCGCCACCCTGCTTTGTGCGCTGTTCTTCAAACATTTTAAGGCGATGGTGAGAGCGGGGCATGTCTTTGTTGCGATGCCGCCACTTTATCGAATTGACTGTGGTAAAGAGGTTTACTATGCCCTCGATGATCAAGAAAAAGAGGGGATTTTAGACCGATTAAGCCAAAAACGCGCCAAGATCAACGTGCAGCGATTTAAAGGATTGGGTGAAATGAACCCGCTACAGCTGCGCGAAACCACCATGGATCCGAACACCCGCCGTTTGGTGCAGTTAACGCTGGATGAAGATGAGCAGGATGAGAAGGTGATGGATATGTTGCTCGGTAAGAAACGAGCAGAAGATCGTCGCGGTTGGTTACAAGAAAAAGGCGATCTCGCCGAAGTATAATGATTTTTCCGCCAGTGAGAGCTGGCGGTTTTCAGTTTTAACGGATGTCACATCATGACTGATATTTCGATGGATGGCGTTGAACAGCTGCCGATTGGTCGCTTTTCTGAAGATGCCTACCTCAATTACTCCATGTACGTAATCATGGATCGTGCGCTGCCGTTTATCGGTGACGGATTGAAGCCAGTACAGCGTCGTATTATCTATGCGATGTCAGAGCTAGGGCTCTCTGCGACGGCAAAGTATAAGAAATCTGCTCGTACCGTCGGTGACGTGTTGGGTAAGTATCACCCTCACGGTGATTCCGCCTGTTACGAAGCGATGGTCCTAATGGCGCAACCATTCTCTTACCGTTATCCATTGGTCGATGGGCAAGGTAACTGGGGTGCGCCAGATGATCCGAAATCTTTCGCTGCGATGCGTTACACCGAGTCACGTTTATCTCGCTTCTCAGAAGTATTATTGAGTGAACTGGGTCAAGGCACGGTGGATTGGGTGCCAAACTTCGACGGTACCATGAAAGAGCCGAAGATGTTGCCCGCGCGTCTGCCACACATTCTGCTGAATGGCGTGACAGGGATTGCCGTCGGTATGGCCACAGACATTCCACCGCATAATGCCCGTGAAGTGGCCAATGCACTGGTCCATCTGATTGATAATCCAAAATCAGATCTAGAGACCTTGATGGAGTATGTCAAAGGGCCTGATTATCCGACGGAAGCGGAAATCATCTCATCAAGCGCTGACATCAAAAAGATGTATCGCACCGGTAAAGGTAGCGTGAAGATGCGCGCGGTGTGGACGAAAGAGAATGGTGATATCGTGATCACCGCGCTACCACATCAAGTATCTGGTGCGAAATTGCTTGAGCAGATTGCCAACCAAATGCGCAACAAAAAGTTGCCAATGGTGGATGATCTACGTGATGAATCTGATCATGAAAATCCGACCCGTATTGTGATTGTACCGCGCTCTAACCGCGTTGATTGTGAACAGCTAATGAATCACCTGTTTGCATCAACCGATCTAGAGAAGAGCTACCGCGTCAACCTCAATATGCTGGGCCTTGATGGCCGCCCGCAGGTGAAAGGGTTAGAAACGGTTCTACGTGAATGGCTGGTGTTCCGTCGCGAAACTGTGCGCAAGCGTTTGCAGCACCGCCTAGATAAAGTCTTGGCCCGTCTGCACATCTTAGAAGGTCTCTTGGCGGCTTATCTCAACATTGACGAAGTGATTGAGATCATCCGAACAGAAGATAATCCAAAAGCCGAATTGATGTCGCGCTTTGATCTGAGCGAGAAGCAAGCTGAAGCGATCTTAGAGATTAAACTGCGTCAACTTGCCAAGCTTGAAGAGATCAAGATCCGCGGTGAGCAAGATGAGTTAAACAAAGAGCGTGAGAAACTAGAGCAACTGCTGGGTTCTGAGCGCCGTATGAATACCTTATTGAAGAAAGAGATCGCGGCGGATGCAGAGAAGTACGGCGACGATCGCCGTTCTCCAATGGTTGAGCGTGCTGAAGCGAAAGCGCTATCTGAGCGTGAGCTAGTGCCGAGTGAACCAATCACTGTTGTGCTGTCAGACAAAGGTTGGGTGCGCCATGCCAAAGGTCATGATGTCGACCCGAGTGGCATGAACTTCAAAGCGGGTGATGCATATTTAGCGCACGCGCGGGGTAAGAGTAATCAACCCGCTATCTTCCTGGGTAGTGATGGCCGCTCCTATGCGCTCGAATCGCACACCTTACCTTCAGCGCGCAGTCAAGGTGAGCCGATCACTGGCCGCTTGAACCTGACGCCGGGCAGTGCGGTGCGACAAGTCTTGATGTCTGATGAGGATAATCTTTGGTTAATGGCTTCCGATGCTGGTTACGGCTTTATTTGTAAATCGAGTGATATGATCTCGAAGAACAAAAGCGGTAAAGCGTTGTTAACCTTGCCCGAGAACGCCGAGGTGATGTCGCCGCAAACCATTAACGATCTTGAGAACGACCAGATCGTCGCGATCACCAATGAAGGGCGGATGTTGATCTTTAAGGTCAAAGATCTGCCTCAATTAGGTAAGGGTAAAGGAAACAAGATTATCAATATTGCAGCAGCGCGTGCGAAAACACGCGAAGAACTGTTGGCACATTTGATTATTTTACCACAAGGCGCATCGTTAACCCTGCAAGCGGGCAAGCGTAAACTGGGGTTGAAACCCGCGGATCTTGAGAATTTCCACGGCGATCGTGGTCGTCGAGGCGCGATGTTACCGCGTGGGTTACAACGCGTGACAGGGATAGAGATCGTGGTGCCCGAAGCGGAATAACGACTCAGTGTTGATACTAAAAGCCCTCACCCTGAGGGCTTTTATTTGTTAAGGGGTGAAAAAGGGTGTTTTTTCATCTTCAGTCTGTATACTAGCGTACACTTGTACGCTGAAAGGATGTAGGAATGATTTTTGTACTGCGCTTGCTGGCAACCGCTATCTTTGCCGTAGTGATGTTTGTTTTTGGCTGTAGTTGGTGCTTGCTAAGTCCGCGCAATCCAAAACATGTGAAGACCTTTGGACGCATGTTCAGCAAGATGTCTCGCATCTATGGCATTAAGCTGGAAGTTCGCTATCCAGAGCAGCAAGAGGGCTTGCCGCCGAGTGTATATATTGCCAATCACCAGAGTAACTGGGATTTATGGACAGTGTCAGGGGCAGTGATGCCTCGTACGGTCACCGTCGGTAAAAAGAGCCTGCTTTGGTTACCTCTTTTTGGGCAACTGTATTGGATTACCGGTAATATTTTGATTGATCGTAAGAACCGCTCGAAAGCCGTGGGGACGATTGGTCAGGTTGTCGAGAAAATTAAACAGAACAAGGTATCGGTGTGGATGTTCCCTGAAGGGACACGATCACGCGGCCGTGGCTTGTTACCTTTCAAAACTGGCGCGTTTCATGCGGCGATTGGTGCTGATGTCCCTGTAACGCCGATTGTTTGTAGTTCGACGGGCCATTTAAATCTGAATCGCTGGGACAACGGCCATATCATTGTTGAAGTGATGCCTCCCGTCTCAGTAGAAGGATACGGTAAAGATCAAGTTCGTCAGCTTGCGGAAGATTGCCGCAACCTCATGGTGGATAAGCTGGCTGAGTTAGACGAAGAAGTGTCACGCCGTAATGGGGCCGGAAAAGTGGGACACTCCTCCGCTGCCTAGATGAACGGCAAGGTCATGGGAAACCTTTGCTGAACTGATTACTATTGCAGTTGGTCAATAAGCTATGATAAAAGGGCACGCTTCGGCGTGCCCTTGCTGTTTTTGGGTGCCATATCACGTGATAACGAGGGCTTGATGTCAACAGAGCAAGTAGTACTGGTTAACCATGACGGTGAGCCGATAGGGCTAAAAGAGAAGATGCAGGCGCACCTTGATGGTGACCTCCATTTAGCGTTTTCTGTCTTACTCTATCGTCACAACAGCAAAGGCGATCGCGAATATTTACTGCATCAACGGGCGATGAACAAGTACCATAGTGGCGGCTTGTGGACGAACACGTGTTGCTCCCACCCACGCACAGGTGAAACCCTTATAGATGCGGGTGCACGTCGTTTACATGAGGAGATGGGGATTCATTATGAAGGTGAACTGCATGATGTTGGCGACTTCGTCTATCGTGCCGATTTGGATAATGCCCTTGTCGAGCATGAGTTGGACCATGTGCTGATTGGTTCAGTCGATCATCTTGAGTTTACCGTAAATCCTGAAGAAGTCATGGCGACGGCGTGGGTGAGTGCAGCGAGCTTGCATACAGCCTTGGCGACGACGCCAGAGCGATACACCGCTTGGTTTCCCACCGTGGTTGCAATTGCTGAGTGCGCATTAAATACGAAAAGTCATTGAGTCTGTGGCGTTATTACTCACGTGTAAAAAAACGGCACCTCGAAGGCGCCGTTGCGGTTAAAGTTGACTGGACTAAATACGATATTGGCCCATCACGCCTTTGCTTTCGATCATCCGCTCTGTAATGTCGCCGAAGAGATCAGCTTGGTCTGCCGGAATGCTGTAGAACTTACCATCATTGACTTTATCGAAGTCGACAGAGAAATGCGTGAATGCATCACCGAACTGATAGCGAACCTGCATCACTTGTTGATCGAGGTTGTAGGCAAGTGAATACAAGGTCGCATAACCCATCATTTCGCCGTTAACGGGGCGGTTAGCCGCATCAAGGGGGATCTTGTAGGTCACACTGTCTATTTTGGCGAGGCCATTGGTGTAGCTACTTGGCTCAACCAACTGGTCTTTCATGTATTTGTTCCAAATGAAACGTTGTGATGAAATGATGTTGCCCGGCACGGGGAAGTTGCCATCTATCTCACTAGCATCGCTTGGCTTCGCCGCTTCCCAGTTAGCAAGATGTTCAGCATAGCTTGGGCTGTTCGTCATCACATCATACTGTTTACCATGATAGATCTGCCATTGGCCATCAATGAACTCAAGGACGGCTGAGTCACCAGTCGCATCTTGAAGAGAGTAATGGCCTTTCATCGCCATACCATTGTGTTCAAACTGCTGAATTTGCAGTGTCTCAATGTTTTTTAAGGCTTCTTCGACGGTCGCAAAGCTATCAAGCAAGTAGGCAACGAAGCGGGCGTTTTGAATTTGTTGGCGAGTTTCATCAAATTTGCCCGGAGATTCTTCATCTAAAAACAGAGCATTAGCAGAGAACCCCGCTTCGTTGAAGCCATCTACCAAACCAATACCATAAAGTGTAAGGCCGACAGAGGCATACTTAGACTCCCAAGTTAGCGCATGGTCGGATTCGAAACCGCGATAGCGAATGCCTGCTGGTCGCACATCAACGGTTGGTTGATTCTCTTCCATCCAGTCCATGGTGCGGCCCACAAAGACGCCATGATCGTCTGTTTCCCAAAGCACGCGAGTACATGCTGACGCGGTGACTGATGCCATGGCTGCGGCTACCGATGCAGCCAGTACGATTTTTTTAGTAAGTGCTTTCATAATGTGAATCCTGTTTTGTCATTGGATGTGGCCATTTTACGAAAGTGATTCAGCAAGTAATCTCAGTTTTGTTAGAATATTTGCAACAAACGGAGGAAGGTATGGCAAGAGCGAGTATTGAACAACTGACAGCTTTTGTGGCTGTGGCTGAACAGGGCTCCTTTAGTGCTGCGGCGAGAAAGTTGGGTAAAGACAGGGCGACACTACACCATCAAGTGACCAATTTAGAGATAGACTGGGATCTTGAACTGTTTGAAAGAGCTGGGAAAAAGCCGAAGTTAACTACCGAAGGCGAGCCACTGTTACGTCAAGCGAAGCACATTCTTTACCAACTCGATGCGCTTGAACTTGCGTGCGATAGCCTCTCGCAGGGAGAGGTGGCGGAAGTGACGGTATGCCATGACGTCGCGTTGCCTTGTGATGCGATAGCGTCGTTTGATAGTGGGATGCGACGAGCCTTTCCACACACGCGCATTCATTGGCTGCAACGCGACAGAGACCCCGCAATCGATGCCTTGTTGAGGTCGCAAGCTGATTTTGCGATCACCTTAAACAGTGGTGCGATAACACCAAAAGCCGGTCTGCGGTTTCACAATTTAGGGTATCCAAAATTTGGTTTCTACGTGCATCGAAATCATACCTTAGCGCAGCGAAAAGACTTGAGTATCCGTGATCTTGAACAATGCCGTCAGTTGGTGGCTGAAGACTTGATGAATACCGCTTTGAAAGCGCAGATGGTGGTGGCCTCGAACGCAGTGAAAGTGAGTAACATCGATGTGTTATTGCGTATGCTGCAAGACGATGGCTTCGCTATTTTGCCGGAACACGTCCTGACATCTTCGTTTTATGCTGACCAGTTCTGCCAGCTCGACCTTGCTTTTATGACGAAAGAAGGCAGGGCCGGGTATGTGTTGTTGAGTCGCTCGGAACTGGATAATAGCCCTGTACATCACGCATTGATCACGGAAATTACGGCGTGGTTCAAAGCATTACCATAAAGAAAAAGGCCAGTCTGTGACTGGCCTTTTGCTCATTCAAATCGTGAAGAAATTCGCGAGTATTGCCGATTACTTACGAACGGCAATGGCTTCAATTTCGATGCCAACATCTTTTGGTAGGCGGGCAACTTCAACGCAAGAACGTGCAGGATAAGGTGCATTGTGCTCATCAAAGAACTGACCGTAAATTTCGTTAACAGCGGCGAAATCGTTGAGATCTTTCACGAAAACAGTCATTTTCACGATGTCTTTTACAGTGAGGCCAGATGACTCAACCACCGCTTTGACGTTTTCGAGAGATTGACGCGCTTGCGCGGTAATTTCAGCAGGTACTTCACCCGTTTCTGGGTTCACTGGGATCTGGCCTGAAGTTAATACCATGTTACCCAGGTCAACGCCCTGTACGTATGGACCGATAGCCGCAGGCGCTTGTTCAGTGTGTAGTACTTGAGTCATGTGATGTCCTATATATTGAGTGTCATTTGAGGCAGTTAGTGTGCATCTTCACGTGCAACAGGTCAAAGGAAATACTGCGGGGTGAGATCTCAACGAGGGATCAGTTCCTGAAAGTAAAATCCCGGATGCGAGTCGGTTAAATGATCCGCTTTATAATGTTTATGAACGATGTCGTCTTTTTCAAATGCGACAGGATGGCTAAAGTTCGGACCGTCAAAAACGAAGGTGTGAAACTCGCCATTTTCTCCACATGGATCAACGGCTTTCGGTAGATCTGCGATGAACTCGGCATTGAGTTCTCGACCCACGAAGGATTGATCTAACTTGCTACCATCAATGGCCACGACGACGGCACGAAAGCCAAGAGAGAGCAGTTCATCGAGCAGTTCGCGTGTGTCGCGCTTCCATAGCGGAAAGTGGGCTTGAATACCGACAGGCGCAAGTTGCGCTTCGCGATGGCTGCGAAGATCTTCTAGGAAAATATCGCCAAAAATGGTGTGTTCCCAGCCTTTTGCTTTAATTTCGCCGATCTCTTTCTTCATGATGGTGTCATATTCTTCCATCGTAACCGTTTCTGGTAACCAGATTTTGTGAAGCGGCAATCCAAGCGCATCGGCTTGTTTATCAAGGAGCTCAACACGAAGACCATGCATCGAGACGCGACGGTGGGTCTCGTTAACAGTGGTCAATAGGGTGTGAATTTCAAAGCGCGGGTCTTGCTGCGCGTGGTAGAGTGCCATGGCGCTGTCTTTACCACTACTCCAGTTAAAATAGGCATTTAGGATTGACATACAGGCTTCCTAGCAGAGTTGATATGCCGTCATAGTAGGGGAAAAAGCGGCAATAAAAAAGCGCAGCGAGGAGCAGCGCTTCGACAATCTCGCATCTAGTGTAGGGCAGTATTATGATGATCACGCCGCAGCTACTTTTGAGTCTCTTTTATCGCTCAGGAACAGAGCGGCACAATGTGATTGGCCATTCGTTAACTTGGGTTAAGGAGAATGCACCCCGTTACCTCCGCTGAGGCATCATTTCTGCTCGCTTCATTAGCCTAAAGTGAAAATTTTGCTTGTCTCATTTTTGATTATTTGAGGGTTGAGACACGAATAAAATGTGATCTTAAGCATCATTGCATAAAAAAATGAGCATTGTCTGCATTCTCAAATATACCTTAAAAGAATATTGAATTGTCTTGTTTGTTGGTCAATTTTGATTGTGAGTGCCTATTAAATAAGGTGGACACAAATGGAAGGATTGACTTACAGACAAGCATCTCGCTTTCTCGATATGGCAACGATGGGATTGAGGGATGGTGATGTCGAGGCGTTTTTAGCGATAGATGATCGCGATACTTGGGTGACACAACAGTTAGCTGAAGGCTTTGCGAATCATGAAGAACGACTAGCGTATCAACGTTTAGAGATTGGCGGTGACGCGACGCAAGCCATGCGAGTAGGGGCGTGGTTCGATATTGCTCTTTGGACGGGTGCCCAGCTCCGTCAGCGAGTTGCATTTGCGCTGAGCCAGATCTTGGTTGTCAGCGACCGTGACGGCCAACTCGCGCCTCACCCCGTTGCGCTAGCGCATTACTACGATATGTTGACAACCCATGCCTTCAGTGACTACAAAACCTTGCTCTACCACGTCACCCGTTCGCCTGTCATGGGGCATTTCCTTACCATGGTCGGCAACCTGCCGAAGTCTCAAAGTGGTGTTGATCCTGACCAAAACTATGCCCGTGAGGTAATGCAGCTCTTCACCATTGGGCTAGAAGAGCTCAATATGGACGGGACTCTCAAGCTTGATGGCGAGGGGAACCCCATCCCGACGTATGACGATGAAACCATTCGCAATGTGGCGCGAATCTTTACGGGCTGGTTCGTGGACAGTAGTGGCGCCAATGGCACCATGTATGACCCTATGGTGGCATTTGATGATTCCCACGATATGGATGAGAAAACCGTCTTCGGCGTGACCTTTCCCGCGGGTGTCGGCGCTGAACAAGAACTGGATGCGTTTCTCGATTTATTGGTCGATCATCCTAATACCGCGCCTTATATCAGTACGTTGTTGATCAAACGGCTGGTAACCTCAAACCCTCGTCCTGAGTATGTGGCGCGGGTGGCAAATGTGTTTGTTAGCAGTGGTGGCAATCTAGGCGAAGTGATTAAAGCAATCTTGACCGACAGTGAGGTCCTCAAAGAGGGGGATCTGCATGTGGCGAAAGTACGCGAACCTATCTTGGCAATGACACATTTCTACCGTGCGACGGACGCGAGGCCGAAAGGAGGCAGCACCACGGTTCGCAATCCTATGGATTATCAAAACACCTTTGGACAATATCCGTTAGGCGCCCCGTCTGTATTCAATTTCTTTTCACCGAACAGCCGACCTTCGGGGCCTCTTCGCGACAACAACCTGACAGCGCCTGAGTTGAGTCTTATCGATTGGAACCAAGTGATACGGATGGGCAATGTGCTCTATAAAACTGTATTGCAATACGGGCAAGATAGAAACAAAACCGATCTAGCCACGGAGATGTACACCTTTCCAGATGATCTCGAAGCTGCTGCTAACGCGGGGGATGTGGAGACCATGTTGACCATTATCACCCGTCGATTTTTGAACGGCGTACTCACGCCAGAAATCGAAGCCCATTTACGCAGCATTTACGATGTACACGGCACTAAACGTTATGCAGTGCCGAAAATGGTGTTCTTTGCCGCTATTTCGCCCAATTTCATGGTACAGGAGTAGAGATGATGAAACTCACTCGTCGACATTTTCTTAAAGGATCCGCTGCGGTTTCGGGTACGACATTGATGCCTCTGTCATTGACACTACCAGGTACGGCACATGCCGCAGGAAACGACTATAAGGCATTGATCTGTTTGTTTCTCTATGGCGGCAATGACTCTTTCAATATGGTGGTACCCGCAGACGCGGCTAATCATACAAACTACTTAGCGGCACGCCCTGACATTGGTTTGCAACTGAATGAAATGGCGGATATGGCTGGCTTTACTGATGAGGCTGGGCAGCAAGTACGTTTAAATGGCCAGATGCCGAATTTGGCGCAATTAATGTTAGAAGGGGCAGCAACAACCATTGTTAACGTTGGCACCATGTTAGAGCCAACCACCAAAGCCAATTACAGCCAAGTTCGAAAGCCTGCCAACTTAGGGGCACATAACAAACAGCAGTTGGCTTGGCAGCGCAGTTGGAATATCAGTGAGTACAACCCCTTTGGCTGGGCGGGGATGATGATGGATATTCTAGCGAGCCCCTCTTTGATCGCTGAGAACATGGAAATCTCGGGCGGTGAGCTATTGGATGGCCAGCAAGCTATCCCGGTAGAAGTCGAATCAAACGGCGTTGCGGCGATGGACGCTTTGGGTCACTCGAATATTGTTAAGGAGAACTTCTCCTCGCTGGTGGATAACCCTTATGGTTCGCTGTTTTCTCAGGCTTATACTGCACGCTTGCAAGGTGTTCGTGATTTCCAAGAGCAATTAGATGCGGTGTTTGCGGCAAATCCGGAAGATGAATCGATCAACCCAAGTTATCTCGGACGTCAACTACGTATGGTTAAACGCCTCATGCAGTCCAGTGAAGCGTTAGGGCATCAACGTCAGGTGTTTTTTGTTTCAACTGGCGGGTTTGATAACCATCGTAACCAGCGAGGTCGCCATGATGGACTGCTCGCAGACATTGACCAAGTGGTAACGCAGTTTTATCGCGCGCTGGAGGCCGAAGGGTTAAGTGATAAAGCGGTGCTCTTCTCGATGTCTGACTTTGGTCGCACGATCGAAAATAACAGTAATGCCGGCACTGACCATGGCTGGGGAAGTAATCAGATTGTGGTGGGTGGGGCAGTGCAAGGAGGCAAAGCCTACGGACGTTACCCGAGTTTTGTACGTGATGGCGTTGATGCGATTGGCAACAAGTTTATCCCGTCGACGTCCTCTGAGCAGATGGCTGCGACGTTATGTCAGTGGTTTGGGCTCAGTGAATCGAGTATTGATTATATCTTTCCGAGCTTAAGGCCAACGAACACGAACGCTTTCTCTAGTCGTTACCTTGGTTTTCTTGGCAATGTGACTACGCCGCCGCCTGTTGTTGATCCTGCGGTGCTTGTGCCAGCCGCGGTGGTGGCGAGTGTCGAGAATGCCAATGGGACGGGGGCCGCCATCAATGCGATTGATGGAAATCCAGAGACTCGGTGGTCGGCGAAAGGGATTGGAGTGACCTATACACTCACGCTTTCATCTCCTGCGACGATCAGCTTATTGCGTTATAAGCAAGTGAAGGGGGATGTGCGCAGTTATATGTTTGATATCCAAACGTCTACCGATGGCGTGACCTTTACGACTATCGCCAGCGTTACGACCCCTGGCAACAGTGCCGATTGGTTAGAGGCGCCTTTGACTGGGGATGATATCACCGCCGTGCGATTAGTCTGTAATGGGAACAACGATCCTGTTGATACCTCGTTGCGAGGATGGAATAACTTCATTGAGTTAGAAGTATGGGGTGTTTAACCAACGGGTATCGCTTTCTTGCCACCGAGCCTGTCGTATCGTGATAAAGCAGGATACGGATAGCTTATCTTGCTGGTTTAGGGGGGAGAAATAAGCAAATTATGCGTTGTATAGCAGGAAAGTAATCGATGAAATTGGTGATTTCACTGTGGAGTTGAAGGTTTTCAAATTTCATGAAAATACCTTTAAGGCATCTTGCTGTCGGCGAAGTCATGCACCAAAGTTAATAGGCTTATGAGCGAAAGCGATACACTTCTTTCTTAGGTTCCTTCCTAACGCCAAGCGGCGTTGTGCCAATGTAACCTAGCCCCCGATGTTGCATGGGATTTGCCAGTCTGAGCGGGCTGGCTTTTTTTTGCGTGGTATCAAATTGCCAACAAAAAACGCGCCGTATGGCGCGTTTTAGTGACAGATAACTTATCTGCTTAGTGTTCTGTCACAATTTCGCGCGAGAACACTTTTTCACAGTAGTGACATTTCAGTTGTACATCGTCTTGGTGTTGAAGGATGCGGAACTGGCTATCAACGGGCTCATCATGGGTAATACAGTTGCTGTTTGGGCAAGAGAACACTTTGGTGATTCGCTCGGGTAGCGAGAGTGTGAGCTTTTTCACCACTTCGTAGTTTTCAATTTGATTGACTGTGGCATTCGGTGCGTACAGCGCTAACTGATTGGCTTGCTCTTCAGAAACAAAGACGTTCTCAATCTTGATGAGGTCTTTGTGGCCCAAGGCAGAAGATGGCAGGTTTAAGCCAATGGTGACGCGCTTTTCACTGCTGCTAATATCAAATAAGTTCAGCACTTTGATACCCACGTTAGCAGGAACATGGTCGATCACAGTACCGTTTTTAATCGCTTCGACCTGAAGTTGATTTTCTTTCACCATGATAGTCTCTCCTGCTTAAAGTGTTTCGTTAAGAACCAGTGCCAACAAGGCTTGGCGGGCATAGACACCATTCTCCGCTTGTTGGAAATAGTAAGCGTGAGGTGTGGTATCAACATCGACAGTAATTTCATCGACACGCGGAAGCGGGTGTAGCACTTTCATATTGTCACGCGCGCCATCAAGGGTAGCGGCACTGAGAATGAAGGCTGATTTCATGTGGGCATATTCCGATGCGTCGAAACGCTCTTTTTGTACACGCGTCATATAAAGTACGTCGACTTCAGGAATTACCTCTTCAATATTATCGTGCAGGCTGTACTGGATGCCTGCCGCGTCAAGCTCTTCCAAAATGTAGTCAGGCATTGCTAAAACTTGTGGTGCGATGAAGTAAAAACGGACGTTGTTAAATTTAGAAAGCGCTTGCGTCAGAGAGTGCACCGTACGGCCATATTTCAAGTCGCCCACCATGGCAATATTGAGATTATCGAGTTTGCCTTGTGTTTCAGCGATGGTGTAAAGATCTAGCAGAGTCTGCGTTGGGTGCTGGTTAGCACCATCGCCGCCATTGATGACGGGTTTGCCATTGGAAAACTCAGTCGCTAAACGTGCTGCTCCCTCTTTCGGGTGGCGCATGAAGAAGGCATCGACATAGCTAGAGATAACGCGGACCGAATCGGCGAGGGTTTCCCCTTTTTTGCCTGAAGAGGTGTTGCCACCATCCGGAAAACCGATGACTCGTCCTCCAAGACGCTGTACTGCTGTTTCGAAAGAGAGGCGCGTACGGGTTGATGCCTCAAAAAAACAGCTCGCAATGACTTTGTTTTTGAGTAATTCAGGTTGTGGGTTCGCTTTAAGCTGAGCTGCGGTGTCTACGATGAGTTCTAGCTCTTCGCGGCTAAGCTCAGGGATAGAAATAATGTGCTTCTGATACAGCGAATTCGCCATGGCTACGCTTCCCTATTCAGTGATCAAATTAAAAATTTTGGTCAAAAAAAAGCCTCCTATAAAAGGAGGCTTTCTTGACTAATTCTGGAGCGAAACAACGTGTGATCCTGCCTCTGTAAGGCGTGTTGAGAACAGCGCTGAGCGAGTCTGACAGGACATTAATACACCATTGCGTCGGCTAAATTGTCGAGCATTATACTCGCTATTATCACGGACGCAAGCATCGCTAGGAAGGTGAGAGGCGAGGAGAGAATCTCTCGAAAACCCCTGCAATCTAGCGCTGCTATTGGCGACCAAGCGATGATTAATCGCATCAATCATTCAGTGTTTGGTGATGGCTAACGATGTGCTGCGTTTTCCTTGCTGTTACGCGAGTTGTTCCGTTTGACCATTGAGTCGAGCCCGATATCTTTTGGATGGACGAAAACCACAAACGCCGAGTATCAGCGCGAGCAAGACAAGCACAGCAACGATAGCGACATGAAGCCGAACTTGCATTTCAGCTGCTACGCCATAGTGAACATCAAGGTGGTAGAGGGTGCCATGCGCTTCAGTTGTCACCGCAAAAAGGGTGCCGCGTACCACTTGTTGTGAGGCATAGTGGAGTTCGGCAAGTGTTTCCGTCACCGCTTCTTTGGAGTATTGGGTTAGGTTAGTTAAATCATCCTCGACGAGATGCCGTTTAATGCTATCAACGCTATGACCTAATGCTCGCAATTCTATCGGTAGTCTGCCATGTAGCAATACCCGATGTCCCTCGGGGAGCGCCGTGGCATTTAATAGCGTTTTGATTTCTGCACTGCGGCGATCGATAGGTTGATCGCCGAGAAAGTCAGGCACATCGGCTGTGTTGTGAGGGATGATAAAGTCGCGGCACCAACTGTGGTTTAAATAATCGTCTTTAAGATGAACAGATGTGCGAGCATCAAGGCAGTACTTTGGTTGCATCAGCGTCAGGTATTGGCCTACTTGCAGAGGGCTTTCCCAATCTTTTTCAGCACTGATAATGAGAGATGCGGGGGTCGGCGAGCGACTGAAAGCCAGTTTGGCATCTTGTCGGTCAACATCATTCCCTAAGCCTAGCGCGATAATGAAAAGTCCAATAGAGAGGGGCTGGAAAACGGACTGAAGTGGGGTCAAGCCGTGAGGTTTATTGTTGAGTATTGTGTCGTCACTGAGTGACAACAATAACTCATGCTTCACGGAAGCAGAAAACTGGCCTTGAAAGCCGTTTTCTATTTTTTCTCGCCATGCCTGTGGGATGCGTAAACGAAACGCCTCATTCGTATTGTTAACCTTGACCGGGATATAGCAGGCGCCATGCTCCACCTCAACGTTGTCTAAACGGCCTTGAAATTGACTGATGGTAATTTTGCGCTTGGGGAGAATGAAGATCAGTGCCATGAGAAAAAGGAGGCAAAGTCCAGCGGCCATCGCATTGACAGCCCATTGCGTTTCGAAGAGGGTTTTCAATGCGTAATAAAGCATGACAAGTCCGATAGAGATAACAACAAAACTCACTCGATACTCATCTCTCATGTTCAAGAAAGCCAGCTCTTGCTGTGTGGCTTGACGCGTGTGCAGTAATCGGCAGTTGATCGATTTGCCTGTTCCCTTGTTGTGCTTATTAGGTTTGTTTTTGTTACGACTATCCATTCGTTATCCATCTGTCGCGTGAACTCGCCAAAGTTGCCAATGATAAGACGGTTAACTTGATGAATTCACTGCGGTGCTTACTCTTTTATTACAAATTTATGTCAGTTATGTGTCGTTCTGCGAGGGATCTCTCAGAGGACAGCATGTGTAAGGGAAGCAAGCCTGCCCACTCCGGACAGGCTGATGCTAATTAGATCAACTGGAGGTGTCTATATCTGTCGCCGATCATTCTGCCGAGACAAAAATGATTTCCTGTTCAGGTAACGCTGACGCTCGTCTGTTTTCTAAGATGTGAGCCAGTAGTTCTTGATCGTCAATGGAAGTGACTTCTTCATTGTTGTCGTCCTCTCCTTTTACCAAGTATGCAGTTACACCGAACATGACCATTAACAGGATTGCTTCCAATTTCAGTTGTCCTTTGCTGATAAATACATAATCCAAAGACGACAGAAACTGACGCAATCACAAATGTGACGGTGAGGAGGTAGTGCGTAAAGGTAAGGAAAGTGGCGGAACTGTGACATAGCGCGAACGTGGTGTTTAACGACATACGCTACTAGCCCTAAGAGAGTGCATAGGATACCTGAGACTGATTTTCCGGCCTTGCAGCATTTGTTTCTGGATGCACTTCGCAAACTTGTTGGTTAAAAAGTGTGTCATTTTTATGCGATGTCATCATATCTCCCATTTTTTGTTGTGAAGTTTGTCAATTTCGAACGGCGTTATCGGTATGGATAGAGGTGAGGAGATATGGAAGAGATAGCGGTCTTTTTGAAGATTTTGGTGCTGGTAATCTCGATTATTGTGTTCTTTATGAACCGCTCTGAGAAAAAAGCCTTTGATGAAAAGCGGGATGAAGCATTAAGCGCTAGACGTGATGAGCCATTAAATGAGGCAGAGCGTGAGGCGGTAGAAAAATGGCTTGAACAGGCGCCCACTGAATCTACGGTGTACTACCTCTGCGGTGATCTTGCTTATATTGATTTGAATGAAGTTGAAGGCATTCAGAGTGAAGAAGAGCGCCCAGTCCTCCTCATCAACGAGCAACCAGTATTAATGTCTACGGTGGCGCTGGCGTGCGCACAGCGCGAAGGGAATATGGCGGAAGTGGTTAAAGTTGATGACACGCTGGTGTTACTCAGTCTCAATGATCGTTACCGCTTAGTGGATGAGCAACAAGGTGTCTATCCCGAAGGCATGGCGGTGGCCGAGAATGGCATGCTGGATACTGAATCTTTAGTCGCAGACGAAGTGGAAGCCGAAGTGGTTTACCATCGCATGACGGTCGAGAAAGTGGGTGAACGCCAAGCGACACCCGAAGAAATCGAGTACCTCACCCCGCGCTTTTATGCGATGAGGTTTATGGGATGGACGATTCTTGTGGCGATTGCTTACCTGATAGTGGCCGGATATGGCTATCAAACCGAGGCAGGGCTCGTCGCTGTATGTGGTGTATTGCTGGGTTATGTATTTTGTCGCCGCAATGGACGTCTGAAAGAAGAAGATTGTCGGGTCGAAATCTACCGTGGTGCGATACACAGTATGAGTGATTCGGCGTCCGAGTTGCTGGTGGCGATAACGGAAGATGACCGCCAAGTGGCACTATTTCGTGAGTATCAAGCACCACTCGCGTGGCAAGGCTTATTACAGCCAGGGACAGTGGGTCGCTTTGATGTGTGCCCTTCGCAAGGCAAGATGCTTGCCTTTGGGCCGCACCGAGCAATTGATGTGGTTGATGAGTCCCCAGGCCGCCTGCGTCAGCCCAAGCATCTGACGATGATGTTCTCCATTGTGGCGTTAATATTACTCGCAGCTTACCAAGTCTACTGGCCTTGGGCGAAAGCGAGCGTGGCGATGCAAATGGATGCGCAGTGGCGCACAATGGCCTATGCGGGGGACTGGCAACAGATGCCAAAGGTGGGTGACACCTTGGTGCTTGATCAACCAAAGTTCTGCGAACAATCTAATGGCTGGGTAGGTTCATTCTGCTATCGATTCCACGTGTCGACCAATGCCGACGAGGAGGTAACCTTCACTCCCTTGTTACTCACGGATACGATAAAGGCACGCGCAGGTTACTTTTTGGATAAACCAAACATGCTGCCGCAACTGCCAGATGAAGAGTATCTGCGTTTAGAAAGGTTGCAGTACCTTTATGTTGGCATTGGTGAAGCGTTGAGGCCGCAATATCAACTTTACTGGTTTACTGCGGAAGACTTAGTCAACATTGCCAATCATGTCGATAAGTTTTGCCATTACGCAGAAGAACCTTGCGATCGCTTTCGCGCGGCATTTGCGCCAATTTGGCAGGCAGTGACGGAAGCGGAATGCGATAAGACGAGTTGTTGGCAACAAGCGTTAGCCAATGAAGTGCCCAAAGAGACATCACCAACGCTAGAAAATATTGATACGGCCAGTGTGTATCGTCAGGCAGGAAGAGATATTGCCAAGCAAATCCGCCAAGGGGTGATTGATGAGTATGTGCTGTCGTTCAAAGAGATTCCAGAGCAACGCGTCACCCTCGACTTTAACCATGCCACCTTCGGTGAGATGAAAGCCGCAGCCGACGTGATTGGTGACTTCTTAGATATTAATCGTCGCCACACAGAGCAGATGAAGAAGTACGTTGATATCGCAACCCTGGCTTATTCGGCAGGTATGAGTAAAGTGACGGCGACTGTGATTGGCATTCAACCAGAAGGGGACAGTTATACCTTGCTGATTGATGCTTATCTGGATCAAGAGGCTGCGAATCAAGAGTTCCAGAAAATGATCTTGATGGCTATTTTGTCTCTGATGGCGGCAATCCATCTTCTGTTGTATATCATCGGCCGTAGGCCGTCAGCAGCGAGGCCACAACAGTCAGCATTGGTGAGCTGAGTATTATTGGGGCAATAAAAAAGACCGCCTGATGGCGGTCTTTGCTATGGAAAAATCAGACTAGCTACCCAGTGTCGCTACCATGACAGCTTTAATGGTGTGCATGCGGTTCTCTGCTTCATCGAACACAATACTGTGTTTAGATTCAAAAACCTCTTCGGTGACTTCAAGGCCGGATAGGCCATATTTTTCTGCTATCTCTTTGCCTAAATGGGTTTCGTCATTATGAAAAGCAGGCAGGCAGTGCATGAACTTCACATTCGCATTGCCCGTTGCTTCTAGCATGGCCTGATTGACTTGATAAGGTAGCATCTCTTTTACGCGTTGCGCCCAAGCTTCTTCGGCTTCCCCCATAGAGACCCAAACATCGGTGTAGAGGAAGTCACATTCTTTCACGCCTTCAGCTACATCTTCAGTGAGGGTAATGGATGCGCCTGTTTCAGCGGCAATCGCTTGGCAAGTCGCAACGAGTTCGTCTTCAGGCCAGAAGGCTTTTGGCGCGACAAGGCGGATATCCATGCCCATTTTGGCTGCACCGACCATGAGAGAGTTACCCATATTATTTCGAGCATCGCCCAAGTAGGCGAAGCGCATTTCATTGAGTTGTTTGCCCGGTGCATGCTCTAGCATGGTCATAAAGTCAGCAAGAATTTGCGTTGGATGAAACTCGTCAGTCAGGCCATTCCAAACAGGAACGCCTGCATATTTACCCAACTCTTCGACAATAGATTGCCCAAACCCACGGTACTGAATGCCGTCATACATGCGGCCTAGGACGCGGGCAGTATCTTTCATGGACTCTTTATGACCAATTTGCGTGCCTGAGGGGCCTAAATAAGAGACTCGAGCACCTTGATCAAACGCAGCGACTTCGAAGGCGCAACGGGTACGTGTGCTGCTTTTTTCAAAGATCAATGCAATGTTTTTGCCGACGAGATTTGGTTGTTCATATCCATTGTATTTTGCGCGCTTCAGGTCAATGGCGAGGTCGATCAAATGTTGAATCTCGCGCGGAGTAAAGTCGAGTAGTTTGAGAAAGTTACGATGCTTTAAGTTGAACGCCATTGCCGACTCCCTTGTGATTATGATGGATGAATTTTGTGTAATAATAATTCACATTATGTGAATGGATATTCTGTGATGATAGGGGGCATAGTAGGGGATTGCAAGCGAAAATCCCATTGAGTGACAAAGAGGCGAATCGGCAAGAAAACAAGTGGCGCGATCAAGAGAGGAAATGCAGCGGCACGGCGGCCAGCTATACCGCTGCGGTCGCATGAAGGCGAAAGTTCGCGAGTTATTTCCATGCCTTCTAAGTATGGAAGATCTCTTTGATCCTAGGTTGAACAATGAAGCATAAAATTCATATTCACGCCTTGTTTCTGCCTATGATGTGACTCGCATCACAAGCTATCGCGTTCAATCGGACAGCTCATACAGCGTGCTCCCCCTCTGCCTCGGCCAAGCTCATTGCCCGGAATGGGGAGCACTTGGATCCCAGCTTTGTCATATTTTTCATTGGTATAAGTATTTCTCTCATACCCGATCACAACACCAGGTTTGATCGTTAAGACATTATTGGCATCATTCCATTGTTCGCGTTCTGCTTCATAGCTGTCGCCGCCCGTGGTGATCAATTCGATCTTATCGAGATTCAAGGCGGTTTCGATGGCGGGAAGGAAATGCGTTTCGCGATAGGTCGCGATCCGCCCTTCTTTTCCGGGCACTAAACGCCAGCAGGGCGTATCGGGACGCACCACTTCTGGATAGATAGAGAAGGTGTCCTCTCGCATATGGGTCATCACGGTATCGAGGTGCATGCATGAACGGTGCTTGGGAAGATCTAAAGCCAATACTTGCGTGGCTTGGCCATGTTTAAAGAGACTCGCGGCGAGGTGCTCAACACCTTGCGGGGTTGTTCTTTCTGACATGCCTACAAGGACCGCGCCATTACCTATCACGAGGACGTCACCCCCTTCGATGGTGGCATTGTCATAGTTCACCTCGTCGTTACCGTAAAAGTAGGTGAAGTCTTGCTTCGAAAAGAGAGGGTGCCAGCGATAAATTGCTCTCAAGTGATTGGTTTCTCGCTGTCTGGCGGCCTTTGCCATTGGATTTAATGAGACACCACCATAAATCCAGCAGGAGGTATCTCGGGTGAAGAGGTGGTTTGGCAAAGGCTCTAGGACAAAATCGGTGCCAGCATGCATCGCTTGCATCATAGAATCGGGGCGCAGAGGTAACTCGGAGAAGCTTAGCCCGCCAAGGAGAATGGTGGCGAGCTCTTCATTGGGTTGTTCAGCTAGAAACTCTCGTACGTCTTGCGCAAAGCAGTTACCTAATCGGTAATCGGAAATTTGCGTATCGAGCAGCCATTGCTTGGCATCGGAGTTTGAGAGTGTCTCGACCAACAGATCATGGAGTAGCAGTACTTCAACCCCTTGATCACGCAGTGTTTGTGCGAATGCATCATGCTCTTCGCCAGCCCGCTCTACTGAGAGGACATCATCGAACAGCAGCTCATGACAGTTTGATGGGGTAAGTAAGTTAAGGGCGCGCTCTGGACGGTGTAGTAATACGCGTCGCAGTTGACCGACTTCTGAGCCGACATAGAGTGGGTTCATTTCTGCTCTCCTGATCTCTGTTTTCCCTGCTGAAACGGCTTGGTATAAAACGGTTCAGGCAGTGAAGATGAGATATGACGTTCCTGTCTTTGGCCATAAAGTTACCTGACTTTACGGCTCCATAATTGATGTTTGCATCATGCTGGGATAAATCACGCTAATGGAGATAGTTCGGGATTGCAAGCATGTTGCGTATTCTAAATATATTTAATTCATTGAATTTAAATATATTTTTAGGTTTTCTTCACTAGCGATTATCCGTTGGGTTGCGTGTTTATTCAGCATTGATGGGCAGATATTAGTGTTCAGAGGTAAATGATTGTTAGCGGTTGACGATGAGGGCTATTTTTGTGACGCCCACAACAGCGGGCGATTGAATGATATTTGCGCAATGTGTTTCGGGTCGCATTTTTGAGTGGTTATTCATATCACTGAAAAGGATAGATATTCACTATTGTGAAAAATGCGCGAAAGCTGACTGGAAATGTGAGCAATATCACTCAGGGTTCGACTGGGTTAGAAATCGCGCTATTGCTTTAGATAGCAAGGGAAATATGCGATAGTAGCGCCGTTAATCTCTCAGACGATTGGAGTCCCCATGTCTAACACAGAAATCTCGTACGAAGAATTGATCGAAGAGCAAAAAGAGGAAACGCGTGAAATTATCGAGGCCCTGCTGGGTGATGGTAGTGATCCTGATGCGCGTTACTCGATCGAGCACCACTTCTCTGCGGATAGTTTTAAAGATCTTGAAGAAGCGGCGGTTGAGGCATTCAAAATGGGCTTCGAAGTGTTGGAAGCTGAAGAGTTAGAGTTGGATCCAGAAGATGGTGGCGGTACGGTTGTTTGTTTTGATGCCGTTGCCGAGTCAGCATTGGATGCTGAGTTGATTGATGAGCAAGCAGAAAAACTGATTCGCTTAGCCGAGAAACACAATATCGACTACGACGGTTGGGGCACCTACTTCGAAGATGGCGAAGAGGATGAAGAAGACGGCGAGTAAGCTGTTTTTTCCCTCAGCGAATAAAGCCCCCAAGTGGGGCTTTTTTTGTGGCTATTCTCAAATCATTTAGCGCCACAAAATAAGCCTTCGGCACAGATTTGCGCTATATCCATCAAAAGCACGAGACGCGGCCCACCTATTCTTTCCTCATACGATACCTCTCCTGTATGGCTCTTTTACCTTAGATTTCATTATTTCGGCATAAGTTTGCTTAACTCCTTGTTTTTGTGTTCTTGTATTTTTAAAGAAATTAATTGGTGTTGAAAAATATTTTATGCACATATTTTCTGGCGACTTGGTGAGGGTGTTCTATTCTTAATAATACTTTTGTCAATCTGAGCCGCTGTATTTATGAAAGTAAGTATCGTTTTAAGAACGATTATTGGCTTTGCCATTATGTTCTTGTTGTTAGTGGTACTTGGGGGCGTTAGTTACTTCAATACCAAGAACATTCAGCAACGTGTTGACCAAGTTACCGAGGAGGCGACGCCCTTGCTGGTAGGGTCTTCACAACTGCAGAGTACTGCGCTGGGCAGTCAACGTCGTTTGCTAGAATTCCGCACGCTTACCAATCAAGACAAACTCGCCGCGACGTCGCTGTTGTTCGACGAGCAAAAAGCGGTGTTTTCCGACATCGCTGCTGAACTGGTTGCACGTCAAACTTCCCCAGACTTAGCTGATGAGTTTTCTGCCTTGCAGGCGGAAGCGGATAATTATTATGCCGTTGCTGCGGAGATCATGGCGCTTCACCGTGAGTTGGTGATGGTGAGTAACAATTTGGCCGAGATTCGCAGTAACTTTGTTCACCAAGAAGACGTGTATCAGCAGGCTTCTCAGCTATTGCTTGACGCGACGGCAGATAAACGGTCGCAGCGTAACAAAGTGGAACGCTTGACCAGTGGTATCAGTCGCGACTTGAAAACATTGCGACGCGCCAACCAAGAGACAGATTTAAACGCGCTAATTGAGGATTTAAATCGCAATATCACCAATGCGCTGAAGAATTTGTCTCGCGTTAAAGCCAGCGACGCCGTGCTCGCCCGTTTCCGAAAAGCGGTAGAAGAGTTGCAGGTGAGCAGTACCAGCGAGACTGGCCTGTTACCGCAAATGCTCTCTTTACAAGCGATAGAAAGCAACATTGCTCGTCTTGATGCACAAGCCAATCAGCACTTGGTTGCCATGGAGGCGCTACTCGATTCGTTTGCAAGTTCCTCGCAATCCGCCGTCGAAGAAGCCAAAACGGTGACAGAGAAATCCGTGTCATCGGCAGTCCTTTTTAATATCACCATGACCCTTGTGTCTGGGGGCGTCGCGATAGTGATCGGCTACATGACAGCACAGAGTATTCACTCTCCGCTGGCGAAAATTACCCCTGTTCTGAAGAAAATGGCAGAGGGGGATATGACGCATAAGGTGAACTATCAATCCTCTTGTGAGTTTGGGGCGTTGTCAGCATCGCTCGACGCCTTAGTAGACGGCATGCGTGAAGTGTTATCGCAGATTAACCAAGGCGCGGAAAGTCTAGCGGAAGAAGCGCGAAATGCGGCGATGATCAGCGAAAACACCATGGCCCATGTTGAGCAGCAGAAAAATCAGATTGATCAGGTAGCGGCGGCGATTTCTGAAATGGAAGTGAGTGTGACTGAAGTGTTCCGATCGTCCGAGAATACCCAACAAGAGGTCACACACGCCAATGATGGAACGCAAGATGGTCGACGTCAGGTTGCAATAAACCGAGAAATCACCGAATCCCTGTATGGCGCTATCAATCAGGCCGTGGAGATCACCAGTAAATTAGATGAATTTAGTGCCAATATCGGCAGCATTCTGGATGTGATTCGTGGCATTGCTGAGCAGACCAATTTACTGGCGTTGAATGCCGCGATCGAAGCGGCACGAGCGGGTGACCATGGACGTGGTTTTGCTGTTGTGGCAGATGAAGTCCGTACCTTGGCGAATCGTACTCAGCAATCCACCGTAGAGATTCAGACCATGATTGAGAACTTGCAGCAAAGTTCGAAGCAGGTTTCTGAAGTGATGAACGAGAGCCAATCACAAACCGAGCGCTGTGTTGAGCAAAGCCGTACCACAGATGAAACCCTACAGAGTGTGGCTGGGCGTATGGAAGCCATCAAAGAGATGACGGTACAAGTGGCGCATGCGACCGAAGAGCAGATTTCTGTCAGTAAAGACATTGCAAAGAACATCAATGGCATTACTGAAGTGGCACTCGAGACGGAGAGTCAGGCGCGAAACTCTGCGTCGGTCAGTGATGTACTGGCACAACTCGCCGAACAGCAACGCGCCCTCGCGGGACGCTTCAAATTGTAATCAGAACCATGTGCGCCGTGATTGGCGTCATTAGCGAAAAAAAGAAGAGGTAAAGTATGAACAGGATGCCCATTTTATCTGCGCTGACCTTGGTAATGCTAAGCGGTGCAGTTCAGGCCGCAGAGTTGAAGATTGAAAGCTGGCGAGAAGATGGCCAGATTTGGAATGAGAAGATCATTCCGGCATTTAATGCCAAACATCCAAACATTAAAGTCACCTACGTTCACACTCAGGCGACCGATTACAATAGTAGCCTGCAAACCAAGCTTGGGAACGGCTCGGCCGGGGATCTCATTACTTGTCGCCCATTTGATGACTCATTGAAGCTGTTCCAGGCTGGGCATTTACTCGATATCACTGATCTAGAAGGAATGGTGAACTTCCCAAGTTTTGCGAAATCCGCTTGGACTACCGACGACGGTGCGACCTCTTTCTGTCTGCCAATGGCATCCGTAATTCATGGCTTCTTTTACAATAAAGCCATTTTTGCTGAGCTAGGGATTAGCGAGCCAAGCACGGAAGCGGATTTCTTTGCTGCATTAGAGAAGATTAAGGCGAGCGGTAAGTATGTGCCTTTAGCAATGGGAACCAATGATAAGTGGGAAGCGGCAACAATGGGTTTCCAAAATGTCGGCCCTAATTATTGGGCGGGAGAAGATGGTCGTCTTGCCTTGATTGATGGTGATGAAAAGCTGTCTGATGCCCATTATGTTGAGGTGTTTGAACAGCTTGCGAAGTGGGGACCTTACATGGGGAGCGGATTTGAAACCCGCACCTATACCGATGCCATTGCGATGTTTGGTGATCAAAAAGCGGCTATTTACCCAGCAGGATCGTGGGACATTTCGGCTTTCAACACCAAGTTCGATCTTGGTGCGTTTAAGCCCGTCCTGAAATCTGGTGATGATGAGTGTTTTATCTCGGATCACACCGATATTGGTGTCGGGATCAATGCGAATTCAGCAAACAAAGAAGAAGCGAAGATCTTCCTCGAGTGGATGTCGAGCGAGGAGTTCGCCTCTATCTTCACCAATGCGCTGCCAGGGTTCTTCTCGCTCTCTAATCACTTTATTGACGTTGAAGATCCAACCGCAAATACGATGATCGGTTGGCGTGATGAATGTGACTCCACCATACGTAACTCCTACCAAATCTTGAACCGTGGCACACCGGGACTGGAGATGGAGATTTGGGAAACCAGTGTCGGCGTCATCAATGGCAGCATGGCGCCAGCAGACGCGGCGAATCGATTGCAGCAAGGTTTAGATGGCTGGTACAAGCCCTAGAACCCAGCACGGGTTGATCATATGTTGATTTTCCCAATGACCAAAGGCAGACGTTATCGTCTGCCTTTTTATTGCTGAAAAAGGAGGTGACTTGAGTATATTAGATGAGTGGCTTTAGCATTCTTACTTCACAGGCATCATGGCCTGTATCGCCAAGCGGGGCATCTAAGTATGTAAACCCCAGTGATTCGTATAGGGCAATCGCGGCCTTGAGCTCTGCAGTGGTTTCAAGGTAACAGGCTTTAAAACCGTGTTGTCGCGCGAACTTGAGCGCTTCTGCGGCAATTCGGCGTGCAAATCCTAACCCTCTTAACTCAGGGAGAAAGTACATTTTTTGCAGCTCGCACACCCCTTCAGCACCTGCAAGTGGGGCAACCCCTCCGCCACCTAATACACGATGATCTTTTTCGATGACCCAAAAAATAGCACTGTCATCCCGGTAGCACTCGCTAAGGCTATCAAGGGTAGGATCAGCGACACTATAGCCTTTATCTGCGGTAAGGCCATGCTCGTCAGAGACGCGACGAATGACGGCTGCCATGGCGGCATTGTCGAGCGGCGTCAGCGGACGAAGTGTGTAGCCTACCTGATTGGCAGAGGCTTGAATCGCGCGTTGATAGCGATACAAGCTGCGACCTAACGCGTCGATTTCGTCGGCATCGAGTTGGTCGAGAAATCCCGCCACCTGATGGTTTAAGCTTGTGTCGAGAGAGTCAAACAGGGCGCGCCCTTCGGCTGTCAATATCGACTGTGCTTTGCGTTTATCCCCTGCGACATGTTGAGTCGTGACGAGCCCTTTGTTGATTAGCATCGCGTTGGCTCGGCTGGCGTTGGATTTATCTACGCGCAGTTTGTCTGCCAGTTCACTGACGGTGAGTGGTGCCGACTGAATTTCAATCAGCGCATGCGCCTGTACCGGGGTAATACCGCTTAAGCCACAGTGCTGGTCTAGCATACCAAGCCCACGCACCAACTCTCTAGATAAGGCACGTATTTGAGGTGCATTTGGGGGAGTGGATTTAGACGACTTCAGGTTGCTGGTCATAGATATTCTCACTGTCACTGGTTTGCTTTCCACACGCTAAGGTATCGTGTGGTTATATGGTTGCGGTGTGCAAGTAAATTTAGTTGCATACCACAACCATGTCAAGGCTGGATAGTGACCTTATGATGCAACGCTAGGCCTGTAGCACTGGTTGAGCACGTTCCTCCCAGACTTTTTCATGGAAGTAGTACACAATGGTGTTAACTGTCGGCTCAAGTAGGGCGATAGCACTGCCTACCAAAAGATCCCCACTCAATAAGTAACCGACACCAAAAGCGACACTGAAATGGACAGTGGCAAAACTGGCCGTTTTGATACGCAGCATCTGAGTCGTCATTGAAGCATGGTGTCGCCATGCCCAAATGCGGTCATGAAAATAGAAGGCCACGGTATTGGCCATAGGTTCAATCATGGCAACTAAACTGGCTAATAGGATTTCGCCAGTTAATAGATAGGTAATGGCGAAAGCGACACTAAAGTGTAGGGCAGCAAAGCTCATTGTTTTTTTCATCATGGCCTCTCTCAATAATATGGCTTGACTTGGGTCTATGGGAATATTATTGATAACTATTCTCATAAAGGAAAATCGTTTGCGGCAATGAGTGCAATAGGTCATATCGAATACGATAAAAATTGCGAGTTCGTCGTATTTTAGTTGCTTGCGGTTAAGTGTATGAATCCAAACTGTTAGAATGCGATTGCACCATAAATGAGTGCCCCGGCATGGGTAGGCTAGCAAAATAAAAAAGTCGGGTATCGATGAAGAATAAAGGAAATGAAAGAAATGAACGCATTTAAGTTCAACGGAAAAGGGTCAGAGTTTTTTGGTATCTGGATCGTTAATGTCCTTCTCAGCATTATTACATTAGGAATCTACTCGGCATGGGCAAAGGTACGAACAAACAAATACTTTTACGGCAATACCGAGTTAGCGGGCGAGACGTTTGATTATCACGCCACGCCAGGCAAAATCTTGATTGGTCGCTTGATAGCGATGGTGTGTGTGTTTATCTGGGCCTTTTCTGCGGCGATATCGCCAGAGTTTCAGGCGGCCCTTTTAGTGGCATTTGTACTTGTTATGCCCGCGTTGATGTTCATGAATACCCGATTTGATGCACGTATGACGAGTTATCGTCATATTCGTTTCAATTTTGAAGGCAGTATTTGGGGATTCTATTTGCTTGTGCTTGGTTTCCCATTAGCCGCCTTCGCAGTGTTTATTGGCATTGGCGCATTGGCTGGATTGGTGATAGGCGAGTCAATGGGGCTGTTGGTGTTAGTACCTATTTACGCAGTTGGCGGCATTTTTGGTTTCTCGTGGTGGCGCTTCAAGTTAGATAACTTCCTTGCCAATGGTTATCGCTACGGCACGCTAAAGTTTAAGGCTGAGCCGAGTTATAAAGCTTATCTTGCCACCTTTTCACTCGCGAGTTTGATTGCCATTGGTGCGATAGCGGTGCCGTTTATTTTTGTGATTGTGATTGGTTTTTCCTCGATGTTGGCATCACTGGGTGATCTTGACGAAAGCATGATGATCCTGCTTGGGGCTTTCGGTGTGTTTGGCGCCTTTGCTGCATACATCTTGATGTTTGTGATTGGTCAGTTGATCAATGCGTTTATCAATGTTCGTATTCGTAATCATCTGTTTAGCCAAACGATCCTTGATCACGAGTCTCAGCCACGTTTGAAATCAACGATGACGGTCTCGGGCTATTTGGGTCTGGTGATCACTAACTTCCTGCTCTTGATTGTCAGCTTCGGTATTGCTCGTGCGCATGTCAAAGTGAGAACGGCAATCTTTTTGGCAGATCATACGGAAGTTGAAGGTGATCTCTCCGCTGTCATTGCTTACGGCGAAAGTGAATATCAAGACTCGGCCATCTGCGACGAGATGGCAGCAGCCTTTGATCTTGAGGTCGGACTTTGAGCCAATTTGAAGCGCAATGTTACCGTAGCGGCAGCTCAGAGCAGTTTAATGGGCTATTTAGCTTCAGCATTGATGGCGACGTTGCCGTTGTGTTCGATGGGCAAACGCTGACAGCAAAAGTGTCTGAAGTGAACATTGAGGTGCCTGTGGGACAGCTCCCTTATCAGGTACGTTTTCCCGATGGCACCTTGGTCAAGCTCTCTTATAGCAAAGCGCTGGCGGCAGCCTTCCGTCAGTGTGGCCATCAGTCGCGTTTAGGGTTCACCGAGCGCAGTTGGCGCGCGGTTTTTGTCTCGCTGCTTTTAGTGATGTTGTCGGGGGTGTTAGGTTACATCTATGGCGTCCCCGCATTAACCTCTGTTATTGCGAATGCGCTGCCCAACAGCGTGGCAGAGCAGGTCGGCGAACGCACCTTAACCGAGCTAGATAAGAGTTGGCTTGAAGCCTCAACCTTATCGACAGAAGAACAGGCACGCATTACGGCGCGGTTTGACCATTTGGTCTCACAGCTGCCCGATATGCCTTTAACGCCGCGTTTAGTTTTCCGGCGTGACAACGATCTGGTGAATGCTTTTGCCTTATCTGATGGGACGGTGATCTTGTTGGATGGACTGGTGACTGTCGCCCCTTCGGATCAAGCATTAGACAGTGTGCTGTTGCACGAGCTTGCCCATGTTTACCATAAAGACGTTATGCATAGCTTGGTACGAGCAAGCTTAAACGGTGTGATTGTTGCCATGATCACCGGAGAAGCGTCGGGTGTGCTCGATTCATTGTTAGGTGTCGGTGTGTTTGTGAGCTCGCAAGGTTACTCGCGGCATGTCGAGCAGATAGCGGATGATTTTGCCGCTGAAAATATGCTCGCCATTCACGGGTCGGTTGAACCAATGAAAGCGATGTTTGAGGTGCTGGGGCAGGATCATGCTATGCCTGAACTGCTTAAATGGCTGAATTCTCATCCGGATATGGATGCGAGGATCAAGGCGATCGATAGTGCTGCTTTGAAGGTGGGTAAAGATGGGCAATAAATTAGTGAGTCTTGGTTGCCTGATGTTCGCGCTAGGGGCTAGCAATGTCGCAGCGGTTGAAAGTACTTGCTATGGCACGACCTCAAACGGTCGATTAGAGAATGGGGTCAATTTACCCTCGAGTGGTGATAATTTCGTAACGTATAGCCATGTGGCTCGCATGGCAGGGCGTACTTATGTGCATTCAGAAGTGAAAGCCATTGTGCTAGACGCCTATAAGGCCTTGGCAGTTTCGCATCCTGACAAGGTGTTCAAGTATGCTGAAACAGGTTATGAAGAGGGTGGACGCTTTCGCCCTCATAAAACCCATCGCAATGGGCTGTCGGTCGATTTTATGACGCCAATGATCAACAGTGATGGCGAGTCGGAACATTTGCCTACCCATCCTTTTAATAAGTTTGGCTACAATGTCGAACTTGATGCCAATGGTCGGCTGGATGATCTCCACATTGATTATGATGCCATGGCGGCGCACATTGTTGCGCTGCATAAAGCGTCAACAGCGAGAGGGCATGATCTGTGGCGCGTTATCTTTGATCCTAAGCTTCAAGCAGGCCTTTTTGAAACTGAGTATGGTAGCTATCTAAAGCGCCATATTCAGTTCTCCAAAAAGCGCTCTTGGGTTCGCCATGATGAGCACTACCACATTGATTTTTCGGTGCCTTGTCAATAAAGCCATTACGCCTTTGAGATGACCACGCCTTTGGGATGACCCAAAGCGAGGCAATAAAAAACCGATGCCCAAAGGCATCGGTTTTTCGTTTGAAACGTCTGCTTACGCTGCGCTTATAGTGCTGCGATGGTCGCTTGCTGTTCGGCGAGTTTGATCAGGCTTTGTTTGTAGCCTTCCAATTTTTCACGCTCTTTAGCAACCACGGCTTCTGGCGCTTTCGCCACGAAACCTTGGTTATTCAGCTTGCCTTCGATGCGTTTCACTTCGCCTTCGGTTTTCTTGATCTCTTTCGCCAGACGATCAAGTTCAGCATCTTTATCGATAAGACCAGCCATAGGAATCATCAATTCAGACTGACCAACGAGGGCAGTAGCACAAGCCGGCGTCTCTTCGCCTCCAGCGAGTACGCGTAGGCTCTCTAGTTTTGATAGTGAAACCAGCACTTGCTCGTTTGCTGTCAGACGTGCTGCATCAGTCTCATCCGCTGCCTTTAGCATCACATCCAATGGCTTGCTTGGTGCAATATCATACTCGGCACGTAGATTACGAATACTGGTGATGAAGCTCTTCACCCACTCAATGTCAGCGGTCGCTTTTTCATCGAAGTTCGCCGCATCATATTGAGGCAGAGGTTGCGTCATGATGGTCTCGCCTTCAACACCCTCAACCAGTGGCTTCACGCTTTGCCAGATTGTTTCAGTGATGTATGGGATCACAGGATGCGCAAGACGTAAGGTCTTCTCTAGTACAGTGATCAAGGTACGGCGCGTTGCGCGTTGCTGCGCTTCACTACCTTTCCAAAGTACTGGCTTAGTCAGCTCTAGGTACCAGTCACAGAATTGGTTCCAGATGAACTCATACAGCGTGTTCGCTGCCATATCTAGACGGTAGTTCTCAATGTGCGAGTTGAAATCTTTCGCGGCAAGTTCGAATTGAGATTCGATCCACTTGTCGGCCAATGAGTATTCAAGCTCGGCACCTGCCGCAAAACCACAATCTTGATCTTCGGTGTTCATTAACACATAACGGCTGGCATTCCACAGCTTGTTACAGAAGTTGCGGTAACCTTCTAGGCGTTTCATGTCCCAGTTAATATCACGACCCGTCGAGGCCATTGCCGCTAAGGTAAAGCGCAACGCATCTGTACCGTAAGGTTCGATGCCGTTTTCAAACGTTTTACGGGTGTTTTTCTCGATCTTCTTCGCAAGTTGCGGCTGCATCATGTTACCCGTGCGCTTTTCAACCAGCTCTTCTAGACCGATGCCGTCGATCATGTCGATAGGATCGAGTACGTTACCTTTTGATTTCGACATTTTGTCGCCGTTTTCATCACGGATAAGGCCCGTCATGTAAACCGTTTTGAAAGGCACTTGTGGCTTGCCATCGTCATCTTTAACGAAGTGCAGCGTCATCATGATCATGCGCGCTACCCAGAAGAAGATGATATCGAAGCCCGACACCAGCACATCAGAAGGGTGGAAGGTTTTCAATGCGTCGGTGTTTTCTGGCCAGCCTTGGGTGCCAAACGTCCAAAGTGCTGATGAGAACCAAGTATCCAGCACATCATCGTCTTGGCGTAGCACAACTACAGGGGCAAGATTATTTTGCTCGCGCACTTCTTCCTCAGTACGACCGACATAGACGTTACCGTCATTGTCATACCAAGCTGGGATGCGGTGACCCCACCAAAGTTGGCGAGAGATACACCAATCTTGTACGTCACGCATCCACGCAAAGTACATGTTTTCATATTGCTTAGGAACGAACTGAATGTCACCGTTCTCTACCGCTTCAACCGCTGGTTTAGCCAGTGGCGCGGTACGTACATACCATTGGTCGGTGAGCATCGGCTCGATGACGACACCACCACGGTCGCCGTATGGGACGGTGAGGTCGTGATCTTTGATTTCATCAAGTAAACCAAGGGCTTCGAACTCCGCAACGACGGCTTTACGTGCCGCAAAGCGCTCTAGACCTTGGTAGGCGTCTGGCAGTGCAGTGCTGTAGGCATCGGTCGGTTCGCCATTGGTGTTGAAGACTTCCGCTGCGTCACGGACGTTGGCATCGAAAGTGAAAATGTTGATCATCGGTAGGCTGTGGCGCTTGCCGACTTCGTAGTCATTGAAGTCGTGGGCAGGGGTGATTTTCACACAGCCTGTGCCTTTTTCCATATCGGCATGCTCGTCACCCACGATTGGAATGCGACGATCGACAATAGGAAGCAGGATTTCTTTACCAATCAGATCTTTGTAACGAGGATCTTCCGGGTTTACCGCTACACCAGTATCACCCAGCATGGTTTCTGGACGTGTGGTTGCTACGACAATGTAATCTTTGCCATCGGCTGTTTTCACACCGTCTGCCAGTGGGTAGCGGAAGTGCCACATGTGGCCTTTTTTATCTTTGTTTTCGACTTCGAGATCTGAAATCGCGGTGTGTAGCTTAGGATCCCAGTTAACAAGACGTTTACCACGATAGATAAGGTCTTCTTCATAGAGGCGAACGAAAACTTCTTTCACGGCATTTGAGAGGCCGTCATCCATGGTAAAGCGCTCACGATCCCAATCAACCGATGCGCCAAGACGGCGTAGCTGTTTGGTGATGGTGCCACCTGACTCGCCTTTCCATTCCCAGATTTTATCGATGAAAGCGTCACGACCATAATCGTGCTTGGTTTTGCCTTCTTCTGCGGCGATCTTGCGCTCAACGACCATTTGAGTCGCGATACCAGCGTGGTCTGTACCGACCTGCCAAAGGGTGTTCTTACCCTTCATACGCTCACAGCGGACCAAGGTATCCATAATGGTATCTTGGAAGGCGTGGCCCATATGTAGGCTACCTGTGACGTTTGGTGGCGGAATCATGATGCTGTAGGCATCTTTCGAGGTATCACCATGAGGACGGAAGTAACCGTTCTCTTCCCAGCGCTGATATAGCGCCTGCTCAATTGATTGTGGGTTATATGTCTTTTCCATAGCGCTCTTAATGGATCTATATCGGAATCAGGACGTTTCTGTCGCGGTCAGTGTTTGCAACTGAATGCCAGCGTGTCGATATTGCTTATATCGCTCACGCGCAAGTTGTTTGAGATTTTCATCGCAAGGGACGAAGTCTATCACTTGTGCAAAGGTCACCGCAAAGTTTGCGGCGTTATTCGCCAGATTTATTAGTACGGAGCGATGCCCTGAGTGGCGGAGGTACTGCCAGCCTATCTCCACAGGAGAACCGGCCCTAGGGCCTTCACCGAGTAGGTTATGCGGCACAAAGGCATCGGGGTCGCGTTGCCAAAGCAAATTATCAATGCGTTCTGCGTCGGCTTTTTGCTCGGTATGGATATAGACACGTTGACCTTGCTGATGATATTGGCTTGCGAGATCGCAAGCGAGCTGAAACTCTGCTTCGGCTTCATCTAGCAAATAAAAGGTCGCGTGTGTCATGGATCATTCCTGTTTATTGCGGCCAATAAAAAAGGGCCCGTAGGCCCTTTTTATCTCGATTATTCGTTGGTGTCGAGCCCTGAACGATTCAGCATAAACTGGACCAGCATTGGGACCGGACGACCGGTGGCACTTTTGTTTTTGCCTGACTTCCACGCTGTACCTGCGATATCAAGGTGTGCCCAGTGATATTTCTTGGTAAAACGCGACAGGAAACAGCCCGCAGTGATTGTGCCTGCACCTGGTGAACCCAAGTTAGCCATGTCAGCAAATGGGCTCTCTAACTGCTCTTGATACTCGTCTGTCATCGGTAGACGCCATGCGCGGTCACCAGATTGTTCAGAGGCGTTGCTGAGTTCATGCGCCAATGGATTGTGGTTAGCGAGCATACCTGTAAAGTGGTGGCCCAGAGCCATCACACAAGCACCCGTCAAGGTTGCCACGTCAATGACACAGTCGGGTTCGAAGCGTTCTGCGTAAGTTAGGGCATCACAGAGCACAAGACGACCTTCAGCATCGGTGTTCAGTACTTCAACCGTTTGGCCTGACATGGTCGTCAGAATATCACCTGGGCGGTAGGCATTACCATCAGGCATGTTTTCACAACCTGCGAGGATTGCTGTGACATTAATTGGCAGATTTAGCTCTGCGAGCGCGCGCATCGCACCAAACACACCCGCTGCACCACACATGTCGTACTTCATTTCATCCATGTTGGCGCCAGGCTTGATTGAGATACCGCCTGAGTCAAAAGTAAGGCCTTTACCTACCAGTACGATTGGCTTGTCGTCGGCATTGGGTGAGCCTTTGTACTCGATGATCGACATCATCGACTCATTGCGTGAACCACGACCTACGGCTAAGTATGATGTCATACCCAGCTCTTTCATCTCTTCTTCACCAACGATTTTAGACGTGATGGTCTCGTAGTCGTCAGCAAGGCGACGTGCTTGCGAGGCGAGGTAGGCAGGGTTGGCAACGTTCGGTGGCATGTTGCCAAGATCACGTGCGGCTTTCACACCTGAGGCAATGCCTAAACCGTGCGCGATTGCGCGCTCGCCTAACGGTAATTCGCGACGTGTTGGTACATTGAAGACCAACTTACGTAGCGGACGGCGTTGCTCAGGCTTGTTGCTCTTGAATTGATCAAACGTGTAAAGCGACTCGTTTGTCGACTCTACGGCTTGGCGGACTTTCCAATATGTATCACGCCCTTTCACATGCAGTTCAGTGAGGAAACATACCGCTTCCATGGAACCTGTGTCGTTGAGGGTGCTGATGGTTTTTTGGATGATCTGTTTGAACTGGCGCTCGTCAAGTTCACGCTCTTTGCCACAACCCACTAACAGAACGCGCTCAGACAGAACATTCGGCACATGGTGAAGTAGCAGCATTTGACCTGCTTTTCCTTCCAGATCACCGCGTCTTAGCAAAGCACTGATATAACCATCACTGATTTTATCTAGTTGCTCTGCGACAGGTGATAAACGGCGCGGTTCGAAAACACCGACAACGATACAGGCGCTGCGTTGCTTCTCCGGGCTGCCGCTTTTAACACTGAACTCCATGCGTACTCCTACATCTAAAGACAATTGATGCTAAATGTTAGATAATGCCGTGCTTACTTGAATGAAACCCACCTGTTTAAAGGGTATTTTTGAGCAGGGTAACAGTTAGCTGAAAGATAAAAAAACAACAGGTTTATTCTGAAATTATAGCGATTCCAGCAAAAAAACAAGTTTTCGAAGGACAGAATAGCGGTGATCATAGTTCGATATTTGACGCGAGAGACAATTAAGAGCCAAATTGCGGTGCTCTTTATCTTGTTTCTTGTTTTCTTTAGCCAACGCTTTATTCGCGTGCTGGGGTCGGCCACGGAGGGATCGATTCCAAGCGATCTCATCTTGACCTTTATCGCGCTCTACATGCCGTCAATGGGCCTGTTATTGCTGCCTTTGAGTCTCTATGTCGGCATCTTACTGACGTTTGGTCGCCTGTATGCCGAGAGCGAAATTACCGTCATGAACGCGACCGGTATTGGCAACAAATTTCTCATTCAAGCGGCGATGGTGTTAGCGCTGATGACGGGGGCAGTAGCAGCATATAATGCCTTCTGGCTCACCCCATGGGCCAATGAAAAAGAGGTACAATTGCGCGAACAATTAGCCTCAGAATCGGGCCTAGATCTCCTTATTAAAGGTCAGTTCCAACAAGCGCCAGACGGCCGTGCCGTCGTGTTTATCGATGATATTACTCAAAGTGGCCGTCAGTTAGAAAATGTGTTTGTAGCACAGCCTATTGCCATGGGTGGATTACGCCCAAGCGTATTGACAGCAGAAACGGGGGTGGTCTCTGAATTGCCTGATGGTCGTCAGGTCTTAGAGCTGAGAGATGGTGAGCGTGTTGAAGGGCTGCCAACGCGATTAGATTACACAGTGACTGAGTTTGAGAGTTACCAAGTGTTGATTGGTCAGCGCGCGGTGCGCGAACATCATCGCGATTGGGATGCCATTGGCACGCTTGAGCTCATGAGAAATAGCAACCCTTATGCCCAAGCTGAATTTCAGTGGCGTGTCTCTTTAGTCCTCTGTATTCCGCTATTAACTATGGTCGTTGTGCCGCTGTCGTCGGTGAATCCACGACAAGGTCGCTTTGCCAAACTCCTACCAGCGATCTTGCTCTACCTTGCTTACTTCCTCTCGATAAGTGCAGGTAAATCAGCGGTAGAAGATGAAGTGTTGCCAAGTTATATCGGGTTATGGGGCATTAACGCAGCCCTGCTGGGTGTGGCGATTGTATTGAACAGCCTGGATTCTTTGGCTGTGCGAAAACTCAAGGATAAATGGCGGAGAAGGCGCGCCAATGTTTAAGATTTTAGATGTCTATATTGGACGAACCATCATTAGCACCACAGCGTTGGTGCTGTCGATGCTGGTGGGGTTATCGGCAATCATCAAGTATGTTGAACAGTTGCGTAAAGTGGGGCAGGGGACTTATGACCTGATCTTGGCCCTCTGGTACGTTGTGTTGAGCATCCCTCGTGATATCGAGCTATTTTTCCCGATGGCAGTGCTACTTGGTGCGCTGATTGGGCTTGGTATGTTGGCGTCAAGCTCAGAGCTTACCGTCATGCAAGCTGCCGGGGTCTCGAAGCTACAGATTGGCCTGTCAGTCTTAAAAACGGCGGTGCCCCTCATGCTATTGATAATGGCGCTGGGGGAGTGGGGATCGCCGGTGACACAAAAAATGGCCCGTGAGTTACGTGCCGTGGCAACCTCTGGTGGTAACATTCTTTCAGTGCAGAATGCCGTCTGGGCGAAAGATGGTAACGACTTTATCTATATATTGCGAGTCAATGAAGATGGCAGCCTACAAGGGGTGAACATCTGGCAGTATGACGATGAAGATCAACTGACGTCATCGCTCTTTGCCGAAGAGGCCACGTATTCACCACAGAATGGTTGGCTATTGGAAAGCGCGGTACAAACGCAAATGAGTGGGCCTACGCGTTCTAAGCAGAAGTTTGATAAGGCGCGCTGGAAAACCACACTAACGCCGGACAAGTTAGCCGTGGTGACGGTGAAGCCTGAAGAGTTGTCAATGTCTGGTGTCTACGAGTACGTGCGGTATTTGAGAGAGTCTCAGCAAGATGCCTCTCGTTATGAACTCGCCTTTTGGCGCAAAGCGGTACAGCCTATCTCTATTGCGGTAATGATGTTGCTAGCGTTGTCGTTTGTGTTTGGGCCACTGCGTTCAGTGACTATGGGCGCGAGGGTTTTATCTGGCGTGGTCTTCGGATTTGGATTTTATATCTCCAACGAAGTTTTTGGTCCTATGAGTATTGTATACCGAATGCACCCCGCAATTGGCGCTTTAGGGCCCAGCGTGTTGTTCTTGTTTGTGACGCTCTATTTGTTAAAGCGAAAACTCTAATCCGTAGTGTCTCCTATGTGAAAAAGCGCGCTGTTAAGGCGCGCTTTTTTATTGAGTACGTGTATGGATTATTTGACTTTTGGGTCAAAGTAAACGTGTGTACTTGCCATATGATCTTGAAGGCTGCGGTTCTTTGAGTCGATTAATACTGTGACATTACCGAGACCAAATGCGGATGTCGCCATACGCACTAAGGCTTGAGTAAGAGAGACTCGTTGACCGTCTTCATTTTGCAAGTGAAGACGCCATGCTCGCATCCCCAGTGTTTGTCCTGCCTTGCACCAAAAGTAGGCGTAGAATCCCACCATAACGGTGAATAAATACAACGGATAGAGTATCGCAGCGACAGGGTGGTTATTGAGGTAGTGGCTAACATCCACATAATTGCCCATATTGAGCAGACCGATCTTGAGTGCTAACGCAACCACCCCGAGCGCGATGGCACCGGCTGCGATTAATACCGCTGTCACGACTAGCACATCATAAACCCACGCACCTAATCGTCTAAAAAATCCCGCTTCTTTCACTCTCTGTTCCCTATTTGGTTTATCTGCTATCGATTCTAACAACAGTTTTCCATTACGAATAGCGCCAGCAATCAGCCAGTATGAGGTTTGAGAAATAACATTGATCTATGTAGGGGAACATCATATGCCAATATCGGCTTTTCCCTATATCCAGCCGGAAGAATGCAGTTTTATTCCGACTCATCTAGTGATTCGTACTGCTACCTGATGGTTTCATTACCTGAGCCTGGATGTTAATGAGCTTTGTGTCATCAGTGACACTCGTTTTTATTATGTTAACTATCAAAAGCACCTTCTTCTCATTTGGACTTCTGCTATATTGCTTGCCTCGATTAATCGTATTAAATCCATAATCAGAGGCGGATATGCTACAAGGATTGTTTACAATCTCCGGAAAATTGCGCTTATTCAGCATTAAAATCGTTTTACTCTTTATCGCAGTATGTGGTTGGTTTTCATGGCATGGCTACACAGAGTTAATGGATGAACGCCGCCACTTGATGCGGGCTCAGGTTGAAACGGCAATCTCTGGAGCCTACAGCTTTTATCAGCAGCGTCATGAACTCGGCGACGACGTTGCGAAGACTCAAGCACTGAAACTGCTTGCTGACTATCGCTACGATGTTGACAACTACTTCTTTGTTATCGCCTCTAATCTCGACATCCTTGCCCACCCTAAACCCAGCCTTGTTGGTCGTAACTCTCGTGATATGCAGGACAGTGCCGGTTACTACATGTTCCGAGAAATGGGGCGTATAGCGAATACCACCCAAAAAGGGTTTTTGGATTATGTCTGGGCATCCCCAGAAGGTGATGTGTCCAAGAAAATCTCTTATGTGAGTTACATGCCCGAGTGGGACTGGATCATTGGTAGTGGCATTTTGGTCGATGATATCAATGCAAGCTTGATGACGTCGGTCTGGCGTACTGGCGTGATTATGTTATTGACGATTGTTTCTCTACTGGTCGCGCAAATGTGGCTTAACAACTCAATTAAGTCTGCAATCCATTATCTGAACGATGTGATTGAGCGCATGGCCGACGGTTTGCTTAATCAAAAGCTCGATGTGAACCGAAAAGATGAGATGGGCCAAATTATTCGCCAGCTTGACCGCATGCAGACGCAATTGCGTGATGTGCTACAGAGTGCCAATGAGACGGCCGAAGAGTCAGCAGCCATGGCGCAAGATATGGCGAGTGCTTCACAGCAATCTGCGGTGGGTGTTGCGGCTCAACAACAGCAATTGGATGTGCTAGCTGCGGCCATGGAAGAGATGACACAAACGATCATGGATGTGGCAAAAAATGCTGATCATACCGCTGTCGAAACTCAACAGGCGACAGCCTTGTCAACGCAGTGTGCCGACAATATGGATCAGTCAACAACCAGCATTAGCCATTTGGCAGAGCGTGTTGCGCTGGCTGATGAAGTGGTGCAGAAGCTCAACACTGGTGTGGAAGAGATCAGTTCTGTGGTGGAAGTCATTCAAGGTATCTCTGAGCAGACCAACTTATTGGCCTTGAACGCAGCGATTGAAGCAGCACGTGCTGGGGAGCAGGGCCGAGGGTTTGCGGTTGTCGCTGATGAGGTGCGTAGCTTGGCGAGCAGAACGCAAGCCTCCACACTTGAAATTCAAGAGACAATCTCCCAGCTAACTGAAAATGCCACGACGGCCAAAGCGGCGATGGTGGAGTGTGCAGATAAAGTACAGGTGGGTAATGAGATGTCTTACCAAACCAAACAACAGTTGCAAGCCATGATTAGCCAGCTATGCAGTGCCAGTGAGCAAGTTGCTCAGATCGCTACCGCCGCGGATGAACAAGGCGCTGTGACGCAAGATGTGACAAGCAGTATGACGGAGATTCAATCTGCCGCTAGCGATATTCACCAAGCCGCGGATAGCTTAGCCAAGCAAAGTGCCACGGTCGCGAATTCATCTGCACAACTGCAAGCAAACTTGAATTACTTCAAAATGTAATCAATTTGCTTACTAATCGTGCAAACGGTTCGATTACTTCAGTTTTTTTGCAATTGAGGCTTGCAGGTGGTTAAGAGTTACGTATAATCACTCGCACATGCCCGGGTGGCGAAATTGGTAGACGCAGCGGATTCAAAATCCGCCGGTGGTGACACTGTGCCGGTTCAAGTCCGGCCCCGGGCACCAATTTCAAACGATAAAGCCTCGACGAAAGTCGAGGCTTTGTTGTATCTGGCATAGCCTATAATGGCATTCTGCTTCTGCTTCTGCTTCTGCTTCTGCTTCTGCTTCTGCTTCTGCTTCTGCTTTCTGCGGTTTTTGGGTACGTCTAACTGCTAGGGTTGACTGCGTCGATTTCATCGCCACTTTGCTTGCCCCTCTTGACTAAAGATCGCGATAACAGCGCTTCTCGAAGGGCGAGTTTTCTAAGCTCGCCACCTTTGTTACTGCTTTTGGGTTTAGTCGACGAGATCTTCAAAGCAGCGTCTCGATGGCAAACCTAGAAATTCTCACTGAACAAACATCTTGAGGTAGTTAGAGTATATAACGTTGTTGGTTTTTCCTGAAAATCATCAACAGCGCTTGCTTCCTACTGCAATTAACATCGGGAGTTCTCACTATTTCATTGTGGTTTCATTGTTATTTTGTGATCTCTAACAAAATTAACGCAACCGGTTGCGCTTTTGTTGTGTGATGGTCTTGGTTACAATGTGAACACATCAATAATAATGAAAGGCGGGATAGAAAATGAAAAAGATATTACTTTGTTGCAGTGGCGGAATGTCGACCAGCATGCTAATGAAAAAAATGGCAGAGGCGGCTAAATCTCGAGGGATTGACTGCGAGATTGAAGCTATGGCCGTGGCCGCGTTTGAAGATGCCATTCAAGAGTACGATGTATGCTTGCTCGGCCCACAGGTGAAGTTTCAACTAGATAGCTTAAGCGAGGTTGCGGCGACATATGGCAAGCGTGTCGCCGCAATTGCGCCTATGGATTACGGGATGATGAAGGGTGATGCGGTGCTCGATCAAGCGTTGGCATTAATCGACTAGGTTACTCTACCCCGTTAGATTACTTATCTGTCGACCAAGATAAATAATAAATAGTTTTATCACACCACTTTTTATTTAAAGGTGCTGGAAATCAATACACTTTAAATAAATCTGCATACTGAAGTTATTCAGTAATTTGCAGCGGGAACGTATTTCCTAAAAATAAGGATTGTTTTAATGAAGCTCTACGATGCAATCATTGATGTCGTTGAACGACATATTGCGCCATTGGCCTCCAAGGTTGGGGCGCAGAAGCATGTCCGTGCCATGCGTGATGGCTTTATAGTGGCGATGCCTTTCATTATTTTAGGCAGTTTTACGCTTATTTTTGCCTTTCCTCCCTTTGATGAGAACACAACAAATAGCTTTGCCCGGGCGTGGTTAGACTTCGTTGCCGCCAACATGGACCAAATTTTGATGCCATTTAATATGACGATGGGCATCATGGAAATTTTTGTCGCCATGGGCGTCGCCTATAGCTTATCGAAAGCTTACAAAATGGATGGTATTACAACATCCGCACTTTCATTAATGGGGTTTCTTTTAATTGCCGCACCGCAATCAGAAGGTGGGTTAACCACGGCACATATGGGCGGAAGAGGCATCTTTACCGCAGTGATTTGTGCTTTCTACTCGGTCGAGATGTTTCGGCTACTTAAAAAGTACAACATCACGATTCGGATGCCGGAACAAGTCCCGCCAGCGATTCAGCGCTCTTTTGAACTGCTCGTTCCCGTGCTGGTGATGTTTTTGACCCTGTTCCCCCTCAGCTTGTTGATTCAAAACCAGTTCGAGATGCTGATCCCAGCAGCGATCATGGAGCTGTTTGTGCCTTTAGTGAGTGCGTCCAACACCTTACCCGCCATTATTGGTGCGTTGCTGTTATGTCAGTTGTTGTGGTTTTCGGGAATCCACGGCGCGGCGATCGTGGTGGGGTTATTGAGTCCGATTTTCCTGACCAATATCAGTGTCAACATTGAAGCTTTTGTGAATGGTCAGCCGATCCCTAATATCTTTACCCAGCCATTCTGGGACTTCTACATCTTCATTGGGGGTTCAGGGGCGACATTGGCTTTAGTGATTTTGATGGCATTTAGTCGCTCAATTCATTTGCGCAGTATTGGCCGAATGAGCTTGGTTCCGGGCATGTTCCAGATAAATGAACCGGTGATTTTCGGGACACCGATTGTCCTCAACCCGATCTTGTTTATTCCGTTTGTCTTCACCCCGATCATTAATGCGGTGATCGCCTATTTTGCCGTTCATACCGGCTTTGTGGGCATGGGGGTCGCGACAACACCATGGACAACCCCTGCGGTATTGGGCGCATCTTGGGGCTCAGGCTGGACGTTGACGCCTGTGCTCTTGGTCATCGTGCTTTTGATACTGGATGTCTTCCTTTATTTACCTTTCTTCAAAATGTTTGAAAAACAGATGCTAGAGCAAGAAGGGCCTGCAAAAGCGGCGTCGACGGTTGGCGAACCCGTTTCCGCCTGAACCTTGTTACAGCGGCGCAGCGCCAGTGAGCTCTGCGCCTTATCTCACTCACACTAAGACGTATTAAGCGAGCATGTATATGGAACAAGAAGCGGTAGTGATGGAAATCATCGTCAATGCGGGCGAGGCGCGTAGCCTCTGTTTTGAAGCATTGGCAAAAGGGCGTGCGGGACAGTTTGAAGAGGCTAAGGCGCGGTTAACGGAGGCGAAAGCCTGCTTGAACCGCGCGCATTTAGTGCAAACCCAGCTCATCGAAGCAGATGAGGGAGAAGGCAAAGTCAAAATGACCTTAGTGATGGTCCATGCGCAGGATCACTTGATGACCACGATCTTAGCCCATGAACTGGCGACGGAAATGGTGGCAATGCAGCAGCAAATGGCTGCGTAACGATAAATGGAAACGGAGAGTAGTTGATGAGTAGGTCTTCATTGAAGTTAGCCATTATCGGTGGCGGTAGCAGTTACACCCCAGAGTTGGTCGAAGGTGTGTTAAAGCGCCTTGACCAAGTGCCTGTAGGTGAAATCCATTTTGTTGATGTGGAAGCGGGAAGAGAGAAGCTCGATATAATCTTGGCGTTATCGCAGCGGATGGTGGATAAGGTTGGTGCCAAGATAGCCCTAACAGCATCACTCGATCGCCGCGCCGCCATCAAAGATGCCGATTTTGTCATGACACAGTTTCGCGTTGGGGGGCTGCAGGCGCGCGCCAATGATGAGCGTATTCCGATTCAATATGACGTGATAGGCCAAGAGACTACCGGGCCGGGAGGCTTTGCGAAAGCGCTTCGTACCATTCCTGTGATTTTGGATATCTGCAAAGACATTGAAGAGTTAGCGCCCAATGCGTGGATGCTTAATTTCACTAACCCAGCGGGACTCGTTACTGAAGCGGTGAGCAAGTACACCAAGGTGAAAACCATTGGCCTGTGTAATGTGCCCGTTTCAATGAAAATGATGATTGCAGAGATGATGGAATGCGAGCCAGAAGAGCTGTCGCTCGAATGTGCCGGCTTAAACCATTTGCTGTGGGCGCATAAAGCGTGGCTTCGCGGTGAAGACATTACTGCAACCGTGCTGGACAAAGTGGGTGACGGCGCAAATTACAGCATGAAAAACATCCATGAAGAGCCGTGGGATCCTGATTTTCTCCTCGCGCTGAACGCGATTCCGTGTCCGTACCATCGCTATTTCTATCAAACCGATGCCATGCTAGCAGAAGAGAAAGCCGCGGCGGCTGAAGGTGGGACGCGAGCCGAACAGGTGATGACAACAGAAAAAGAGCTGTTTGCACTCTATCAAGATGAGGGGTTAGATAAGAAACCAGAGCAGCTTGAACAGCGTGGGGGCGCGTACTACTCCGATGCTTCGTTAAACCTTGTCGATGCAATTTATAACAATCGCAATAGTTTGCATGTGGTGAATGTACAAAATAACGGTGCGATTGCCTCATTGCCGGATGATGCCGTGATTGAATGTACCGCGGTGGTAGGCAGTTGGGGCGCTAAGCCTTTGGCTGTGGGGCATTTGAGTCCGGCAGTCTTGGGCTTAATGCATCAAGTGAAAGCGTATGAAACGCTGGCGGTTGAAGCGGCTTATACTGGCGACTATACCAAGTCTTTCATGGCCTTGGCCGCCAATCCGCTAGTGCCGGATATCTCGCGTGCGAAAGCGATCCTTGATGAGATCTTGCGAACCAACCATGACTATTTGCCTCAGTTTGCAACAAGGTGAATACAAGCTGGTATAACAGTCTGATTAGCCCATTCTTACCGAGAAAAGTGGCTGAATGGTGCGCGCGAGTGAGAGGAGGAAAAAATGCAGGTCATTTTCAACGCTGATGATTTTGGCTTAACACAGGGTGTGAATTACGGTATCGCAGATGCGTGTCGACAAGGCGTGGTGCGCTCAACCACGATGATGGCAGGCATGGCTGCGTTCGAGCATGGCATCGCGTTAGCAGCGGACGTACCTGATCTGCAAATCGGTGTGCATTTACGTTTAACCGCCGGCAAGCCGATGACAGCACTGTCGCAAGGAGTGAATAGCGAGGGCGAATTTTTACGAGATGCAGAACGCTGGACACAGTCGCTAACGGAAACCGAGATTGGCGATGAGCTGGTGGCGCAAATCGAGGCCGTGCGTGGTGCAGGGATCGAGATAAGCCATCTTGATAGTCATCATCATGCGCATATGTTACCTGCTGTGCTGCCTGTTGCTATCGCCGTTGCGCAGCAGTACAAGGTGCCACTGCGGGGCAATGGCCACCAAGGTTGGCATCGCGCGGCGCTACGCTATCAATTTAGTGCCGATTTCTATGATGATGCCCTCAGCGAACAGTGCGTGTTGGAGACGATTGAACAGCATCGTCATGACTGTGATGTGATTGAGTTCATGTGTCATCCTGCCTATCTGGATGAAGGTCTGCTCTCTCGGAGTGCATACGCTGAACCGAGAGCAAAAGAGCTAGCGATTTTGACCTCTAGCCGATTACGCGCAGCGATTGAAGCGCAAGGCCATCAACTCGCTGACTACCGCGTCTTGTGGTAAATAAGCTGTATCGACGCAACAGCCAGAAGGTATTCCCCCCAAACCACACCTTGGTATCTTCTGGTTCGTTGCGCACTTTGTACTTAAGCCTAACACGCTTGCCCAACGGGAAGTGTGTTGACGCAGCTTGAGTCGGTATGGGGTTATGGCGTGTTTTTGGGGTGAAGTTGAGAGGCTTGAAGGGAAATCCGATATATACTCAAGCCACCTCAAGGTGCATGTTCAGCGAGAGTTTCTAGGTTTGCCATCGAGGCACTGTTTTGAAGATCTAGTGGACTAAATCAAAAAACAGTAACGACGGTGGCGAGCCTAGAAAACTCGCCCTTCGGGAAGCGACTAGCGCCCCGATTTCTGCGTTAAATGTGTTCGAAAGGGGAAAGCCATTCCTTCACACCTTTGCCTTGAACTCGACGCGCTAGTCTGCTTCTGAATCCTGCATCTTGAGGTGGCTTGAGTATACTCGCATTGCAACACAGCACCTTGATTAAATGGAAGTAATGGATGGCAAGTATTAAAGATGTCGCGGCGTTAGCGGGGGTGAACCGCTCAACGGTGTCACGGATTATCAATGGCGAAGGCTCTTTTCGCGCAGATACGAAGCGAAAAGTTGAAGCGGCCATGGCAGAACTCAATTATCGACCAAGTGCGATTGCACGTAGTTTAGCGACGGCTTCCTCAAACATGACAGGGCTTCTGGTGACCTATTACACCGGTGGCTTCTTTGGTTTTATGATGGATCAGGTTCAATCAGAGCTTGATAAGCACAACAAGTTTTTGATCACCGCACAAGGCCATCATAGCGTTGAAGGTGAGCGTGAAGCGATACGGCGTTTTCATGATCTACGCTGTGATGGCTACATTCTCAATAGTCGCCACTTAAGTGACGATGAGTTGCGTGATTTGGCAAAGCAACCCACACCGTTTGTGTTAATTGATCGCGTCGTCGAAGGATTAGAATCGCGTTGTGTGACCTTTGATCACCATAGCGCCAGTGAGATGATGGTGGCACATTTGATTGCTCAAGGTCACACGAAAATTGGGTGTATTTCAGGGCCTATTCATCGGGTCAACAGCCGGGCGCGTTTACGCGGTTATCAAGCGGCACTGAAGGCCGCAGGGATCACGCCTGATCCTAAACTGACCAGTGAAGGGAACTATGGGCGAGAAAGTGGTTACTTAGCGGCAAAAGCGCTGCATCAAGCCAACCCTGAGATGACCGCTATTTACTCGTGCAGTGAAGAGATGACCAGTGGGTTGTTACAGTATCTTCACGAGCAAGACATTGCCGTTCCTGAGGCGATATCCGTAGTCAGTTTTGACAGTATTGACCTTTGCGCCAGCTACTATCCCGCGATTTCAGCAGTGCACTTTCCGATTGGTGATATGGCCAGAACGGCAGTGGAGATCCTGAACGGTCTCATGAATGACTCGCCGATCGAGATTGTCCGTCACTTTGAACCGAGCTTACGTCTGCGGCAAGGTGACAGAGCGATAAACTAAAAAAACGCCCAGTCATGAGCTGGGCGTTTTAGTAAGGTGAGAATGTCACCACCCACACCAGGGGGGATTGGGTGGATAGCAACACTCTCAGGGGGACGGTTAGGCTAAGATGCGTTTCATCTCTGCGGCAACTTTATCCACTTTGCCAAGGCCAATGATGACTTGCAGTCCTTCTTTACCGATAGGTACCACGCCTGCAGCACCCAGTTTGCCCATCTCATCGCGGTTGGCGATAGAAGAGTCTTTTACAGTCAGACGAAGACGAGTAATACAGTTGTCGACTTCAACAATGTTCTCTTTACCACCGATAGCAGCGATGTAGGCTTCTGTCAGTTCGCCGATGTTTTCCGCATTGACGGCTTCTTCATCGCTCTCACCGCGACCCGGTGTTTTCAAGTTAAACTTGACGATTGCAAAGCGGAACATGAAGTAGTAAATCGCAAAGAAGACAACACCTTGAACGATCAACATGTACCATTTCACTGCGAGCGGGTTCTGCGTCGATAGAACCATATCAACGAAACCTGCAGAGAAGCCAAAGCCTGCCATCCACTCCATTGATGCTGCGATATAGAGCGAGATACCGGTGAGAACAGCATGAATCACGTAAAGCAATGGAGCCGTGAACATGAACGAGAATTCAAGTGGTTCAGTGATGCCAGTGAAGAACGATGCCATGGCGGCAGCGAGCATGATAGAGAAGGTTCTATCTTTCGATTTTTGGTCAGCACAGTGGTAGATAGCCAGTGCAGCACCCGGAAGACCAAACATCATGATGGGGAAAAAGCCTGCTTGGTACATGCCTGTTTTACCGACAACAGCATTGCCTTCTGCGAGGGATTGTGCACCACCAAGGAAGTTAGGGATGTCATTGATACCGACAACATCAAACCAGAACACAGGGTAAAGGGCGTGGTGCATACCAATGGTCAGCATCAGGCGGTTGAAGAAGCCAAATAGGCCAGCACCGACGGCGTCCATCGCTTGGAGTTTGGTACCAAAAGAGATGAGCGCGTCATAAATAACGGGCCAAACAACTAGCAGTAGCACCGAAAGTAAGATACCGGCGATGGACGTCAAAATGGGTACAAGGCGTTTTCCGCTGAAGAAAGCCAAGGCTTTAGGCAGTTCAACAGTGTGGAAGCGGTTGTAAATTTCAGCGGAGATAATACCGATAAGAATACCGACAAACTGGTTGCCAATCTTATCGAATGCTGCGGGCACCGCCTCAAGATCAATGCTTTTTAGCTGTGCAACAACGGCTGGAGAAAGCAAAGTGGTGACGACCATGTAGCAGACAAACCCCGCTAAGGCGGCTGAACCGTTTTTGTCGCGGCTCAGGCCGAAGGAAACACCAATGGCGAAGAGTAGCGCCATGTTATCAATGATGGCTGCACCTGATTTGATCAGTAACGCAGCGATGACGCTTTCTGAGCCCCAGCCAACCGGGTCAACCCAGTATCCAATACCCATCAAGATTGCTGCCGCTGGTAAGGTGGCGACCGGCACCATCAATGCTTTACCTACTTTTTGTAGATAGCCAAAAATATTCATTCATCACCTATTTTTTTGACGTTAATAAAGTTTCAAAGGTTCAGAGAGTTGTTGAGGCGGCCATCTCTTTCTCTCACTGCGCCAATAATGGGATAAATAAATTTCATCAACAAACGAAAAATAAGCTAACATGCATTAAAAATATTCATGGATGGAAAGATGTTAGTCAGTAATAAATTGATGGCCAACCTACACACCTTAACGATCGTCGCCAAACACCTGAGTTTTACCAAAGCGGCAGATGAATTGAGTCTAACTCAAGGGGCAATCAGTCATAGAATCAAAGGGTTGGAGTCTGAGCTTGGTTTTCAGGTCTTTGTGCGTCTCACACGAAGCTTGGCGCTGACTCCGGAAGGAGAAAGGTTGATAAATACCTTGCACCATTCGTTGGCCGCTATTAACAGTGAGCTTGAGGATTTAAGCGGTAACGCGTTGTTTGGGGAACTGGTTGTCGGCACATCACCCGCGTTTGCGACCAACTGGTTAATGCCGAGACTTCACCGCTTTCATGAAGAACACCCCCACTTGAATATTAAGTTGTTTACCAAGCACTACCGTGGCGATTTTCAATATGATGCGTTGGATGCGGCGATCTTTTATAGCCGAGGTCGTTACATTGACAGTTATTCGGAACGGCTGTTTTCTGAAGAGCGTATTCCGGTTTGCTCGGCGCTGTATGCAGAGAAACTTGGTCTGTTAGCTGGGGATCTCACTGCACTTTCGCAAGCGACATTTATTCACGGCGAGCATTCAGAGATCTGGTCTAAATGGCTCGATCATATGGCGATGACGATAGATTGCTATGCGCGTAGCCATACCTTCACCCAGTATGATCATGCGATCATGGCGGCACAGAACTCGATGGGAATTGCGATGGCGAGAAAAGTGGTTGCTGCCCACTATTTACAGACAGGGGACTTGGTTGCGCCATTCCCGAGTATTAGCTCGGGAATGGGGTATGACCTTGTTTGCCCGGACGGCATGCAGAGCAGACAAAAGTTTGTCGTTTTTGCTGACTGGCTGCGACGTGAAGCTGCGCTGATGGATGGCTAACCCTTCAGCTTACCTTGCTCGCGTCATGCATGATGTGCTGGCTTGTTAGCACGAAAACAGCGAACGACTTGCAGCAAGCCGACTAGACCAATGATGTTGACGGCGACACCTGCCCAGCGCCAAATCGCGGTCGGCCAGTTTGTCGGCTCACCTGTGAATGCACCAATGATGGCCAGCAATGCAGCCATAGCGGGGAGGAGGGACACTAGACAGTAACTTTTCTCGCAACCTTTGTGTAGCAGTATCAGCAGTGTCATGCTCAGGATTGTCATGACAACTATGCCATTGAGTGAAGCGACGGGGCCAATCGGTTGTTGTCCTTGTGCGATTTGGTAAACACCTACCGCGTTCCAGATCATACACAGTACAAGGTGAAGTAGTTGCGCCGAGTAGGCGCGAGTATATTGATGAACGAGCATAATGATCTCTTTGAGAGGTCAGAATAAAAAGCCCGGCGAGAGCCGGGCCAGTATTATCAGGGGGGCGAGTTACATATCGCGAAGGATCTCTTGGTAAATGCGGCTGGCATCGCAGCTATCACCACCTGTCACATGTCCACCGCCAAGGCGAGAAATGATGTTGACGGTATTTAGCCCTTCTTGGTTAAGCACGAGACCTTGCGACATTTTCTCAGTCACAACCGGGTTGCCATTAAAGACAGTGGCATAGACTTCGATGTCTTTAATAGTTTCAGGTGCCGTTTTCTCTACTTCATAAGGGTGCTGGTTGAGTACTGCAAAGTTAGCGGCTTTACCCAGGTCAATACTGCCCACTTCATCTTCCAAACGCGTTTGGTAGGCGGCTTCGATGGTGATCGCACGCAGCGACTCTTCCATGGTCATCTTTTCAGACTCACCTAGCATCTTGCCACTGAGGCCAGTACGGTTAACTGCTGTCCAAGCTAGTGCAAGTGGGCGTCCCGGCGCCATTGGCGCATCAGAGTGGAACGATAAGCTTGCCCCAGCATCAAGGAAAGAACGGCCACGAGACGTGTATTGCGCGCGCTCCATACCAACACCAAACTCTGCATACTGTTCGCCCAACACATGTAAGTAGAATGGGTTGACAGAGAAAGTGGCACCAATGTCAGCACCGCGCTGGATATCGACCGGATCGGTGTAAGCCAAGTGATGGAAACTGGTACGGTGATCCTCACGCGGTGACTCTTCGTGCAGTTTCTCCATCAGGTCTACGGCCACTTCGAGACCGTAGTCACCGTTAGAGTGGACGACGATGGTGTAGTCATTTTCCCAGTAGGGGCGCATGCTTGCTTCAAGATCTTCCGGATATTGGATCCAAGCGCCGTCATGGCCATCGGTATAGCCGTCTTTCATCATCATTAACTGTGCATACGCAGCGCCATCAGAGAAGAGCTTGACTTGATTGGGCAGCCAACGCACATACTCACCGTTTGTGGCTGGGTCTTTGACCATTTGCGACACCGCCTCGAAAGCGGCTTGCGCATCTTTATCCAAGTGATCATAAGCGGTGTTACCTGCCGGGATCATGTAGTAATCCAGCATTGGTAGGCCATCATCCATCAGGTTGACCATCGATGCTGTCATGTTCATCGGTAGCATGACACCAGGATCAACTGCGGTGGTGATGCCTCCTGCTTGCATATACTCCTTGGTACGCTCAATGCCTTGAGCAAACTTTTCCGGTGTGCCGACGAGTTGAAGCAACAAAGGCGCTGCGGCATAGAGACCGGTCTCATAGGCATGACCTTTTTCGTAGTCCATGTAGTTGAAGTGATTCGCTTCACCTTGCCAGTCTTCGGCTTTAACGCCGAAGTGATCGAATGCGGCACTGTTAAAATAGAGCTCATGCACAGAGCGCTGCCACACAATAATAGGACGTTCGGTGCTGATCTCATCGAGGATCTGACGGTTCATTTCACCATGGAAGTAGTTGTGCCAGCCCCAAGTGACGAGTGGCTCGCCTTCAGGCAGTGAGGCTTCGAGCTCTTTTAAACGCGCGAGATACGCTTCTTGGCCAACCACCCCTTTGACGTCTCCCCAAGGTAGGCTCCAGTCCGCTGGGGTGATGAAGTGGGTATTGGCGACAAAGGTGAACAGCCAAGCGTGGACATGGGGTTCGACAAAACCCGGAGTCATTGTTTTGTTGGCAAAGGTTGTATTGTGCGAGAAACCTTCCGTGTCTTGGTATTTGGCTAAGATGGTGTCTCGGTCGCCAATCGCAAGAATCTTACCATCTTGAACCGCGACGGCATTTGCACTCTCTATTTGGTCAGACATGGTAATGATGTTTGCCGCTGAATAGAGGGTGATAGGTGACGCTGAGGCTTCCGCAAACAGGGTGTCGGTTTGCTGCGTCGATTGACAAGCCGTGAGACCTAAGGCCATGGCGGCAGCTAATGCTGTGATTTTTATTTTTGCGTTTAGGGACATGGATGATGCTCCGAGAGTAAAACGAGAGACGTTGTCATTGAGGTTTATTCTATGACCGTTTGTCGTAATGCCTAAATCGCGAAATGGTGAATAGCGGGGTGAAATCCCCCGCATAGAGATAAAAGGTGGCGCAGATTTTTCGTTGTTTAACTCATTGCGTGGTGGTGATCACAGTTTAAGAAAGCAGGGAGGTGAGTTGATTAGCTAGCCAACGCTGGGCTTTTCCGAAGCGATGGCTGTGATGCCAAATCAAGATACGCCGCCCATACATAGGAGCATTTGTATCTAGACTGACTTGGATATAGCGTTCGCTTTCGGGGGAAATTAACTGCAAAGGAAAAATGCTCCACGCCGCTTTTTGACTGACGATTTCCAGCGCCGCTTCCGGTGAAAAGACCTGCTGAACATTCTCAAATCGGTCGGTGCGCACCACTTTGTCTAAATCGGGATAAGCAATAAGGGGGACTTTCCTCAACTCAGAGTGCAGTCGTTGCGTCGGGTGAGATTCCGCCGTATCGCGATGCATGACGCTGACGAGAGTGACATTGTCGACATGTTGAGGATGAAAGACTTCGGGTAAGTCGCGGTTTTGAAAGAGCCTTAATGCGATGTCTATGGTACCCGCTTCAAGCAAAGGATCTAAGGCGTCGGTGTGCTGCCGTTGCCAGTGCACGTGCAGGCCGGGAAACGCAGTATGAATGGCTTTATCTATTCGGCTCATCTCGTTTAGGGTCGTGAAATGATCGATGCCGATAGTCAGCGAGGATTCGATATCACTGCTTAAGTTTTGGCTGAACTGACAAAACGACTGATAGCCTTGCAACAGTGTGCGAGCCTTACCATATAAGGCCTCTCCCTCTGGCGTCAGTGTGATTGTCCGTCCATGGCGGTCAAACAGAGTAACACCAAGATCGATCTCTAAGTTAGCAATGGCCTGGCCTATCGAGCTGCGATCACGGTTCAGTTTTCTGCCCGCAGCGGTAAAAGAGCCCATTTCGACTACGGTGGTGAAATAGTGGAGATGTTCGATATTTGGAGAAATCATCGTCGAATTTTCTGAGATTGCCTATGCTTAGAAGGTTTTCTGACAAAGTTATTATTATCAGCACGTTGTTGCATTGCGCGGTATGAGTGGCCGCATCGATGCTTCAGTATTACAGACCCTGCTGATAATAACGAGGAGTAGGTGATGTTGCTGAGAGCGAAAGCGTGTTTGTTAGTAGGTATGGTGATGATGACGAGCGGCTGCTCTACCACTAAACTTGCCTTAAACTGCCAAGGGGAAGCTGTGGATGTGGAGTTTGAGGCTGAGACAAAAGCCTATATCTATCGCAATCGAGATATTCGTTTAGCGCAGCACAGTGGCTACGATAAAGCGGGGGTCTTTCAAGATGATCGAGGCGATACCCGTTTGATCGACCAAGGGGATAACTGGTACTTAAAATGGGATGACGATCGGATGATCTGTCATAAACGGTAGGAAGATCATTGCAGGTCGATGTCGTTGAAAAAGGTAAAAAAAAGGTAGCCCAAAGGCTACCTGCGTTTCGCCCAAACCTACATGACTGACCCTAACGGCTGGCGAACAAGTTAAGTAACAGCTAATTGGTTTCCGCTGTCTGTACAAACCACACCTCGACAGACATTGGTTACCGAAACCCCCATTGCTGGGGGGAAAACACATCAAGGAGTGTGAATTACTGCTCTAAAAAGAAGGTGCGCATCTGGTTAACAATCGCTTCTGCTTGTGGCTGATCTTCCATTTCGGAGAACAGTCGTAGTAGAGGCTCTGTACCAGAGAAGCGAGCAAGTGCCCAGCCACCATTCTTGAAGTACACTTTTAAACCGTCAGCATAGCTGACTTTTTCAATATCATAGCCGAAGTCAGGCAGCGCCTTTTCGACATAAATGCGGTTGTGAATCTCAGGCTTTTTGCTGGCCTTAAAGGTGCAGTCGCCTTCTGCGGTATACGCAAAGCCGTAACGGCCGTAGATTTCATCCAGCATTTCAGAAAGCTTCTTGCCTGTGACACTGATCATTTCAACCAGTAGGCTTGAGGCAAAAACGCCATCCTTACCTTTGATATGGCCGCGGATAGTCAGACCACCCGAACTTTCACCACCAATCAAAGAGTCATCTGCTTCCATCTGCGAGCTGATATGTTTAAAGCCGACTGGGACTTCAAAGCTCTTCTCGCCATGGTCGGCAGCAATTTTATCGAGAATATGGCTGGTGGCAATATTGCGTACCACGGAACCTTTCCAGCCCTTGTATTTCAACAGGTAGTAGTAAAGCAGGATTAGTACTTCATTTGGATGAATAAAGCGTCCTGTCTCATCTATGATACCCAATCGGTCCGCATCACCGTCGGTACCTATACCTATATCGTATCCTTGCGTTGCGACGAGGTGTTTTAGACGGTACAGGGTTGCAGCACTTGGCGATGGCATCATGCCACCAAACGCTGGGTTTTCACTGTCGTTAATGACGTCGACGTCACAGCGACCGGAAATAAGCACTGTTTGTAATGCATTTTTTGCTACACCGAACATTGGGTCGATGAGCACACGTAGGTTTGCTTTTTTAATCGCGTCGATATCAATAAAGTCGACAATGGAATCGACGAAATCGTTCATTGGATTGATCTGTTCGATCAGTTTTTGTTCGATGGCTTCTTCGAAATCGATGGTTTTTACATCGTCAGCGCTGAGGTTAGCGATTTGCTGTTCGATTTTCGCCGTGATGATTTCGTCAGCGTCGCGACCCCCTTTGATGAAGACTTTGATGCCGTTGTAGTCCGCAGGGTTGTGAGAGGCGGTGATACACGCAGAGTAGTCGGCATTCATCTCTTTCGCTTGAAACATCACGATCGGTGTCGGTACATATTTGCCGATGTAGCTCACGTCAACGCCGTTGGCAGCCAATACTTCGGCGAACCAGCGACTGGCTTTGTCTGAAAGAAAACGACGGTCAAAACCAATGACGAAACCATTTTTGGTTACGCCTTCATCAATCATGATGTTAGAGAGTGCTTGTGCGACTAACTGAACATTTGCTTTGGTAAATTCGTCACCGATAAAGGCGCGCCAGCCTCCAGTACCGAATTGAATCATGGTGTTCTCCTTGACCTGAACTGAGCAGGTTGATGCATCTTAAAAGTGGTAGCGGCACATTGGCCGCTACCCAAATAGGGCATTAGCCCATCACAACAACAACTTCGTTTACGCTACCCGCTGGTTGCGCTGGAATCGCACCTTCAACTGCTTCACCATTGAGGGTGATAGACACAACGCCTTTGCTAACGTTGTTCGGGTTTTCAACTTTGATGTTGAAGACCGCATCACGCCATTCACGGCGAACTTCGAAACCAGGCCATGCAGTTGGAATACATGGGTCAACAGTTAGGCTATCGAAACCGGTCTGCACACCCAAGATGTAGTTAGTGACTGCAAAGTAAGCCCAACCAGAGGTACCAGTTAGCCATGGGTGGTTTGCACGACCGTGGTTTTCGTGGTCGCGACCCATGATGAACTGTACGTAAGAGTAAGGTTCAGCAATACGCTTCTCGATGATCTCGTTTTGGTTGTATGGGTTGAGTGCATCGTAGAACTTCATTGCACGGTCACCGCGGCCCAATTTGGTTTCTGCAACCCAAGCCCAAGGGTTCGGGTGAGAGAAGATCGCGCCGTTCTCTTTCACGCCTTGGTAAACACGGGTAACGAAACCGATGTCATCATTTGGTGTCGCGAATGAAGGCGCATTAAGGTGCAAGCCATACTCAGAGAACAGGTTCTCATCTACCGCATCCATCGCTTTCTCACCGCGCTCTTGAGAGACGGCACCAGACAATACCGCTAGGGTGTTAGACTCAAGGTGTACACGGCCTTCTTCTTGCTGAGCGGTACCAATTTTCTCACCATTCTTAGTAAGACCACGGATGTACCAGCCACCTTCGTCGTCCCATAGGTGCTCTTCACAAGCTTCACGTACGTTGGCTGCCATCTCGGTGTACTTCTGTACGGCTTCGTCGTCACCACGGTGCTTCGCAAGCTCTACAAACTCTTGCAGTGCCCAGAAGTGTAGGAACGAGACCATTGAAGACTCACCGCCACCTAGGTTTAGACAGTCGTTCCAGTCGGCACGAAGACCTTTACAGATACCGGTTTGACCGACGTACTCGGCAGAGAAATCCAGTGCCGCTTTCATGTGTTCGTAAACTGTTGCGTCGCCGCCGTTTGCGTATGGAATCACTTCGTCAATGAAACCGAGTTCCCCCGTTTCTTGAACAAACTTACAGATGGTCGGTACCAGCCATAGGTGGTCGTCAGAACAGGTATCTTCGATACCGTGGATCTTGTCGTCATCACTTGGTGTTGGTACGACTGTTGGCGATTTTGATGGCTCAACGTCCGCTTTTTCTGGATCGAACCAGTCTGGATCGAAGAGGTGCAGACCGTAACCTTCTTTCACTTGACCACGTAGCAGGTCAACAAGGCGCTTACGTGTCATTTGTGGGTTAGAGTGTGGTACAGAGATCGCGTCTTGCGCGGTATCACGGTATCCAAGACCAGTACGGCCACCGACTTCGATGAATGAGGCAAAGCGAGACCAAACCACACAAGTTTCTGCTTGGTACAGTGTCCAAGCGTTGATCATGGTGTCTAGGCCTTCGTTTGGCGATTTCACTTGGAACTTGTCACAACGGCTGCCCCAGTGATCTTTAATGCCAGCAAATGCTGCGTCAACGTTAGCAAGATCTTGGTATTTAGCACGTAGACGTTGACCTTCGCCTTTACCAATACCGAGAACAAAGGTAAAGCGTACTTCTTCACCCGGCTGAATAACGAACTGCTTGTGCAGTGAGCCACAGTGGTTGTAACAGGTTTGAACGTGGTTAGAGCATTTACCGTTTTCTAGCGCGATTGGGTTCGCTTCGTCACGGTATAGACCGATGAATGAGTCACGTTGGCCATCGTAGCTATCTGGGTCGAAGCTTGATGCCATAAAGTAGTAGCCATCTTTATCGTTGGTGTTGTAGTACAAGTCGTACTCAATCACACCCTCATTGTATGAGGTACCCGCAGAGTAAAGACTCATCTGATGGTTTTGGTTGTCAGACTGGATGTGGCTGAATGAGAATTCGACGAAAGAGAACGCACTGATGGTACGCGGCTGATCACTGTCATTCTTAATGGTGATGTCCCAAACTTGGCAATCTTCGCCTTTTGGTACGAACAAGGTTTTTTGTGCAGTGATGCCGTTGTATTCACACTTGAACTTAGAGTAAGACAAGCCGTGGCGTACTTCGTAGTTTGCTTCCTCTAGGCTTTTTGCAACAGGCTGCCAAGAGATAGACCAGTAATCACCCGACACGTCATCACGCAGGTACACATAGTGTCCTGGGCGATCAAATGTCGCATTCGGGCGGAACTTAGTGACGCGGTTGTACTCTGGAGAGCGGAAGAAAGAGTAACCACCTGCGTTATGAGAGATAACTGTACAGAATTCTTCAGTACCTAGGTAGTTCGTCCATGGCGCCGGCACGTCAGGGCGAGTGATAACATATTCGCGATTGTCGTTATCAAAATAGCCGTATTTCATCGTTACTATCCTTTGCGTAATAATCAGTTATTGGTTGTTATCAAGATGACGGTACTGAATACCCATCTTGTCCAAGTAGTTAAGGTGTTGGTTTAATCTGAGGGCAAAATGTCCCCAGTCACGTTCTTCACTCCACGCTACTTCTGCCACTGCAAACAAACGTGGATAAAGGAGATAATTTATCTGTTCTGGTGTTGCGACTGTCTCTGACCAAAGTGCGGTTTGAATACCGAGCACTTTGTGCAGCAGGTCTTGAGGCACCTTACCAAGCGGGTCGTAGTCGTACACTTTTTCAATCGGTAATTGACCTGCCCAATCGACACCCGCTTCATCGACATAGTCTCCTTGTACTAAATCAAGATAGAGAGACTGCGCGGGCTGCATGACAACATCGTACCCTTGCTCAATGCACTTCAAACCGGCTTCTTCACTTAGCCATGAATAAATAACGGTTTGCTTGCTGACCTTGTCACCATGCACGGCTTCTTCCCAACCCAGCATGCGTTTACCGCGTTGTGATAGGAAGTTTTCTGTGTGACGTAAGAGATGACCTTGCAGTTCCATCGGATCTTGATAACCGTGCTGGGCCATCAATTCGGCACAAGCTTGGCTATCTGTCCAAACGCCTTTAGGCACTTCATCGGCACCAATGTGGACATATGGCGCTGGGAACAAGGCGCAAACTTCTTCGAGGACAGTCTCAATGAAGGTATAAGTGCCTGCGAGAGCGGGATTTAAAATGTTGTCGGTATAGTTCTGGATGCTGACATACTTAGAGTGATCGTCAGGATCAACCAGCATGTCAGGGAGTGATTTAATCGCGGCGCGACAGTGGCCCGGGATGTCGATCTCGGGGATCACAGTAATACCACGCGCACTGGCGTAGGCAATGACTTCTCGAATCTCATCTTGGGTGTAGTAACCACCGTGACGGGATTCGAACTGGCTGTATTGCGCTTGCAGCACTTCATTAGGGCCACGCCACGCACCAATTTCCGTTAAGGCAGGCAGGGCTTTAATTTCAATGCGCCAACCTTCATCATCGGTAAGATGCCAGTGGAAAGTATTAAATTTAAGCCGTGCGAGTTGACCGATCACTTGTTTGACTTGCTCAAGCGAATGGAAGTGTCGCGCACAGTCGAGCATCATGCCGCGATAGCCTAAGCGCGGGGCGTCACTGATCTGTAAACAGGGTAGCGTGAATGCGCCACCTTCATTTGCGGTTAGTGGAATCAGCTGCAACAAGCTGGCGACGGCGGCAAAGAAACCCGCTTTATCACTGGCTTGAATCCAAATCGCTTCTGGTTCAACTAATAGCTCGTAGCTGCCCGAGGCGAGTTTACTGCGCTGTTCAACATGAATGTTGCCAGCACCTGACGTGGTACCCGTTGAAATCTGGATGTTGCACTGTTGCTCTATTTCCTCCTGCAACCAACGAGCTGCAGGCGATGTTGCTTGGTCACCCCTAATGACACAATGGGTGTCTAGGGTGAAAGTGCCTTGTAATACTTGCAGCGCCGCTGGTTGAGGAATAATGGAAATTGCCGCTGTTTCTCTCCCGTTTAAAGAAGACCCGGCGCCACGGCAATGAGCATCGGGTCCCAAACTGAGTGGCGTGACCTGCACGGGATACAGAGTCTCTCCGCTGCGGATGACCGCAGAGGGAATGCCATAAATCATCAAAGTAAGATGGGGAAGGTTGACCTCAAACTCAGTATAAAAATGCTGATTTGGTGCTAGGCTGCGCGACGTACTAGGGGGGGTAAGTCGGCAAAAGCTGCCAATTTGTTCGAGGTCACCTTGACTGAGTGATCTAACGTTAATGCGACGGGCATAGCTAAACTCTAACTGCCAGTCATTGAGAGGAACGTCGCTGAGATTACTTAAGCTCAGCGCCAGACGACTACCGGTCTCGGTATTGTCGATTAAGGTTAGATCTAAGCGGAGATTCATACCATACACTCGACGTTATAGAGGTTATGACTTTTCCCTGCCATCAATAGTGCGCCATCCATTGCGTCACCTTGTGGTTGTGCGATACGTGCTTGATACGGTGGCGAAAGCCAAAGATGCATTCGCTCGGCAATACCGCCCATCAAACATGCTTTTTCTGCCCCTTTACTGAACAAGCCATCGAGTAACATTTCAATGTCACGTGCAGTTTGTTTCAGTAGCGCAATGGCAAGGGCATCGCCAGAGTTGGCGTAGTGAAAGATCTGCGGAGAGAACATCCCATAGTCACGCGGCTTCGCTGTCTTAGACCAGCGGACAATGGCGTCAATGTCATGATTGAAATGCGCTAACACTTCTTGAGCCAAGCGAGAGTCGGGTTTGATGCCATCTGCGATCAAGAGGGATTCTTGAATGAGGCGAAGCCCCATGATAGCACCGCTACCATGATCGGATATCGGGAACTCTCGACCACCGACCACATGCTGTTGACCATCTTTGATCATCAAGCCAACTGAGCCCGTGCCTGCAATGAGAATTGCCCCATCTTTTCCTGCCCATGCGCCTAAACACGCGCCGTAGCCATCCGTATTTAGCGTTAAGTGAGCGAAAGGGTGAGGCAGGGCCATAAAGGCTTGCCATGCTTGGAACTCTTCTGCGCCTGCAAGAGCAAGGCCAACGGCCATGTCTGCAAAGCTATCAGTCGATAAGTTGGCTTGTTGTGCCGCAGCGCCAATAGCATCGAGGATCGATTGCATCGCTGCTTCAGCACCGAGCATGATGTTCGCACTGCCTGTTTTGGCTTCGCCGAGTAGTTGACCGTTGAGATCGGTGATGCGTGCACGGCAAGAGGTGCCGCCACCATCGATACCAACCAGATACTTAAAGTTAGCCACGTAGAAACTCCTTACGTTGCGCAGCAACGGCGAGTAAGAACCAAGCGCCATGTGGGATCCATTGTTCACCCCAGCGCCAGTTTTGCAGCATGTCGTCTTTTTGTCCGGCAGGTTTAAAGGCAATATCAGCTTCATTCTCAAAACCTGAGGTGATGCCGTTACATACGCCACCTCGGGCATTAAAGAAGCCGAGCTCCGGTAAGTAATCAGGATTGTTATGGCCGTGACCATCGATCATCGACATATCATAAGGGTTAAGTCCCACCACCCAGTTCAAGCAGCTAGCGCCATACTCGCGTAATGCGGTTTGCAGCTCGGCATTGTTGACGACGTCGATGGCTTGATAAGCCATGGCTGCAAGCGAGGCGATGCGTGCATTCTCGCCCTGCCACCAGTAGCCAGACTCGTTATTATGTGGCACGAAGAACTGGCTCTGTTTGTCGCCATCGACCGCTTGGGTGTATTGACGTGGATACCCAAATGGGTTGTGCACTTCACGGGTGATGTTGATTTCAAATTGCAGTGCCTGCGTGACGATAGTCGCGATATCCGCGCAGCGCTCTTCGTCTGTTTCAATTTGCAGGTATTGCATTAATGCGATGACAGGTAAGCCCGCTTCCGCCGCGTGATAATACGGACGTGTGTCGTTGGCTAACCAAAAATGTGTTTGATTTTCGTCACTGGCTTGACGTGCAGACAGGCGCTGCGCCCATTGGCGAGATTCGCTGAGGTAACGCTCATGTTGCGTCGCACGATACAGTTCCACTGCTGCCACTAAGGCACAGTATTCATCGATGATGTTTTCTTCACCATCGTCTAAGTATGCGAGATTGTGCTCACGCAAGTGCCAGTAACCCAGCTCAGCAGCAGTGAGATAATCATTAAGTGGCTCAGGTTGCGAGCCATAAAGTGTTTGATAGGCAGGATGGTTTTCCAATGCAGCCGCTTTAGCGAGTGCTGCAATGGTCATACCGCCACCCTGACGGAATCCGGCTTGATAGTTGTCGAACTTATGTCCGAGTTGGGTTTCATAGGCACACACTTCACGTTGCGTGATGTCTTTGCTCCACTTATCAAATACCGTCATATAGAAGTAGCCATCACTGGCTTGAAGACGCTTCAGAAACTCGCAGCCAAAGAGGGCTTCATCGAGCAGACGGGCTTGGGTGAAAGCGGGCATGTCATCGGAAATGTGTAGCGCTTCCAACATGTTCCACACCACCATTGGTGTTTGTTGTGGATTCAGGAAGTTGGCATAAGACAGATGACTAAGGTACTTGCTGACATCCCCCGAGGCATCATACCAGCCACCACGGACATCAACGGTCTTGTCGCTGCCAAAAATAGGTGCGTTGCGATCGGCTTCTTCGAAACGGCCAGTGCAGCGCTGAGATTTGAAATAGTGCAACAGATCCGAGAAGGTACGTTGCATCAATAGCCCCTCGGCAATTCGGAAAGTATGGGAGCGCTCGGCTCCCATTTGTAGATAGTAATCCCCTTCCGTTTCAAGGCTGTCAAAATTGACAACTGCGTGATGGCCTGTATGCCATTCGGCAACTTGACCACCCGCCGTGAGGGGCAGCTGTAACACAACACGATGATCGTCGGCATTACGCACTTCAACCTGCTGGTCGGGGGCAAACTCACCAGTAATAACGGCGTGTTTTGGGCCTAGACGTTCGTAGCCGATGTGGTTAGTTAACAGCTGCATGGTGACTCCTAGTTTTCGTACAAGTAACAGCGAACGAAGTGGTTTTCAGATAGCTGGGTGACACCCGGTAGTTGCTCGCGACACTTGTCAGTCGCTTGTTGGCAACGACCGGCAAATGGACAACCCATTGATTCTGGCGTCCACAGTGGGATCTCACCTTTATTACCTTTTAGCTTTTCGTGGATCGATTTTTTCGGATCCGGAACAGCGGAGACAAGGAGCTGAGTATATGGGTGTTGTGGATCGTGGATGATCTCTTCCGTATCGCCCCACTCAACCATGTGACCGACGTACATGACCGCAAGATCTTCGGCGATGTAGCGAGCCGTCGCGATGTCGTGCGTGATGTACAGCAGTGCCATTTCACGCTCAAACTTCATCTCTTCCATCAGGTTAAGTACACCTGCACGGATAGAGACATCCAGCATTGAGGTTGGCTCATCAGCCAGTACCACTTCAGCACCAACCGCGATGTTACGGGCTAAATTAACGCGCTGACGTTGGCCACCAGAAAGCTGGTGCGGGTATTTTTGAGCTGTCTCTTTCGGTGGAATAAGGCCCACTTGCTCGAGTAAGTCATAAACGCGCTCTTCAAGTTCTTTCTTGTTGCCTGATACTTTGTTGTGAATGAGCAGTGGACGCGCAATGTGGTGAAAAATGGTGTGGGTAGGGTTCAGCGAGCCGAACGGGTCTTGCCATACCATTTGAACGCCCTGACGGTATTCCATCAGGTCCGCTTTTTTATTGATGTCTGCAATGTCGCGACCGAAGTACTCGATATGGCCTTGCGTAGGCGCATACATTTTCGCAATCATTTTCGCAGTTGTAGATTTACCTGATCCAGATTCACCGACCACGGAGAGGCCGCGGCTCTTGTACATCTTGAAAGAGACATCATTGATGGCACGCATCCTTGAGCTCTTTAGAGAGTTAGAGTTAATCGGAAAGTCTTTTACCAGGTTTTTGCCTTCAATTATTGGTTTTGTAGTAGGTAAGCTCATCATTGTTTCCTTAGGTCTACTGGTAAAGCTTTAGCGATTTGTGAACAGGTGGCAGTTAGATAAACGGCCAGGTTCAATCTGCTGTAGCTGGGTTGGCTTACTGAAGCAAGCATCGTGTGCTTTACTACAACGCGCCTGGAAGCGGCACCCTTGTGGGATTTCCAGCAAGTTCAGTGGGTTACCCGGAATACCAGTAAGACGTGTCTTAGGACCAGTCAATGGTGGGAACGAGTTACCTAACCCTTCTGTATACGGGTGATACGGGGTTTCTAGAATCTGCTTAGATGGTGCAACTTCGATTAACTGTCCTGAGTACATGATGCCGATACGGTCAGAGAACTCGACCATCAATGACAAGTCATGAGTAATGAACAGAATAGAGAAGCCAAACTCTTCTTTAAGGGCATAAATCTTCTGTAGGATTTCACGTTGAACCACCACATCCAAAGCGGTGGTTGGCTCGTCCATGACGATCATTTTCGGATTTAGCGCTAGGGCGATCGCGATAACAAGACGCTGACGCATACCACCAGAGAACTGGTGCGGGTAATCGCGTAGACGGCTTGGGTGGATATCGACGATTTCCAATAGACCTTCCGCGCGGCGAATAGCCTGCTCGCGGGTCATGTTAGTGTGACGCATAATCACGTCACAAAATTGCTCTTCCATGGTAAGTACTGGGTTGAGCGCGTTCATCGCGCTCTGGAATACCATAGACATTTCTTTCCAACGGAAGTCGCTAACTTGTTGCTCTGAGTACTTCAGGATGTCTTCGCCATCGAAGAAGATCTCACCGCCAGTGATAAATGCTGGTGGCTTATGCAGTTGCATCAGTGAGAAGGCAACCGTTGACTTACCACAGCCTGACTCACCAGCCAAACCAAACACTTCACCTTTGCCAATATCGAAGCTTACGTTGTTTACTGCGCGGACATCGCCCGCGTCAGTAATGTAATCCACACACAGGTTGCGGATTGAAACTAATGGTTCTTGCTTGCTCATTTGTCACCGCTCCATGCTGCATTGTTAGGAATCGCGTTTTCACTTTTCTCGTTTTCAACTTCTCTTTCTTTCTGCATTTTCGCCCAGCGCTTCATGCCTTTTTGTGCACGTAACTGCGGGTTAGCAATTTCGTCGACAGCAAAGTTCAGCATCGCAAGACCGATAGCAACAAAGATAAGCGCGAGACACGGTGCGACAACTTCCCACCAAGCGCCAACCAACATAGAAGAAGAGGTACGCACGTTATAAAGCATGGTGCCCCAGCTCACTGCGTTCGGGTCACCTAGACCTAGGAACGACAGCGTAGATTCCATCATGATTGCGTACATCACCGAACCGATGAAGCTAGCACCAACGATAGAGATAAGGTTAGGCAGCAGTTCAACGAAGATGATGCGCCATGATGACTCACCCAGTACTTCAGCAGCTTTTACAAATTCTTTTTCACGTAGCGACATGGTTTGGGAGCGGACAACACGTGCGCCCCATGCCCAGGAGGTACAACCGATTACCACCGCGATAGTCAGTGGCCCCGCTTGACCGATAAAGGCCGCGATAACAAACAGCAGTGGGAATTGCGGTATTACCAGCATGATGTTCATGGCAGCGGTTAAGATGTCATCCACGCGTCCACCAAAGTAACCAGCTGAAATACCGATAATGGTAGCGAGGAAACAAACCACCAGACCCGCACCGAAACCTACACCGAGTGAGATACGTGTGCCGTAAACAAGTTGTGACCAGATGTCACGACCCATACGAGACGTACCGAGAACATGGTCTGCTTTCTTCGCAATGCTGATGGTACGACGGTTTTCGTTCTTAATGTCTTCTGCAACGTGGCCACCTAGTGTCGTTGCGATCCAGCCATCATGATTTGATAGTGCTGCTTTATACACAAATGACGGATGCTCATGCGGTGTACCGACACGCTTGTTAGGCGCATGAGAGGTCAAAAGTGGCGCAAAGATAGCTGCTAGGATAAAGGCGCCGACAATAAAGGTGCCGAACATTGCCTTCGGGTTACCACGCAGGATTTTCCAAAGTGCTTTCATGATTATTTACCTCCCTTACGAAGGCGAGGATCCAGGAATACGTATGCCAGGTCTGCCAACAGGTTAAAGAACAGCATGAAGATGGTCATAATGAACAGTTGTCCTTGCAGTACCTGGTAGTCACGCGCGTTAATCGCGTTAAGCAAAACGGTACCTAGACCCGGGTAGTTAAAGACGATTTCGATAATCAGCTGACCACCAATCGCCATACCTAGCGCCATAGAAAGTGCAGTAACAGAAGGCAGTAGGGCATTTCGCGCTGCGTAGTTGAAGACGACACGGTTTTCACTCAGGCCCTTACCTTTCGCCATGGTGATGTAGTCTTCATTCAATAGGTTAATCATGTTGTTACGCATGTTGATCAGGAAGCCACCAATCTGAATGATGGTTGCACAGAACAAGGGTAGTACGGCGTGGTAAGCCACCGTCTTATAGAACTCCCAGCTTGTCCAATCAGGTAGCATACCTGGTGTGTAAGCATAACCAGTCGGGAACCAGCGGGTCCCTACCGCGAAAGTAAACATAACAAGGATGGCGGTAACAAGCGCGGGAACGGCTTGAACGGCAAGCATTGCTGGGGAGATAAAGGCATCATATTTTGAGCCACGCTTCCACGCCGCGAAGATACCGAAGATGGACCCCAAGCAGAAAGACAAGATTACAGCCGTACCTGCAAGGAAAAGAGACCAACCTACAGAACCTGCAAGAATGTCGTTAACCGTCTGTGGATAGGTCGCGACGGAAATACCCAGTTCCCAAGTAAAGATACTTTTAATGTAGGTTAGGTACTGAATATAAATAGGGCCATCAACGAAACCGAGCAACTCTTTCATTGCTGCGATACGTTCTGGTGTTACCTGCACGCTAGCGTTGGCAAACATCATGGTAACTGGGTCACCTGGCATTGCCCGCGGAATAATAAAGTTAAGCGTTGCTGCAAAAAGCAAAGCCATCAAATAAAAAGATAAACGTCTTAGAAAAAATCCCATAACTCACACCTCTGCCATCCAATTTGCATCGGATTAAGGACGTAAAACCCCCTGACGCAGAGCGCCATAAATTCAATAAAGAGTGGGGGAAGTGGCGGTGCGCAAGGGCGCGCACCGCAATTTAGTTGGTTACTTCTTAGGTTTCAGGTCAAGTACTTGTAGAACACGCTCACCGATACCAGCCCATACCATTGGACGGCCTTTCGGATTGTCTTCGTTCCACCAACCAGTAAAGCGAGTTTCGTTGTACTGGAAGTTGTACGCACCAGACATAACAGGGATGGTTACTTGGTTAGAAGCAATCACTTCCTGAATTTGGTGTGCAATCTTAACTTGCTCTGAACGATCAGCAGTCTTGTAGAAGCTGTCTAGCAGCTGGTCTAGCTTCTCGTTTTCGAAGTAGTGACGTGCGAAACGTGGGTTACCGTCACCGTCTTGCAACGCAGAGTTGTAAGAAGAGTTCCAGTATACGTGTGGATCCGCACCGTGGAAGTAGTTGGTGTATGCAACATCGTAAGACGCTTCAGTCATAGATTGGTTATAAACTGAGAAGTCTGGAGTACGTGCAGTTGCTTTAATACCAACTTCTGCAAGTTGCTCAACAGCAAGCTGTACAGTGTTGTTGAAGTCAGTCCAGCCATTTGGAGATTGAATAGCTAGGTCGATCTTCTTACCAGATGGAGTTTCTACGAAACCGTCACCATTAGTATCTTTAAAGCCAGCTTTCGCAAGTAGTGCTTTCGCGCCATCTACATCGTAAGTCATGTATGGCTTGTACTTGTTGTGAGTCTCTTCGTTTGACCAAGACTCAAATGCGTAGCCAAGACCAGAAGCGAAGTCATTCACTACACCGCTACCGTAGAATGCGATATCGATGATAGTTTGACGGTCAAGAGACATTGAGAATGCACGACGGAAATCAATGCTGTTGATCGCTTCGTTGTTACCTGCGTTCGGTGTTTTGTAGTTCAACATGAACGCTTGAGTACCCGCTGGCGGATACCAGTATTTGTGGTTCGGGTTCGCAGCAGCGTAAGTACGGTCAACATCAGGAACGAACGAACTTGTCCAGTCCAGCTCAGAGTTGATGATCATACCAAGTAGCTGATCGTTATCTGCGATTTGAGGAACACGTAGACAGTCAACGTCTAGGTTCGCTGCATCCCAGTATTGTGGGTTACGACACTGGATGTATAGCTGAGGAGTAAAGGTGTCGATTTCAGTAAACGCACCAGTACCAACTGGGTTTTCGTTGGTGAAGGTCGCTGGGTCTTTAACGTCTTTCCATACGTGCTGAGGTACGATAGCAACACGAGAAATCTCGTATGGTACGTTAGAGTTCGCTTCAGTGAACTTGAACACGACTTCGTGATCGCTCACTTTCTCTACTGACGCAATCCAGTTGTTGATACCAGTTTGGTCTAGCTCAGTCTTCTCTTTGATCATGCCGTAAGTGAACACGATGTCGTCAGCAGTGAATGCTTGACCGTCAGACCACTTAACGCCTTTACGGATCTTAAAGGTTGCGCTCATCAAGTCATCAGCCAAGCTGTAAGATTCAGCAAGACGCATAACTGGCTCGTTACCTTTCATTTCGTTGAAGATAACTAGCGGCTCATAGATGAACTCAGAAGTTGTGTGTAGGTTAGTTGCTAGGTACGGGTTAAAGTTACGTACCATTGTAGGGTAAAAGTTTGGTACTACAGTCAGTTCACTGCGCGCAGCAGAAACTTGTGGCGCAGTTAGTGCAGTTGATGCTGCAAGTACTGCTAAAGCAATTTTAGTTTTATTGGCAAGCATAGCTGTTCCTTAACTCTGTGCTTATGTTTCACTTATGAGTAAGTGGCATGTAATCCGGCCACTTCTTGAGCTTGTTTTCTCTTCGTTAGTGATGCGATGAGAAATGGCCTACAAGCCCAAGCACTGTTAAGGAAACTACTTGCTGGGTAAATCGTCAATTGAGCATCCCGTTAAAAACGTCAAAACACGTTACCGCAACGTCATTTTCGTTAAAATGCATATTATTGCTTATTTTTTACCCACTCTGTTTTGTGAAGTACCTCATGTTAATCTTGTAGATAGAATGTTTCAGGTTAGTATTCGCTAACCCTGATGGTCCTTTTCAGCAAGGCTTATGACAAGGGTCTGACATTTGTGTGATCTGTTTATAAATGAGAACCGTTGTTATTTTATTCCGGAAATTATGAAGGGTGAAAATGTTGTGAGTTGCTTCTCATAACCTTAATTTAAATCTGACTAAGTCGAAAATTGATAACAATCGTCGCTAGATCTGCAGCTGAAACATACAAAAAACGAAGTGGTTTGGAACTTATTTTGCTATCAAAATAGCGCTGTTTTGCCTCGTTTTGAATGCGATAGATGCTAGATAGTTAGATGACCATTTTGGCGTTGAGGATGAGTGAAATGGCCTCAAGCGGATGCTGCCGTACGCTTATTAGGCATGAATACGGAGCGTTTATCAGGTATGAATACAAAGCATAGAACGGAGCAAAGAGTCACAAAGACATGCTCACTTTTGAGGTCGCTTAGGCAGAGTGAAGGCAGGCTGAAGGGCTAAAAAAAAGCGCCATAATGGCGCTTTAGTTTGGATTATTGCTTTTACTCGTGTTTTGATGAGCGCTTCGACTAGTGCTGCATATAGTGATGCAGTTTGTCTCGGTAAGACTCGAGTTGAGCGCGTTCTGGTGACGGCTGCTCTACGCGATCTAAGACGTAGTTAAGGGTGTTGAGCACGGTACGCCAACGGGGTGATTTGGGCAGGGTATCGATATGCAGATACTTGTCTAGCGTCCGTGTCTGTAGCGTGCTTCGGTCGAGATAGACGCGCCATAGACCACTCTCTTCTGCGAGGGCAAACTTTGTTTTACCTGTATTCCCTTCCCACAGCACCAAGCACTCGTTCATCGCTTTGACGGAGAGCTCCCGAATGAGGTCTGCTTTACTCTTCTCGTCTTGGCTCAACTTGTCAGCGAGACGAGTAAACTCGCCACCCAGCTCACGAAGCTGTTGAAGGTTCGATTTATCGCCATCAAAAGCGAATTCAGACAAGACCTGAAGTGCATTTTCGAGCATTTCGACCCGATATTGGTTTGATGGTCCCATCTGAGACAACACAATCATCATGTGTAGCCCTGAAGCTTCAGGCATCGGCAGCAAGTTCGCAGGCCAAGAATGCAGCGTGCCCTGGAGCTGGAAGTGCAAGGTTTCAACTTCTCCCCATTGCTCAAGCTGCGAGCTATCTGTGATGTAATCTTGGATATTAAGACGCTCTAAGATCTCTGCGGGGGTATTGAGAAGCTGCGCGGCTGCAAGGTTGGCATAGCGGATGCGGCCATCTTCTTGAATACAAACAATCGCCTCTGCCGTCGATTCTAGCAGGTTAAGCAGTTTGCTTTGGGTATCCAGTAACCCTTGCTCCACTTGTTTTCGGTGCTCAATCTCACTGAGGAGGCGTTGATTCGCCTCTTGCTCTTCTAGCATGCGTGCAGCACGCAAATGCGCGTGGATTCGAGCAAGTAGCTCCTCTTTGTTAAAGGGCTTATGTAAGTAATCACTCGCACCGACCTCAAAGCCCTTAATGCGGTCTTGTGGCTGGCTAAGTGCGGAAAGCATGATGATAGGTAGTGCTTCCGTTTCGCTGTTAGCACGTAAGCGGGCACACACTTCATAGCCATTTAGTTCCGGCATCATGACATCAAGTAACAGCGCCTTCGGCTTCTCTTTTTCAATCAACGCTAAGGCTTGGACACCGCCTTCTGCGGTCATCACGCGATAACCTGACATCCGCAGGTAGTTGGTGACGATCTGCAAATTTACCGGCTCATCATCGACAACGAGAATCAGATCCCCATCGCTGTTTTCATGCTCTTGCTGGCATTCCTCGACGGCTGAATTCTCTAGCTGAGGTGCATTGAAATGGTGAGCGAGGGCTGGTGAATTCGCTTTTTGCTCATCGGTCGCGCGATTTAAGGTGAAGCTAAATGTCGCGCCGACCATAGGTTGGCTGCTGACATACAAGTGTCCGCCCATCAGCTCAATCAACTGACGGCTGATCGTGAGGCCAAGGCCAGTGCCCTGACGGTAACGGCTACTGTAGGTTGAGGCTTGAATGAGCGGCTCAAAGATGTGCTCCAACTCTTCTGCTGGAATCCCTTGCCCTGTGTCGACAACCTGCACGCGCACTTGGTTATCAAGGACATCCGCAGACAATACTATCTTACCTTCCGTGGTGTATTTGATGGCGTTACCAACCAAGTTGTATAGCACCTGCTCTAAACGCTGCTCATCAGCACTGATCAAGGGCAGGTCATTAGGGATTTGATTGATGATGCGTACCGGTTTATCCCCCAAGAGGTGTTGAGAGAGCTCAAGCACTAAGCGCACCGCGGTGCTGACATCAACGGCATGCTGGTTCATCTCGAGGTTGCCATAGCGCATCTTGTGGTAATCAAGCAGATCGTCCACTAAGTTACTCAAGCGCTGCCCACTATTAATGATCATCTGTAGCTGCTGCAATTGCTGGGTCGGCACTGGACCATTAATTCCGGCTTGCAACGACTCGGCGATACCAATCATGCCATGCAGCGGGGTACGGAGTTCATGGGAAGTCGTCGCAAGGAAGTCATCTTTGAGTTTGTCGGCGGTTTCGAGCTCTTGGTTTTTCTGTTGGATAAGCTGAATGTTGTTCTCAAGTTCGCTATTTTGCTCGCGGATGAGGAGTAATTTTTCGCGTACAGAGCGTTGCATTCGCGCGAAGCTTATCGCAAGTCGGCCAATTTCATCGGGTCGGTCTGTGCCATCAATGTCCTGATCGAGATCGCCAGCCGAAACACGCTCTGCAGCCCAAGTAAGGCGCAGCAGGGGCGCGGTAATGGAGTTAGATAACCAGTGAGAGACCAAGATAACCAGTACGATGGCGGCTGTCATCGCGACGAGGAAGACTTTTTCCAGCTGTTCTATATGTGCAAACGCCTCTTTCTCGGGCAGTTCTACCATCAGTATCCAAGGGTTGCCAAGAATATCCACTGGGGTGTAGGCACTTAATACGGGAAGTCCAGATAGACTGTTAAGACGCTCCACTTGCGCGGACTTGTTAACTAGTGCCGCCATGTAATCCATTGAGGGGAGTTCAGGCATCTCGGCTAAGTTGTGGGCGCGAAGGACATTGTCTTGACCGATTAAAACAGTGTTGATGTAGCTCAGCTCTTCTACTTTTTCATCGATGAGCTGGTCCATCCCTGTGGTTGGTAGCTTAAAGAGAATGTAACTGTGCAGATAACCTTGTTGAATAACCGGTGCAGCAAGCCAAGCCACGTTCATTTTTAAATTGACGTCATAGCTGAAGTCAGTAAACACAAAGGGCCCTTTGCTTTCCAGCTCGTCCTCTTTATCTGTCATCGCTTGGATGTTGGCAAAAGTCTGCCCGGGCGCAGTCTGTGCAAACTCACCTTCTAGTAAATTTTCCCCAAACAGGTGGTCTTTGGTCACCGAATAGCCAACATTGCCGTTTATGTCGACCAGATAGATATTTTTAAATTCAGAGCGAGAGAGGTAGTCCTCAAACGCGGTGTGATAGCGTTTGTGGATCAAGCGATAGCGTTGGTTAGCAATATAGAGATTACCTTCCGTGCTGAGATCGACCTCTTTCCCGGTGAGCACGCCCTTAATGTAATCACTCTGCGCAATATCTCGCGCATCTTCTTCCGTGTTGGCGAGTTGGTTAAATGCGCCAATCAAACCATAAAACCGCCCGCCACTGGCATTGGCCAGCTCTGAACTGGCGAACGCCTGTGCTTCTTGCTTTTTGTTGTCAAAATAGCGCTCGATTTGACGAGATTTGTTATCTCGAAGCAGGGTGAGGTGGTTAAAGGTCTGGTTTTCGAGGTCTGAGATGTGCGAGTTGAGGAAAAACAGGGCAGTCAGTGTCAGTGGTGTGATACTGATCACCAAAAATGCCATCATCAACACGTGCTGTAAGCGATTGAAAGATCTGAAGAGTTTCATGAATGCCCTAGCGCCGAAGCTATTCCGTTAAAATCTCCGGCAAAAACGTCAAAATAGAGACCAGAGTGTATCCGGTCTTATTTTATGCTGGCAACTAAGTCGGCAATAAAGTTTGCTATGCACCACGTTTGCGATACGGAAAAGCGATGTATGAGTAACAAATGACCCATTCTAAAGAGGGGCTAAAAAAATCGCTGTGATATCAAGCGCACTTTTCTGCAAAGTAGATCTTGAAGCCATCACGGCTAGCAAGGGTTTTGCATTCGCCAAATTGCTTCTCAATAATCGGCGGGTATTGCAGAAAACTGTTGGCCACGATGCAAAGTGTGCCATTTTGACGGAGGTGTTTTGGCGCATCAGCGAGCAAGGTCTCTGTTGCGCTATAGCTGGTTTTTAAGCCAGCGTGAAACGGAGGGTTGGAGATTAGGAAGTCAACATTGACGTCAATATCGCTATAGACATTACTTGCAATGACGTTACCCTCAAGGCCATTTTGACGGAGGGTTTGTTGAGCGGAGGCGATAGCTAACGCACTGATATCACACATTGTCACGTCAATATCGTTAAACTTCGCTTTCATCCATGCACCAATGATGCCGGCGCCACAGCCAAAGTCGAGTACCTTGCCTGACAAAGCGGGCATATTTTCAAGCAGGAGGCGTGTGCCTTTATCAAACTCACCATGGCTAAAGACGCCGGGAAGAGAGTGAATGGTCAAGGTCACATCACCTAGCTGTAGTGGATAGTGTTTGAACCACTGATTGAGGTCGAACGGCTGAGGTTGGTGCTGACAACTGCCCCAGTAAAAGCTACACCGACGTGCACCATCATGCTTGATGAGTTTGGCATAGCTCGCCGACATTTTTTCTGCACTTTTAACGCCCGCGCGGTTTTCACCTACCACGCAAAGTTCGGTGTCAGCGGGTAATTGGCCGACGGTCATCGCGAGTAAATACTCTGCTTCAGCTTTTGCCTTTGGCCAGTACATTAGCACGGTATCGACACCCGCTAAAAAGTCATCGCTGATTTGGGCGGCAAACTCGCAACGATAGCTTTGTTTCAGTGATAAGTAATTGAGGTAATTTGTGGTAAATATTCGGACTGAAGCCGCGGTATCACTCAGTTCTGCTGGCAATGAGCCATCAAATTCGCCAATGATCAGCACATGACGAGACGCTAAAAAAGCAAGTTGACGTTCAACGACTTGGCTCGGTGCAGACAGTGACATGAATTACCTCAGACTATAACGATATCGGGCGCGGATTGTCCCACAATCCGCGCCCGCTGAAAACTGCTAATCGGCCTGCTGTTTGGCTTAGCAGGTATCTTGTTTCTCCAAGAACTCTTTAAACTCACTTTGGTAGAGCTTAAACAGGACGATAGTCAGCGCAAAGATGATAGGACCATAGATCAAACCAAGCAGCCCAAACAATTGCAAACCACCCATAATCGAGAAGAAGATCAGTAGGGTATTCATGCCAGAGTTACCTTGCATGAGAAAAGGGCGTAGCAAATTGTCGATAGAGCCGACGACCACCGCACCCCAAAATGCCATGAAGGCCGCCCATTCCCAACTTCCGATCAGTAACAGGTAGATGGCTGTTGGTACCCAGATGAGCGCCGTACCGACCACGGGGATAAACGAGGCAAACGCCATCATGGTGCCCCAGAAGAGACCCGGGAAGCCGACCAGCCACATCGCAAAGCCACCCGCCAATCCTTGGGCAATCGCGGTGAGAAATGAACCCAAGATCGCTGATTTAGAGATGTTCTCTAGCTCATCAAGCAAGACATCTTCTTGGCTGCGTGATAGCGGGATCGCTAAACGCAAGTTATGAACGATCTTTTCATGATCGCGGAGCAAGAAGAAGAGAATAAAGAGCATCAGGATGAAGTTGATCACCAGGTTGGTCACGTCGCCGACAATCTTCGCACTGATGTTGAGCATTTGAGAGCCCATACTGGTCGCAAACGTAGTGGCTTTTTCCACTAAGTTTTGAGGATCTAAGCCATCGAGCGGTGAGTATTGGTCGATGAGTCGAAATGTCGTCTCGACATAAGGATGTTCGACAATGGTTTGTGCACCCCCACTTCCTAACCATGCAATGGTGTTTTTCGAGAAAGTGACACCTTGATTCAAGATGGCAATCAAAACCAGAATGACCGGAATAACAATAATGAAGGTCATAATGCTACAGGAAGCGAGTGAGGCGAGGTTTTGCTTGTTGCCGAGTCGTTTCTCGATCCGATCATGAACCGGATAAAAGAGTAACGACAAGATAAAGGCCATCACAATCGGGCCAAGGTAAGGTTGAACAAGTCGATAACTGGCATAGACTGCCACGAGCAGGGCACCAATCAATATCCAATGACGAGGCTCAACTTTGAGTTGTTTACTCACAAAAGCTCCTTATTTGCGACAGGCTGTAGTGATTTATCGTAACGCGTATTGATGACAAAAAAGCCACCTTATCAAAGGTGGCTTCAAAACGGTAGATGACTAACTCACTGATGCTACTGTTACTTTGTTTAACTCAACATGAACAGCGGGCGAGGTACTTGTCACATTAGCCTTTTGCTAACGCGGCAAAGGCGTTATCGGCAGCGTTCAGTGTCGCCTCGATCTCTTTGTCGCCATGCGCAAGCGACGTAAAGCTCGCTTCAAAGGCTGACGGCGCAAGGTAAATGCCTTGATCCAACATCAGGTGGAAGAAGCGCTTAAACTTCTCTACGTCACATTTGGCGACATCTTCGTAAGTGCTGACTGCTGTTTGCTCGGTGAAGAAGAAACCGAACATACCGCCGACTTGGTGAACCAGTAAAGGCACGCCGTGTTTGTCAGCGAGAGCTTTAAAACCGTTCGCGAGCTGCGCTGTGATTGCTGCTAGCTTTTCTTCATTGCCTTCCGCGCGGATCAAACTCAAGCTCGCGCGGCCAGCCGCCATCGCGATTGGGTTACCGGAAAGGGTACCCGCTTGATAGACAGGGCCAGTTGGGGCAATAAATTCCATGATGTCACGACGGCCACCAAATGCGCCGACAGGCATCCCGCCACCAATCACTTTACCGAGAGTGGTGAGGTCTGGTTTCACCTTGTAGTAAGCTTGTGCGCCACCCAGAGCGACACGGAAACCTGTCATGACTTCATCGAAGATCAGCACAGCACCATACTCATCACACAGGGAACGAAGGCCAGGCAGGAAGTCGGCTTTTGGTGGAATACAGTTCATATTGCCAGCTACAGGCTCGACAATAATACAGGCGATTTGCTCAGGGTTAGCCTCAAAAGCGGCTCTCACTGAATCAAGGTCGTTAAAGGTGCAGGTCAACGTGTGTTTGGCAAAATCTGCGGGTACGCCCGGTGAGCTTGGGTGACCTAAGGTGAGTGCACCTGAACCGGCTTTAACCAATAGGCAGTCGGCATGACCGTGGTAGCAGCCTTCGAACTTGATGATTTTGTCACGATTGGTGAAACCGCGGGCAAGGCGGATCGCACTCATGGTCGCTTCGGTGCCTGAGTTCACCATACGAACCATTTCCATGGAAGGAACCAGCTCACTGACCAGTTCGGCCATGGTGATCTCTGCTTCAGTCGGCGCACCAAAACTTAAACCATGTTGGGCTGCATTGACGACTGCATCACGGATCTCTGGGTGATTGTGACCTAGGATCATTGGCCCCCATGAACCGACATAATCGACATAAGCTTTGTCGTCGGCATCATAAATATACGCACCTTCAGCGCGTTGGATGAAGACAGGGTCGCCACCGACGCCCGCAAATGCTCGGACAGGAGAGTTCACTCCACCCGGAATAGTTTGTTGAGCTTTGGCGAAAAGTTCTGCCGACTTAGTCATTGTTGTTATCCTTTGCAACGATTTTCGACGATTGTACCCAGATGTGTCGGGGATGACTATGCTCAGTTGATGAATCTTGAAAGGGGTAGCATTTTGCTGCTCAATTGACGGTATGGCTTTCAGGTGCTTGGGTGAACATCGGGATGGGCTGGCGGATGCGGCTAATCTGAAGATTAAATCGGGTAATACTTGAACGACTTAGTCAGGTATTAGATAATCCTTCCCCAAACGGCAATGTTGGAGAAGATAAATGAGCGATGTAGATTTGCCACTAAACTTCAGTGACGCAGCGGCAAACAAAGTGAAAACACTGATTGCCGAAGAAGAAAACCCTGAGTTGAAGCTGCGTGTGTATATCACGGGTGGTGGTTGTAGCGGTTTCCAATATGGATTCACCTTTGACGAAAACGTGAACGAAGGTGATATGACCATCGTTAAAAACGAAGTCACCATGGTGGTTGACCCAATGAGCTTGCAGTATCTCGTTGGTGGCACGGTTGACTACACGGAAGGACTAGAAGGGTCGCGTTTCTTCGTTGATAACCCGAATGCGCAAACAACCTGTGGCTGTGGGGCGTCTTTCAGCGTGTAACCCTTATTCAGAACAGCAAAAAGCCAAGCAGCTCGCTTGGCTTTTTTTATGTCTGCGGAACCTGAATCATTGCTCGGTGAGCGGTGAGGATCGTTGCACAAGATCTTCGGTGTGTTCCGCGCGCCAGTAAAGCCAAAACATCATGGCGCAAAACAGTAAGCAGACGGCAAACAACCAAAAGGCACTGAGCGATTCAATGATCATCCCGCCAACCAATGGCGAGACCGCAAAGCCCAGTGAGTAGAGCGCGGTTGCCCCAAAGTAAGATCCTCTGAGGTGGGCAGGAGCTAAGCGATCAATTTGCACATTGAGGGTCGGAAAGGCGACCACTTCCCCTAAGCTGAGAATAAAGCAGGCGATACCTAACCCGATCAAGGAGTCGGTCGGCGATAGCATAAAGCCTATCTGCGAAATCGCCATGAGCACCATGCCCAGACGCGTGCGCGCAAATAAAGGCACATTTTCCAACCACTTCAACATCGGAAACTGGAAGAGGATGATGGTTAAAGTATTGACCAGTACTAAGGTGGGAATAATTTGCCCTGCGGTTTCTTGATTCGATCTCACAATGATTTGCGGGATCGAAGAGTCTAACTGGGCATAGACAAACATCATCAAGAAGTTAGCCATCATCAGCAGCACAAAGATCTTGTCTTTGCTGATTACCCGCAGGGTGGCGAAAAAGTGCGGAAGCTGAGAGCTATCGGGCTTATCTGGCTTCGCGGTGCGCTCAATGCCAATTAATAGCCAAACACTGTAAACCACATAGGTCGCGCCAGTAATAAAGAAGAGATTTTGCGGCTCACTCAGCGCGAGGGTTACCCCAATAAGCGGCCCGAATGCGCCGCCAATATTGAGCAAGAAGTAACGGATATTGAGGGCGAGCTCGCGATCTTTGAGATCAGCGAGATTATCGCCGATGACCGCTTTTGAAGGCGCTTCAATCATAGGGCGCATTAGCCCAGTGAACATGAGTAAGATGTAGAATTGCCAAATCTGATCCGCAAGGGCGATGCCCGTATAAGACGCCGCAGCGATCCAGCTTCCCAGTACCATGACCCATTTTCGACCAAACTTATCGGATAGGTAGCCAGAGTAGAGGCCAGCAACGGCACCGACAAGGGCGGAGGCGGCGAGCATGGCACCGACTTGGGTCGCAGAGGCGCCGTAGTCTTGATAGAGAAAAATGATCAGGAAAGGCCAAGCCATAAAATAGCTGGTTCGCGCCAACAACACTCCGGTTAAGATAGTCCAGATGGGAAAGTTAAAGCGTTGAATACGTTGCCATTGAAAGAGACTATCTTGATTAGCCACTCATCCTCCTTGACGAGTAAGCATCACTATCAATGTGATGCTGATCATATTTTGTTCGTTGGTCTGTCAGTATATGATCATGAATACAAAAGGAAAGCGCTATTTTTTGTTGGTTTTTTATTCGTTTGGTGGATGGTTTTTCTTCATGCTGGCGGGCGAGTAGAGATAAAAAATGCCGCTTATACTCAAGTCACCTCAAGATGCTTGTTCAGCGAGAGTTTCTAGGTTTGCCATCGCGGCACTGCTTTGAAGGTCTAGTCGACTACATCAAAAAGCAGTAACAAGGGTGGCGAGCCTCGAAAACTCGCCCTTCGGGAAGTGACTAGCGCCCCGATTTCTGCGTTAAATGTGTTCGAACGGGGAAAGCCATTCCTTCACACCTTTGCCTTGGTATCTTTACCTTGACTTAGACGCGCTAGACCGCTTCTGAATCCTGCATCTTGAGGTAACTTGAGTATATAAAAAGCGGCATCTTTGCGGGTTGGTAAGCAGGGAACGCTTAATTTGCCACGGTCAAACCATCGATCAACATTAAGTTGCCCGCCAAAAGCTCATTGAAATGGCCTAACTGCGCGAGCTGGTTTTGTGCGTGACGTAAGAAAACAGTGTGTTCTTCCCCTTCCAATGACTCGGATTTTGGCAGTTCAACCGTACGTGGGTTTTTATGCACGCCATTAACTAAGAACTCGTAATGCAAGTGCGCGCCAGTAACACGGCCTGTTGCGCCGAGTGTACCGATCGTATCCCCCTGACGAACGCGATCACCCGCGCGTACCATGCGTTTCTTGAGGTGCAAGTACTTGGTCATATAGGTTGCACTGTGGCGGATAAACACATAGTTACCGTTGTATTTGTTGTAGCCTGATTCCGAAACAACGCCGTTACCTGCCGCCCAAATCGGTGTGCCGACCGGGGCAACATAGTCTGTACCACGGTGTGGGCGGACTTGGCCTGTCACCGGATGAAGTCGGCGAGGGTTAAAGTTCGAGCTGACCCGACGAAAATCGAGTGGGGCACGCAAGAACGCCTTTTTCATCGCGCGGCCTTCTTGATCGTAGTAGTCACCATTCGCAGCGCGAATAGCCGTAAAGGTGTCACCTAAGTTGGTAAACTGCGCCGCAAGGATATTGCCGCGGCCCATGTATTCCCCTTCAGACCAACGCTCTTCAAACATCACGCGAAAGCTGTCTCCGGCACGAATATCGAGGGCAAAGTCGATATCCCAACCAAACAGTGTCGCGATCTCCATGATTTGATTTGGGGTAAGACCCGCCGCAATGCCTGCGTTCCAGAAGCTTGAGGTAATTTCCGCTTGGGCAAAGTTTAATTGGGTATCGATGTTGCGGCTTTCAGTACGAGAGGCGAAAGTCGTGTCATCGATGCGATCGACAATAAAGGTGTCAGTGCTACTCTTGCGCTGACGCAGTTGCTGCAGTTTACCCTCATCATCGAGACCAAACTGGAGCTTGACCCCGGGGCGCAACTTGACCAGAGATTGTGTCCCTTCGTCACTGTTGACTAAAAAGTGCAAAGTGCGCGCACTTAGGCCGACTTTCTGGAAAACGATCGCCATACTTTCGCCTGAGGCGATGGTATGGGTTTTCCATTGCAGCTCGTTATCGTTACTGCTTGATGCTTGTTGTTCAGGCATCGCGGGTAGGTCGAGTTCGATGGGGTAGCGCACATCTGTTTCATAAGTATAAAAGTCAGCGGGTGGCTTACTTTCTGCTGGAATCAGTAGGGCGGTGGAGAGCGCAACAGCCGCAACAATGGCGATGAGTGCGGGAATTTTTTTGCTTTTCGATGACTTTGACATTGTGCTTTGCTGAGACGGATCCATGACTTCAAAACGTAGCGAGTAAAAATATGACAGCAAATAGTGTAACTGGTTTCAAAAATATATGCGATTCAAGTACACTGTTCCGCCTTAGTTTACGCAATTATTGGAGCACAGACACATGGCCAGCATTGAACAGGCGCTAGCTGAAATTAAACGTGGGGTTGAAGAACTGATCCCTGAAGAAGAACTGATTGAGAAGCTGAAAGAGAATCGCCCTCTTCGCATCAAGTTGGGTGCCGACCCAACAGCGCCAGATATCCACCTAGGCCATACTGTTATTTTGAATAAACTACGCGCCTTCCAAGATTTAGGTCACGACGTGACATTCTTGATTGGTGATTTCACCGGTATGGTAGGCGACCCAACAGGTAAGAACACCACACGTCCGCCGCTGACACGTGAAGACGTACTGGCAAACGCAGAGACCTACAAAGAGCAGGTCTTCAAAATTCTCGACCCAGCAAAAACTAAGATTGCTTTCAACTCAGAGTGGTTATCTGAGCTGGGTGCCGATGGCATGCTAAAGCTTGCGGCTAACCAAACTGTTGCTCGTATGCTTGAGCGTGACGACTTTAAAAAGCGTTATGCGGAAGGGCGTCCTATTGCGATTCACGAATTCATGTATCCACTGCTCCAGGGTTATGATTCCGTCGCGATGGAGACTGACGTCGAGCTAGGTGGTACGGACCAGAAGTTCAACCTACTGATGGGTCGCGAGCTGCAAAAAGCCAATGGTCAGAAGCCACAAGTTGTGTTGACCATGCCACTATTGGTTGGCCTTGATGGCGAGAAGAAGATGTCGAAGTCTGCGCACAACTACATTGGCGTGAGCGAAGCACCTTCAGAAATGTTCGGTAAGATCATGTCAATCTCTGATGATCTGATGTGGAACTACTACGAACTGCTCTCTTTCCGTCCATTAGAAGAGATTGCGCAGTTTAAGACAGACATCGCTAACGGTAAAAACCCACGCGATGTGAAGATCTTACTGGCGAAAGAGATCATTGCACGTTTCCACTCTGAGGCCGATGCTGATGCCGCAGAGCAAGAGTTCATTAATCGTTTCCAAAAGGGCGCGATGCCTGACGAAATGCCAGAGTTCACCTTTGAAGCGGGTATCGCGATTGCGAACCTACTGAAAGAAGGTGGCCTAGTCAACTCTACCTCTGATGCGATGCGCATGATCCGCCAAGGTGCAGCGAAGCAAGATGGTGAGAAGATCGAAGACACGAAATACGTACCTGCTGCGGGCACCTATGTGTTCCAAGTCGGTAAGCGTAAGTTTGCTCGCGTCACCATCGCTTAATCAGCCGTCACGCTGAGCGATATAGAAGAAACCCCGCGCTACGGCGCGGGGTTTTTTATTGGCGCTACGCTTTGCCCCATACCTTGGTTAACACTGCAAGCGATCAATTCCCTCAACCAGCGCTTGGATCATCTTGGTCCCGCCGTGGCCCTCTTCTTCAACGATCAAGAGTTCACTCTTCGGCCATGCCTGATGCAAAGACCACGCGGTATGAGGGGGAGAGCTGATATCCATGCGGCCATGGATCAGTATGCCCGGCATGGCCGCCAGTTTGGTCATGTTATCGAGTAAGTGGTTGTCTTTATAAAAGCCACTGTGGCGCCAATAATGGATCACTTGAGTGGCAAAAATGGCGCGGAACTGCGCATCGTTGAAGGCACTGTATGGGCTAAACCCTGGGTCAAGGGAGACATGAACGTCTTCCCACTGGCACCACGCATCACAGGCGGCTTGCCTGACACGTGGGTCTTCACTGGTGACCTTGGTGTAGTATGCCTCAATCACGGATTGGTCAGCTGAGGGGCTGACGGCATTCACAAAGGTTTGCCACTGCTCGGGGAACAGCTTACCCATGCTTTCAGTGATCCAATGTACTTCGTCTGCTGTGGTTAAAGTCACCGCAGCAAGGGCAAGTGCGCGGACCTGTTGTGGGTGGGCTTGGGCATAGGCGATAGCGAGTGTCGTGGCCCATGACATACCGCACACCAGCCAGTGGTCAATGCTCAGGTGTTGGCGGAGCTTCTCAATGTCAGCGATGAGGTGTTCGGTGGTGAAGCGCGTCAACTGATCGAGCGCTGCAGTAATTAGTGGCGTGCTTCTGCCACAACCGCGTTGTTCAAATGAGACAATCAGCGTGGTCTCGGGATTGAAAAAACGCCGGTAGCCCGTTTTTAACCCCGCCCCCGGCCCACCATGCAAATACAACGCAGGTTTCCCCATAGGATTCCCCGACGCTTCCCAATAAACTTGCATGCCATCGCCGACATCCAGTAAACCGCTATCAAAGCATTCTGATCTTGGGTAAAGAAAATCCATTTTTCCGGCTCCTTGGTGGTGGTAACAACATAGCGGGGTGCTGAATAAGGGCTGCGGATATTACAGTGTCCGTAGCGCGGCGCAAGGGATGAGTAAGATAAGTGTGAATATAAGCAGTTTGTCACTATAGGGTTGAGTTTTGATAATGGACTGCGAGATGAGAACCATCTTCTGGAGGGGATGAGTAAGTTAAGGCGACATTGAAAGCTGCGTGATAGTGATGGTATTGAATCAAAGCGAGTGCAGTGCTTTTGGGTTAAGTTTCTGCTTAATATAGAAGTGCCCCAAAGTGTTGGAAGCATAATTCGAAACAGCGCCACCAATACTACAAATAAAATCATCAAGCCTCGCTAATGTGAGGCTTATTCATGTCTGTTAGCTCGTTCACCAAGGCTGACAAACGAGAGTTTGTCCCGAAATGTTTTACGGAATTGAGTTGTACTCGTTTAATTTTTACATGCTACTCAGTGTAGTGTACCCGAAATGCGAACCTAACTTGTTCGGATATGTTTTGAGTGGAGTCAATTGACTATATCTAAGAAATGCACCTCAATGCTAACGTTAAACTTAGATCACGTTTTAGTTATTGTAACTTGGTTATGCTCAATATGTATGTGGTTGCTTATTTATGGGTAGGTGAATAGTATGGAATTTCAAGAAGGCGATGTTGTTCGACTTAAGTCTGGTGGTCCAGATATGACAGTTATTGAAGTAGATGAAGAGTATGGTTGTTCTTGCCAATGGTTTGATACGAAAGGAAACCTAATGAACTCAAACTTTAACCCCAAAGCGTTGGAAAAACCTAGTGATGATGTAGATATTGTATTTGACGTGATTAGGGGCTAATAAATGATTGGCGGCGGAGAAGCCGCCTTTACCCCCTATTTCAGACGTCCCACGACTTCGTTCATTGTATAGTGAACAAACTCACGCCCAAGTGGAGTTAATTCCCATCGTTTCACATCTTCAAATGGGGACTCTCTGACGTTAGAAGATGACGTTGAGCCTGATGACTTACTCTTCAAATACTGCCCATTGTGATTTGTTTGTCTCTGCTGCCATATAACACCTCCAGTGTTGAGCTCTCTCATAACTAAACCAAACAATCCTGCATCTGAACAGTCGTCACGTGGGACGCTATCAGAGAACGATAACCAAATGCTTCGTTTTGTTATGCCGACGCTTGCAGAAGAAGCTATCGCTTTGATGACCATAAAGTGAATCTCATTATATTTGTCTATCCATTCATTGAAGAGCCTTATCTGGTCATCAGGACATAACCTACTCGTAGCTGCATTTGTCAGTAGGTTCATAATATATCTTCTTTTGTCATTGGTCTCAGCTTCGTCCCAAGAACGGAAAGCTTTTCGAACTAGAGATAAGTAACTTTCTGATTCTAGACGTGAGTCTAGTTCTTCTTGATACTCATTAACTCGTTTGGAGAAGTCATTGAGGTCGTTATATAGCGCTTCTATTTTAACCTTGTGCGTATACAACCATTCTTGATGAAGTCGATTAACTTTACTCTGTTCTCTATCGTTGTGTATATTATTTCCGGCAGCAATCACCCCTCCGACCCATGGTATTACACTCATGGCATTAGCTGCTACCTTAAGAGTACCCTTATGTTTGCCTCCCTCAAGAAGGGCAAGGTCATGGATGATAAACTCCTCTGTTCTGTAACCACTCTCTACGATGTCTGTCATATACACTCCGCATAAAGTTAATATACAACTGGGTGTTTATAGGGTGGTACTGTAGAGCAAGTGAGAAGACAACAGCTTAACTTAGCTCACAGAATTAAGAATTAGTGCTGGAGAAAGAGTTAACTGAAAGATTTCACCATTGCAAGGACAAGACCAATCAAGTGGGTTCCTCTTTTGGTATTCGGATAAATTGTATATATGGTTGGTATAACGAAGTGGTACAAAGGGAAAATTTGGTGTGTTTTTAACTCTTTGTTTAGTAATGCTTTATACTTGCTGGCTTGCAATCGAGAGTTCGAATCTTATGTCTATGCACTTTTTTAACACGTTTCTGTCCAAAACGCGCTTCATACTTTATGACCGCGCCCGCTTCTCCATTGAAAATCATGGAACATTTTCGCTTGGTATAAACGTCGATGTTTTCCGCCAATAGGAGAATGGGAGAGATATAGAAGGTGAGATTGTTTAGGCTTGATCGCCTTTGATGTTGTTGTCTTTGTGCAGCTAGAAGTGATTGCCAGCACGGTTCCGTGTGCTGGCGGAAGGCGTTACGGTTGCTTAAGGGCAAACGTTGGCAAGGATAAATGCCATTTGATGGCGGCTAAGCGAATCGTCAAGGTCGTTACGATACCCGCGAGCATAGCGGCGTTAGTTGGGGCTGAGAGGGCGAGCGCGCCGGTGTGGACAATACCCCCCGCAATACAGGCGGTGGCATACACCTCAGTCCGCAATACCATGGGGATTTCACGCGCCAATACATCACGAATAATACCGCCACCACACCCTGTCATGCAGCCCATGATCACGGCCACAATCGGATCAGCGCCAAACGCGAGCGCCTTTTCAACCCCAATCGCGACAAAGACGGCCAGACCGATGGCATCTGAGACAGGCAATAGATACCAAGGTAAGCGCTTGGGGTTCTTGATCAACACCATGGATAACACCGCGGTGATCATAATGATCCAGATATACACTGAGTTGGTGATCCAGAATACAGGGGTAGCGCCCAACGCCATGTCGCGAATCGTACCGCCACCGATTGCGGTGACTGCAGCCAGTACCATCACACCAAAAGGATCCATCCGTAAACGTCCAGCGAGAATCACGCCGGAAATGGCAAAAATTGCCGTCCCAAAAAGGTCTAACACATAAATCAACATAGCGGTAATCACACCACGAATAGGAACAGGAGTGATGATTGTAAAGAAGATTTATGCGGAGGCAAGACCAATTGCTGGGGAAAAATTGCGCCACATCATTAGGATGGCGAAATCCTTCTCCAGCAGACGAAATGAAGGCGATTACTCGCCTTGATCTTGGGGGCTTTCTTGTGAAGAGAGCGGTTCAATATCAGGGTGCAACTGTCGGCAAACTTCTTCAGCGGCATACAGACTACGCGGGGTTGCGCGGTTGAGCCACGCACTGTTGAGCTGGATGATGCGATCGTTGTCGACCGCAGGGAGTTTGCCCTGCCAACGCTGCCACATTGTGGCATCAATATTGTGGTCACTCGGCATAAAGATCACATCCGGCTGACGATACAGGATCTGCTCAATATTGATCTGTGGGTAGGGAACGCGGCTATCGGAAAATACGTTCTCACCTTGGCAGAGTTCAAAAATAGGCCCGGGCCACGCAGCGGCGTTCATGGTCATCAAAGGCGTGCTGGCGAGTTGATAGAAAAAGCGGGTTGCGTCTGCATCCGCATAACGCTGACGCAGGGCATTCAAATGCGCAGTAAATGCTTTTGCTGCTTGCTGGCCTTGCTCTGGATGCGGTGAATACGTGCTGAGCGTGTTTAAAATGACGGCGATCTGTTCTAAATCCGTGGGGTAAGTATTTAGCACTTCATAGCCTAGTTGGCGCAATTTCAGCAGTTGCTGGGCTGGGTTTCCACCTTCCCACGCCAAAATTAAATCGGGGTCTAAGGCAACAACGCGTTCTAGATTGATGCCACGATGATTGGCGATACGTTCAATGTGATTGGCCGCTTCAGGGTAATCACTGTGCTCACTGACACCGATGATGTAGTCACCTAGACCCGCGGCGAAAGCTAACTCTGTGCCTTGTGGTGATAAGGTGACGATTTTCAGTGGTTTGGCTGGGGCGCTTTGTGCCACAGCGAATGATGAGGTGAATAAAACGTGGCAGAAAAACAGGGATAACAGCAGAGTAAGATTTCGCATCATGACATCTATATCAGTGGTAAGGGTGTGATAAGTGGCGGCTAGAAGACGAGCAACCAAGCGGAACAGAGACCTAACCAGCACCAAAGACGCCAGTAGAGTAGCTGTTGTAATTGAGCTATATGCAGTGCCGCGGGGGCGATAGGCCCACCGACGGTTGGCCGCTCGCGGCGTTGTTCGGCATAAATCGCAGGTCCACCGAGAGACAGTGTTAACTTGCCCCCTGCTGCGGCTAATAGCCAGCCGGGCCCCGGCAGTAGCCAGCGTTCGCCTTGATCCCACAGGGTTTTGATGGTGCCAGTGAGGTTGCGACCAAATGCGAGTAGCAGGGCAAAAAGCCTTAGCGGGATGATTTCAACGGTGGCAAGAATACGGACTGCGGGGAGGCCAAAGTCTTGAAACGCCAATCTGGATGGTGACCAACAACGGGCCATCGACATGGCGAGACGATACAAAATAGCGCCGATACCGCCGGCGAGGCAATACCAAAATAGGACACAGACGACTTGGCGACCATAGGCGAGTAGCAAGGTTTCGGCACTCGCTTTACCTAAACCAACCCGAGACAGCTTGTCGGTTTCGCGGTTTAATTCCAGTGAGAGAAGATGACGGCAGTAGCCAATTCTATCTTCGGCTAACCCTTTACTGAGCCGCTTCGCAAGCTGGTGCGGGTGTTTCCATTCGATCGCAAACCAAAGCAAGGTGAGGTTGAAGAGTGAATCGAACAAGACAAACTGCTTCATTGCCACCAAGGTGATCAACACCGTTAGCCACATCACAGACCAAGCCAGTAAGCCGGAAAGCTGGCGTTGTTTGGCGTTGTCTTTGGGGTTGTTTACTTTGGTCGCAACCGCGATAGCGGTTTGATGCCAAAGGCGAAGGGGGTGAAATTCAGGGGGAATGGGGATCAACCAATGCAACAAAATGGCGCCCCACATTGCTAGCAGGGTGCCATTCTCAAGAAGCAGTGTCATTAGTCCATTAATTGTCACGCTGCTTGTTGCCTCCGATTACTGGTTCAGCAGTTCAACCATTTTCACCGCCATGGCGGATGAGCTTTTCGCGGCGATAGGGAGGAACTCATTGAAGTCCATTGGCGACTCTTTGTCGACGACGTCAGAGATAGCGCGTACCACAACGAAAGGCGTGTTGAACTGGTGACACACTTGCGCAATGGCTGCGGCTTCCATTTCGGCTGCAACAATGCTTGGGAAGTGTTGGCGAATGTAGTCGATTTGTTCTTTCTTGCAGATAAAGGCATCGCCAGAACAGATCAAACCGCGCACCGCGTGGGTCTCGTTATCAAGGGCTTGCTCTGCCACTGTCATCAGTTTTTCGTCTGCGGTGAACGCCGCTGGCTGTTGTGCCATCTGACCCATTTCGTAACCAAACGCGGTCACATCGGCATCGTGATGACGTACTTCACTAGAGATAACTACATCACCCATGGTCAAAGAGCTATCAAAACCGCCTGCCGAGCCTGTGTTAATAACCACATCGGGTGAGAAGCGCTCAAGCAGTAATGTGGTACCAATCGAGGCGGCGACTTTACCTATGCCCGATTGAAGTAATACCACATCTGCGCCGTTGAGTTTGCCTTCAAGCAGTTTGCATCCGGCAACATCGGTCGTTGCGGCATCGGTTAGCAACGATTTCAGGATGGTCATCTCCTGCTCCATCGCGCCAATAATAGCGATTTTCATATTCGGTTCCGTTTCACTCGGTCGTTTTTGTAGATAGGTCAAGAGTGTAGCATGAGTTGGTGACGAAATAGAGCTGCGGGTGGCATTGGTCGCGGTGAAAACGGCCGTTTTTGCCTTGCTGTTCACAATATTAGACAGCATTGAGGTGCATCTTCTCGAATGATAGTCGCAGAGTCGTTATTGTCAGCAGTGATAACTGTACAAGGTTAACTCAAGGTGTTAATGGATACCATAACCGCCTGAATAACAAGGAATGTGATGAGTGTTTACCGATTAAAACCCGCTTTTCAGCGCCTATTGGCACCTTGTGTGCACGGGCTCGCGCGACGCTCAGTCACTCCTAATCAAATCACTGTGGCGACGTTGCTGATCACGGTTGCGGGTGTCGGGGCCATTGCGCTATTGCCGCCCCCTTATTGGTTAGGGCTGCCCTTACTGCAGTTTCTTCGCATGGCATTGAATGCGATAGATGGTCAACTGGCTCGTTTGTATAACCAAATAACGCCGCGCGGCATGTTGCTCAATGAAGTGGGCGATTTGCTGGCGGATGCGGTGGTTTGGCTGGCATTTTTAAGCCTCGGTGTACTGAGTCCTTTTTGGATTGCGGTGGTTGCATTGTTAACGTGGCTGACAGAATTTATCGCCGTGCTGGTAGCGCCAGTGACTGGGGAGCGCGCCAATCATGGCCCGATGGGAAAAAGTGATCGGGCAGTGGTGACTGGCGTGTTCGCGATTATTATCGCAGTGCAACCAAACTGGCTAGTCTACGGTGATGTGGCGTTGATTTTAGTGGCAGGGCTACTCTTGGTGACCGCGAGTCGTCGAGCGATGAAGGTGTGGTCTTTGGTGCCAGAGCAAAAGGATGAAAATAATGGAGAGTAAGCAACACTTTTATGCAGAGGATGGCACCAAGCTAATCTATCGCACGTGGACACCGGAAACACCGCGACATCGCGTGATTGTGATGTTGCACCGCGGTCATGAACACTCCGGAAGAATGGCAGAGATGGCGGCGTTTTATTGTCAGCAGGGCTATCTGGTGTATGCGTGGGACGCGAGAGGCAATGGCGAGTCTGAGGGGGAGCGTGATGCGGCTGATCACTTCACCGATTTTGGTCGTGACTTGCAAACGTTTATGGCACTCGTGGAGACGCAAAGCGGTATTCGGAGTGAAGAGACGGTGCTTATCGCGAGCAGTATGGGAGCAGTGATTGCGGCCAGTTGGCTACATGATTATGCCCCGAGCATTCGTGGACTTATCCTCGCCACTGCGGCATTTGATATTCGACTCTATGTGCCTTTTGCGATGCCAATGCTGAAGTTGGCGCGCAAACTGGGTGTGATGCCAACTGTGTCGAGCTACGTAAAATCGAAGTTGCTGACGCAAGATCGTCGAGAGCAGTTTGCTTATAACGATGATCCGTTGATTTCTTCCTCGATCGCAACCGATCTTTTGATCGACACCCACTACACCGCGCAGCGACTACTTGATGATGCGGGGGCAATCACGACGCCGATCATGATGCTATGTGCTGGGCGCGATTTTGTGGTGTCACGTCGCGCCCAACGACGCTTTTACGAACGACTTGGCAGTTCAATGAAGCAGTGGCGTTACTATCCTGATACCAGCCATGCGATTTTTCATGACTGGCAGCGGCCTGAGGTCTTTGCCGATTGTTTGAGGTTCATTGAAACCCTGTTCGAGCGTGAGTTGCCACCAGTACTGGCAGTGAATGATGATCAACAAGGCTATAGCCGCGACCGTGCTGATGCGGTTCGTTTGCCTTCTTATCACCCCGAGTACGGTTTAACGCGCTTGTCGCTTCATACTTTAGGTAAACTCAGTGAGGGTATCCGTTTAGGCCATAAAACGGGGTTCGACTCAGGGCAGACCTTGGATTATGTCTATCGTAATCAGGCCGCTGGGCGCAGTTTCCTCGGTAAAATGATTGACCGTACCTACCTCAACAGTCCGGGCTGGGTCGGCATTCGTCGTCGAAAACAGTTGCTGGAGTCCTTGCTCACGCGCTACCTCCCTGAATCCGCAACAGCAAGTGTGCTCGATATTGCCGCCGGAAATGGCCGTTATCTTCTCGATAAAGTCGCCTCCCAACCGGCATTGAGCGCAGAGCTGAGAGATTATGCGCCGGAGAACATTGCCGTAATGACGCAGGCTGTTGAAGAAAGGGGGCTAACGGAACGCGTTCGCGTGGTGGAAAAAGATGCCTTTGATCTCGCGAGTTATGATCAGCCCGCGCAGTTTCAGCTTGCTGTCGTCTCTGGATTATTTGAATTGTTTACAGACAATGAACCGCTCTCTGTTGCCTTGTCGGGTATTGCGACTCAGTTGCAGACGGACGGTATTTTGCTTTATACCAATCAGCCTTGGCACCCGCAACAAACATTAATCGCGAAGACTTTGACCAACCATCGCGGGCAACCGTGGTTCATGCGTTGTCGCACCCAAGCAGAAATGGACCAGCTCGTGATGGCGGCAGGATTTGAGAAAGTCGCGACCTATGTGGAACCGGGTGGTATGTTTACGGTATCGGTTGCACGACTTTCATCTACATCTTCGTCAGAAGCGCCACTCGCCGAGCAGGATGTTGAGAGCAACTTAGCATGATAGACGAGCAGCCTTACCAGCATGCACTTGTGTTTAGTGGTGGCGGGGCGCGGTATGGCTACTATTTAGGGTGGTATGCGGCGGCATTGCGTTATGCACGTAAGCCAGATCTTATTGTGGCGAGCTGTGGCGGGGCGATTGCGGCGGCGTTGGTGCGCGCGTTTCCCACTGATCCCCAAGCCCTTTTTGAAGCCCTCGCCAGTAAAAACATGTATCGGTTGCAACAGGCGATACAGCCCCATTCGCAGGCTAATATAGCGACACTGTTTGGCCAGTTAGTTGAGCGAAAGTTGCACCCTTGGGTCACATCGGTTTACCCCGATATTGATGCGTTAGCCCTGTTTGATATTGCGGATATTGCCGCGTGGCTTGCCTTGTTACCGACAGAAACCTCGACGGCAGATTCGCCTGACTGGATTATTACTGCCGGAAAGTTGCTCTATGCTGCGGAACAACAAGGTCATCGTCGCGAACCCCATGGTGATCCGCTCTACGCTGAGCAATGGTTGACGACATCTGCGGTGAAGAAGCGTTGCGCGCATATTGCTATGGAGGCTGCCATGGTTGCAGCACAAAAAAGTGGTACCGTGCTTTCGCAAGCACAATGGAGTGATGCCTTGCCGTTAGCCAGTGCAGTAAGGGCATCGATTGGCGATATCGGTTATCTGCCGACGTTTTCATTTCAACAGACACGCTATATTGGTGGGATGGTCAACTTGTTTCCGCTGGCCTTGGCAAAGTGTCTTGCCCAGCGCGTCAGTGCCGAGAGAAAAGCGCCGTTTAATCCTCACATTGCCACGCCACTCTTTCAGCGCTTTTTTGGGGTCGACCCCAATCAAGGGCGACGGCATTTTCATGCTTTGCCTGCCGATCATTGGCTAGACACAAGTGACAACAAAGCGCGAGTCCCCGGCGTGGGGAAACGGATTGATTGGTTGAAGCAACACATCGCCTTGCGACCCGCCGTCGGTTATTCGGCGTACCGACAACAGATGGAGACACAGTGGCGGTATGGTTTTCAACGCGCAGTGCGTGCTTATTTAACACGGTGAAGGAGCGCGTGTGCAAAAAGTGACAATCATAGGTGGGACAAAAGGCATCGGGCTCGCTTTGGCACAGCATTATGCGCAGCAGGGGAGGCAGGTCACCGTTTGGGGAAGAGATGAGAGCCATGTGATAACGCCTCAGCGATACGAATTTCCTATTGCGGCAGTGGTGGTGGATATTACTGATCGCACTGCGTATCAGCATCAGCTTGCGCAACTGGTATCTGCGCCGCCTGACTTACTCATCTATTGCGCTGCATACTATGAGAAGGATGACCTTAGCCGCGAGGATAGGGGTGTACGTGAACGAATGCGCCGCGTCTGTTTGGAAGGGATGGTGGAAGCATTCTCGCTAGTTGGAGCGGCAATGGTCACACGAGGTCGCGGGCATTTAGTGGCAATCTCATCGATTGCGGGGCTGCTTCGCCCTGAGACAACGTCATATTATGGCCGATTAAAGCGGGCGATGATTCAACAGGCGCAAGTGTTTCAACATGCATTGGGGGATGAAGGGATCAAGGTGACTTGTGCGATTCCGGGATACGTTGATACCGCCCGGTTGCGTGAACTCAACGGTGATGATTTATCATCAAAGCCGTTTGTTGTCAGTCAGCAGCGTGCGGTTGCAGAGATCACTAAGGCTATTGCGATTGGCGCTCATCAGGTGATTTTTCCGCGTCGAATGCTGGGGTTAGCTAGGTTGCTTAATAGACTGCCAGCCTCTTGGGTGATTGCCATTCAAAACAAGCGCAGCCGTTAGGGCCTATATCCTCAAACCACTTCAAAATAAAGGATTCACAAGCCGCCTAGCGCACTGAGTTTACGCCCACAGTATCAACCAAAGCGCGGGTGTGCTCAGCAATAAGCTATCAATGCGATCCAGTATCCCGCCGTGGCCGGGAATTAACGTCCCCATATCTTTAATACCTTGTTGCCGCTTATAAGCGGAAACAAGTAAGTCTCCTGCAATCCCCAAGCTTGATAGTAAAGCGCCGTAACTGGCGGCGCGTAGTGGCGAAATCTCTAATAACCACGGGGCAATGAAGCCGGCCAATAGGGTACTAAACAGCACGCCGCCAATCGCACCTTCTTGTGTTTTATTAGGGCTGACCGCCTCATACAGTTTGTGCTTGCCCCAGCGTTTACCACACAGATATTGAAGGACATCATTACCTTGGGTAAGAAGCAACAACAGCACGAGGAGAAGCGTTTCTCCGCGTAGCGCTAAAGTGATAAATAAACCAAGGTGTAAAGCGGTAAGCAAGCTGACACAAAGCGGCATTGTCCAACCACGGGCGAGTTGCGTATTTCGGTAGATCTCTGCGCTAGCCAGTAGGGCGATGACACTCCAAAGTAGCGTTAAACCATTCGGAATCCCTACTGCACACAACAAGATCGAGAGCATCCAGCTCCAGCTGCGGATACGTAAAAACAGACTGCTGCGCTTATCTTTAACAATAAGCTGGCCAATCAAACTGAAGGATAACGTGATGAAAACAATGATAAATGCCGGAGTCATGGTGCCATTCTATTGCTATGGGACTGACATTATGGCGTAGGGGGGAGACGTTAAACCCTTTCAATAGTGAGAAAGGTGAACTTGGTCGGAGAAACAGCGCCGCCAGAGCGGCGCTGTGCTAGAAGTAAAACTGCGGGTTACACCTCAAGGTAATCTAAGATGCCTTCGGCGGCTTGGCGACCTTCCCAGATAGCCGTCACTACTAAGTCTGAGCCGCGCACGGCATCCCCCCCTGCAAAGATTTTCGGGTTAGTGGTTTGGAACTTAAACTCACCATGCTCTGGGGCGATGACGCGTCCCCATTGGTCATGATCAACCCCGAACGCATCTAGCCAAGGCTTTTCATGGGGTTGGAAGCCAAAAGCCATGATCACCGCATCCGCATCTAAAGTGTGCTCACTGCCTTTCACGGGCTCGGGTCGACGACGTCCTGCGTCATCAGGCTCCCCCAATGTTGTCCGAACGACACGGACACCGCTAACCTTGCCTTGCTTATCCACCTCTAACCCCAAAGGTTGCAGGTTAAACATGAAATTGACGCCTTCTTCCTTGGCATTTTTTACTTCACGTCGTGAACCGGGCATGTTTTCTTCATCTCGGCGATACGCACAGATCACATTGCTCGCGCCTTGGCGAATAGAAGTGCGGACACAATCCATTGCGGTATCCCCGCCGCCGAGTACAACAACGCGCTTGCCTTTCATATCAATAAAAGGCGTGGTTTGCGGTAAATCCATCACTTCATTGGTATTGGAGACCAAGAAGGGCAGCGCATCGTAAACGCCGGGAGCGCCTTCATTCTCTAACCCTGCGCGCATATTTTTATAGGTACCGACCGCAAGAAACACCGCATCGAACTCATCAAGCAGCGATTGCATGGTGACATCTTTACCGACATCGGTATTGAGACGAAACTCGATGCCCATATCCGTAAACACCTCACGACGGCGTATCATCACTTCTTTTTCAAGCTTGAAAGAGGGGATTCCAAAGGTAAGCAATCCGCCGATTTCAGGGTAGCGATCAAAGACAACGGGTTTGACGCCATGGCGCACCAGTACATCTGCGCAGCCAAGCCCCGCAGGGCCTGCACCAATCACCGCGACACGTTTATCGGTCCATTCGACCCCCGACATGTCAGGACGCCATCCCATATCAAAGGCTTTGTCGTTAATGTACTTTTCAACATTGCCAATGGTGACGGCACCAAAGTCTTCATTCAGTGTACACGCGCCTTCACAGAGGCGATCTTGCGGGCAAACGCGCCCACAAACTTCAGGCAAGGTGTTAGTTTGATGTGAAAGCTCCGCAGCTTCGAAAATACGTCCTTCATTGGCGAGCTTTAGCCACTGTGGGATGTAGTTGTGGACCGGGCATTTCCATTCACAGTAGGGGTTACCGCAGCCTAAACAGCGGTCTGCTTGCGCTGACGCTTGTTGCTCGGTAAAAGGTTCATAAATCTCAACGAACTCAATTTTGCGAATATCGAGCGCCTTTTTTGGCGGGTCGATGCGGGCAACGTCGATAAATTGGTAAACGTTCTGGCTCATACAGACTCCTTTCTACTGGGCTTGAACGCGCAACTCGGCGGCTGAGCGGCTTTGATGACCTAACAGGGTGTTAATATCGGCGTTTTTGGGTTTTGCCAGATAGAAACGCAGTAGCCATTGATCGAAATCGGCAAGGATGTCGGCGGCGCGGCTCGAGCCTGTGAGTTCAAGGTGTTGGTCAATTAACCCACGTAAATGTTCTTGGTGAATAGGGAGTGTGCTAATGGGCACCGCTTCAACCGACTCGGTATTAATTCGGCCGACAAAATCGCTTTGCTCATCAAGAATATAGGCAAACCCGCCTGTCATGCCGGCGCCAAAGTTGACACCGGTATGACCCAGAATGGCGACAATGCCGCCTGTCATGTATTCGCAGGCGTTGTCACCCGCACCTTCGACCACCGCAATGGTGCCTGAGTTACGTACCGCAAAGCGTTCTCCCGCTTTGCCCGCAGCAAAGAGCTTGCCGCCAGTGGCACCATAGAGACAGGTGTTGCCCATGATGGTGGCCTGATGGGATTTAAACGCGCTACCAGGATGAGGACGTAGCGTCAGCAAGCCCCCCGTCATGCCTTTGCCGACATAGTCATTGGCGTCGCCCGTTAAATGCATATTGAGTCCGCCCGCGTTCCAAACGCCAAACGACTGTCCTGCTGTGCCGGTTAGGTGAAGCGTAATTGGATCGCTCGACATGCCTTGGTTGCCGTATCGGCTAGCAATTTCACCAGAAAGGCGCGCCCCGACAGAGCGATCTGTATTGCGAATGTTATGCCAGAAACTGGCACCACTGCGGCTCTCTATCGCCGGTAGCGCCTCGTGCACAAGGCGATTGCTGAGCTCGGCATTGTCGTAAGGGGCATTGGATTCAGAGCAGTACAAAGTCTTGCCTGCTTGTGGCTCGACGGTCGCTAAGATGGCGCTGAGATCGAGTTTTTGCTGTTTGGCGGTTAAGCCGGGTAAGACTTCAAGGAGTTCTGTACGACCGATGAGATCGGTGAGTTTCTCGACCCCCAGTTGAGCCAATAACTCGCGGACTTCGTTAGCCAAGCCTTCAAAGTAGGCCATGACTTGTTCAGGCAGGCCTTTGTAGAAGTCTTGACGCAGCTTTTCATCTTGCGTAGCGACGCCAGTTGCACAGTTGTTGAGATGACAGATACGCAGATATTTACAGCCCAGCGCGACCATGGGCGCGGTGCCAAAACCAAAGCTTTCTGCCCCTAAAATGGCTGCTTTAACGACGTCGAGCCCAGTTTTTAGTCCGCCATCCACTTGAAGGCGAATTTTATGGCGCAAGCCGTTTGCAACGAGTGCCTGTTGGGTTTCAGCAAGGCCTAACTCCCAAGGGCTGCCCGCGTATTTGACTGAGGTGAGTGGGCTAGCGCCAGTACCACCGTCATAACCAGAGATGGTGATCAGATCGGCATAGGCCTTAGCGACACCGGTTGCGATAGTGCCGACACCGGGCTCAGAGACGAGCTTGACCGAGACCATCGCACTGGGGTTGATCTGTTTGAGGTCGAAGATCAACTGCGCCAGATCTTCGATGGAATAGATGTCATGATGCGGTGGCGGCGAAATGAGCGTGACACCGGGCACGGAATAACGCAGCTTGGCGATTTCGGTTGTCACTTTGTGGCCCGGCAGTTGCCCACCTTCACCTGGCTTGGCGCCTTGCGCGACTTTGATCTGGATGACATCTGCATTGGAGAGATAATGGGGCGTCACGCCAAAGCGTCCAGACGCGACCTGTTTGATCCTTGAGTTTCTTTCGCTGTTAAAGCGGCGTGGATCTTCGCCCCCCTCGCCTGAGTTGGAATAGCCGCCTAAACGGTTCATCGCAATGGCTAACGACTCGTGCGCTTCTGGGCTTAACGCGCCAATCGACATGGCCGCGGAGTCAAAGCGTTTGTAAAGGTCGCTCGCCTGCTCAACCTTGTCGATGGGGAGTGGTTGTTCGCTTGGTTTGAGCTTGAGTAGATCGCGGAATGCGGCAGCAGGGCGCTCATTGACGGTTTTTGCGAACGTCGCATAGTCGTTGGCACTGCCAGATTTAACCGCTTGTTGCAGTTGGCCAACAACATCGGGGTTATAGGCATGGTACTCGCCACCATGGACATATTTGAGTAACCCGCCGTTATCAACTGGACGGCGTTTTAGCCAAGCGCGGCGAGAAAGATTGTAGAGATCTTGCTCGAAATCGCTGAAGTTGGCCCCTGATATACGGTTAGCAACGCCGTGGAAGCAGAGATCAACCACGTCTTGGTGAAGTCCTACGGACTCAAAAAGTTGCGAACAACGGTAGGAGGCAATCGTCGAAATCCCCATCTTCGACATGATTTTGAACAGCCCCTTATTGATGCTGTTTCTAAAGTTGAGCATGACATCGCGATAGGACGTGGCGATCACGTTACTGTCGACCATCTGCGCCAGTGACTCATAGGCTAAATACGGGTAAACCGCGGTGGCGCCAAAGCCGAGTAGCACCGCAAATTGGTGTGGGTCGCGTGCGGTTGCTGTTTCGATAACGATGTTGGCATCGCAACGCAAGTGTTGATCAACTAAACGCTTTTGCACCGCGCCCACCGCCATGGCTGCGGGAATGGGTAGGGTTTCTTTACTGATATTGCGGTCTGAGAGTAAGACCATCACCGCACCTTCACGCACCGCTTTCTCCGCATTATCACAAAGCGTCTGGATAGCCTGCTCAAGACTCGCTTGCTGCGGAGGGTAGTTTATATCGATGACTTGGTGCTTGTAGTGTGGTCCTTCGAGGTTGATCAATTGCTGCAAATCAGAATAGAGCAGCACGGGTGAACTAAATGCGATGCGATGGGCATGACCATCCGCTTCACAAAAGACATTCATCTCTTGGCCGATGCAGGTTGCCAGTGACATCACATGCTTTTCACGCAGCGGATCTATCGGCGGGTTGGTCACTTGCGCAAATTTCTGGCGGAAGTAGTCAGTGACGAGGCGCTCTTTACTGGATAGCACCGCCATCGGTGCGTCATCTCCCATCGAGCCTGTGGCTTCTTGGCCCATTTCCCCCATGACGCGCAGCACTTGGTCTAGCTCTTCATTGCTGACCGCAAAGAGCTTTTGATAAATCTTCAGTTTGTCCGCGTCGAAATCCCGTTGTCCTACCTGCTCATCTGCCAGTGATTCAAACGGGGTTAAGCGGTGTACATTGCTGTCCATCCACTCTCTGTAAGGGTGACGGCTTTGCAGTTCATTATCGATATCTTCTGAGTGCCACAGTTTACCCGTACGGGTATCAATGACGAGGAGTTCCCCCGGGCCCACACGGCCTTTTTCCGCGACTTCATCAGGGGCGTAATCCCAAATGCCGATTTCGGATGCCAAGGTAATGAACTTGTCTTTGGTGATCACATAGCGAGCAGGACGTAGGCCATTGCGATCGAGGTTACAGGCGGCATAACGGCCATCTGACATGACAATGCCAGCTGGGCCATCCCAAGGCTCCATGTGCATGGAGTTAAAATCGTAGAATGCGCGCAGAGCCGGATCCATGTCGGGATGGTTTTGCCAAGCGGGTGGCACCAACATACGCATGGCTCGGAACAAGTCCATTCCGCCCGCGAGGAAAAGCTCTAGCATATTGTCGAGGCTGGAAGAGTCAGAGCCTGTTTCATTGACGAAAGGCGCGGCACTTTGTAAGTCGGGCAGGAGCGGTGAGGCAAACTTGTATGCTCTCGCTCGTGCCCATTGGCGGTTGCCTTCGATGGTATTGATTTCGCCATTGTGAGCGAGATAGCGGAATGGCTGAGCCAGTGGCCAGCGTGGCTGTGTATTGGTTGAAAAACGCTGGTGGAAGAGGCAGATAGAGGTTTCTAGTCTGAGATCGGCTAAGTCGAGATAGAAGCGAGGTAAGTCAGCCGGCATGCAGAGCCCTTTGTAGACGACGACTTGCGTTGAGAGACTACAGATATAAAAATCGCTATCTTCAGCTAACCGTTTTTCGATACGACGACGGGCAATATAGAGGCGGCGTTCGAGATCTCGTGGTTTCCAACCCGCGGGGGCGTTCACTAACACTTGCTCAATTTGCGGTAAGGATTTGCTTGCGATTGGCCCTAATACAGCAGGCTCTATGGGTACATCTCGCCACGCTGCAATCGTCGTGGTCTCTTGGGCGAGTTCTTGACTGATGACATCACGCGCTTGTTGCGCTTTGACAGGATCGCGGCTAAGAAAAATCATCCCCACGGCAAACACGTTGGCGAGTTGCCAGCCGCTCTCTTCAGCAATGGTTCTGAAGTATTCTTCGGGCTTTCGAAGTAGAAGGCCACATCCATCGCCCGTTTTACCATCTGCAGCAATGCCGCCACGGTGTGTCATGCGATCCAGCGCCGAAATGGCCGTCCTGACTAATCGGTGGCTTGTTTCACCCTCCATGTGGGCGATTAACCCAAATCCACAGTTGTCCTTTTCAAGGCTCGGGTCATACAGTGTCATAGCATTTCTCCCTACATCACAACGGCCACCTCCTGTAACCAGTCGGCGGTACGCTTTGCTACTTGTCTGTCGCGAAGGTACCCAGTGTGTGGGGGAGCTATCCTGCTCAACGATACCTTCCAGTGTTTGTGTTCTTTTTTGATTATTAGATTAATAATTGCTCGACCCGACAAATTAACAATATCTCAACAAGTGGTCAACATGGCGCATAACTCTTAAAGGGGCATGCGTTTATGAGTATGTTCAGTGTAGACGTATTTCTAGAGAGGAGAGGTGGGTCATGGAGCAGAAAGACAGAGGGGAACGATGGGTGATCTCTGTAGCCAATATCAGAAATGGCGCACCCCGACGCGGTCGGGGTGCGAATCGGGTTAGAGCTTGAAGCCGCTCACTAGCGTATCAAGTCGTTGCGATAGGGTGCGCAGTGATTCGCTGGCATCAGCAAGTTGTGCGGCGCTGTCGGCACTGTTCTGCGTATTGTGATTGATGTCTTCGATATTGGTATTAATCTCGTTGACCACGGATGACTGCTCTTCTGTTGCAGTCGCTACTTGAATGTTCATATCCGATATCAAGCTAATACGGGCTGAGATCGCTTGAAGCGCCTGTGAGGCTTTGTCAGCGCCTTGAGCTCCTTCCTCACTCAGAGATTTACTTTGTTCCATCGCGCCGACCGCTTTTCCTGCTTCACTTTGGAGGCGATTAATCATCTCTTGTATTTCATCCGTCGAAGCGGCAGTGCGACTTGCGAGACTGCGCACTTCGTCGGCGACCACAGCAAAACCGCGACCTTGCTCACCAGCACGTGCGGCTTCAATGGCAGCGTTCAATGCGAGCAGGTTGGTCTGCTCTGAAATACCACGAATCACATCGAGAATACTGCCAATCGCTTGGGTGTTTTCTGCCAGCGACTCAATAGTCGCAGCAACGCCATTCATATCTTCAGCAAGTTGAACAATGTTCTCTCGCGCCTGTGTCACAACGTTTTGACCCGTTGCGGATTCCGTTTCGGCATTCTGGGCTGCATCGGCTGCTTGTGCTGCATTGGCGGCAATCTCGTTAATGGTTGCGCCCATTTCGTTGATTGCGGTGACGACTTGTAGAATACGGTCACGTTGATTATGGCTGTTGTCGAGGGTGAGGCGCGATTGATCGGCGACGGCCTCTGCGGCAGAGCGCAGGCTGTTACCTGTATCTGCAACCTCAGTGACTGACTGATGAATCTTGCTAATAAAGCCGTTGAAGCCTTGTGCTAGTTGCGCGAGTTCATCATTGCCTTTGACGTCGATGCGGTGACGCAGATCACCTTCGCCTTCACCGAGATCGGTGAACACTTCGGATAGCTTGGTAATTGGGCGTGTAATGGTGTTGCTGAGCCAAATCGCGAGTAGGCCAAACAAAATGACGGTGCCGATGGTCCAAAGCAAAATCTCGCGAGCGACCGCATCAATTTCAACAAAGGCTTCATCCGTTGGAAGTTCGGCGACAACATACCAATCCATCGATGGGATATAGCTTGCAGCGACTAAAATATCGATGCCATCGCGCTCGATTTCGACCAATGAGAATGCTGACTTATCAAGAAGGTGAGCGACACCATTCCCATAGTGTTGGCGCAAGGTGCGGTTGCCCGCAATGCTATCATCACGGTGAAGACGAATCATGCCGCTGGCATCCGCCATGTAGATAAAGCCTGTGTCTTCTAATTGGAATGTATCGAGGAAACGTACCATCTCATCGATGGATTTCGACAATCCTGACATGCCGACGCCATTGAGTTCTTGATAGTTCAGGAACATCTTTACGTCGCCATTCTCTTCTTCGAAGACGTTAACCATTCGCTCGTTGCCCGTATCGCGAAATGCATAGAACCAACCATCTTGCTGGTGGTTTAGGCGACGCAGGTAACCCGCCTGATTCCAGTAATCCCCTGTTTGGCGGTTCGCGACCGAGGCATCAAAAAGGTCGTATTGCTTGCGCACAGAACGAAGTACATCAATGACATCCTCTTCACCAGCAGGATCCTGTGTTTCTTCAATGCGTTCATGCACCAACTGGTTAGTCGCAAGCTGCTCGGCAGCAGCGAGGAGTAGCGAGATTTCCTTATCAATTTGATTGCGGATCTGCTGCAGGGTGGCGGGCAGCTCTCGCTCAATCAGACGTTGCTCGACAACATTGTGCGCTTGACGTTGACTGATAACACTAACCAAAGTGGTCGCTGCTAGCACAGCAAACACCATCGCAAACGTCAGCTTCTGACGAATGGTAAGTTGATTTAGCTTCATGGCTTATCTCGTATAGGGGCGAAAATCGGCATTAGTCTAAGGAATAATTCGAGATAAAACTATAGATGTAAGCAAGGTTTCCATTCGTGGTACGTAACTTGACGGCCAGTCTGAAAAGCGTGTTATGCACTAAAAGTCATTAGGTTTGCAATCTCGGGCAGCCTAGAGACGCGGTGAGAAAGGTAACTTGGTGCAGAGTAAAGAAAAAGCCAGTCGGTTGACTGGCTTTGAGGAGATTAGGTTGCTTAAACTTGCGTCAACTAATTCTGACAGTGTACTCAATTACACTGAAAGCATCAGTGAATCGGCTTTTGCTTCGAGGTTTGAACCACCCATCAGGTAAGCATCAACCGCACGTGCTGATTCACGACCTTCATTGATGCAACGTACCACCAACGATTGGCCTGTACGCATATCACCAGCGGCAAAGACGCCATCTTGGTTAGTCATGAAGCCTTCTGTCGCAACGTTACCACGTTCATCGAGCGCGATATCAAGTTGTGCAAGCACACCATGCGGTTCTGGGTGTAAGAAGCCCATTGCCAAGAACGCCATATCACAAGGAATAATGCGCTCGCTGCCTTCGACTTCGTTAAAGCCAGGACGTTGACCGGGTTGTGCTTCTTCCCACTTGATATCGGCAATGCGCAGTGCTTTAACGTTGCCCTTGTCATCACCGATGAACTCTTTGGTGAGGATATTCCAGTGACGCTCACAGCCTTCTTCATGAGAAGTTGAGGTGCGAAGGATCATTGGGTACTCAGGCCAAGGCTGATTTGCGGGACGCTTTTCAGGTGGCATCGGCATGATTTCAACTTGGGTGATGCTCGCTGCGCCGTGACGATTTGAAGTACCAACACAGTCAGAGCCAGTATCACCACCACCAATAACGACGACATGTTTGCCTTTCGCATGAAGCTCTTCACCTTTGAGGTCCATGTCGTTAGCACGGCGGTTGTTTTGACCTAGGAACTCCATCGCGAAGTGAACGCCATTGAGCTCACGACCCGGAATCGGCAGGTTACGCGGCACAGTTGAACCACCCGTGAGGAGGACAACATCAAACTCTTGGCGCAACTGCTGCGCATTGATATCAACACCGATGTGCGCATTCACCTCAAATTTGATGCCCGCTTCGGCCATCAAATTCACTTTACGATCAATGATATCCATACCGAGTTTGAAATCAGGGATACCAAAGCGCAAGAGACCACCGACTTTCTCATCACGCTCGTAAACGGTCACACAGTGGCCAGCGCTATTGAGCTGTTCAGCCGCCGCAAGACCAGCAGGGCCACTGCCGATGATGGCAACGGTTTTGCCAGAACGCTTACGTGGCGTTTTAGGTTTGGCGTAACCTTCACGGTAGGCAGTTTCGACAATGGTCTTTTCAATGTTACAGATAGTGATAGGGTCTTGGTTGATACCCAAGACACAGGCCGTTTCACATGGCGCGGGACAGACCCGGCCAGTGAACTCAGGGAAGTTGTTGGTTGAACTGAGAATGTTCCACGCTTCTTCCCAACTGTCGCGATACACCGCGTCGTTGAACTCTGGGATGATGTTACCAATCGGACAACCGTTGTGACAGAAAGGTACACCACAGTCCATACAACGTGATGATTGCTCATTGATTTTTTCACCGAACTCTTGGTTCAGTACGAACTCTTTGTTGTCCTGAATACGTACTTCAGGGGCAACTTTCGACGGCAACTCGCGGCCGTGCTCGAGAAATCCAGTTGGCTTACCCATTGATCGCCTCCACTTCCTTGTTTTCAGCTTCCGCTTTACGCTTCTGTAGTACTGCTTTGTAGTCTCTTGGCATGACCTTCACCATCCGGGTGAGGTTATCTTCGAAATTACCAAGGAATGTTTCTGCAACCGAGCTACCTGTCAATTCGACGTGCTTGGTTAGCATCTCTTTCAGTAGTACTTTGTCTTCTTCTTCGATTGGATCAAGATCCACCAACTCTTTGTTAAGTTTGGTTTCGAAGTTTTCGAACTGATCCCAGACGTAAGCGACACCGCCACTCATACCTGCTGCAAAGTTACGGCCTGTTTGACCTAGAATAACGGCCACACCACCTGTCATGTATTCACAGCCGTGGTCACCCACGCCTTCAACGACAACTTTGGCACCTGAGTTACGTACACAGAAACGCTCACCGGCCATACCACGAATGTAAGACTCACCGGAAGTTGCACCGTAGAAACAGACGTTACCGACCACGATGTTATCTTCTGGAATGATGTCAGACTTCGCATCTGGGTAAAGTACCAGCGTACCGCCAGAAAGCCCTTTACCCCAGTAGTCGTTGGCATCCCCTTCAACTTCAAAGGTCACCCCTTTGGCAAGGAAGGCACCGAAGCTTTGGCCCGCACTACCGTCGAACTTCACTTTCATCGGTTGAGGCAGACCTTTGTCTTTGTAAATCTTAGAGATTTCGTTAGACAACATCGTACCGGCGCTACGGTCAGTGTTGACCACTGGGAAGCTTGCTTCGACTGCAATGCCTTCGTAAAGTGCCGGCGCAGCCGCTTCGATGAGCTTGCGATCCAGTACCGCTTCAAGGCCGTGGTCTTGCTCACGTTGGCAGTAGTTGCCATCGATATCACGGGCTTCTTCAATGTGCAGTACAGGTGACAGATTCAGGTTCTTGTATTTCCAGTGACCGATGTCTTGACGGATACGCAGTTTCTGCGATTGACCGACCATCTCATCGATAGAGCGGAAACCAAGCTCTGCCATGATTTCACGTAAACCTTCTGCCATGTATTTGAAGAAAGTCACGACGTCTTCTACGCGACCATCAAAGCGCTCACGCAGTGTTTTGTTTTGGGTTGCGATACCGACTGGGCAAGTGTTCAAGTGACACTTACGCATCATGATACACCCTTCAACTACCAGTGCCGCTGTTGCAACACCCCACTCTTCGGCACCCAGTAGCGTTGCGACTGCCAAATCACGTGGTGTTTTCATCTGACCATCACTTTGAACAACGATACGGTTACGTAGGCCGTTTTTCAGTAGTGTCTGGTGTGTTTCTGCCAAACCCAACTCCCACGGTAGACCCGTGTGGCGGATTGACGAGATAGGTGAAGCACCCGTACCACCATCAAAACCAGCAATAAGCACAACGTCTGCTTTTGCTTTCGCAACACCTGAAGCGATGGTACCGACACCCGCTTCCGAGACCAGTTTCACGTTGACACGTGCTTCACGGTTAGCATTTTTCAAATCGTAGATAAGCTGTGCCAAATCTTCGATTGAGTAGATATCGTGGTGAGGTGGTGGCGAGATGAGGCCGACACCCGGAGTCGAGTGACGTGTTGCACCGATCCAGTCATCGACTTTGTCACCTGGCAACTGACCACCTTCACCTGGCTTCGCACCTTGTGCCATCTTGATCTGAATCTCTTCAGAGTTAGCAAGGTAGTAAGAGGTAACGCCGAAACGACCTGAAGCAACCTGCTTGATCGCTGAACGTTCCCAATCGCCGTTTTCTTTCTTCTCGAAGCGTGCTGGGTCTTCACCACCTTCACCCGAGTTAGATTTTGCGCCAATGCGGTTCATCGCAACGGCAAGTGTCGAGTGGGCTTCGTAAGAGATAGAACCGAAGCTCATTGCCCCCGTCGCAAAGCGCTTCAAGATGCTTTCAACCGGTTCAACGTCCGCCAGCGGAATGCTACCTGCTGGGTTCTTCACGAACTCAAGTTGGCTGCGTAGAGTTGCTGCATCATCGCCTTGTGAGTCAACTTCGTGGCAGTACTGTTTGAACTGGTCGAAGTCACGGTTACGGGTCGATTTTTGTAGTAAGTGAATAGTTTCAGGGTTGAACAGGTGTTTTTCACCACGCTGTTTCCACTGATAGACACCACCCACATCCAGCATTTGTACTGGGATTTCACGAGTTGGGTAACCTAGGCGGTGACGAATAAGGACTTCTTTCGCAATGTCATCGATGGTTAAACCTTCGATACGTGAAACCGTACCGCTGAAGTATTTATCAACGACTGATTTGCTAATACCCAGCGCTTCGAAAATCTGCGCGCCATGGTATGACTGCAGAGTAGAGATACCCATCTTCGAGAAGATCTTCAGCAAGCCTGCGTTAACAGCTTTACGGAAGTTCTCGAACAACTTGTCTGATGGTGTTTCAGGGTCAAGTTTGCGACGCTTCTGTAGGTCAATGATGGTCTCTGTAACTAGGTATGGGTTGACCGCATTGGCACCGTAACCCAGCAGGGTTGCAAAGTGGTGCGTTTCACGTGCATCACCGGTTTCGACCACGATGTCACATTTGGCACGCAGACCTTTGCGAATTAGGTGGTGGTGTACTGCACCGACCGCCAGCATCGCTGGGATAGCGGCGTGGTTAGAGTTTACAGCGCGGTCAGTCAGGATAATGATGGAGTAGCCATCGACAACCGCATCTTCAGAGTACTGACAGATACGCTTCAGCGCGCGCTCTAGCTTGCCATCTTCGCCACTGGCATTGAACACGATATCCAGCGTTTTTGCTTGTAGATGCTCGTTATCAATCGCACGCAGCTTTTCAAGCTCCGCATTGCTCAGGACTGGAGATTCAATTTCGACTTTAAGGCAGTGCTCAGGCGTTTCTGTTAACAGGTTGTGGCTCTTACCGAGGTAAGTCTTAAGCGACATGACCATGCGCTCACGGATCGGGTCGATCGGCGGGTTGGTTACCTGTGCGAAGAGCTGCTTAAAGTAGTTAGAAAGATGCTGTGATTGATGCGAAAGCACGGCGAGTGGCCAGTCAGCACCCATCGCACCGAGCGGTTCTTTACCGTCACGCGACATCGGTACGATGATTTCGTTAACTTCTTCACTGCTCACACCAAACGCTTGTTGGTGGTGCATCAAGCGCTCTGGACTTGGCTGATGATGCATGTTGTCTGCTTCTGGCAGCGCATCCATGTTCAACAGGTGTTTCTTCACCCAGTCTTCATAAGGTTGTGCTGTCGCGATTGAGTCTTTCACTTCTTCATCTGAAATGATGCGACCTTGCTCTAAGTCAGCAACGAAGATACGACCCGGCTGTAGGCGACCACGGTATTGAATGTTCTCTGGCTCAATCTCAACAACACCTGACTCAGATGCCATCACAAGGAAATCATCTTTAGTGACTGTGTAGCGAGATGGGCGTAGGCCGTTACGGTCAAGCGTTGCACCGACTTGCACACCATCGGTGAAACACACAGAGGCTGGGCCATCCCATGGTTCCATGACATTGGCATGGTACTGGTAGAAGGCACGGCGTTTTGCGTCCATGGTGTCGTTTTCTTGCCATGCTTCTGGGATCATCATCATCAGTGCATGTGGCAGCGTACGACCAGAAAGAACGAGAAGCTCAAGCGCCATATCGAAGTTGGCAGAGTCTGAGGCACCTTCTTGGCAGATTGGCAGCAGCATGCTGAGCTCTTGCTCAGTGAACAGCTCAGAGTCGAGCAGGGCTTCACGTGCCTTCATCCAGTTAAGGTTACCGCGAACGGTGTTGATTTCACCATTGTGGGCAATGTAACGGAAAGGCTGAGCCAGACGCCATCTTGGGAAGGTGTTGGTCGAGAAACGAGAGTGAACCAGCGCCAGCGCGGTCACCATGGTTGGGTTCTGTAGGTCTAGGAAGTACTGAGGTACCTGCTCAGTGGTGAGCTGACCTTTGTAGACAAGTGTCTTGTATGAGAAAGAGTTAATGTAGAAATCGTCACCGATGTTAGAAACGCTTTCTAGGCAGACACGTACTGTATAGTTTCGAAGTACATAAAGTTTACGCTCTAGGACCGCTGGATCCATGTTCGCGCCGCCGGTTACAAACACATGTTCGAATTGCGGTTCAGTACTTAGCGGATCTTCACCGATCATCGAGTTATCGGTAGGCAGTACGCGGTAGCCAATGACTTCGAGATCAAGGCGCTTCGCATTGCGCTCTAGGATGTCACGACATTGCTCGCGTTTGTGCTCATCTTTCGGGAATAGCACAACACCGACACCATATTGTTCAAATGATGGGAGTTTAATGCCAATCTTTTGGGTCTCTTCTAGCAGAAACTCATGTGGTTTCTGTAGCAAGATACCCGCACCATCACCACTGCAAGGGTCGCAGCCCTGACCACCACGGTGTTCCATCCGTGCCAGCATATCAAGTGCTTGGGTGACGATTTGATGAGATTTACGATTCTTAAGGTGGGCAACAAAGCCGATACCACAGGCATCATGCTCCATTTCAGGCACATAAAGTCCCTGAGCCTTTTGCTCTAGATCTGTCATAGATACGTCCTTCCAGTGTCAACAGGCTCTATTCCGTGGCCTGTCTTGTCCTTAGTCCTAGTGCTTGCCGAGACCAGAGAGCAGTCTGTTGAGGGCAAGCACGCGTTTGCACATAGCTGATTTTGCGCAAACGAATCCTTTTTGCATGCACTTAAAGATAGTGAAACATGCTAAGAAGTTTTATTAATTATGATTTATTCGCTGTTTTTAGCGATATAACGGTATATCCCATTGCTCAGAAAATACACATTTATGTAACTATCCTACAATTTTGACACTTTAATTACCAACAAAAGTTTGCGGTATGTCATAAAAAAATCCCTAACTCTCTATAGGCAATCGTTTTCTTGGTGGGTTTTTATACCATTATTGATAATGAACTCGACTAAAGTTGAATAGATTCTGCATTTGAATGCGAAGAGTGACGTGCTACAGCCCAATAAAGTGTTGAAAATACCTTTCAAACGCCGAGGAAAGTTGTGTAATTAAATTACTTTGCAGTGACTTTCACCAATTGAAGGCCGTTTGTTCTAAGGCAAAGTTCTAAGGTATGAGGAATGGTAGAGTGCGCGGCTATCTGTTTTGAATGAGAGAGCCCCTGTGCAGTTACATGAACTGGTAAATACTTTTGGTCAAGATTTGCAGCGTCGTTATGGCGAGCGTGTGCATAAGCTCACCTTGCATGGTGGTTTCTCTTGCCCAAATCGTGATGGCACGATTGGCCGTGGGGGGTGCACCTTTTGTAATGTCGCTTCGTTTGCGGATGAGAGTGCAAAATTGATCCCGATAGAGCAGCAGCTAGCGAACCGCGCGGGTGAAGTGGATAGAGCGCGGCGTTATCTCGCCTACTTCCAAGCCTATACCAATACCTATGCTGAAGTGGAAACATTGCGTCATATGTATGAGGAAGCACTGCGAGGTGCAGATATTGTTGGCTTGTGTGTTGGCACCCGGCCTGATTGTGTGCCTGATGCGGCTTTGAAACTTTTAGCCGAATATCAACAACAAGGCTATGAGGTGTGGCTGGAACTGGGGTTACAGACGGCACACGAGAAAACGCTGAAACGTATTAACCGCGGCCACGATTTTGATGCTTATGACGTTATCACTCGTCGTGCCCGAGCTTTAGGCTTAAAAGTCTGTTGTCATCTTATAGTTGGATTACCCGGCGAAACCGCGCAAGACAATCTGTCAACCTTGAAGCGCGTGGTTGATACGGGTGTCGATGGTATCAAGCTACATTCGTTGCATATCGTTGAAGGCAGTACCATGGCTAAAGCTTGGCAAGCAGGACGACTAGAGGCGATCGGTTTAGAGGAATATTGTGATACTGCAGCGTTGATGATTCAGCACACGCCTGCTGAAGTGGTATATCATCGTGTCTCTGCTTCTGCACGTAGGCCAACCCTGCTCGCACCTCTATGGTGTGAAAATCGATGGCTTGCGATGACCGAGATAGGTCGCAGATTAGATGCAACAGGTGCACAAGGCAGTGCTGTCGGCGCGCCTTTTGTATATACTCAACCACAATGTCAACGTTGAGACACAATTGATCTCATTGAGGTTTCTCAAGGAAGAGAAGTATGCGCAACGCCATCCGCCACCTTGGCCTGGTACTGTTACTGCTCCCAGTCGCAGCACTGAGCTATTTTTTATTGACCACATTAAGCATCGACTTTCTTCCCGAATTCGTTGCCGATTATTTAGCGCACCTGTGTGGCATCATCTTTGTGATTGGCGCGGCAATTCGCTTGTTAATTAAGCCAGACACCCGTCCTGACTTTTCCGCTATTTATCCCACATTAACGCGTTTACCGACCTGCACTCTCGTGATCCGAGCCAAAGACGGACAACTACTTTACGGCAACAAAACAGCGCGAGAATTTCTGCAAGTGCGCAAAGTCGGTAAGAACTACTTTTACCCGCCATCACTGGACGCGCAAGTATTCCAACAGTTATTGCGCCATTATGATTTTGAGCGCGGGTTTAGCTTTGCCAAAGAAACCTTTTATTTGGCGGACCAACCCCCTATGAATGTGGTGATGTCTGGCGAGCAGATTGCTTTTCATGGTGAAAGGGCGCACCTGTTGTTTATCACGCCACCGTATCGCAGCTCGACATCAAGTGCTTCCAAGCATACCGAAACCCAAGTGTTTCAGAGTGTATTGAACTCGTTAGCGGAGATGGTGCATTACACCAATAATGACGGCAATGTACTCGGTACTAACAAGTCGTTTGATCGGTTTTGGCAAGGCCGGGTTGAAGAAGGCATCATGTCAGATGAGACCGAAGCGGGTTTAGGTCGTCGCTCTAGCACCAATTGGACTACCGCTCCTGATGGCACAAGTCGACTGCTTGAGACAAGCCAAACGTCACTCATCGATGATAATGGTGGTGCTTTTGGTACCTTATTTATTAGTCATGATGTTACTGACTGGCATGAAATGCAGGAGAGCTTGCGCCAAGAGATAGAGAAGCGTGAGTTAACTGAGCAGACGCTAGCTCAACGCACAAATTTGCTCGATACCTTGTTCGCGGCCAGCCAAGATCCCATCGGCCTTTACAACGAACATGGTATGTATGTGGGTTGTAACGAAGCTTTTATTCGCTGGGTCGCGCACGGTCGCGATGACCTACGCGGTATTCGCGTTGCTGATGTGTTGGGCGAAGAAGCGTGGCAAGAGCAGCAAGCCAAAGATATGGAAGTGATGGAAGAGGGCAAAACCATCAAGGATGAGGAGTATGTGATCCTCGATGATGGAACGCCGCTTTGGTATGAAGTGATGCGCTCACCTTATAATGATCCGCTCAGTGATTCTAAGGGTGTGCTCCTAATGGCGCGCGATGTCACCGAGCGGAAGATGGCTGAGCAGCAGTTAGCTGATGCGATCATGGATCTGCAAGAGCTCAGTTTTGTTGATAGCTTAACCAAAGTCGCTAACCGTCGTAGTTTTGATGAGCAGTTAACCAAACTTTGGCATACCCATGTCCGTGAGATGAAACCTTTGTCGTTGATCTTATGCGATATTGATTACTTCAAAGCGTTTAACGATAACTATGGCCACCAGCAGGGTGATGAAGCGTTGAGACAAGTAGCGCAAGTATTTAAGTCCGTCATTCGTCGTGAGAGCGACGTCGTTGCACGTTATGGTGGTGAAGAGTTTGCATTCTTACTCCCCAATACGGATAACCTCGGCGCGCAGGTTGTATCGACCTCAATCCATGAAGCGTTAGCAGAGAAAGGCGTTGTTCATGGCCACTCACAGGTTGCTGATGTATTAACTGTCAGTTTGGGCATTGCGACTATCGTACCTACTCGTGAACAAGACTATGGTGAACTCGTCGCGTTAGCAGACAAAGCGCTTTATATCGCCAAAGATGCGGGGCGCAACCGAACACACAACCTAATTGGCTCACAGGATAAAGTATTAGAACAATGAAACAGATAAAGATCCTCGCCCAATATTACGTCGACCTGATGGTCAAACTGGGGCTGATGCGCTTCAGTATGTTGCTCGCCATTGCCTTAGTGGCACTGGCCGTTGTGATGCAAGTCTCGATCACCTTGATTTTGAATGGCTCAGTGCACGATAGCGATATTTTGCGCTCCGTTTTTTTTGGACTACTGATAACCCCTTGGGCGGTCTATTTTCTCTCAGTGGTTGTGGATCAACTTGAAGATTCTCGCCAGCGGTTATCAAAGCTGGTCAGTAAACTGGAAGAGATGCGAGGCCGAGATCTCGAGCTTAATCAACAGTTACAAGCGAACATTACGAAGCTGAATCAGGAAATTGAAGAGCGTCAAAAAGTGGAAATGAGCTTGCAGATCGCGCTCGAAGATCTTGAAAGTGAGGTATTTCATCGTGAGAAAGCGCAGCTCGACCTTGCTGAGCAAAGTGTCTTATTACGCTCCTTCCTCGATGCCTCACCTGATCTTATTTATTATCGTAATGAAGAGTTTCAATTTTCAGGCTGTAACAAAGCCGTGCAGGAGCTAACGGGTAAAACGGAAAAAGAGTTAGTAGGCTTAACGCCTGCCGATGTCTACAGTGAAGAAGAAGCGACGCGAATCATTGAAACCGATAAGCAAGTGTTCGAGTCCAATATCTCGTTAACCTATGAGCAGTGGCTCAAATACCCTGATGGGCGACAAGCCTACTTTGAGCTGCGCAAAGTGCCTTTCTACAATCGTAGTGGCAAGCGACTTGGCTTAATGGGTTTTGGTCGGGACATTACTGAGCGTAAACGTCACCAAGAGTCATTAGAAAAGGCCAGTCGAGATAAAACCGCCTTTATTTCCACCATCAGCCATGAGTTACGTACACCGCTCAATGGGATTGTCGGGCTAAGTCGTATGTTACTGGATACGCGACTCAGCGATGAGCAACGTACTCATCTGCGTACGATTCACGTCAGCGCCATCACTTTAGGTAACATCTTCAACGACATCATCGATATGGATAAGTTTGATCGTCGCAAGATGGAGCTATTACCAAAACCGACGAACTTCCATGACTTTGTCACTGAAGTGGGGTCCATTTCCCAGTTGATGGCCGAGCAGAAAGGACTGCGTTTTGACTTAGATGAACTCAGCGATTTGCCTGAGTTTGTTGATATTGATGGTACCCGCTTGCGTCAAGTCTTGTGGAACTTGATGAGTAACGCCATCAAGTTTACCTCAGAAGGAGGCGTCGTACTCTCAGTGAGTGCGGATGTACAAGATGGTTTAGCGGAAATAATCTTTGAGGTCGAAGACAGTGGGATTGGTATTCCAGAGCAAGAGCTCGATAAGATCTTTGCCATGTATTACCAAGTGAAATCGAAAGATAACAACCTGCACGCGTTGGGGACTGGGATTGGCTTAGCGGTTTCTCGCCAATGGGTGCAAATGATGCATGGTGATATCACCGTGGATAGTGAACTTGGCCATGGCAGTACGTTCACTGTAACCATTACCGTGCCACTTGCTGATGGCATTGAATCGGAAGAAGAAGGGGTAACGACGGCACATCGCGCGCTGCAAATCTTGATGGTAGAAGATATTGAACTCAATATTACTGTCGCGAAGTCGTTGCTTGAAAACCTAGGCCACAACGTGTCTGTTGCGAGAAACGGTCACGAAGCTTTAGAGCACTTCCAACCGGAAGAGTTTGACCTCATCTTACTCGATATCCAATTGCCAGATATGACGGGATTCGATATCGCTAAGCAGTGGCGTTTGTCTTGTAGTCACTTGCCGCCAGTTATCGCGCTGACGGCCAACTTAATGAAAGATAAGCAGCAGTATCTTGATAGTGGGATGGATGATGCCTTGAGCAAGCCGCTGAATGTAAAAGCGATTAGCCAAGTGTTGAGCCAGTACTGTCCTGAAGCCGATTTACCGATGCCAGAAGAGACGGAGGTGCGCGTGGCGCCTGATTACGAAGATATTCTTGATCTCGACATGTTGGAATCTTATGTCGATATTGTCGGGACGAAACCTGTCTATGACAGCATTGCGATGTTTGAGAAGCTCATGCCTGACTATATGGCGATTCTCGATTCGAATATGACTGCGAAAGACCAGAAAGGTATCGCCAGTGAAGCGCACAAGATAAAAGGTGCCGCGGGCTCTGTTGGTTTGAAACACATCCAGCAGATAGCCCAGAAAGCCCAGTCGCCTGAACAGCCAGCTTGGTGGGAGAATATTGAAGACTGGATTGAGCAGATTCGCGCAGGCTACCCGGAAGACATTAAGATGTTGAAACAGTGGTTGGATGCGCAAGTCGACGGTTAACTGTTGGCAGTCACGTCGTCACATAGAACGAGAAAAGGCACCTAACGGTGCCTTTTTCAATGCCATGGTTATTGAAGGATCAAATCTCTTCAATCTCACCGCAGAAGCGGTAACCTTCACCGTGAATGGTCGCAATGATCTCTGGTGTATCAGCAACAGATTCAAAGTGCTTACGGATGCGACGGATAGTGACGTCAACCGTACGGTCATGAGGTTTAAGGTCACGGCCTGTCATCTTCTTAAGAAGCTCGGCACGTGTTTGAATCTTGCCTGGGTTCTCGCAGAAGTGCAGTAGAGCACGGAACTCAGAACGTGGCAGTTTGTAGTTTTCACCGTCTGGGCTAACAAGAGAGCGGCTGTTGATTTCTAAGCTCCAACCGTTGAACTGGTAACGCTCAACCAACTTCTTCTCTTCAGTTGGCGCGCCTTGGTTCATCGCGCGGCTAAGTAGGTTGCGTGCACGAATAGTCAGTTCACGAGGGTTGAAAGGTTTGGTGATGTAATCATCAGCGCCAATTTCAAGACCAAGGATCTTGTCGACCTCATTGTCACGACCCGTCAGGAACATTAATGCCATGTCGCCTTGCTCACGCAATTCGCGAGCGAGCAACAAGCCGTTTTTACCTGGCAGGTTGATATCCATAATCACTAGATTAACGTGATGTTCTGAAAGAGTTTGGTGCATTTCTGCGCCGTCACACGCTTCATAAACTGTGTAACCTTCGGCTTCGAAGATGCTTTTCAGGGTGTTACGTGTTACGTGCTCGTCTTCTACAATCAGAATTTGAGGGGTTTGCATTGGCAGTACCTAATATCTAAAGCGTAAATCGGTAAACGAAATAGAATGTTTAAATTCTATGTGTATTTTTCACATACAGGCAAGGCGTCGGTCGCAGTGCACTCTGCTCCACCTGTGTGGTACGCCATCCATTGAATCAGTATTGGGGGATCCCAAACTGAGTTACGCCCGATATGGGCATTGGCCGGTAAATTCCTTAGATGGCTGGGATTGTAATCACTTAACAGCTTCCTAACAACGTGTTAAGGAAAACAAGCCTTTAGAATTTGTATTATCTTTGATGTGTATCAATAAAAAGCGCACATCCCCCTTAATCTACATACTTTGTAACATTCGATAAATCGATAATGCAAATTGCTGTTTTTGTCAGCATCTATGCATAAAAATATAGTGAAATGCAGCGCTTATCAAACCTTTTACCATACATTGTGTAACATCGTGGATACATTCTTCGTTTTGTGAATTGGTGATAGCTTTTTAGCGATGCTTGCTGCATTTCCCGACTTTAACGTCTTTTCCTGAATTTAAATCAATGAAAAGTATGGTCTTTTGGTGTTTATCTTGATGAGATTTATTCTCATTTTGTAATCTGGGGCACATTTTGGATTGTTAAATTGTATCGATTTGTGTCGCTTGTGGTCTTTTTCAATGGTTTAGACGAAAATTGGTGGATTTTTCTCCATCACTTGATTGTGCCGTCTATCTTTCTTTTAGCGCTGAATGCGCTGAGAGCAGTGAATCACTGTCTCGAAGATTGAAATTGATCACATTTAACAAGGCTAAGGAAACCAAATGGACGATTTGTTACCAGACCTGTGTGATGTTTATCCAGATGATGTGCAGTGGTTGCCGATGCAATGGCAAAGCTATGGGGCCACTAAAATTTTCTCTGGTGAAATAGTCACTTTACGCTGTTATCACGATAACAGTTATGTGAAAAAGTGGGTCAATGAGCCCGGTAATGGGCGGGTGCTGTTTGTTGATGGCAGCGGGGCGACACAGCGTGCGTTGCTTGGCGATATGCTGGCGGAAAAAGCGCTCGAGAATGGCTGGGCAGGTATCGTGATTAACGGTGTGATTCGCGATGCGGGGGCGATTGGGAAGATGGCGATAGGTGTCATGGCGTTGGGTACTTGTCCGATTAAGACCGAAAAACGTGACAAAGGAGAAGAACAGATTGCCCTGCGTGTACATGAAATAGCGGTGTCGCCCGGTAACTATCTTTACGCTGACTTGAATGGGGTGGTGATATCACAAACGGCGCTCGATCTTAGCGCACTGTAATAACTTGGGGGCGTATCGACGTCCCTGAGCCGACTGACATTTGACGGTATTGAAAGTGTTTTTCTGATGAGAGAAAGCTAGAAACGGTAGCCAATGCCTAAGATGTATTGTTGCTCAACACTCTCATAATCATAGGTCGCGTGAACATTGACGTTCTCGGTGATATGAAAACGGCTTGAGACTTCAAAGCTCACCGGGCTGGCGACTTTTTCATCGTTTTGAATGTCTTCGGGCGTGCTACTCAAGGATGTTGTTACTGCGGACTCAATAGAAACGCGTGGCGTGATGCCATACTTTATCCCGCTCGTTAGGCCTCGGGTTGGTTCAACGGTTTCGTTGCCTGAATAGAGGGACGTACTGAGGTAGAGCTGCAAGTTCGGTGCAACAGAGTAAGAGTAACCACTGTTTAACTGCCATACATCGAAGTTGTGCTTTTTTACGCTTTGCGATGAGACATACCAACCACTGCTGGTGTTGGTTGCAGGGTCTGCTTCTGCGTAGACCGCAGGTGCACAGAGGATCAGACTGATAGCAGCTAGCGATGCTAGTATCTTCATAGATCCTCCTTGAAAAGTGTGTCGAATTTTCATAGTAGCGCAAGCGTGCCACTTATTACATATTCAACTTCAAAAAAGTTCCCCTAATTTTTAGAATTTAAAGGAATATCTCATCCACTAAACCTAAATGCTTCGTTATAAGGGTAGACGTCAGTGACTTGGCCTTGTTGCACTTGCGCCTGAAGTTGCTTCCAAAGTGCTGAGGTAAAGAGATCCTCGTGATCGATAGCGAAGAGGTCACGTGTATGGCGATCAACAAATAAGAAGGTGCGAAACTCCTCAGGAAACACGTCATTTGGGCCGACGCTATACCACGGTTCGGAGGCCATCTCTTGCTCGGGTGTTTTGGGTTCAGGGATGTCTCTGAAGTTAACCTCATTCATATAACTGATTTCATCATAATCGTAAAAAACCACGCGCTTGTGGCGTGTAACACCAAAGTTTTTTAATAGCATGTCGCCCGGAAAAATGTTGGCAGCCGCGAGTTGTTTGAGGGCGTTGCCGTAGTCTCTTACCGCGTGTTGGCGCTCAGCCTCATTGGCAGATTCTAAATAGAGATTCAGCGGAGTCATGCGACGTTCCATGTAGAGGTGTTTAATCAACACTTTGTCATCTTTGAGCTCAATATTAGAAGGCGCGACAGCAAGCAGCTCGTCGATAAGTTCTTGGCTAAATCTGTGTCGGTCAAAGACGAAGTTTCGATACTCTAAGGTATCTGCCATTCGACCTACACGGTCATGTTCTTTGACCAGCTTGTATTTCTCTTTCACCGTCGCATGCGTAATCTCTTTCTGAGGGGCGAACTTGTCTTTGATGATTTTGAAAACGAAGTCGTAAGAAGGGAGGGTGAAGACGGACATCACCATCCCTTTGATACCGGGGGCGAGCACAAACAAGTCATCTGAGCTTTCAATGTGATTTAAGTACTCCCGATAAAGTTCGGTTTTGCCATGCTTTTGACAACCAATGGCGGTATAGAGCTCTGCAAGGGTTTTTTTAGGCATCAGATCGCGCAAGAAGGCGACGAGGATAGAAGGTGCTGAGCAATACACCATGAAATAAGAGCGGGCAAAGCCAAAGATAATACTCATCTCTCTGCTGTCGCAGATGCAGGCATCCACATACAGAGCTTTGCCCTCACGATTGAGTAATGGGATGACAATGGGGGTTATCTCATGCCCCTCTTGGTGGATCTTGCCTACGAGGTACGCCGCTTTATTCCGGAAAAAGGGTTCTTTGACCATTTCGATATGCGACTCAACTTCTTGGCAATTGGGTACTTGCTCTAGCACGCTGAACGCCAAAGAGGCGATGTCACGTTCTCGGTTCTCCCATGGAATATGAAAGGGCGTATCATCAATGATGCGCTCCAACGCGGGGGCCAAATCGCCATTAATGACATAGTGCTTACTAATGCCTGCAGGGTAAGTGGGGATACGTCCTTGCTGAGAACTGCGTACAAACAGTTTTTCGTGCTCGATGTTGCGGTGTTCAAAAATACGGCAGTACACCGAGTTAAAGAAGCTTTCAGCAATGTCGTAGCGGGGGTAGTCGAGCAATAAGTCTTCATATTCCGCTTTTACTGCCATTAAGAACTGACGGTTTGCGTACTTACGACCCAACATGATCTGAATTTGATTGGTCACCAATGAGACGTGTTTTTGGTAAAAGGAGATGCGGTTTTTCATCGCTTGATGCACGGCTTGCCAGTCGGCTTGTTCGAAACGTTGCTGTGCGCCTGCCGTCACATCGAGAAAACGCCCAAACATGGCATCAGAGCCCTGTAGTATGGTGTGAGCAACCAATTGCTCCATCGCAGCTGTCATATCTATCCCTGAATAACTATTCTATCAAAAGAGAATCTGTGTCTACCCAGTGGCCTCGAGTCAACGAGCGAGGAAGGTGACCAAGCATGACGAGCCAACAAGATGCTCGCGCGTAGGCGTCATTATTACTCCGACAATGACAAGCCATCAAAGTGCGCCTTCAAATTACGCATCGATACAGCGAGATGAGGATGGTTGAGTATCTACCCTATGCAAAAAGCGTAGCAGAGCCTAAGAAAATAGGTTGCTGAAATAATTAGCTAATTGGAAATTCTCTTTGAAGCGTAGTAAGGAAAAAACGGGACTTTTTTATGGTTTTTGTTGACGAAACGCTAAAAAACCTGTAACTCTAAGTAGCAATAATGAAGCGAGATTATTCAATACAAATGCACAACATCGTTACCCGCACAACAACCATTACAACAATTACCGGCATTATTGGTGTTGGGGCGGGCTAATACGCGAAAAGAACATAAGAAGCCCGCAACCTCACAAGGTGCGGGCTTTTTTTTCACCATTTTTCAGATAGACAGACAGGACGTTGGGAGTAATAGGGATGCGAGTATTAAAGTTTGGAGGATCGTCTCTGGCAGATGCCAGTCGATTTTTACGTGCGGCAGACATCATTGCAAATAATGCGCAGCAAGAAGAAGTTGCGGTCGTACTTTCTGCACCAGGCAAGGTGACAAACAAGCTGGTTGCTGTCATTGATAACACCATTGCACATGGTGAAGCAGACCGCCAGATTGAAGACTTGGAGTCTGTTTTTAAATCGCTGTTTGACGGTATCGAAGCGGAAGTGGCGGATTTTAGTCGTCAAGCCGTAGAGCAAAAACTGCATAGCACGCTGAGCCAGTTGAAGCAGTATGTGCACGGTATTGCGCTACTTGGTCTTTGTCCTGATAACGTGTACGCGCGCATCATCAGTAAAGGCGAGCGTGTCTCGATTGCATTGATGAAGTCTGTGCTAGAAGCACGTGGTCAAGCGGCGAGTCTCATCGATCCTGTTTCATACCTGTTTGCGAAAGGCGATCACCTTGAAGCCATGGTGGATATTGATGTCTCCACGGCTAACTTTAAGCGCAATCCATTGCCGGAAGGCCATGTGAATATCATGCCGGGCTTCACTGCTGGGAATGAGAAGGGTGAGTTGGTGACACTAGGTCGTAATGGCTCTGACTATTCTGCGGCAGTGTTGGCAGCCTGTTTACGTGCTGAGTGTTGTGAGATTTGGACGGATGTGGACGGTGTATACAGCTGTGATCCTCGCGTTGTTCCTGATGCACGTTTGCTTAAATCGCTCAGTTACCAAGAGGCAATGGAGCTATCCTACTTTGGCGCGTCTGTACTTCATCCAAAAACCATTGCACCCATTGCTCAGTTCCATATTCCTTGTCTGATTAAGAACAGTTTTAACCCGCAAGGTGCAGGCACTCTAATTGGTCAAGATACGGGTGAAGATAACCTCGATATTAAAGGGATCACTACACTTGATAAACTGACAATGGTCAATGTGTCTGGCCCGGGTATGAAAGGCATGGTTGGCATGGCGAGCCGCGTGTTCGGTGCCATGTCTTCTGCGGGTGTGTCAATCGTACTCATCACCCAGTCTTCGTCGGAGTACAGCATCAGTTTTTGTATCGAGGCGCAAGATAAGCAAGCGGCAGAGCAAGCACTGCAAGATGCCTTTGAACTTGAGCTAAAAGATGGCCTACTTGAACCCGTTGAATACATTGATGATGTTGCGATTGTCACCTTGGTGGGTGACGGTATGCGTACCTCGAAAGGCATTGCCTCGCTCTTCTTCACTTCTCTTGCCGAAGTCAACGTTAACATTGTGGCTATTGCTCAGGGGTCCTCTGAACGCGCTATCTCTGCGGTAATCCCTGCAGATTCTATCTCTGAAGCGATCAAGGCATGTCACGAGAACCTGTTTAATTCCAAACACTACCTTGATGTCTTTGTGATTGGTGTCGGTGGTGTTGGCGGTGAGCTAGTGGATCAAATCAATCGCCAACAAGCAAAACTTGCCGCGCAGGATATTGAAGTCCGTGTTTGTGGCTTGGTAAATAGCCGTGGCATGGTGTTGGATCATAATGGTATTGCGCTGGATAACTGGCGTGATTTGGTGTCGGACCCAGCACAAGGGTTCAGCTTGGCGAGTATCATTCAATTGGTGAAACGCCATCACATCATCAACCCTGTTATCGTTGATTGTACGTCAGACCAAGCGATTGCCGATCAGTATGTCGACTTCTTGTCTGCGGGCTTCCATGTCATTACCCCGAACAAGAAAGCCAATACCGCTAGCATGGACTACTACCACCAGTTGCGCCAAGCAGCGCGCGGTACTCGTCGTAAATTCATGTACGACACGACGGTAGGTGCGGGCCTGCCAGTTATTGAAAACCTACAGAATCTATTGGCAGCGGGTGATGAGCTGGAGCGTTTTAACGGCATCTTATCTGGTTCGCTGTCATTCATCTTTGGCAAGCTGGATGAAGGTATGAGCTTTAGTGAGGCGACAAAAGTCGCGCGTAGCAACGGCTTTACTGAACCGGATCCGCGTGATGACCTTTCTGGTATGGATGTTGCCCGTAAGTTGCTTATTCTTGCCCGTGAAGCTGGGATGCAGCTTGAATTGGATGACGTTGTTGTTGATCAAGCGTTACCGCCTGGCTTTGATGCGAGTGGCGATGTAGAAAGTTTTATGGCGCGTTTGTCAGAAGCGGATGCGTATTTCGGTGAACTGACTGCTAAGGCGGCTGAAGAAGGCAAGGTGTTGCGTTACGTCGGTGAGATAGATAATGGTCAATGCCAAGTCAAAATTGCCGCTGTAGACGGTGATGATCCTATGTTCAAAATTAAAGATGGCGAGAATGCCTTGGCATTTTATAGCCGTTACTATCAACCTATTCCGCTCGTTCTGCGCGGTTACGGTGCAGGTAATGAAGTGACAGCCGCTGGGGTGTTTGCTGATTTGATGCGTACATTGGGCTGGAAGTTGGGAGTATAACTATGGCTGTTGTGGTATATGCTCCGGCATCAATTGGTAATGTCAGTGTTGGGTTTGATGTTCTAGGGGCGGCAGTGTCGCCCATTGACGGCACCCGCCTTGGGGATCGCGTTGCGATTGAAGCCGGCGAGAAACCTTTTAGTCTCCAGTGCGTGGGCCGATTTGTCGCAAAACTGCCAACCAATGAGAAAGAAAATATCGTGTATGATTGCTGGCAGGTGTTTTGTCGAGAGCTCAAGCAAAAAGGGCTTGAAGCGCAGCCTGTTGCAATGACGCTTGAGAAAAACATGCCAATAGGCTCTGGATTGGGGTCTAGCGCTTGTTCCATTGTTGCGGCGCTCGATGCGCTAAATCAGTTCCACGGTAACCCATTGTCAGAGATGGAGTTGCTCGCGCTGATGGGCGAGATGGAAGGGCAGATTTCAGGCGGTGTGCATTATGATAACGTTGCACCATGCTATCTGGGTGGTTTGCAATTGATGGTGGAAGAACTTGGAATCATTAGCCAAGCGGTGCCAAGTTTTGATGAGTGGTATTGGGTGATGGCTTACCCGGGGATCACGGTCTCTACTGCGGAAGCGCGCGAGATTCTGCCATCGCAGTATCGCCGTCAAGACATCATAGCGCATGGGCGTCACTTGGGTGGTTTCATCCACGCGTGCCACACCCAGCAGCCAGAACTCGCCGCTAAGATGATCAATGATGTCATCGCTGAACCGTATCGTGAAAAGCTCTTACCGGGCTTCTCAAAAGCACGTCAGTGGGCGTCAGAAGCGGGAGCGTTAGCGACCGGTATTTCAGGCTCTGGACCGACGCTATTTAGTATTTGTGCCAGCGAAGAGACCGCTCAGCGTGTCGCACGTTGGCTCAATGAAAATTATGTTCAAAATGAAGAAGGATTTGTCCATGTGTGTAAACTCGACGCACAGGGCTCACAGGTAACAGGAAGTCAATTATGAAGCTGCACAACTTAAAAGATAACAGCGAGCAGGTGTCGTTTGCTCAAGCGGTCCGCCAAGGGCTTGGGCGTAATCAAGGACTCTTTTTTCCTGAGTCTTTGCCGCAATTTGATGATGTAGAAGCGCTGTTAGCCCTCGACTTCCATACCCGTAGCGCGAAGATTCTCTCGGCGATGTTGGGTGATGAGTTTACAGAAGCAGAAGTCAAAGCTTTAGTCGATGCCGCGTTCCAATTTCCTGCCCCTATCAAGCAAGTGGAAGCGGGTGTTCACGCATTAGAGCTTTTCCATGGCCCAACGCTTGCGTTTAAAGACTTTGGTGGTCGGTTTATGGCGCAGTCGCTAGCCGCCGTCTCTGATGGTGGGAAGATCACTATTCTAACGGCGACGTCTGGTGACACGGGCGCGGCGGTAGCGCATGCATTCTACGGAATGGAGAATATCAATGTGGTTATTCTCTATCCGAAAGGAAAAATCTCTCCGCTGCAAGAAGCGTTGTTCTGTACCTTGGGTAACAACATTACCACGGTGGCCGTCAATGGTGATTTTGATGATTGCCAAGCCCTTGTCAAAAATGCGTTTGATGATGAAGCGTTACGAAAAGAAGTGGGACTTAACTCAGCGAACTCAATCAACATCAGCCGTTTGATGGCACAGATCTGCTACTACTTTGAAGCAGTGGCACAGTTGCCAGTAGAGCAACGCAAAGAACTGGTGATCTCTGTGCCGAGTGGTAACTTTGGTAACCTCACGGCGGGGCTATTAGGCAAAGCAATGGGCTTGCCTGTGAAACGTTTTATCGCTGCAACCAACGTAAACGATACGGTACCACGCTACCTTGAAACAGGTGAATGGGATCCAAAACCAACGATTCCTACGCTATCGAACGCGATGGACGTCAGTCAGCCAAACAACTGGCCACGTATCGAAGCGCTGTGCGAGCGTAAAGGCTGGGGCTTGAACGAGCTGGGTAAAGGCGCGGTAACAGATGAAGAGTCCAAAGAGAGTGTTCGCGCCTTGGATGCGCAGGGCTACCTTTGTGAGCCCCATGGTGCGATTGCTTACCGTATCTTGAAAGAGCAACTAACGGAAGGCGAGACAGGTCTATTCCTTTGTACGGCACACCCAGCTAAGTTCAAAGAAGCGGTGGATGACATACTTCAGCGTGACATTGACTTACCTGCGCCATTGGCGAAACATGCTGCGTTGCCACTTCTCTCTCTTGAACGAGATGCCGATTTCGAGCAGTTGAAGCAAGTGCTGCGTGATGCACAGTAAATACGTCCTTGTCGTTAAAAAAACCGCCGAAAGGCGGTTTTTTTATGCGGTGATTTCGATGCGATTTCCATCCGGATCAAGCACTACACTCTCATAGTAGCCGTCGCCAGTTCGTCGTGGTCCATCAACACAGCAATAGCCTTCGCTCTTTATCCACTCAGTTAATTCATCTACCGCTTGCTCCGAGCCGACACTCAAAGCCATGTGTGCCCAGCCTATTGTTGGCTGTGGCGATTGCGGGTGAGAGGTTGGTGTGTGCATTAACTCTAGTCTTCCACCCTGTGCGAAAGAGAGGAAATATGAACTGAAGGCTTTCGTGGGATTGTGATAACGCGCTGAGCTCTCGGCGCGGAAAAAACGTTGGTAGAATGCTCGGCTTCTTTCTATGTCTGTTGCCCAAAGGGCGGTGTGCTCTAATCTCATTGTCGTCTCCAGTGCCAAATCATTGTTTGGTCGATATTCCATCATGGAGTTCGATAGGGAAAAACAGAACAATAGGAGAATAGAGATTTCCGCATTTAGGAAAGGAGTGCAGAGGCGATAAACAAAAAAGGGTGGCCAAAGCCACCCTTTATCAACTCGTTGCCAAAATTATAGGCTTTGAGTGAAGGTACGTGCGATAACGTCTTTTTGTTGTTCAGTCGTTAGAGAGTTAAAACGCACGGCATAACCAGATACACGGATAGTCAGCTGAGGGTACTTCTCTGGGTGGTTCACCGCGTCTTCTAGAGTTTCACGCTTAAGTACGTTAACGTTTAGGTGCTGACCGCCTTCGATTTTAACTTTCGGCGCTTCAACAGCCAGTTCGCGGTACTCGATCTCACCTAGGTCTGTCGCTGGAACAACTTGGTCTGCTTCAAAACCCGCTGTTGCTGCAACACAACGCGCTTCGTTGTTGTCGCTATCAAGTAGCCAGATAGAGTTCAGTAGTTCGTCGTTTGCTGCTTTAGTAATTTGAATACCTGTGATCATGGTTGTCACCCCTCTTGAAGAAAATTTGAAATTTTATAAAACTTGTTGAGCTGGGCTTATTATATACTCAAGTGATTTCAAATTGGTATTGATTTGGATCAAGTTACAACAAAAAACCTTCAATATCGTAAGGCTGTTTTTTTGTTCTAAGTCAATAAAAGTCGCTTTATACAAGGGTGTTATAAAGTTGTTGTACTTTTTAACTGATGGATAAATAACCAGTGCCACTGTTGTTTTGTTGTAATTTTACTACAAAATAGTAAGCCGCGTTTTTCGTGCCGCTAGGTTTTTCAAGGCTCCTAGTGGTGCAGTTTGTATGCCTTGATCTCACAGAATTACACAGTTTGGAGCAGTAATGAAACTGATCGGTGCCCATGTCTCCGCCGCAGGAGGCGTGTTTAATGCCCCATTAAATGCACAAAAATTAGGTGCAAATGCATTTGCACTTTTTACAAAAAATCAGCGTCAGTGGGTGGCAAAACCACTAGAAGAGGAAGCGATCACGGCGTTTAAACACTATTGTGAGGTGCATGGGTTTGAACCAGAAGCAATCTTGCCGCATGACTCCTATTTGATTAATTTGGGTCACCCTGAGGCGGCGGCCCTAGAGAAATCACGTCATGCTTTCGTTGATGAAATGGAACGATGCCAACAATTGGGGTTGCACCTACTGAACTTTCATCCAGGTAGCCACTTGAAAAAGATCGATGAAAAAGATTGTCTTTCTCGCATTGCAGAATCCATCAATCTAGCGCACCAGTTGGTGCCCAATGTTGTCGCCGTGATTGAAAATACTGCGGGGCAAGGTAGTAACTTGGGATGGCGATTTGAGCATCTAGCCGCGATTATCGCAGAGGTTGAGGATAAATCACGGGTCGGAGTTTGTCTTGATACCGCGCACACCTTTGCTGCTGGGTATGATTTACGTACCAAAGATGCCTGTGAGCAAACTTTTGCAGCGTTCGGCGAGGTGGTGGGTTTTCAGTACTTACGTGGTATGCACTTAAACGACTCTAAAACCGGATTGGGCAGTCGAGTCGATCGCCACCAGTGTTTAGGGGATGGCGAAATAGGCATTGCATGCTTTGAATACATTATGCGAGATGCGCGCTTTGATGGTATTCCGCTGATCTTGGAGACGATCGACGATACTCGCTGGGCGGAAGAGATTGCCATGTTGAGGCAATTTGCCGCCTGATGGATGCACATTTGTGTGGCAATGATGGGCAGAAAAGGGGCAGGCTTTCTAGTCATCGTTGACCTGTTTTTTACTAAAACTTTGATTTTCCATGACAATACAAATGTGGCATTGATCTTTCATTATAGGGATTGTCTGAAAAGAAAAGGATCCCCGTTATGAGAGCGTCAAATATTCCACAACCCAATCGCCATGTTCAGGGCCGAGGCCACTTTCGCACCCCAACACGTCGCGTAAAATAGATGAAAAAGCTGCCCCTTGTTGGGGCAGCAGTGCTTTTATTGCGCGGTACGTTTGTCGTGGTTCATTTTAAGTTTGAGTTGTAACAAGAGACGTCGGCTGTTTTCTGTGCCGGCTTGGGCATAGTATTCAAGCGCCTTCTGTTCGTCTTTCGGCACGCCTAAGCCATGTTCGTAGAGATAGCCTAGGCCTTCCAAGCTGTTGGCTGATTCAAACAGGGAACGAGCTTGCTGAAAATCTCGTGAGACACCGCGGCCATCAATATAGAGAATTGCAAGGCTGTGCATTGCTTGTATGTGTCCGAGATTGACGGCTTTTTGGTAGTAGCTCGCCGCCTTGGAAAAATCTTGGTTTACACCATGCCCCGCCTCATAGGCTCGGCCCAAGTTGTAAGCGGCGGATTTGTTGCCAAGATTGTCTGCTTGCTGGTAGAAGGCTAATGCTTGTGCTTGGTCGGCGCTGACGCCGATGCCAACTTCATGCATATAACCTAAGTTATTGATGGCGGCAGCGGCGTTGCGATCAGCCGCTTTTTGTGTCCAGTAAATAGCGAGCGCTTCATTTTGGACATTAAACTCCGGTGTGGCATAGAGTTCCCCTAGATTAATTTGCGATTCTAAATCGCCACTCTCTGCGGCTTGTCGATACCAAGCAATCGCTTGATGAGGACTCGCCTCGACACCGAGAAAACCATTGAGATAGATGTTGCCGAGTGCCCGTTGGCACAGTGAGCTTTGAAGTTCTGCACCTTGATTCAGCAAAGTGAGTGCTTTTTCATTGTCTAGAGGGGCGTGAACGCCGTCAGCATAAATCATCCCTTGCAAGCAGTAAGCGTCGGGTATTTCGCCTGCCAATGCGACCTCAAGATGGTGTAAGTACTGAGGGATGTCGAGGGTGATATCACCATCAACATGCAGTGCAGCTAGCACGTAGTGCGCATACGGCTCATTCATTTCAGCCGCGCGTTCAACCCATGCCAACCCTGTTTGCACCTCTTTGGGAATCCCATCGCCCTGAATGTACATAGTCCCTAAACGCGCCATCGCTTTAACGTTAAATTCTGCACTTTGAAGGAAGAGTTGGTGCGCTTTCGGGAGATCTTGCTCAACGCCTAGTGCAAGGTAGTACATCTCACCAATTAAATATTGAGCTTCAGGGTGACCCAGTACCGGGCCATCAGAAATTTGCCCTTCTTCACTTCTTGGCCAGCGGAAAAAGTCTATTTCTGCCTCTGTCAGCGCATCGACATCATTAGGAAAAGCAAGTGGGTAAAGCAATTGATAAGCGCGAGCATCATCTTGTTCAACCGCGTTACCGTAGTAATAAAGAATACCAAGCCATAGTTGCGCAGGCAGGAAGTCTTGCGAGTAGGCGAGGTTAAAAAGGTGTACCGCTTCAGCACGCTTTTTCTCGTCCTCTAGACTGATGTAATGATAGGCAAGATTGTGCTGTGCATAAGGGCTGCCCGCATCGGCAGCTTTCTTAAGCCAGACTTCTGCCAGTGTGGTATTCACAGGCGTGCCTTCACCGTATAGGTGCATTAAGCCCAGTTCGGTCATCGCCGCGATGTCACCTTGAAAGGCTAAGTCTTGCATATAGTTGAACAACTCAAGATCATAGATCGCTTCGTCACTGAGCCCGTTGTCACCGTACTGACTTGCAAAATCGCGACGCGTAGATTTTTCAATAGATGGCGCTGCATCACCACTTTGATGAACTTCAATTTCCGGCGACTCAAATTTTGCGGATTCTTGGGTCGCACATCCTCCGAGTAGAAGTGATGCGATAACAAAGGGAAGAGGTTTTATCGGCATGAGGTATCCTTTCTAGCGCCGCTTGAGCGATATCGACTGAGCGGGTATAGCCACAAATAAATGAGTAAAAATAACTCGTTAAGATAGTGTCACCAGTTGGGACGCGATGTAAAAAAACTTTCGGAATAAATGCGCAGGTTTGCGGGCTGACATCACGTACGCAGCATATTTAATGCAGGTGTGAAGTGTTTTTTATTCGCGTTAACCAATCGATAGCGGCTTTGGTGTCTTGTTCAACCCCATGGCCCAGCAGATAGTAGGTACCGAGATCGGCCATTGCTTCGTGATCATTATTGTTTGCCGCTTGCTCTAAGTGGGCAATGTGCGCGTCCAATGTCATTTCTTGAGGTTTGGTCGTTGCAAACACAACGTGATGGCTCACAGGAAAGTAAATGTAGTGTGTGAGAAAGTCTGGGTTGGTCTCGCCATAATGGTAAGTAGCATCGTTCTGAGTATCGATTGGCTGACTTTCGGCTTGGCGTACGTTTTCATGCAGTGTGGACTGGCAACCCGCCAAGGCGACAATAAAAAGGAAGATGAATAAGAGGGTAAGCCACCACTGGGGGTGTTTATAAGCGCGTTCCATTGCTTGACCTGTAAAGCGAGAGACAAAATTGCGACGAGTTTAGGGGCATCAGTTAAAGAAAATAGATTGAACCTTATGTTCTATACTCACGCCACCTCAAGATGCAGGATTCAGAAGCAAACTAGCGCGTCGAGTTCAAGGCAAAGGTGTGAAGGAATGGCTTTCCCTTTCAAGCACCTTTAACGCAGAAATCGGGGCGCTAGTTGCTTCCCGAAGGGCGAGTTTTCTAGGCTTGCCATCTTTGTTACTGCTTTTTGATTTAGTCCACTAGATCTTCAAAGCAGTGCCTCGATGGCAAACCTAGAAACTCTCGCTGAACAAGCACCTTGAGGTGGCTTGAGTATAAAGCCTAACGCATGTAAGGACTGGAAAATTAGACAATTAATGGGACGAAATAGGCTTTGATTGTCATTTCTCTCTGTTTTGAAGGAAAATGTTTCCTTTGATAATGAGTAGCAGGAGTTGAGATGAGCAGTTGGGAGACATGCTTACAGGCTGAAAAGCAAAAAGCATACTTTACTGAGATGATGGCGCATATCGACGCTGAGAGGGCTGCTGGGCAGGCAATCTACCCACCTCACGATGATGTGTTTAATGCATTGACCGCTACACCCCTTGAAAAGGTTAAAGTCGTCATTCTTGGCCAAGATCCTTACCACGGTCCTGGGCAAGCGCATGGGCTTTGCTTTTCCGTGTTGCCGGGCGTAAAAACGCCGCCATCACTAGTGAACATGTATAAAGAGCTTGAGACGGATATAGATGGCTTTGTCACGCCTGAGCATGGTTATCTGCAGTCTTGGGCAGAGCAGGGCGTGTTGATGTTAAATACGGTACTGACTGTGGAAGAAGGTAAAGCGCACTCTCATGCTAAATTGGGTTGGGAAACGTTTACGGATGTCGTCATAGAGACGGTTAACCAAGAGTGCGAAGGGGTGGTGTTTATACTTTGGGGAGCACACGCGAAGAAAAAAGGCCGCCGCATTGATACGCAACGTCATCATATCCTAGCGGGTCCTCACCCTTCACCATTGTCGGCGTATCGCGGTTTTTTTGGCTCAAAACCTTTCTCAAAAACCAATACGCTATTGGCCGCTATGGGGAAAACAGAAATTGATTGGCAAGTTTAAAACGATCGAGTTAACAATTTTGCAAACACTTTAATGAGATTTTCACTTTACTGATGTAGCTCAATTCTTGAGCGTATCGCCTCTCCTTACACTGAAACGGATCCGATTCAACTGCTTCTTATACCATTTGGGGATGGTCGAAGCAGGCAGACAGGGAAATGAGGAGGGCATTATGCTCAAAAATATTCACCAAGAGCACAGCCAGATGGCTCGATTGTTGCGTTTGCTGAGGGATAAGCTGCGTATCATCGAGAAGGGTGAGCGGGAAGTGGAGTACCCGCTGATCAAAGTGGTTGTTGAGTATTTGCAAACACGTGCAGATAAATATCATCATCCCAAAGAAGACATTTTGTACCACCACCTTGTTGCGCATTATCCAGAGCAAGCCAAGCTGGTGGATGACTTGGAGAAAGATCATCAAGCCTTAGCGGCACTGACTGAGCAGTTTGCGGATACACTGACGATGATCCTGATGGATGCGGTGATCCCATTAGATATGTTGGCGCAAAGCCTGACAGAGTTTGTCGACCGACAACAGGCCCATTTAGAGTTTGAAGAACGCGAAGTATTGCCGTTGATTCAAAAACTGTTCACGGATCAAGATTGGCAAGCCGTTAATAGCCAATGGCATGACGAACAGCCTGATCCCTTGTTTGGTGAGCGGGTGGAAAAACGTTATGAAGTGCTCGCGCAACGGTTGGCCATGTAAGATTAGTGTTGGTTTTTTGTTGCTTGGGATAATATAAACGCGGCACAAAAGCCGCGTTTATTGCTATTCGGGAAGTGTTGCATTTCGTCTGTAGGTTAAGGGTTAAATATCGACATCATCTAATGAAAAATCACCGAGTTGGTCAATTTCCATCAGTTCTTTACGTAAGCGTTGTTTGTCCTTCAAAGCCTCTATTTCACGCCATTTTCGTTTCTGAGGTTTACTGCGAGTGCCGCGTTGCGGGCGTTCCACTGTCTCATAATTGTCAAAAGCGAAGCTATCCATAAGCCACCTCTTCTTACGTGTAAGGTCATAGTTTTAATATCAAAACGATTTAAAAATAAAATTGACTTGTTTCACATATGTTGCCATTGGATGAATTATTTATGCTCAAGCAAGAATAGGATCACACAATGCTAATTTAGCGCGACGTGATGGTTTTTGTTACGAGAAAGATCATGCCTTGCCAAGCTTCAGGTATACTTGCCACATCTCAATGGATAGTTGGCCTAGTCATTTAGTAAAAAGGAGCGGTAACTTGGCGTCATATATGAGCTTTTTTAAAGATCTCCTCTGGGGATCTGTGCTGATTTATCTGCTGCTAGGCGCGGGGCTTTACTTTTCGTGGCGCTTGAATTTTCTACAGATCCGTCACTTCCGTCACCTCTTTACCGTTATGAAGCACAGTCGACGTCATAGTGCTCAAGGCCTCTCGCCCTTTCAATCTTTGTGTACAGGGTTGGCTGCACGTGTTGGGACGGGGAACATGGCCGGGGTCGCGATTGCGTTGACACTCGGTGGCCCTGGCGCAATTTTTTGGATGTGGTTAATTGCTATTTTGGGGATGGCGACAGCCTTTGCAGAGAGCAGTTTGGCACAGCTCTATAAGACGCGAGACCAGCAAGGTATTTTCCGAGGAGGGCCAGCGTATTACATGGAGCATGGCCTGGGTATGCGTTGGATGGGCATTCTGTTCTCTGTCCTCCTGATTATCTCATTTGGCTTAGTGTTTAACGCTGTGCAGGCTAATGCTATCTCAACAGCGCTCTATTTCGCTTTTGGCTGGTCTGAACAATGGGTAGCGGTGTTACTAGTAGTGACTGCTGGTGTGGTGATTTTCGGCGGTTTGAAAGCCGTTGCGCGAACAACGGAAGTGATTGTTCCTTTTATGGCAATTGGCTATGTGGGTATCGCTTTTTACATCACTGCGACGCACATTACTGAGGTCCCTTCGATCATTATGTTGATCGTGAGTAGTGCCTTTGGGTTGAATGAAGCGGCATCAGGTGCAATGGGCTATACCATTGCGCAAGGGGTGATAAATGGCTTGCAACGTGGCTTGTTTTCAAACGAAGCGGGTATGGGCTCAGCGCCCAATGCGGCCGCATCGGCTGACCCCTATCCTCCGCATCCTGCCTCGCAAGGATATGTTCAAATGCTTGGGGTCTTTGTCGATACGTTAGTGATCTGCTCTGCGACCGTGGCGGTTATTTTATTGTCAGGCGAGTTTGTGCCTGGCGGTGAGGTCTCAGGAATTGAGTTGACTCAGCGCGCATTAACTGCAGAAGTAGGAAGTTGGGGAGGCACTTTTATTGCCATCGCCATCCTGTTTTTTGCCTTTACCTCTGTGGTGGCGAATTATGCCTATGCGGAGACTAACTTTTTGTTCCTCGGCAAACGGGGTGGCGTCGCCTTGATGCTATTTCGTGTTGGGGTGCTCTTTATGGTGTGGTTTGGTTCGATTGCTTCTCTGCCAACGGTATGGACTATGGCTGACGCATCGATGGGGTTGATGGCGATTGTTAACTTGCTAGCCCTGTTTTTGTTGTCCGGTACGGTCGTTAAGTTAGCGAATGATTACTGGTCTCAATGGTCTCGTGGTAAAGTGCCGCACTTTGACCCTTCTGCCTACCCTGAACTTTACGCCCAAATTGATGAGTCTGTTTGGGGGCCGGCAAAAGGTGGACAAGGAAAAACCGATGGCAGCAATAGAAAATAGCCGTTGGCCTCAACAGGCAGAGTTTTGATACGCTTTGTTATAACGAAAAAGAGAAAGTAAGGAAGTCGATATGCTCATGGTGGTCTCACCAGCGAAAACGTTGGACTATACCTCGCCGCTTGCGACAACAACAACCAGTCAGCCAGAGTTCATTGCGCAATCTGCTGAGCTAATTGAAGTGTGTCGTACACTGACCCCAGCCGATATCTCAAGCCTAATGAAGGTGAGTGATAAAATTGCTGGTTTAAATGCCGCACGTTTTGCAGAGTGGTCAGAGACGGTAACCTCGGATAATGCACGCCAAGCGCTGCTCGCGTTTAAAGGTGATGTTTATACAGGCTTAGAAGCTGAGACCATGAGCGAAGCAGATTTTGCTTGGACGCAAGATCATTTACGTATCTTGTCTGGCCTGTATGGGTTGTTGAAGCCCTTAGATTTGATGCAGCCTTACCGTTTGGAAATGGGCACTAAACTAGCGAACCCTAGAGGCACCAACTTGTATCAGTTTTGGGGCAACACCCTGACAGATAAGTTTAATGCGCTCTACAAGGAACGTGGGGAAAGTGAAGATGCGGTGTTGATTAACCTTGCCTCTAACGAGTACTTTAAAGCGGTGAAGCCAAAACAACTGAACGCAAAAGTGATCACGCCTGTCTTTAAAGACTGTAAAAATGGGGTCTATAAGGTAATTAGCTTCTACGCTAAAAAAGCGCGCGGCATGATGGCGCGTTACATTGTTGACCACCGTATCGAGGATCCCCAAGCCATTAAAGCGTTTGATGTGGCGGGTTACTATTACAGTGAAGCTGATTCGACAGCGACTGAATGGGTATTTAAGCGCGAAGAACAATCGTAAGTGGATTCGAACTACTCAAGACACTTCAAGTATAGAAAAAGCCCTGCACAGGATAGCCGTGCAGGGCTTTTTTGATTGTTGGCGTTGGCGGCTACTCTTCGCTTTCGTCAGCAGTAGCGTCTTTCGGCTCAGGTAGATCGACGACTTGGTTGTCAATGAGACGCGCTTTACCGAGGAAAGCAGCAATAAGAATCACCACTTGCGTCGTGTTCTCATCAATCGGTGCAAGGCTTTTGGCATCGACGAGATCGATCTGATCGGGTTCTAATCCTGCAGCGCGTAGCTGATCTTTTCCGTCCAAAATCAGATCGGCATAGTCATTACGGCCGCCGCGAATCTGGCTACTGATCCAGCGCATGGTTTTAGAGAGAACCGGAGCGCGTTGACGCTCATCGACAGTGAGGTAGCCATTGCGTGAGCTCATGGCTACGCCATCCATCTCTCTCACGGTCGGAACACCGATGATTTCGATGTCCATTGCCATGTCGATGACCATTTGGCGAATGAGCGCCAGTTGTTGGTAGTCTTTTTCACCAAAACAAGCGACATCAGGACTGACAATGTTGAACAACTTTGTGACAACAGTAGACACGCCTTTAAAATGCCCCGGTCTTGCGGCACCCTCTAAAATGCGCCCTAAGGTTGGCACCTCGACATACGTTTGCTTATCGAGGCCGTCTGGATACATGATGTCCGGTGTTGGGGTAAAGACAAGTTCAACACTCTCTTGACTTAACTTGGTTAAATCATCGTCTAATGTGCGCGGGTAGGCGTCAAGATCGTCGCTTTTGTCAAACTGCATTGGATTAACAAAAATACTGGCGACGACCACATCGGCATTTTCACGAGCAGTGCGGACTAAAGTAAGGTGACCGTCGTGAAGGTTTCCCATTGTAGGGACAAATGCGATGCGCTTGCCTTCCTGCTTTAACAACTTAATCTGTTCACGTAGCGACGCGATATCAGAAAATGTTTGCATCATGCATCCTTATTAAAATGTATGCTCTGGACCTGGGAAGCTACCCTGCTGCACTTCTTCAATGTAACGGCTTACGGCTGTGCGTAAGTCACCCGTTTCTTGAAGGTAGTTTTTCGAAAAGCGAGGCATGTAATTGGCTGATATTCCAAACATATCATGCATGACCAAGATTTGACCATCGGTTTTGTTACCCGCTCCAATGCCGATCACAGGGACATCTACGGCTTGGGTTATGCGCTCTGCGAGATCACCCGGCACACACTCTAATAGAATGATTTGTGCGCCTGCTTTGGCGAGCAGAATAGCATCTTTTACCATCTGTTCTGCGGCATCATGGTCGCGCCCTTGCACTTTGTAACCGCCAAAGATGTTGACGGATTGAGGGGTTAACCCCAAATGCGCACAAACGGGCACAGCGCGCTCTGTTAGCATTCTCACGGTGTCAGCAAGAAAGGCACCGCCTTCTAGCTTCACCATATTCGCACCCGCACGCATGAGCGTTGCCGCATTCTGGCATGCCTCTTCCGGGGTGGCGTAGCTCATGAATGGCATATCTGTCATTAAGAGCGATTGGCTATTGCCCGCGCGCACAGAACGTGTGTGATAAGCTAAGTCTTCAACACTGACATCCAAGGTATCAGCTTTACCTTGCAATACCATGCCCAGTGAGTCACCGACAAGAACAACAGGCATCTCTTGCTCTTCGAATAACTTACCGAAGCTAGCATCATAAGCCGTGACAGACGCGAACTTACGACCCTCTTTTTTCCAAGCAAGGAGGTCGTTGATAGTAATTTTTTTCATAATTTCTCCCAAAGCCTGATAAGACTACGCTGTGCCTTCGACAGGTGCAGACCATACCGTTAATCCGTTACGATCAACCTGAGTAAGTAGTGCTTGTACGCGACTACCGTCAGGCAGGGTCAAATCAGGGGCGATTTCGGCGAGTGGATAAAGCACAAACTCTCGCACTTTCATCCCATAGTGTGGGACAGTGAGGCGAGGCTCATCAATGACGCGATCGCCATAGAGCAATATATCCAGATCTAAAGTTCTTGGTCCCCATCGCTCTTCTTTGCGCTCGCGGCCATGCTCAAGTTCGATGGCTTGCGTAGTATCTAAGAGACGAATTGGGTCAAGAGTTGTGGTGATCTCGACAACCGCATTAATGTAGTCCGGCTGGTCGGCCGGACCCATAGGTTTGCTGCTGTAGAGTGACGAAGCCGCTGTTACAGAAATTCCTTCTGCCTGTTTCAGCGCTTCGATGGCAGCCAGCGCTTTTTGGTCTGGCTTGCCCAAGTTACTCCCAATGGCAATATAAGCAATCATGCTTCACTTCCAGAGGTCGGTTTCTTTTTGCGTCGTTGCTGAGGTCGACGACGACGTTTCTTGGCTGGGCCACCTTGATTGATGACTTGCACCATTTTTTGCTTCTTAACGCGGTCAGCGCTTTGGAAAGCGCGCCACCAATCGGCTAGCTCACGCGTCTCCTTCGCTTCAAACTCGGCGCGCATTTCAAGCAGATCATAAGATGCTCGGAACTTTGGCTGCTCAAGTAGTTTGAATGCGCGCTTGCCTGCACGGCGCGACAGGCGTAGTTGGTTTTGCCAGATATCACGGATCATCGCCGTAAAGCGACGTGGAATTGCGGTACTACGTACTTGCTCATCGAGGATATCATTGGCACAAACTAAGAAGGCATCGTAAAACGCAAGGCCACTGGTGAAGGCCATCTCTTCTGCGCGTGTCGTCAACGGATACCAAAGCATCGCTGCAAATAAAAAGGCAGGGTTGATACGCTGGTCTTCTGCGATACGGCGGTCGGTTGATGCCAACACATGCTCAAGCATGCGCTCACACTGACTGCGTCTATCTTCGGTGAAGTGGTCGCCAATCAGTGGGAAAAGCTGTTCAAATAGACCGTAATCGCGCAACATGCGGTAGGTTTCAAGACCTTGTCCCGATTGCAGTAGCTTTAGGCTCTCTTCATAGAGGCGAGCTGCGGGAATATCACGCAGTAAAGGCGCGAGACGCTCTATCGGATCTGCGGTGGCTTCTTCAATGTCCATGTCGAGTTTAACCGCGAAACGAACGGCACGTAGCATACGCACAGGGTCTTCACGGTAACGGGTTTCTGGATCACCAATGAGGCGAACGACACGATCGTCAAGATCATGAATGCCGCCCACAAAATCTCGAATGGTAAAATCAGCAATGCTGTAATAAAGCGCGTTGACGGTAAAGTCACGGCGCTCGGCATCTTCTTCGATGGTGCCGTAAACGTTATCACGCAGCAGCATGCCTTGTTTGGATTGCGCTGAGACCTGCTTTTGTTCTGCCTTCTCATCATGGTGCCCACGCAGTGTGGCGACTTCAATGACATCACGGCCAAACAAAATATGCGCTAAACGGAATCGACGTCCAATCAAACGGCAGTTGCGGAAAAGCTGTTTAATCTCTTCCGGTGTCGCATTTGTCGCTACATCAAAGTCTTTCGGTTTTGTGTCGAGTAAGAGATCACGAACACCACCACCCACTAAATAGGCCTCAAAGCCTGCTTTATTCAGGCGATAGAGTACCTTCAGTGCGTTTTCACTGATGTCACTGCGTGAAATACCATGGTCCTGACGCGGAATCACCTGCACAGCAAGCTCCTGTGTTGGTAGGTTTTCTTCGTTGCGATTCAGTACCTTACGGCAAAAACTGGCAACTCGATTTAAGATAATACACCTCGTATTTTGTATCTCTGGGTAGCGAACAGCGGCAAATCATACCTTAAAGGTGCGATTTTGAGAATGTTTCTCTACCTAAAGGCGTGGTATCGCAACTTATTCGGGGTAAGTTATTTCTAGTCTGTTAGGTAAAACATCACTGTGCCAACGTTCGACTCCCCATGCGAGTAGCGTTTCTGGCGATGTTGTTTCTGGTGCTTCATGAACGGGTAGTCCAAGGTAACCCATCGCCGCGCGAAGAGCAGGAATCGGCTGTTGCCTGTCGATAGCAGGTGCTTGATTCTGCTTTGATAGTTTATACCCTTCCTGTGTGACAGCCAGTGGAAGATGCAGGTATTTCACTTCTGGCACACCGAGTAAGCGGTAGAGGCTTATTTGGCGGCCTGTTGGCTCGATAAGATCAGCACCGCGCACGACTTCCGTTACCCCTTGCGCAATGTCATCGAGCACTACCGCGAGGTTATACGCGTATAGGCCATCTCGGCGGCGAATAATAAAGTCCTCTTGCGCTAGCTTCTCTGGGATTGTCATTGTGCCATAACGTTGATCTTCAAAAGAGGTGATCACATGTTGTTGATGCAAACGGATTGCCGTATCGCCTTGTGGCAAATGACGATCTCGACATGTCCCTGGATAGTAGCCACCCACTTCTTTGATCTGCTTTCTGGAACATTGGCAAGCGTAGGCGATACCCTCTTTTAACCATGTCTCTATCTGCGCCTGATAAGCGCCATGACGTTGGCTTTGATAGATGATCTCGCCATCCCAGTGCAACCCGTAAGCCTCAAGTGTACGGAGTATATCGGCAGATGCGCCGGGCATTTCTCGTGGCGGATCGAGATCTTCAATACGCACTAACCACTGACCATTTTGCGCTTTTGCTTGCAGATAGCTGCCTAAGGCTGCGAGAAGAGAGCCAAAATGGAGTGGGCCTGAAGGTGAAGGGGCGAATCGGCCAATGTAAGATTGAGATAATGTCATGGTATAAACTTAAAAAAGGGAGCAATGCTCCCTTTTTCTGGTGTGAATGCAGTAGGATTAACCTGCCATCTGCTTCTCTTTGATTTCTGCCAACGTTTTACAGTCGATGCAGAGATCTGCAGTTGGACGCGCTTCAAGGCGACGAACACCGATTTCAATGCCGCAAGATTCACAAAAGCCGAAGTCGTCATCTTCAATTTTTTGAAGGGTCTTCTCGATCTTTTTGATCAGTTTACGTTCGCGGTCACGGTTGCGAAGCTCTAAACTGAATTCTTCCTCTTGCGCAGCTCGGTCTACAGGATCAGGGAAATTGGCTGCTTCGTCCTGCATGTGGTGAACAGTACGATCAACTTCTTCACGAAGCTGGTTACGCCATGCTTCGAGGATCTTTGTGAAGTGCGCCAGTTGGTCCTCATTCATATACTCCTCACCTGGTTTTTCCTGGTAAGGATTCACCCCAGCAATAGCCAGGATTCCTAGCGATTTCTTAGCGTTGCTCTCTGGCATATAGCTTCTCCTAATATACCTTCTAACCGTCACTGGTTAAGTAGGGCGGTATCTATAGCAGAAAGGAAACTGAGTGGCAATTCTGTTGCACGCGATATTAAAGTCTCTGTGATTAAAGCAACATAAAAATCCACTTAGTGATGAAAATTTATGCGCTTGCACAGGCTAATCCCCTCGGGGGTGATATCGGCGTTGTAGCACAGTATTTCTACGCCAGCTTTTTCCGCTTGTTCAAGTAAATTTGCGTATGCCGGGTCTATATGGTGTGCCGGTGACACTTTTTCAATGCCTGAATGCAAAACAGCGAAAAAAATTATCGCTCTGTGTCCTTGTTGCGCCATTTCCATCAATTCCCTGAGGTGCTTTTGGCCACGTTGCGTCACCGCATCTGGGAAATAGCCTTGGTTGCCTTCAAGCAAAGTCACGCTTTTGACTTCGACATAGCATTTCAAGTTATCGGTTGATTCTAGCAGAATATCGATACGGCTGTTTTCTTGGCCGTAGCGAACTTCTGTTTTTATTGTTGCATAGTGTGACAGTTCGCTAACTTTGCCGTCTGCAATCGCTTCCGCAACCACGGTATTGGCGCGGGCTGTATTGACACAAATCCAGTGCCCTGCTTGTGTCACTGAAATTTCCCAACTGTTTGGGTACTTTCGTTTTGGGTTGTCAGAGGTGGAGTACCAGACTTGGTTGCCGGGTTCGGCACAACCTGTCATCGCACCTGTGTTAGCACAATGGATAGTACGTGTGGTGCCATCATCGAGTTCAATATCGGTGAGAAAGCGTTTGTAGCGCTTGAGTAAGGTTGCGGATTGCAGTGGCGCGTTAAATTTCATACTGGACTCTCTTTCATTCTCTTTCCTGCCCCGAACCCCTTATGATTGGGGAGGTTGGGGAAACAGATTTTATTCATCGTTTGATGGTACACTTTGCCACAAACGTTAAACAGTGTATTCCAAAGCGAGTTCTGCATGTCCCAGCCGGCACTGCCCATTGACGAAGTACTGCCAGTACTCCTCTCATCTCTTCAACAACAGACGCAAGTGATTCTCAAAGCCCCACCAGGGGCCGGTAAATCAACCCGCTTTCCGCAGCATTTAATGGCACAGTTTTCCCCAGAGAATCGCATTATATTGCTGGAACCTCGTCGATTGGCTGCCCGCAACATTGCCCGGTTTCTCTCGAGTCAGTTGGGTGAAAAGGTAGGCGAGACCGTCGGTCTTCGTGTGCGTGGCGAGACGCTCACTAGCGCAAAAACCAAGCTAGAGGTTGTGACAGAAGGTGTCTTGACCCGCATGGTACAGAGTGAGCCTGAACTCGATGGGGTGGGTTGCATCATTTTTGATGAGTTTCATGAACGTAGTCTGCATGCCGATACGGCACTGGCGCTTTGCCTTGATGTTCAAGCCGCACTGCGTGAAGACCTGCGTCTTGTCGTGATGTCTGCCACCTTAGATGACTCCGCACTTCGGGCGTTAATGCCTGAGGCTGTTTATGTCGTGTCAGAAGGGCGGAGTTTTCCTGTGGAAATGCGCTATCAACCTATCGAGAGTGGCGTTAACCCAAACGCAGCGATAGCAAATGCGGTGTGCGCTTTGCTCAGCAGTGAAACGGGCTCAATGCTGGTTTTTTTACCTGGCGTTGGTGAAATAAAGCAGTTGCATGAGAGGTTGATGGATTGCGTGAGTGATGATGTTGATATCTGTCCACTCTATGGCCAGCTAGAGGCAACGGCGCAACAAGCGGCGATCATGCCCGCGTCACGCGGCCGGCGTAAAGTCGTATTGGCGACAAATATTGCCGAAACCAGTTTGACGATTGAGGGCGTACGGTTAGTTGTTGATAGCGGGTTAGAGCGCACATCACATTGGGATCCTAAGGCCGCGCTTAATCGACTAGACGTCAGCAGAATTGCGCAGTCTTCAGCAGAGCAACGCGCAGGGCGTGCAGGGCGATTAGAAGCGGGTATCTGTGTGCGTTTATACAGTGAATCTAGCTTGCAAAGCCAGCCGCCTCAGCCCATCCCTGAGATTCTTCGCAGTGATTTAACCCCACTTGCGATGGAGTTACTGCAATGGGGATGCGTTAACGGAGAGAGTTTACATTGGCTTGATGCGCCGCCAAGAGGCAACCTCAGTCAAGCGCAGGCTTGGTTGCAATGGGCGGGGATCTCGAAGGATAACGGACAACTGTCGACATTAGGGCAAAAGGTCGTGACGGTTGGAGGTGAGCCTCGCCATGGTCTTATGATGGTTTATGCACAGCAGTGGGGTGACGCAGCGATGCGTTGTGCCGCATACCTTTTGGCGCTGTTGGAAACCCCATTACGAGGGCAAACAGGCGCAGATTTGGTTCGTCAAATCGTTCAGCTCGCAGACAAGCCGCAAGGTCACCGTCGTCACTGGCAAAGAGCGAAGCAGTGGGCGGGGAAAATGGGTATCCAACTCGGCCGAGAGATTGAATCTCAATGGGTCGGCCTGTTATTGGCGGCTGGGTATCCGGATCGTATTGGACAGTCTCGCGGCCAGGGGGGGCGATTCGCACTTTCCGGAGGGCAGGGGGCCGTTGTTGATGAAAGCGATCCGTTAGCCTTGCATGGAGCGATTGTCGTTGCTGATATGATGCGTACTCGACAGGGTGATGCCAAAGTGTTTAGCGGTGCTGAAATCGATCTTACGCTTGTCGCTGAGCGGTTACCTCATTTAATTATCGAGCGCGAGTGGTGTGATTGGGATGACAAGCGTGGAAAGCTGATTGCGGAGAAGCAGACTTGCTGCGGTAAGCTAGTCATATCCAAAAAAGCACTGCCATCGCCGACGGCAGAGCAGTCGAGCTTAGCGATTTTGCATGCGATTCAGCGCAAAGGCTTAGCGTCATTACCGTGGGACAAGCGCACCGAGTGCTTAGTGCGACGCGCGCGTTATGCGGCGCAGCTGCAATCTGCGCAGGCCATCAACCTTGCCATAGCGCTGCCGGATTTGAGTGATAACGCGTTACTTGCCGCTGCAGACATGTGGTTGCTGCCTTTCTTGCAAGGTGTCACCCAATGGCAAGCCGTGCAGAGCATTGACCTTTACAGTGCCCTAGAAGCGCATCTGGGCTGGGATACGGTGAAGTCTTTGAATCAGTTACTGCCAACACACTATGCCGTGCCGACAGGCTCCAACGTTCGGTTACGTTATTCAGAGACTAGTGCGCCAGTTTTGTCTGTCAGAATGCAAGAGATGTACGGTGAAGCGGCCACGCCCATGATCGCAGATGGACAGATTGCGCTGGTGGTTGAACTACTGTCGCCAGCACAGCGACCTTTGCAAGTCACCCAGGATCTTGCTGCATTTTGGCGAGGTAGTTATAAAGACGTGCAGAAAGAGATGAAAGGCCGTTACCCAAAACATATTTGGCCTGATGACCCAGCGACACATGTCGCAACGACGAAAACGAAGCGCCACTTTAGTAGTAAGTAAAGGCGATCGTTTTAGTTTGTCTGTTCGTTGACATACGCGATGCAATGTTGCGGTAGCCTGCGACTGTTTCTCGTTGTTTTTTCGTTCCTAAGTGTTTTTTAGGATCACATTTTTATTCAGTTTCAACCAGCACGGAAAAGGCCATGGCCGAAAGAAAATCGCCCGCAAAAAAAAGAACAAGCGCGAAAACCAAAACGACAACCAGAAAACGCCGCGCAACGAAAAAACGCACAGTTAAAACAAAGCCGTCGCGCCGCTGGGGGCGTTGGCTATTCGGATTCACCGTGAAGCTGAGCTTACTGGCAATTGCTGTGTTGGTTGTGGTGGGTATCTATCTTGATGGTGTGATTCGTGATCGGTTTGAAGGCCAACTGTGGCATCTCCCCTCTGTGGTTTATGGTCGTGTGTTAACGCTTCAGCCGGGCCAGAGTATTTCCCACGCGGCAGTGCTCAAAGAACTAGAGGTACTGCGCTATCAGAAAGTGGCGACGCCGCGCCGTCCGGGCGAATACTCTGCGTCATCGACTCGCATTGAAATGATCCGTCGACCCTTTGAGTTTGTGGAAGGCTTTGACCCTGAGCGTCATATCATGTTGACGTTCAATGATAGCGGTCTTCAAAAAATAGAGCGTGTCGGGCAGGGTGGGCAGCTGGGTTTCATTAATATCGAACCAAAAATGCTGGGTATGCTGGAGTCACGTAGTGAAGAGCAGCGTTTGTTTGTCCCAAGAGAACAATTGCCTGAAGTGCTGATTGACGCGCTGCTGGTTACTGAAGATAGAGACTTTTACCATCACGATGGTGTTTCCCCGCTCGCCATTGTTCGTGCGATGTTGGTGAATGTGCAAGCAGGCCGCACAGTGCAAGGGGGAAGTACCCTGACTCAACAGTTGGCCAAAAATATGTTCTTGAGTCGTGAGCGGACGTTATGGCGCAAGCTGCGCGAAGCGTACATTGCGATCATTCTCGACTATCGCTACAGCAAAGACAGTATTCTTGAAGCCTACATGAATGAAGTTTACCTAGGGCAGAGTGGGGCAGACGCGATTCATGGTTTTGGGCTTGGGGCGCGTCTCTATTTTGACCGTCCATTAGAAGAGCTGCGTGTTGATCAACTGGCGATGTTAGTCGCGGTTGTCAAAGGGCCTTCTTACTACAACCCTTGGCGGAACCCAGAGCGTGTTACTCAACGTCGGGATTTAGTGCTTAAGCTGCTGTTGGAGAATGGCAATTTAACCGCGGGTGAGTATGAGCAAGCGGTGTCTCGTGGTTTGGATGTGCAATCTCAGGCGCGCATCGCGTCGCGTCAGCCAGCTTATTTCCAACAACTGCGTCGCGAGATCAATACGCATGTGGGGGATAACTTTGAACCCGGCATTGGCTTACGCGTGTTTAGTACCTTAGATCCGTTGTCACAACAATCTGCAGAGCAAGCCGTTCGGCAGATGGTGCCAAACTTGGGGAAAAACCTGGAAACCGCGATGGTCGTGGCGGATCGCCGTTCAGGTGAAATTCGCGCGATGATCGGGGGGGTAAACCCAGGTTATGCGGGCTTCAATCGTGCGCTAGACGCTCGTCGTCCAATAGGATCTTTGGTGAAACCTGCGGTCTACCTTAGTGCGCTTGCCGATCCAAGTCGTTATCATCTCGGCACAACGCTAGACGATAAACCGATTCAGTTAAAGGGAAGCCAAGGCTCTGTTTGGCAACCCCGTAATTACGATCGTAAGTTTAGCGGTGAGGTGCCCTTGTATCAGGCGTTAGCGCGCTCACTAAACGTACCAACGGTCAACTTAGGGATGGCTGTTGGGTTGGAGCAAGTGAAGCAGACGATGACAGAGCTCGGCGCACCCGCCGCTGAGATCCCGACGGTGCCGGCGATGTTGCTCGGCAGTGTTAGCTTAACGCCGTATGAAACCACTCAGATGTTCCAAACCATCGGAAGCGGTGGCCAGCGAGCCCCCTTAACCGCGTTGAGAGCGGTGTCGGACATAGAAGGGAATGTACTTTATCAGTTCTGGCCAAGAGCCTCACAGCAAGTACCTGAGCAGGCAGCATGGTTGACGACGTTTGCGATGAAGCACGCTGTTGTGAGTGGTACAGGACGGCGCCTACATAGCCAATACGCATGGGCAGCCTTGGCTGGCAAAACCGGGACCACAGATAACAACAGAGACAGTTGGTTTGTGGGCATTGATGGGCGTGAAGTTGCCACGGTATGGATAGGTAAAGATGATAACAGCGATACTGGACTGACTGGTTCGAGCGGTGCTTTGCGTTTATACCAGAGCTATCTAGAACGTCGAGTGCCTGAACGTCTTCAGCTCAGTTGGCCAGCTCAGTTGAGTACGGCTAAGTATACAAAACAGCAGTCAGGTCGCCTCAAGTTGGACTGCCGTGGCAAGATGGAACTGCCTGTGTGGGATAAAGACGGTGAGCTCAAAGACGCTTGCAATGACCCATTGGGAGGGTTTATTCAGCGATTGTTTAATTGATAAGGCGTATTGAGAGAAAAGTTCAAGGCGACCATTTGGTCGCCTTTTTAGTTTGCCTATACGATTAACTATTTGGGTCAAAGTAATAGGACACACGAACCCTTGGGTTTAGGTAGTTGTAAACCTTATCAGGAAGTTTGTTAGGCGGAATGGCTCGCTCAATCTTCATGTCACTGTGCTCAAGGTCCAAGATCGGCGCTTCATTAGAAGGCACGCTTGGATCGTAAAGCAGAATATTAGGAAATAAGAGCTTATTGGAGTTCACTGAAATGACCATCCCCAACTGCTGGTTGCTCAATTGCACGACACTGCCCGGTGGATAAACCCCCATCATTTTCACAAACAGGTTGAGGTATTCCGGGTGGTATTGCTCTTTGTGTTTCTTAAACAGGAACGAAAGGGCGCTAAATGGCGTCCTTTGCTTCTTGGGGTTCTGAGGGTGGCAGAGATTGTCATAGGCATTCACGACCGCGACCAGTTTGGCGTAAGGGTTGATATCGTCACCCTTTAAGCCCTGAGGATAACCACTGCCATCAATGAGCTCATGATGCTGCTCCAAAATAGGCAGCGCCTCATCAGGAAAACGGTCTGACAGTGAGGCTAGCTCAACACCGTATTTGGTATGAAGCTTGAGGTAATTCAGTTCGGGGTCCGTCAGTGGATCGGTCTTGCGAGTGATAGCGGTTGGAATTTTGAGTTTACCAATATCATGAAACAAGGCACCCAAGCCGATGATTTTAATGTCATGACTATTCATCTTGGCCGCTTTGGCTAGCATCATCGCCAGTACCGCAACATTGAGCGAATGAAAGTAGATGCTCTCGCCGTCGTCTCTGTCATTCATCAGGTGAAGGGCAGTTTCTTCTGTACTGAGTAACATCTCCACCATGCTATCAACAAGCTGGTCTGCTTCTTCTACCGCGGTGACTGGGCGGTTCTTTATTTTTGTCACCACGGAGCGAAGTTGGGCAAGTGAGCGCTCGTAGTTCTTTTCACAGCGCTGAATTTGACGTTTATAGTTCTTGAGGCGCTCAATGCGATTCGTTTTTTCTTGCCAAAGCTTATCCATTTCAGGTGAGGCATCATCAATGGCTGGAGAGCGAGCCTCTTTCGCCGCACTGATAGGCAACGGCTCACAGTCGCTTTTTTCAGGGATTAGGTACAGGTAGTTGATGTTGAGACCACGAATGAGTTTTAACTGCTCTTCATCTTTTATCTTGAACTGGTTAAGCAGAAAAGGGTGATCTGACCATGAAAGAGGCAGGCGAACATAAAGTCCTACGCAGACCCGTTCGATGGCAATTTTGATTCCTGTAACTGATGTCATTTCTTATTTTTCAGACATGTGATGAATTCAGGTTAGCGATAATATTATCAAGATGTAACTTGATCAATGCCTTATTACCAATATCTGTGTGTAAGATAACTCGCATGTATAACTATAGGGCATCCTAGTATTTTTATCTGGTCTTTCATGGGGTTACTGAGAGTAATTGGTGCCTGGGTCAATTTTTTTGTGACGGTATTGCCTCGAATGGAAGCGCATTGTCTGTCGTAGTACCTCGTGTGAAAGATAAAGTCCAGTGTCTGGAATAGAAGTCATTTCTAACTATCTAACCTATCTGTAGTTTACTTGTAATTATATGCATTAATCGTTTGGGTGATGGATTGATTCGAGAGGGGATTGAAGCGAGTAGGGTAGTGTTTAAAAGCTAGAAACGAAAAAAGCCTCAGTCTTTCGACTGAGGCTTTCTCAAAGTGGCTCCCCCTGCTGGACTTGAACCAGCGACATACGGATTAACAGTCCGCCGTTCTACCGACTGAACTAAGGGGGAATTGTCTTTTATGTTGCCGTTGCTTTCACAACCACACCATTTAATAGTGGTGCCTCGAGGCGGAATCGAACCACCGACACGGGGATTTTCAATCCCCTGCTCTACCGACTGAGCTATCGAGGCAAATAAATGGTGCCGACTACCGGAATCGAACTGGTGACCTACTGATTACAAGTCAGTTGCTCTACCTACTGAGCTAAGTCGGCACACTTTATTTGGCTCCCCCTGCTGGACTTGAACCAGCGACATACGGATTAACAGTCCGCCGTTCTACCGACTGAACTAAGGGGGAATTGTCTTTTATGCTGTCGTTGTTTTCACAACCACACCATTTAATCATGGTGCCTCGAGACGGAATAACGGGCCCGCCTAGGGCACTGGCCGGTGTTTTTCAAAAGAAAACAGCGGCGAAAATAATGGTGCCTCGAGGCGGAATCGAACCACCGACACGGGGATTTTCAATCCCCTGCTCTACCGACTGAGCTATCGAGGCAAGGCGCTCACCGAAGGTTTCGTTTGTTTCCCTTGGCGACGGGGACGCATTAAAAAGGTTTTCGGGTTCTGAGTCAACGCTAAAATTGTTTTTTTTAGTTCGTTCGCTGCTTTTTTGTCTCATGTGCTGTGGATTTGCGCATATCCCTCACTTTTTACACAGAAATAGACGAACAAACTAAGGCGGAGTGGTGGTTTTCTTAAAAGGGCGGTGCCGACGAAATGAGAATTTGTATTCAAAGGGATAAGCTTAATTGAGCAAAGATACAGCAAGAGAAAGCCGTCACTTTGCCTTTACTGACGAAGCATTCACTCTTAGTGCCGTGTTTTTGTTCATGTCGACGATGTTGGTTAGTGGGGCTTCATAGGACAAAACGTTTACTTGCTTCTGTATAAATGCCCTGAGCGCTTTGTCAGAGCTTCTTAAGAGGTAGAAATGAAATAGGGTGGGGGAGTGGTGTAGTGAGGGGCTAAATCAATGGTGCCTCGAGGCGGAATAACGGGGCCGCCTAGGTCACTGGCCGGGGATATTCAACATAGTTTGCTATCGCCCAGATACGAAAAAGCCCCGAACATGCGTTCAGGGCTGAATCACGGTGCCTCGAGGCGGAATAACGGGGCCGCCTAGGTCACTGGCCGGGGATGTTCAACATCGTTTTCCATTGCCCAGATACGAAAAAGCCCCGAACTTGCGTTCAGGGCTAAATCAGTGGTGCCTCGAGGCGGAATAACGGGGCCGCCTAGGTCACTGGCCGGGGATGTTCAACATAGTTTGCTATCGCCCAGATACGAAAAAGCCCCGAACATGCGTTCAGGGCTGAATCAATGGTGCCTCGAGACGGAATAACGGGGCCGCCTAGGTCACTGGCCGGGGATGTTCAACATCGTTTTCCATTGCCCAGATACGAAAAAGCCCCGAACTTGCGTTCAGGGCTAAATCAGTGGTGCCTCGAGACGGAATAACGGGGCCGCCTAGGTCACTGGCCGGGGATGTTCAACATCGTTTTCCATTGCCCAGATACGAAAAAGCCCCGAACATGCGTTCAGGGCTGAATCAATGGTGCCTCGAGGCGGAATCGAACCACCGACACGGGGATTTTCAATCCCCTGCTCTACCGACTGAGCTATCGAGGCAAATAAATGGTGCCGACTACCGGAATCGAACTGGTGACCTACTGATTACAAGTCAGTTGCTCTACCTACTGAGCTAAGTCGGCACACTTTATTTGGCTCCCCCTGCTGGACTTGAACCAGCGACATACGGATTAACAGTCCGCCGTTCTACCGACTGAACTAAGGGGGAATTGTCTTTTATGTTGTCGTCGCTTTCACAACCACACCATTTAATCATGGTGCCTCGAGGCGGAATCGAACCACCGACACGGGGATTTTCAATCCCCTGCTCTACCGACTGAGCTATCGAGGCGACGGAGGTGCATTAAATAGATTTTCGCTTTGGGAGTCAACGTTTTTTTTAAAAGAAGTGTTTGCTTGCTGATTTTTTGTCCTTTTTTGCCCTCGTGACTAGACTTATATACAACTAAGTGACGCTGTTACTGCCATATTTATCAATTTACTAACATGCGATGCGGTTTTTCTTATTGTTGCTACACTTCTAAAACGGAATACCCAACGCATCAAATATACCAAATAGGAAATAAAGGGAATTTGGATGAAATGTGTACTGGATAGTGCTCTGGAGATTGGCACGGTTTTGCAAGCGAAAGCAAAGTATTCCGAGTGGTTAGCTAATGGTGACTCAATCGAAGTCGTGGGTTCAGAAGTGAGTCGCATTGATGCGGCTGGACTCCAGGCGTTAGCTTCACTTTTTGTTTCTGCCCGGGAAGGGAGCAAAACTATAAAGCTTGTTCAACCTTCCCAAACTTTGAATGACGCAATTGAGACGCTCAAACTTCATAGCCTGTTTTTAGAATAATGAAGTAATTAGGGGATGAAAATGACGAAAATCTTAGCGGCCGATGATTCGGTATCGATTCGACAAATGGTCAGCCATACACTGAAGGATGCTGGTTATGATGTTGAAACAGCCAACGATGGGAGCGATGCATTAAAAAAAGCACAAGCGACCAAATTTGATGTCGTAATTTCAGACGTTAATATGCCAATTATGGGCGGCCTAGAGCTTGTAAAGGCCTTACGCGGCAATCCTCAATATAAATTCACACCTATCCTGATGCTGACGACTGAAACATCAGCAGAGAAAAAGCAACAGGGTAAAGCAGCCGGTGCGACAGGTTGGTTAGTGAAACCTTTCAATCCTGACACGTTGCTTAAAACGCTCAAGCGTGTGATTTAACTTTTCTAAGTGAGTTGAGGGGTGTGACATGGCTTTGGATATGAACCAACTTCGAAAAATGTTTTTCGAAGAGTGTAGAGAGAATTTAGAAGTTCTCGAAACCGAGCTATTGGGGATTCAACCTGAGAATGTCGACCCCGAAACCATCAATACCATTTTTCGCGCAGCACACTCGATAAAAGGCGGTGCAGCGACCTTTAATCTGCTCGATATCAGTGAATTTACGCACGCGATGGAAGCCTATCTCGATGAAGTGCGTAATGAAAAGCTGTCATTAACCAGCCATAGTGTTGACGTGCTTCTTCGTGGTGGGGATTGCATCAAAGAGATGCTAGTTGGCCATGAGAATGATGCACCTGTCGACCCAGAACTCCGTTCAACAGTGACCAATGAGCTGAAAAAGCTACTTGAGTCAGATACGGATAGTTCGTCGACTGAGTCTGCGCCAGTTGAAGATAGCGCCACCGTCGTTGATCAAAATGCGCCTCGTGTCGGCTGGCATGTCAATTTTCTTCCTCACCAAGACCTTTTTTTCAGTGGCAACGATCCTCTGCGAATCATCGGTGAGTTATTAGAAATCGATGCGAGTGCCGAGGTGGTGTGCGATTCTTCAAAGCTGCCGCCCCTGGCGGGTTTTGAGGCTGAGTTGTGTTACCTGAGCTGGCAGGTCAATCTTGATGGGATGATCGAAGAAGATGCCATCAAAGAGATATTTGAATGGGTAGAAGATCAATGCGACCTTCACATTACACCGCAATACGGTGATCTGGAGAGTGCTCAAACTGACACGGCAACAGCAGCCGAGCCGGAGGCTGTTGTCGAGAAGACGGTGAGCACAGAGCCGCAACCCATGGCTGAGTCAGCGTCAGTGACCAAGGTTGCTGAGAAAACACCCGAAAAAGCAACAGCAGAGGATAAGCCTCAGCGAGCAGCAAAAGCAGACTCTAGTGTTAGCTCTATTCGTGTGGATATCGACAAAGTCGACAACTTGATCAACTTAGTTGGTGAGCTCGTTATCACGCAGTCGATGTTGACTGAAATCGGTAACGACTTTAGCAACGACAAAATTGGAAAACTAAAATCGGGTTTGGACCAACTGTTACAAAACACCAAAGAGCTTCAAGAAAATGTATTGAATATTCGTATGCTCCCGATGAGTTTCGCCTTCAGCCGCTTTCCTCGCCTAGTCCGAGACCTCTCTTCGCGTCTGGAAAAACAGGTCAATTTGGTGATTTCTGGTGAACATACGGAGCTGGATAAAACGGTACTCGAACGCATTGTTGATCCTTTGGTGCACTTGGTCAGAAATGGGATTGACCATGGCTTAGAGCTGCCGGATGTGCGTACTGAGTCTGGTAAAGATCCCATGGGTACGATCTCGCTCAATGCCTATCACCAAGGCGGTGCGATTGTTATAGAGGTGAAAGATGACGGTGCGGGTATTGACTGTGATCGTCTTTGGAATAAAGCAATGGAAAAAGGGGTTGTCTCTTCGGACATGCGCCGTGAAGAGATGACCGATAAGCAAGTACTCAACCTTATCTTTGCCCCTGGCTTCTCTACAGCCAATGAAGTGTCGGATATTTCAGGGCGTGGAGTGGGGATGGACGTTGTCCGCAGAAATATTGAAGAACTGGGTGGTCATATCGAGGTTGAATCGGCAGTCGGTGTTGGCAGCTCTTTTACGATTAGCCTACCACTCACGTTAGCGATTCTAGATGGCCAGCTGGTGAAAGTCGCGGGTGAAGTCTACGTGATTCCTTTGATCACGATTGTTGAATCCATTCAGATAGATACGCAATGCGTTAAGTTGGCATCAGGCGGCATAGAACTCTACCGATTGCGAGAAGAGAACATTCCTATTTTACGCTTGCATGAAGAGTTTGGGCTGGGAGAGAGCGGATCGCTTGATGGGCGGCTACTCTGCTTAGTGGAGGCAGCGGGCAACCGCATTGGACTCTTGCTTGACGAGTTGTTAGGTCAGCAACAAGTGGTTATTAAGAGTTTGGAGTCGAACTACACTAAGGTATCCGGTATTTCCGGCGCAACGATTCTTGGTGATGGTTCTGTTTCTCTTATCCTAGATATACAAGGACTCATCACAGCATTTAAGCGCCGTCAGGCTGATGGAAGCAGTGGCGGTATTGCTGCATAAGTAGAAATAACAAAAACAGTAGTGCCGAGACTTTAGCACTCGCTTACTGGGCAGTATTACGTCTGTTTTAATTCCTATTTGGAATTTAATCCGTTGTTTTTTGGTTTTTATATTCTAATTGGGCTTATGAAGTAATTAATACCACAGACCAATATCGATGAGAAAGCGCCATAGAGTGTATGGATGTTGAGCGTGAAGAGGGGAGCGCATGAGCGATGTGAGTGAACAGTTACCTGTTGACAGTGAGATCAGTGAAAACGCAGATTTTCTAAGCTTTTGTCTGGCAGGCGAACTCTACGGTGTCGATATCCGTGACGTGGAAGAGATTCGCGTCTGGGAGCGACCTACCCCTATTCCCCGTTCTCCCATGTTCATCAAAGGCGTGATTAACCTTCGCGGCATGATTGTCCCGATCATGGATCTCCGATTGCGTTTTCGCGTTGGGGAAGCGGACTATTTACCGACGACTGTGGTCTTGATTCTGCGTTCAGTGGCCGATGATGAAGAGCGTTTGATTGGCATTGTGGTTGATGCGGTTGCTGATGTGATTAGTCAAGGTGAGCAAACATTGACTCCTGCGATTGGTGAATCAACGGTAACCCCATTTGTGACGGGCTTGCTAAACGTAGGAGAGCAAGTTCTTACCCTGTTGAACACCGAAGAACTGCTTAATATCGACACCATTCTTTCAGAGGGATAACCATGGGGACGAAAGAGTTTTTGAGTTTTGTACTCGCGGAAGAAGAGTATGCCGTTGATATTTTGGATGTCAGGGAGGTACGCGGTTGGAGTGACGTTCGCCCCATACCTAATAGCCCTGAGTTTTTACTTGGCGTACTAGAGCTGCGCGGTGAATACGTCCCGATCGTAGATCTGCGAAGCCGCTTTGGTATGGAGCCTGCGGTACTGAACGCCACAACGGTGGTGATAGTGCTCAACGATGCTAATGGCAAACCGCTAGGCATTATCGTCGACGCTGTGTCAGAGGTCTATCCGCTGAGTGAAGAGCAAATAAAGCCTGCACCGAGCCTATCTGTCTCTATTGATCACCGCTATATCGTGGGGATCACGGCAGTTGAAAATGGGCATGTAGTGCTAATAAATCTGGAAGCCTTATTTGATATAGGCGAACTAAACCAACTATCTGAAACTGCATAGTTATGTAGGGGTAAGTAGCATGTCGTGGTGGAATAAAGAGAAACAACAGTCTTCAGCAGAGCCTATGTCGGTGATAGAAAAACCTCAACCGGCGCCGGAAGAGACGAACGGTGGGATAAGTAATGCGCATCTACTTTCCGCTCTGAATGTCGCACAAACCGCTTTGATGATGATTGATCGTGATTTTCAGATAACCTACTTGAATAAGCGTTCTCTGGATCTTCTTAAACAACATGAAGGATTATTTCAAAGTGTTTGGCCTGGTTTTAGAGCTGAGCATGATGCCTTAATTGGCTCGTGCATTGATATGTTCCATGCAAATCCAGCCCATCAAAGACAGATGCTTTCATCGCCCGCTAACTTACCCTATACAACAACGATCGATATCCGTGGTGTGTTACTTGAACTGAATGTCGGAGCGATCATTGATGAACGTGGTCAGTATATTGGGAATACCCTTGAATGGTCCGACGTCACAGCATTGCGTGCCAAAGATAACGATATGTCTCGGCTGCAAGCTGCGGTAGACCAAGCGCAAACTGCGATGGTGATGATCGATCGCGACTTCCTTATTACTTATGCGAATGAAAAAACCATAGAGCTGTTTAAAGTGCATGAAGCGGCCTTCAGAACGGTGTGGTCAGGCTTTACGGCATCAGAAGAGTGGTTGATGGGACGTTGTATCGATGAGTTCCACAAGAATCCACCGCATCAGCGCCAAATGTTAGCGGATCCTTCAAATTTACCTTACAGCACAGATATCACCATTGCGGATGTGAAAATTGAGTTGAACGTTGCAGCGATTCGCGATGCTGAAGGTAACTATATCGGTAATACCTTGGAGTGGTCAGACGTTACGGCTTTGCGAGCCAAAGAAGATGATATCTCTCGTCTGCGCTCTGCGGTGGATCAAGCGCAAACTGCGATGGTGATGATCGATCGTGATTTTCTCATCACCTATGCGAATGAAAAAACCTTAGAGCTGTTTAAAGTGCATGAAGCGGCCTTCAGAACGGTATGGTCAGGCTTTACGGCATCCGAAGAGTGGTTAATGGGGCGTTGTATCGATGAGTTCCACAAGAACCCGCCTCATCAGCGTCAAATGTTATCGGATCCATCTAATCTACCTTACAAGACGGATATTTCGATTGCAGATGTCCTCATTGAATTGAATGTTGCAGCGATTCGCGATTCTGAAGGCAAATACATTGGCAATACCTTGGAATGGTCTGATGTAACGGCATTAAGAGCGCGAGAAAATGATGTGTCTCGATTGCAGGCTGCGGTTGATCAAGCACAAACTGCAATGGTAATGATCGATCGAGATTTCTTTATTACTTATGCCAACGAAAAAACACTCGAGCTGTTTAAAGTACATGAGACTAAGTTCAGAACAGTATGGTCAGGTTTTACCGCTTCAGAGGAGTGGCTGATAGGCCGATGCATTGATGAGTTTCATAAGAACCCAGCACATCAACGTCAGCTACTCGCTGACCCTTCCAACTTGCCTTACAAAACCGATATCGCGATAGCAGATGTCCTGATAGAGCTAAATGTTGCCGCGATACGTGATGCGCAAGGGAACTATATTGGTAATACGTTAGAGTGGAATGATGTTACTGCTGAGCGCCAGCGCGAGATAGAGATTGGCCGTTTGGTTTCCTCGGTGGAAGGAATGACGACCAATATTATGATGGCGGATAAAGACGGCATCGTTCAGTATATGAACCCCGCCTTAAATACGCTATTGAGTAGCAGAGAAGCGGAACTGAGAGATATTTTCCCTGGGTTTAAAGTGGATGACCTTGTTGGTAAAAACATCGATATCTTCCATAAGAACCCGGCCCATCAGCGTGGGATCATCAGTAACCCCGATCGACTTCCCTTTACGTCAGAGATTAAAGTTGGTGGCCTAGAATTCAGACTTACCTGCATCGCAATGCGTGATGCCAGCGGTGAATATATCGGCCCAGCTCTGCAGTGGGAAGATATTACAGAACAGCGAGATGGCCAACGTCAGGTCGAGTCTCTGATTCAAAATGCGATTGTAGGCCGCCTTGATGATCGCATTGATACCTCAGCGTACAGTGGCTTTATGGCGGAGCTGGGTGACAGCGTGAACAGCTTACTCGAAGCGATTGTTGAACCTATTCGCCAGTGTACGAGTGTGATGACACAAGTTGCTGATGGCGATCTCAAAACGAGTATGTCGGAAGACAGTGAAGGTGACTTTGCGAAGTTAGCGGAAGCGGTCAACACATCAATTATTAATCTTCGCAATATGGTCGATAAGATTACTTCTTCCTCAGCACGTGTTGCAACGGCATCCACTGAGATTGCCGAAGGGAACAATGACTTAAGTCAGCGAGTCGAGGCGCAAGCTTCGAACCTCGAAGAAACCGCAGCTAGCATGGAAGAGATGACCACAACCGTTAAGCAAAATGCGGAAAGCGCTAAGGGTGCGAATGGCCTTGCCAATGATGCCGCTGAAAAAGCACGTAAAGGCGGTGAAGTGGTGGGGCATGCTGTTTCCGCGATGTCTGAGATTAACACCGCCAGTAAGAAAATCTCTGACATTATCGGTGTTATTGATGAAATTGCCTTCCAGACTAACTTGTTAGCACTGAATGCGGCAGTGGAAGCCGCGCGAGCAGGCGAGCAAGGACGTGGCTTTGCTGTGGTAGCGGGCGAGGTGAGAAACTTAGCCCAGCGCAGTGCCGCGGCAGCAAAAGAGATCAAGGGGTTAATTAACGACAGCGTCGATAAAGTGGCTGAAGGTTCACGCCTAGTGGATGAATCTGGTGAGACACTGAATGAGATTGTAGATGCCGTTGCTAAAGTCACTGATTTGATTGGTCAGATTGCAGGTGCTAGCCAAGAACAAGCGACGGGTATTGATGAAATCAGTCGCGCCATTGCCGCTATGGATGAGATGACCCAGCAAAATGCGGCGCTGGTTGAAGAGACTTCAGCGGCGAGTCAATCGCTGAAAGATGAAGGTAAGGAGTTAATCAATTTGATGAACTTCTTCTCTACGGACAGTAATGTCGCCACGATTAAGCAGTCCCCAAAAGTTGCGCCAGCGAGTGTGAGCCCTATGCGTGCTGCCCCTGCACCCGCGCAACCGAAAGTAGCGAATTCGCCAATAAAAATGGGGGACGATGGTGACGAATGGGAAGAGTTCTAGACGCGATGACTAGCGCAGGTGTGATACCCGAACGTGAGTTCGAGTTTACCGATAAGGACTTCAAGTTTGTGCAGTGGTTTATGCATAAGCATGTCGGTATCTACCTTTCTGATAAAAAAATGCCGATGGTGTACGGGCGCATTGCTCGACGCCTTCGGGAGCATAAGTTACAGCGATTCAGCGATTACAGACCTCTGATCGAAGAGGAGGGTGAAGAGCGGGTTAATTTCATCAATGGTCTCACCACAAACAAGACACATTTCTTTCGAGAAATGCACCATTTTGATCATGTTGAGAAGGTGTTGATACCAAAATGGATTGCCGAAAAACGCACTAAGGTACGTATCTGGTCAGCAGGCTGCTCAACAGGAGAAGAGCCCTATAGCTATATGTCGCTGTTAGCATCGACACCGTTATTTGACCGAGTGCCTGATGTGAAGCTGTTAGCGACGGATCTTGATACCAATGTACTCGCGACGGCGGAAAAAGGGGTATATAGCGAAGAGCAGATTTCAGCGATTCCTAAACCGTGTCTCAAAGCCGGGTTTGTGCGAGGGCGTGGTGAGCACGAAGGGATGATAAAGGCAAAAAGCGATCTGCAGTCACATATGACTTTTCGACAGCTTAATCTGTTTTCGCCATGGCCGTTCAAGGGACCGTTTGATCTGATTTCTTGTCGTAATGTGATGATTTACTTCGATAAGCCAACGCAACAGGATTTAATACAACGCTTTCATCAATATTTGGCGTCTGATGGTCACCTCTTTATCGGACACTCGGAAGGGATTGGAGAGTGTGCGGATCGGTTCGAGAATCTCGGCCATACCATGTTTCAAAAACGGTGAGGCAACATGAAAGGATTAGAAGCGCGGATGAAAGAGTCCGCATCAGATTACAGCCGATTCTATCATCCTCAGCACAAACGTCATGTTGTCAAGGTAATGCCGGGAGGCGTCTATATTACCCAAGAGCATGAGATTATCTGTACTGGCCTGGGATCATGCATCGCCGCCTGTATGTGGGATGCTGAACGCCAGGTGGGCGGGATGAATCACTTTATGCTGCCGTTTGATGATAAATATGACCTTGAGCACTGGCATGCAACAGAGATTGTCTCTACGGCGTCGCGATATGGCAACTACGCCATGGAGATGCTGATAAATCAGCTGTTATCAGCAGGGGCCTCTCGAGATCGACTACAACTGAAGCTGTTCGGTGGTGCGCAGATGATGGGGAAAACGGCGCTGATCGGCGACAAAAACATTGAGTTTGCGCGGAGTTTTGTCGAAACCGAGCACTTCCCTTTGGTTGCGCAGGACTTGGGTGGCATGGATCCCAGAAAGGTCATGTTCGACCCTCTCACCGGACAAGCTTGGGTCAAGCGGATTCGATTCGCTGATGTTGAAAAAGTGAAACGTCGCGAAGCGGAATATCAACAACAGTTGGACAAAGAAAGTCACGCCCCTCACGAAGATGATGTGGAACTATTCTAATGACTAAAAAAGTACGCGTAATGGTCGTTGACGACTCGCCAGTATTCAGGGCACTTCTTACTGAAATTATTAACGCCGACCCGATACTGGAAGTGGTCGCAGCAGCAGAAGACCCCTATGAAGCGAGAGATCTTATCAAGCAGTACCACCCAGATGTGCTGACGCTCGATATTGAGATGCCGAAAATGAATGGGGTGCAGTTTCTGAAAAACCTCATGCGGTTGCGCCCTATGCCTGTGGTGATGATTTCGACACTGACACAGCATGGTGCCGATGTCACGATGGAAGCGTTGGAGCTAGGTGCGGTTGATTACTTTCCTAAACCGGCGCTCGATGCAACCTCTGAGATGGTCGATATTGCTTATCGAGACATGATCAATGAAAAGATCCGAATGGCGGCAGGTGCGAATGTGGCATCTAGCCCGTCGCCAGCAGAGACCAGCATTGAGAAAGCCAAGCCAAAAGGAAAGCACAGTGCTGTTGATTTGATTGCGATTGGTGCATCAACGGGGGGCACTGAGGCGATTCGGCAGGTGCTCAGTGCGCTACCCGATAAGATGCCACCGATTGTGGTGACACAGCATATTAGCGCTCTGTTTAGCGGCTCGTTTGCGCGTCGTCTCGATATGGTCTGCGAGCTGAAGGTTGTTGAGCTCAATGTCGATCGTTCCCCTCTTATTGCTGGTCATGTCTATATCGCCCCCGGTGATAAACACATGGTGATAGAGAAGCGCAATGGTGGTCTGTTTGGCGTGCTTGATGACCGTCCTCCGGTTAATCGTCATAAACCTTCCGTGGATGTGATGTTTGATTCGGTTGCCGAAACCGTTGGTCAGAGCGCGATTGGCGTGATTCTAACGGGGATGGGCAACGATGGCGGTCAAGGGTTACTGTCAATGTATCAACAAGGTGCGATGACTGCCGCACAAGATGAAGCAACAAGCGTGGTGTGGGGAATGCCTCGAGTCGCGACCGAACTTGGTGCGGCGCAGAAACAGTTACCGCTGGGTAAAGTGGCGTCCTTCTTGGTTTCTAATGCGTTTAAGTCTGATTGATAACGAGGTGTGATGGTGGATAGACCGATCTCTTCTCGAACCTTGATGGTGACCGTTGTCGCACAGACAACACTGCTAATTGGCTTACTGTGGATACAGAAGAGTGGTTTGGGACTCTCATTTGCCACTGTTGTTTTGGCGTCTTTGCCTTGGTTTTTGCTGTTTCAACAGCGACATAGTACCAAGCCCGAAATTATTGTTCAGGAAAAAGAAGCCAGTATTGAAGAAATCAGCCGGCTGTTGGCGGAAGAGTTACCGATCATTAAAGAGTCCTTAGATAACCAGAAAGCGGTGATGCATGAATCTGTTGAGACGCTCAATGACAGTTTTTTTGGTATGGAGGGGACGTGTAAGGAGCAAAACACTGTCGTTGATCGCTTAGTGACAAACTTGCTGGCGAATCAAGACAGCGAATATAGCTTGACGAAAGTACTTCCAAAAACAGAAGACATCATCAATCAATATGTTGAGATTCTAGTGAATGTCAGTGACCGCAGTATTTCGGCGGTGCACAGTATTCATGATATGTCGGATAAGCTGGATGGTGTGTTTCAATTACTTGCACAAGTTCGAGGTTTATCTGAGCAGACCAATCTATTGGCTTTGAATGCTGCAATTGAAGCGGCGAGGGCGGGTGATTCGGGACGTGGATTTGCAGTGGTGGCGCAAGAAGTGAGGAACTTGTCACTCAAAGCTGAAGATCTTAATGATCAGATTCATAAAGAGATTAACGTCGCTAAAGAAACCATGGAAGAGGCGCGTAAAACGGTCGGAGAAATCGCCTCGATCGATATGACGATTGCGATTGAGTCAAAAGATCAAGTTGATGACATGCTACATGGCGTGCAGCAAGTCAATGTTGAGATCCAGACCGAGATTGAGCATGTCAACCGACTTGGTCGCGAGCTAGAACGAGAAGTCGGTGACAGTATTCGTGCCCTTCAGTTTGCCGATATTGTGGTGCAACAAGGGGATCACGCTGTAAACAGTGTAAATGCATTAGAGTCACTGACGGATCTGTTTGATCACTACTATCATCATGATATTCCACTTGAAGATTTGATCTCACAGATCCGAGAGTTGGTTGAAAACGCGAAGAATCGAGGTGAGGCGGCGGCGCAGCAGTCCAACCTTGATGAAGGTGAAGTTGAGCTTTTCTAGGGAGTGAATATGTCGATTACATCAGATGTAGATAACACAGGTAAAAAGGTCACTATTAATGTTGAAGGGCCGTTTGGGTTCAACTTGGTACAAGAGTTTCGTGAAAGCTATCAAGACAAGCAGGACTTTCAGTTCGTGATTGATTTTCGAAAAGCGGACTATATCGATAGTGCGGGTTTGGGCATGTTGCTCAATATGCACAAATACCTTAATCAAAACGATGGCCAGATATCGATCACTAACTGTATGCCACAGATAAAGAAAATCTTACTGATTTCACGTTTTGATAAAAAATTTACGATTAGCTAGCGTTTAAAACGCACCGTTTTCGTTTTGTAGCGCTTTGACAAAGAGAATGCCATGAGAGTTCTCATCGTTGATGATCAAAAAATTAATCAAGAAATCTTCTCTGATATGTTGCGTAGTCTGGCAGATACTATCCATGTCTGCGATGACGGCCAGCAGGCGGTAGACTACTTAGAAGAGACCGAGAACTTGCCTGACATCATCTTGATGGATGTGATGATGCCCGTAAAAGACGGTTTTGAGGCCGCGAAAGAGATACGTTCAAAGTTTAGTCAGCGTCACATGCCGATTCTGTTTTTAACCGTGCTAGATGACCGCGACTCCTTCGGTCGTTGTTTGTTGTATGGTGACGACTTTATCCTAAAACCTGTTGGGCGCAGTACCCTGATCGCTAAGGTACAAGCGCACTACCGTACCGCTAAAATTCATAATGAAGTCGCGCGACAGCGTGATGAGTTGAGTACTTTCCGTGAGCAAGTGAAATACGACTACGCGATAGCGGAGAGCATCTTTGCGAACTTGATGGAGAACACCAGCAAATCGATTCCCGGTATCGATTTTATTACAACGCCATCCACTGTTTTTAATGGTGACCTGATCGTTGTCGCCAATCGCCCCCAAGGTGGGGCCTATGTCATGATCGCCGACGCCACGGGACATGGCCTTCCCGCGGCTATTTCGACTATTCCCGCGTCACGCGCTTTCTTTACAATGGCCGCAAAGGGCATGGCGCTAGGTGAGATTGCGATAGAAGTAAACCGCTCTTTGGTTGGCTTTCTACCCGTCGGCATGATGATGGCAGCAAGTTTGATAGAGATCTCTGCGAATGGCTTGGATGTCAGCTGGTGGGGCGGAGGATTGCCGGATGGTTTCTTGCTTGATAGTGAGGGCAACATTGTTAACGCATTGACGTCAACACACATGCCGCTTGGCGTGCTGTCCGCGAAAGAGTTTGAAGCTGATTTGGTGCACTTTCGTTTAGAAGCGGGTCAACAGTTGGTTTTCTATACTGATGGTCTCACTGAAGCGGCGGATAAGCATGGAGAACAGTTCGGCGAGCAACGACTCAAGGCGGCGTTAGATGGAACTAAGACACCTGTCATTCCCACCTTGTTAGAAGCAGTGAATGGGTTTACGCCGGAGACCAAACAAGATGACCTCTCTATTCTGAGTCTGACGTTCCCGGTTTGTAATCAAGATGCCGTGACAGAGCCACTCGATCCTGCCTTTATCAGTGGGTTGGCAATCAAGTCGCAGCTCTATTTTGATAAAGACGCTTTGCAGAGCTTGGTGGTGATGGCGGAAGTTCGTCAATTTCTGTCGGGTATTTTAAGCGGCGGCTCAGACCTTGATTTGCTCTGCTCAGTGTTGTCTGAACTTTTTGCCAACGCAACCGAGCATGGGCTGCTGGGTTTAGATTCAAAAATCAAAGACGATGAAGATGGCTTTCTGGTTTATTATCAATTGCGTGAGGAACGTTTAGCGCAGCTCAGTGACGACGCTTACCTTGCGCTAGACGTAAAATACCTTCCGAATAAATGCCAACTCGTGATGTCATTAAAGCAGAGTGCTGGCGGCTTTCGAAGTGATGACTTTGAAGTAACGAAAGAGAGTGAAGATGCACATGGCCGTGGCATTTTACTGGTGTCTGAACTGTGTGACTCGGTAAGGTACAGTGAGGAGGGGACCCGTGTGACCGTTGTTTACCAAATTGGCGGGCAGACTCAAATCTAACCACTTCCTTAACGCCTTTTCAAAGCCGTTGAAACCCGAGAGGGCGCAACGGCTTTGTGCTGTTTGTCGCTAGATCTTGCCTTGGTTAAACTCACGCTGAAAGTGAGTTACCTTTTCCAAATAGCGCTTTGATTCTGCCAATGGGTGGCGGTTGGTCAGTGCCCAATAAACTTGGTTGGGCTGCAATTGATTGATGTTTCTCATCGCTTGATCGCGATTGGTATGGAATGTGCGCAGGACGTTACCGGTGCCGCCATTGTAAGCAGAAATCATCGCGTAATGGAGTGTGAGCGGGTCTTCGACATCTTTTAGGTAGCGGTGCTTGAGTAAGTAGAAGTAAGCGGTACCCATATCGATGTTATAAGCAGGATCAAAAAGCTGCTCAGGGGAAGGTTGGCCGGGTTTGTTTTTGACTAAGCGATAGACATCAACCCCGGCGGTTTTCGGAACGATCTGCATTAAACCATAGGCATTTGCCCAACTGACTGCATAGGGGTTAAAACTGCTTTCTGTTTTAATAATGGCGTAAATGAGGTCTTCAGCAATGCCATATTTTTGAGATGCCTGACGAACAATACTGGCGTATTTGTAACCGCGCATATCCGCGTGGTTCGCCACCATAGGTATTTCGACATACAAGCTGTTTTGAAAGAGAATTTTGCCTTGTTGTAGGTTGTTGGCGATGAGGTGATCGGCAAAACGATTTGCGCGCCACTCCCATGCAATCGCTTTACCTTCATGGTCCAAGACTTGTTCAAACAGGAAAGGCTTACCCTTTAATGTCACTTCTGCTGCTGAATAGAGGTCAACACCCGCTGGATCATCCGGGGTAAGCAGCGTTGTGACGATGGCTTGTTTAAGATGGGCTGAGCGATCTGTTTTGGCGACAGTCGAGATCGTTATCACGCCACGAGTAAAATCGACATGGGCACGGCTCAGGTAGTTGTCGGTGTACTTAACGTAGTCGCGTTTGCCAGCCATTAACACGTCATCGCCCCAATGACGCTTAACTTGTCCCGTAAACTGGCCAATCAGGCTATCGAGAGCGGCGATATCTTTTTCAAACTGACCTGGCAGGGGAGCGAGATTAGTCGCAAAGCGGTTAGTCGTGGTGTAGTCCACCTCGTAGATAGACTCAATGAACTCACGGCTACAGCCCGCAAGAAGTAAAAAAGCGATGATAGACAGGGCTTTAATCATGACATTACCTCCGAGTCGAAATAATGTCATGGTTGTCTAGTGTTAGCCATATCATTAATGATGGAATTAACGAAATAGAGAGCTAACGCTTATTGGCTTGGTGGGGTGTAGCCGTCGATTTGAACGTCTTTTCCTTCGAATAGGAAGTTGACCATTTCTGTTTCTAGCAGCTTACGATGCTCTGGATCCATCATGTTAAGCTTCTTTTCGTTGATCAACATGGTTTGTTTACCTTGCCAAATCGCCCAAGCTTCTTTCGAAATATTGTCGAAAATGCGCTTACCGAGGTCGCCCGGGTAGAGTTGAAAATCTAGACCATCAGCATCTTTTTTTAGGTGCTGGCAGAAAACAGTACGGCTCATTGAGGCGCTCCTTGTGACTGTTCAGAAAGTTGATAGTGGTGGGTTAGCTCAGTCAGGATACGTTTGACAGGTGTCGCTAAACCTACCTCTTCAGGTTGTTGTAAGTTATACCAGAGACCCTGCCCGCCTTCCATGATGTTTTGTGGTGCTGCAGAGAGCTCGACTAAGACCGGGGTCACTTCAAGGTGGAAATGACTAAAGGTATGACGGAAACCACTGAGGATCTCAAACTGTGGTTGGGCATCGGGATAGTGGTGAGCGATTTGCGCTTCTAGCGCAGGACGATTATCAAGTTGCGGAAAACAAAATAGCCCTCCCCATGTGCCACTGGCAGGGCGTTTTTCTAGCCATACCTCACCTTGATGGCTCGCTATCACAAACCAACCTTCGCGAACGGGTAGGGTCTTCTTGGGTTTTTTACCGGGATAGTCTTGCGGGTTGCCTTGTGCAAAAGCTTGGCAGCTTTCACTGACAGGACAAAGATCGCACTTAGGTTTGCTGCGGGTACAGATCATTGCGCCCATATCCATCATTGCTTGGTTGTAGCGCTCCACCCCTTCGGCAGGGGTGTTCTCTTCAGCCCAAGCCCAGAGTTTGTTCTCTACCGCTTTTTGCCCCGGCCAGCCCTCAACAGCATAGTGGCGGGCGAGTACACGCTTTACGTTACCGTCGAGTATTGGGTGATGCTGTTTCAATGATAAAGAGAGAACTGCACCCGCTGTACTGCGTCCAACGCCAGGCAGAGCTTGTACTTCTTCAATGGTGGTTGGGTAGATACCCTTATGCTCGGTAGCCACCATCTGCGCAGCTTTATGAAGGTTTCGTGCCCGTGCGTAATAACCTAGCCCTGTCCAAAGGTGCAGGACTTCATCTTGTTCCGCATTCGCAAGGTCAACAATGGTCGGGAACCTCTCCATAAAGCGTTCAAAGTAAGGGATCACGGTTGCAACTTGGGTTTGCTGCAACATGACTTCAGATAGCCATACTTTATAGGGTGTTTTCTCTTGCTGCCATGGCAGGGTTTTGCGTCCATACTTGTCGTACCAAGTTAGGATCGACTTGGAAAATGCATTACTCACGTGGGCTCACTTACTTCAGTTTTATATACTTAAACAGCTTTTCAAGAATGAAAACACTTTAATAGAAGAGATTATTGTTCTTTGCCGTACAGCACGCTCTGATTAGTAGTTCGCTTTAGCCATAAAGACAGTGCCTTCTAAGAGAAGCTCTTTGATTTTTTATATTTGTTGAAGGAGTATATCGCTAATTTGTGCGACCTAATACCTGAAGTGGATGAGGGTATATATTCTGCTGTTACTAAAGAGTCCCGCACTCTGACCTGCTTCCTAGGCTTGTCACTTTTGTTACTATTTCACTGCCTAGCTTTTCAACGTTGTGCTTTGGTGACAAGTGTAGATGTTCTGGCTGAACAAACATTATGTGTACATCGCTTCTTCTAGAGAATAAATATTAAATAAAGATCACTTTTTTTGAGAGAGTGAGACGTTTTGTTTCAAACGCGAGTAGTTTGCCTCCCAGATACAGTTTGTTGTTTCGAGTTGCATATGTTGAAGCGTCACAATGGTGTCAGCTTGTTTACCAAGGAGAAACATATGAATGGGGTTGTCACTGTAGATGTGGATGGGATGCTAGTATCTGATAAGATTCATCTTAAGCGTTACCGAAATCTGGAACACGGGGATTTAGATGCTGTCAATGCGCTTGTCCTGCACCAAACTGATACAAGAAGTTCATCATCAGTTTTTAATAGCTACGCAGTAAATGCACATGGCGCACATTTTCTAATTGATAAGTCAGGCAAGATTTATCAAACCGCGAGCGTGAAAAAACGTTGCTATCACGTAGGCGCAAGGATTAAAGCCAAATGTTTGACTCTTTACCAAGAAAGCTGTTCTGATCCTGAGCTGATTAAATTTAGAACAATGACTTGGCGGCAACAAATTAACAACATTAATGAGCATGAAAGGCAGAAAGACTACCCTGACAGGTATCCTGTTAATAGTGATTCTATCGGTATCGAGTTAGTAGGTAGGCATCTTGACGATGAGCGTTATGAATCAGTGACGGCTTTACAGCTGACGTCTGTGCAGTGGCTCATTGATGAACTCTACAGACTGTTTTCTTTAGATAGCGATGATGTGTACCGCCATCCTGAAGTGTCCTATAAACATCCAGGTGAAGCTGCGAGTGTGACATGGAAATAAAAAAGTGCCATCAGCTTAGTCTCTTGAGATTTCTTTTGATTGTTTTTTGGGGGGCAACGATGGGATGTTCTGTTACAGCAGAGCCTTTGCCTAGTCCGACATTCCACAGTGTCGATGCGAGTTGCCGATTATCCGATGTTTTAACGTTGACCTCGGAAGAGTTGGTGGACCCATCAGTGGTTAACCAAAAAGTGACGCTTTTTTTTGAATCCGCAGAGGTAGTGAGTTCAAGAGTCATGCACGAACGCTTCGACTTTGCACCTTGCTATATCACTGGCAAAACACTTGTGGATGAGGAAGTTTGTCGTTTTGAGGTGCGTGCTGGAATGACAGGTATTATAGATTGTCCTCTGGAGACTCAATATTTTGGTTGTCAATCAGAAGTATGCGCCTCCATGTTTTTAAGTGATTGATTATGATGGCTGAGCTCTCTTTAGTGATATTTTATTCTGCGAAAATATCAACAATGTGACTGCTGATCGATTTTGCTGTTGCACGAATTCTACGTACTGAAGGTATAATCCTTTGCCACAATCTGAGCCGTATGGGTTAGCAAACCCGCATGGATCACTTGCACTATTGGTTAATCTTTGGATAATGCGCGATCCATTCTGTTTTGTTTTGAATTCGATTGTAGGTAGCCACCATGAGCCAAAAAACGTCCGGCGAAGTAACACTGAATGAGTTTACGGAAGACGGCAAACTGATCCGCAAAGTGCGCAGCTTTGTTCGTCGCGAAGGTCGATTGACTAAAGGTCAAGAGATGGCGATGGAGCAACACTGGCCAACAATGGGCATCGATTTTGAAAAGAATCTGCTGAATTGGTCGGCTGTGTTTGGTCGCGAAGCGCCAGTGGTACTTGAGATTGGTTTTGGTATGGGGGCTTCTTTCGTTGAGATGGCGAAGAATGCGCCAGAGAAAAACTACATTGGTATTGAAGTGCACTCTCCAGGTGTCGGCGCGTGTTTAATGGCCGCGGGTGAGGAAGCGCTGACCAATTTGCGCGTGATGTGTCACGACGGCGTTGAAGTGTTCGATCACATGATTCCAGACGGCAGCCTAGATACAGTGCAGCTGTTTTTCCCTGACCCATGGCACAAAGCTCGCCACCACAAGCGTCGCATCGTACAGCCTGACTTTGTTGAAATGGTGCGTAAAAAGCTAAAAGTGGGCGGTATTTTCCACATGGCAACGGACTGGGAAAACTACGCAGAGCACATGATTGAAGTGATGAAAGCGGCGCCAGGTTATGAAAATATCGCCACTGATGGTGATTTTGTTCCTCGCCCTGAAGATCGCCCATTAACGAAATTTGAACAACGTGGCCACCGTTTAGGTCATGGTGTTTGGGATATTAAGTTCGCACGTAGCGAATAATCTCAACGCGTCTGATTGCGGTCAGGCGGCGTGCGTTACCTATTGAAAGCCAGCCTTAGTGCTGGCTTTTTTCTCCCTTGGAGTAAGAAATGAAACCGACTCAAGCATTGTTAGAAGAGATTTTGGATGAAGCCCGTTCGTTGATCGGCAAAGGCAAGGTAGCCGACTATATCCCCGCGCTAGCGCAAGTACCGAATCATAAGTTAGGTATTGCCGTGTGTTACAACGATGGCGATATATTGACGGCGGGTGATGCTGACGAAGCCTTCTCTATTCAATCCATCTCTAAAGTGTTGAGCTTAACGCTCGCCATGACCATATACGAGCCGGAAGAAATTTGGCAGCGCGTCGGTAAAGAGCCTTCTGGGCATGCCTTTAACTCCATGATTCAGTTGGAAATGGAGAATGGCATTCCGCGTAACCCATTCATTAATGCCGGGGCGTTAGTGGTTTGCGATCTGTTGGCGAGCCGCCTCTCAGCCCCACGTCATCGCATGTTGGAACTGGTACGTATGCTTTCGTCTGATGACAAAGTAATTTACGACAAAGTGGTTGCCGCGTCAGAAATGCAACACAGTGATCGTAACGCTGCCATTGCTTACTTGATGCGCGCCTTTGGTAACTTTGATAACGATGTGATGCCCGTCCTTCACAACTACTTCCACTACTGTGCATTGAAGATGAGTTGTCGCGATTTAGCGAAAACCTTTAGTTATCTTGCGAATAAGGGACTTCCTTTAGGCGCAGAAAAAAGCATTATCAGCCAAACTCAAACTAAGCAACTGAATGCGCTGCTTGCGACTTGTGGTTTATATGACGGTGCTGGCGAATTTGCTTATCGCGTTGGCATGCCGGGTAAATCAGGAGTAGGCGGCGGTATAGTCGCTGTGGTTCCAGGAGAGATGACCATCGCCGTGTGGTCACCTGAGCTTGATAAGTCAGGTAACTCATTGGCGGGGACATTTGTGCTGGAGCGGCTTGCAGAACGGATTGGCCGTTCGATTTTCTGACCCAGGCTAAAAAGCCTGACGGAGTATGCTATGCGTTTAGGCTTAATGTTTATCCTCTTGGCGATGGTATGGCCTGCCATCGCATCTACTTGCTATCCTCAGCTTCACAATGATATCCAAATTCGCGACGGCAATGTGCTGATTCAGCAATATGGTGAAACCTTCACGATTTCTGAACGCGGCACCTTAAAGTTCGCCGTTCATAATGTCTCTTTGCGGGATGAGCAGCAGCGCGCTTTGGCTGACTACTATGCCATGCTGGTGACGGATTTACCTTACATGCGAATGACGTTACGCAGTGAACTCCATGACGTTGTGCGACATGTTGATTCGCTGTTGGTGGACCAACTCGGTGCGCAGAGTGGTTCGCGCGTGCAACTCGCACAGTTTCACCATCAGATGGATATGCAAGTTGGGCAGGTTTTCGGATTTGATGAGCCTCACTTTCGCTATCAACGTTTACTTGAATTCTCATCGCAAATCGAGGGCCAAGTCGATCAGCTTATGCTCAATATGGGGGTGAGTGGTATGAAAGATCTTGCCTTGCAGCCCGTGCCGGAAGGCCAAGAGCGTATGGTGGTAGTGACGGAGCGACTGACGGAGCTGAAAGATTCGGTCACAGATTTGCTGCGTGATAAGCGTCCGAAAGTGCAGACCTTAACGCATAACTTTTGTCAGCGTTTAGCGCGTTGGGAACGGCAAGAAAATCATATTCAATCGCTGATCCCGGCGTTAAAAGACTGGCAGACGGTGACGTTACATTGAGCCAGCGTCAGGCTCACAAAGGTGAGCCTGAAGGATGCCGACGTCACTCGATTACGCTTCGCCAACAAAGAGGCCGATCAGGTCATTGAAAAAGAGCTGCCCTTTGGGCGTGATATGCCAATGTGTCTCATCTTCTTCGATGAAACCTTCTGCCTTTGCGGCGGATAGGCCGTCAGCGATGCGGGTGAGCGGTAAACCCGTGCGGGCGGTAAAGTCCGCTTTCGGGCAAGGCTCGACCAATCTAAAGCGGTTCATAAAGAACTCAAACGGCCTATCGTTTACCTCAACATTGGTCTGCTGGTCGAGGTAAGGCTTGAGCATATTCAGGTAACCTCGTGGATGCTTCACTTTTACCGTGCGCGTAATGCGGCCATCCTCAAAGCTCACTTTCCCGTGTGCACCACAGCCAATGCCGAGATAGTCCCCAAAACGCCAATAATTGAGGTTGTGGCGGCATTGCATCCCGGGTTTGCTGTAACCTGAAATTTCATACTGCACGTAGCCAGCCGCTTTGAGTTTTTCGTTGCCGAGTTCGAAGATATCCCAGAGGTCATCGTCATCTGGCAGTTGTGGTGGCTTTGAATAGAACAAGGTATTGGGTTCAATGGTCAGTTGGTACCAAGAGAGATGAGGCGGCGACAGCGCAATGGCTTTATCGAGGTCAGCCAGCGCTTGCTGTGGCGATTGATCCGGTAGGCCGTGCATAAGATCGAGGTTGAAGCTGTTTAATCCCGCTTCTTGTGCGAGTCCGGCCGCTCGAATTGCCTCACTACGACCATGGATGCGACCCAAACGTTTGAGTTTCTCATCCTCAAAGGACTGAATGCCGATAGAGATGCGATTCACACCTGCTTGGCGGTAAGCAATAAAGCGATCAGCCTCTACTGTGCCGGGATTGGCTTCCATGGTGATTTCAATGTCATCCGCAAAGGGAAGTTGTGAATCTATCCCCCTTAGTAACCGACCAATTTCTTGGGGAGAGATTAAGCTCGGAGTACCACCACCAATGAAGATAGAGTGCAGTGGTCGAGGGGTGATATTGAGGCGCTGAAGATCGGTTGCCAAATCTTCCAACAAGGCATCGATATACTGCTTCTCTGGGATTTCCGCCTTCTGAGCGTGAGAGTTAAAATCGCAGTATGGGCACTTTTGTACACACCATGGAATGTGCACATAGAGGCTCAGCGGGGGTAAGGTGATCATGGGATTCTCATTGCGCATAGTTGGTTTGGGCACGCTTAAGCGAGTTATTGTTGCGCTTGTAACGCATCAAACAGGGCTTTCAGCGCTTGGCCACGATGGGAGCGTTTTTTCTTCTCTTGTTGTGGCATTTCTGCAGCGGTGCAAGCGAGATCTGGGACGATAAAGACAGGGTCATAGCCAAACCCTTCGCTACCACTGGCTTGCTCTGCAATCTCACCTTCCCAGCTACCGTGGCAAATCAGTGGTGTTGGGTCGTCAGCATGGCGCATGAGCACCAATACACAATGAAAGCGCGCCGAGCGCTGGCTTTGCCCTTGCATCGCTGCCAGTAGCTTGTCGATATTGTCTTGGTCTGAGGCTTTTTCGCCTGCATAGCGAGCTGAGTAAACCCCTGGCGCGCCCATTAGGGCATCGACTTCGAGTCCAGAATCATCAGCGATAGCGGGCAAGCCTGTCACTTTCGCGGCGTGGCGCGCTTTGATAATGGCGTTTTCAACAAAGGTGGTCCCCGTTTCAGGCACGTCTGTTACGTTGAATTCGCTTTGTGCACTGACATCAAAGCCAAATTCTGCCAGCAGATCTGCCATTTCACGCACTTTGCCTTTGTTACCGGTTGCCAAGACTAATTTCGCCATTTTCTTCACTCATCACTATCGAATATGGGGCGTAGTGTAGCGATAGCGCCGCCTAAGGGGAAGGGCGACGCAAAAGAGTGCAGCTGAGAAGTGAAGAGTCTTAGTTATCGGTATAAAAAGTTTGCTGAAAGTTCAGTGTGTTAGTCACGCCACCCGCGGTGGTGACATCAATGGTGAACTTGAAGCGTTCTTCGTTGGTATGTTTGACTTCAGCAAGATAGTAAACCGCTTCGCCTTCCCGAATCTCTCGGAAAGTCAGGGGTGTTTTATGGCCAAGTAAATTCACCGCTTCGCCGCGGATAAAGGCGATTGCGGGTTGGTTATTTTGTGCGGTGTCTAATACGGCGATATTGAGTAGTGCGGCATATTTGCTGCGTTGAATCTGGTAGCTGCGGGCAATCTCGGCGCTAAGAAAGGTGGTCGGAATCGCAGAGTAGTGCACTTCAAGTTGGTCAAACTTTACGAATTGCTCGGCATTGGCATGAGTACCAAACAGGCTGATAACTAGAGTAACCAATGTGAGTAACTGTTTCATGATCTCTTCCCTTTGTGTGGGAGCAAGCCCCGTCTAATGCGTGAGTATGGCAGTGCACGCCCATCGCGACTATAAGCAATGATACGTAGGCTGATAGGGGGCGATCAACGGATAGGTGTCTCACTTTTTGCTGCACGCCATTATCCTGTTGCCTAACTAGACATAGGCGTGCGTGAGGTCAGCTTTGCAACAGGTCGGCGATGGGGGCGGGTAGGTGCGAGGGGGCGTGAATACGGACTTGTTTATGCCGTCCAAGCTCGCCTTTTTCAATCGATACTGCGCCTTTCGCTACCTTAAACTGCTTCGCTAAGAACTTGATGAGATGGGCATTTGCCTTGCCATCAACGGGAGGTGCAGTAATGGCGACTTTGAATTCGTCGCCATGAAGGCCAACCAGGTTATCCCGGCTGGCTTTCGGTTGGATGTAAAGGCGTAGGATCAGATCGTCATTTTGACGATGAATGGCAATCACAGTTGATACCAAACCGGCCCGATGAACTCGCCAATGGCGATGTTTAAGAAGTTCAAGCCAATGAGGAAGACCATGACACTTAAATCAATGCCGCCCATTGATGGCAGAATGCGACGAATAGGGGCAAGGACAGGCTCACTCAACTGATGCATGACATACTCTACCGGACTGCGTCCCTGGCTAACCCAAGAGAGAATCGCGCGCAGTATCATGACCCAGAATACGAGGCTACCTGCGGCTTTAACCAGTGCCATCAAGCCAATGAGTAGCCACTCTGGTGAGATAGCGACAGCGCCTTTGGTCAGTACCAGTTGCAGTACCAAGAATTTAGCGGTGGATAGCACATAAGCAAAAAGTACAGTGGCAAGATCGAGCGAGCCAATTGGCGGAATGAGGCGGCGTAATGGCGCGACCACAGGTTGAGTTGCTTTAACGACAAACTGTGAGAATGGGTTGTAGAAGTCTGCACGAGACCACTGGAGCCAAACTCGTAGCAATACGACCATGATGTAGAGGTCGAAAACAGTTGTGACGAGAAATGCAATAGCGTTCATAAGTTACCTTTTATTATTGCTGTTATGCTTAAAACAGTTTTTCCATCTCTTCGGCACGACTTACAGCAGCCTTCATGGCGCTAGAGACAGTGTCGCTGAGTTGGTGTTCATTGAATGTTCGGATCGCTTCGGCGGTTGTACCACCTTTCGATGTCACTTGTTCACGCAGTGTAGCGAGTGATAATTCCGCATTTGCCTTGACCATTTCTGCCGCGCCTAGTGCGGATTGCTGCACCAACTCACGCGCCGTATGAGCATCAAAGCCTTGGGCGATGGCCTCTTTCTCCATCGCTTCCATAAACAGGAAAAAATACGCGGGAGAGCTGCCCGCTGCGGCAATGATATTGTTGATGCCGCTCTCTGCTTCAACCCAACAGACTTTGCCGACAGCCTTCATGAGTGCATCAGCAAAATCTTTATCTTGAGTCGGAAGTGAAGGCGCAGAGTACATCCCACTCATGCCAAGACCAAGAAGGCTTGGTGTATTAGGCATGACACGCACGAGGTGCAATGGCTGTCCCAGGTATTCATTGTATCGGGATGAGACAATGCCCGCGGCAATCGTTATCACCAGCTTAGATGATAAATCGAGAATTTGCAGAGGCTTACACACCTCTTCCATCATTTGCGGCTTGACGGCGAGCACGATAACGTCGGCATCGTTGGCTGCTGTTAGGTTGTCATCAGTGGTGTTAATGCCGTATTCATTTTCAAGTGGCTTTCGGCGTGTTTCGCTCGGTGCTGTGGCGGTGATGAGCGCCGCTGGGTAGTCACTGGCAACTAGGCCAGCAATGATTGAGCGCGCCATGTTACCTGCGCCAATGAAGGCGATACGTCTCTGTTCCATCGTTTATTACCCCAAAAAGGTGTCTGAATGCCGGCGTTGAACCAGCTCGTTATGCTTTATTGCTGTAGTCGCGAGCACCAAACAACGCGGTACCGATACGCACCATGGTACTGCCCGCTTCAATCGCCGCGTCCATATCACCACTCATACCCATCGATAGCGTATCCATGCTTGGATGAGTCTGTTGTAATACCTGCAATGCCTTACTAAGAGACTGAAACGCGCGCAGTTGACTCTCGTAATCATCAGCGCGCTCAGGGATAGACATTAAGCCACGCAACACGATGTTAGGCATGGTCGCAATGGCAGCGGCCAGTTCACTGACAGAGGCAAAGTCAGTGCCGGATTTACTCGTTTCACCACTGGTATTGACCTGTAGTAGTACCTGCAGCGGCTTGGCACCCTCGGGACGTTGATCGTTTAAGCGTCGGGCGATTTTTTCACGGTCGACGGAATGTACCCAATCAAAGTGCTCGGCAATGTGTTTGGTCTTATTAGATTGAATGGGGCCGATAAAGTGCCATTTCAATTGCTCTGCGTGAGGCGTCGTGGCGAAATGTTGCACTTTTTCCACCCCTTCTTGCACGTAGTTTTCACCAAAAGCGAAGTGGCCAGCATCGATCGCTTCTTGAATGGCAGTGATGGGTTTGGTTTTGCTGACAGCCAAAAGTTGCACTGAATCGGGTTTTCGGCCGCATTTTTCAGTCGCTAAGCGTATCTGATGAGTGATCTGCTCTATATTTTGTTTGATACTAGCCATAATTTTTTTCTGTGGGAAATGTGAATGGATATCACCGAATTATTGGACTTTAGTGTAAAGCACGACGCCTCTGACTTGCATCTCTCTGCCGGGGTCCCCCCGATGATCCGTGTGGATGGCGATGTGCGAAAGCTCAGTCTACCAGAATTAACCCATGCTGAAGTGCACAAATTGATCTTTGATATCATGAATGATGCTCAGCGTCGGGAGTATGAAGAGAAACTTGAATGTGACTTCTCTTTTGCCGTACCTAATGTGGGTCGATTCCGTGTGAACACTTTCCACCAAGCACGCGGTAGCGCGGCGGTGTTCCGTACGATCCCTGAGAAGATTCCAACCTTGGATGACATCAAAGCACCAGAGATATTTAAAAATATCAGTGAGCTGCAAAAAGGTTTGGTGTTAGTGACCGGGCCAACGGGCTCTGGTAAATCGACAACCTTGGCGGCGATGGTGAATTACATCAATGAACGTTATAACCGTCATATCCTCACCATTGAAGACCCGATTGAATTCGTCCATACCAGTCAGAAGAGCTTGGTTAACCAGCGTGAAGTACACCGTGATACGCACAGCTTTAACGCGGCGCTACGTTCTGCGCTTCGTGAAGACCCGGATGTCATTCTGGTGGGTGAGCTTCGTGACCAAGAGACGATTAGCTTGGCGTTGACTGCGGCGGAAACCGGTCACCTCGTTTTTGGTACTTTGCACACCAGTAGTGCAGCCAAAACGGTTGACCGTATCATTGATGTCTTCCCGGGTAACGATAAAGCCATGGTGCGCTCGATGCTATCGGAGTCATTACGCGCGGTGATTTCGCAAACCTTGATGAAGTGCACTACGGGCGGGCGTGTCGCGGGTCATGAGATTATGTTGGCAACACCGGCGATCCGTAACTTGATCCGTGAGGACAAAGTCGCTCAGATGTACTCCATGATTCAAACCGGTGCGAGCCAAGGGATGCAGACGATGGAGCAAGCGTCGCGGATGTTGGTTGCGCAAGGGCTGGTGGAAGCGGAAGAGGCGCGACGTAAGACGGCGGGGCCAAATAGTCCACAGCAACAGATGTAGTGAGGCGTTGTCATGCAGATTAATCAGGTTTTGAACGAAATGGTCAGTGTAAAGGCATCCGACCTTTACATTACTGTGGGGGCACCTGCGTTGCTCAAAGTGAACGGTCGACTCAACCCTTATGGCGATGAGCTGTCTCAAGCGGCGGTCAACATCATGCTGAATAGCGTGATGGATGATGATAAGCGACAAGAGTTTTTTGATAGTCGTGAGGCGAACTTTGCGATCGTGCGCGATTGTGGACGTTTTCGTGTTAGCGCGTTTTGGCAGCGTGATATGCCGGGGATGGTCATTCGTCGTATCGAAACTCATATTCCACAGTTCCAAGAACTTTCGTTACCGCGAGAGATGGAACATATGGTGATGTCGAAACGTGGTCTGATTCTGGTTGTTGGGGCGACAGGCTCGGGTAAGTCGACCTCGATGGCGGCGATGACAGGGCATCGAAACCGCAATGCCAGTGGTCACATTTTGACAATCGAAGACCCGATCGAATTCGTACATGACCATGACAACTGTATTGTCACGCAGCGAGAGGTAGGACTCGATACGGAGAGTTATGAAGTCGCGCTGAAGAACTCTTTACGTCAAGCGCCAGACATGATTCTGATCGGTGAGATCCGTACCCGAGAGACGATGGAATACGCGATGATGTTCGCTGAAACGGGCCATTTGTGTATGGCGACGTTGCACGCCAACAACGCTAACCAAGCCTTAGAGCGTATTTTGCATCTAGTGCCTAAAGAACGTCGTGAGCAGTTCTTGTTTGATCTCTCTTTAAATCTTAAATGTGTATTGGCGCAGCAGTTGGTGCCTGATATTAATGGTAAAGGGCGTCATGGGGCGTTTGAGCTGCTGATCAATACCCCGCGGGTTTCTGATTTGATTCGCCGCGCTGAGTTGCATGAACTAAAAGAAGTGATGCGACGGGGTAAAGAGCAAGGGATGCGAACCTTCGACCAAGCGCTCTATCAGCTGGTGACAGACAGTAAGATCTCGGAACTGGAAGCGATGCACCATGCGGATTCTGAAAATGAATTGCGCTTGATGATCAAGCTCGGCAGCAGTGACGACAAGCCACTAGATGGCAGTGGTAGCAGTCTTAAAGATGTGAAAATCGAGATGGATTAGTTCGATGGAATCAAGAGAGGCGCAGCGAAGGCTGCGCCTTTTTTTGAGTGACGGTTTAGATGATGGTGTCCATTCCGGCGACTTTGTGCCAATAGCCATTACAGTCTCGGGTTGATAGCTTGGTCGGCGTTTGGCCGCGAAACTCGGTGACTTTCTGCAGTGTTTCAATCCCCAGCGGGGAGAGACGTACCACGTCCACCAAGCCTTGCATTGAAGCGAGATCATTTTGCAAGTTGTAGCAGTAGCCAGACTGGGTCTGAATGCCGTTTAAGGTAAAGACTTCTTGCTGCTCTTGGCTTTCAACGGTTAACCCTGTTGGATAGCGAATACAGCAGGTCTCACAGTCATCTTTGGCGCGATTTTCAGCTCGAGCGGTAAAGCAACGCGCGGAGTAGGCGAGAGGTAAGTAACCATAGCTGAAGACTTCCGTTTCAAATGCGTCACGAATACCGAGATCGTCACACTGATGCATTACTTGGGTTAGCCAGTCTCGAGAGAGCTCGACGGGCATGCACCAGCGTGTCATACCTTGGCGTACAAAACGCTTTAACGTGTGAGCGTTATAGGCATTAATGGCAGGGCCCACCACAAAAGGGACTTTTTGCTGTTCCGCAAGGCCAATGGCACCGACATCATTTGCTTCGATGGCAAATTCGCCATTGTCGACGTACCGTTTCATGATATTGACTTCACTGGGGGCTTCTAGCAGTGCCATGGTACTGAGAACAACCTGTTTGCCGTTGTCAGCAAGTTGGCGCGCGATATCGAGCCAGTCTTTTGCCTTCATTTGGCGACGTTTGGAGCAAACAGTCTCTCCCAAGTAAATGATATCGGCATCGCTACTGATCGCGTGGCGGTAGAAATCTTCTACTTCTGTTTTTGGCCAAAAGTAAAGGAGTGGGCCTAAGGCATATTTCATCGTGTTCGTCCTTCTCGCTTATTGCCAGTTGCGGTGGTAGGCGCCAAGGGTGGTTTGGCTACCTTCAGACACTTTATCGAGTGCAGCATTCCATTGCGGCTCAACTCGGTATTGCTCTGGTGATTGAAGGTAACGATCAATCGCCGCACGCCACGTTCGGGTGACTTGTTCGACATAGGCAGGGCTACGCTGGCGCCCTTCAATCTTCACAGAGGCCACGTTCGCCGCAAACAGCTCTGGCAAAATGGACAAGGTGTTTAAGCTAGTCGGTTCTTCAAGGGCATGGAAGCAGTGGCCTTGAACATGGAAGCGGCCTTTACACAAAGTCGGGTAGCCGGCGGTTTCCCCTTTGGCATAGCGGTCAATCAGGACATCATTGAGGCGGGTTTCAAGCGCATCATCGGTCTCTTGCCAACGAACAAACTTTGCGGGAGAGCAGGCGCCTACAGTATTGGGGGACTCGCCTGTCATATAGGAAGACAGGTAACAGCGCCCTTCAGACATGATGCACAAGCTGCCAAAGGCAAAGACTTCAAGCTGGACATTCGTATTGCGTGATAACTGCTTGACCTGATGGATAGAGAGCACGCGTGGCAGCACGACACGTTTGATGTTGAAGTTACGTTGGTAGTAGTCGATAGCCGCGATGTTGGTCGCAGAGGCCTGCACGGAAAGGTGCAGTTCTAAGTCGGGATACTTCTCTGCTGCATATTCTAGGATGCTGATATCAGCGATGATCAATGCGTCAATGCCAAGTGCTGCAGCATTGTCGACGGCTTGGGTCCAACGATTAAAGCCATCGGGGTGCGCAAAGGTGTTGAGCGCTACGTGGATTTTACGTTGATGGTCATGAATGTACTGCACCGCTTTTTCAAGCTTACGACCCGTGAAATTCAAGCCAGCAAAGTGGCGGGCATTGGTATCATCTTTGAAACCGATATAGACCGCATCAGCGCCACAGTCGACCGCTGTTTTTAAGGCGGGAAGATTCCCTGCCGGGCAGAGCAGTTCCATTTACACTCCCTGTAGATTGGATGAAAAGCCTCTTCCTCAGCGGCATTTGAATCCTGCAGCTTGAGGTAACTTGCGCAAAGTGTATTCCGATAGAAAAAGAATACGGTGCCTAAAGAAATATACTCAAACCACCTCAAGATGCTTGTTCAGCGAGAGTTTCTAGGCTTGTCAACAAGACACTGTTTTGAAGATCTAGTGGACTAAATCAAAAAACAGTGACGACGGTGGCGAGCCTAGAAGACTCGCCCTTCGGGAAGCGACTAGCGCCCCGATTTCTGCGTTAAAGGTGTTTGAAAGGGGAAAGCCATTTCTTCACACCTTTGCCTTGAACTCGACGCGCTAGGCCGCTTCTGAATCCTGCACCTTGAGGTGGTTTGAGTATAAGATAGTAAGGGGATATGCGGGCTGGAAGATTGATTTAAGGCAGGTTTTAGCGACTTTGTTGAACCCAAAAGCCAGCAAGATTACGCGTGCTGGCCGATGTTTTCGAGGAGTAGGCTTTCGAACTCATTGCGTGGCATCGGCTTGTAGAAATGGAAGCCTTGGATAGCATGGCATTGTAGGTTTGCCAGTAGTGTTGCTTGCTCCAGGGTCTCGACCCCTTCAGCAACGATCTGCATATCCATCGATTTACCCAAATGGATGATGCTTTCCACCAGCGTGGCTTGCTTTGGCAAGGTATCGAGATCTTTAATGAAAGCACGGTCTATTTTAAGTTCATCGAGCGGAAAGCGCGTCAAATAGGCCAGTGATGAATAACCCGTACCAAAATCATCAATAGAGAGCGCTGCACCGAGACGTTTGATCGCATTGAGCATTTGGATCGCGTGTTCGCCGTCACTCATTACCGCACTTTCAGTGAGCTCAAAGGTGATGTCACTGGGGGTGACTTGCTCATCATCAATCAGATTTTTGACATCTTTGATGAGGTTGGGGTTACCAAATTGTTGAGGTGAAAGATTAATTGCGATCCGCCCGGGCAGGATCTTGTTCTGACGCCATTGGCGTACCGAGCGAAACACCTCGCGTATCACCACTAACCCTAGTTGTTCAATTAAACCGGAGCGCTCCGCCACAGGAATAAATTGTGCGGGGCTTATATAACCTTCTACCGGGTGCTTCCAGCGCACAAGGGCTTCAGCACCACAGATCGCGAAACTGCGCGCATCGACCTTAGGTTGGTACCACACTTCAAGGGTATGATTTTTTATCGCTTTCTGTAGTTCTATCTCCAGCCAGAGACGCACGCGGGCATCTTTACTCATCTGAATATCGAAACAAACAAAGCGGTTTCTGCCCCGAGTTTTCGCTTCATACATTGCGGTATCCGCATTCTGCATCAAGGCGCGAGCATCTTTGCCATGCGCTGGGTAGTTAACCACACCAATAGAGCAGGCCAAGTGCTTACTGAAATGGAGAAGATCAAAGGGGGAATTAACCAAAGCGATGATCTCTTGGGCTAGCACTTGTGCAGAGCGCTCATGCTCCGGATTTGGCAGGATCACTCCAAATTCATCACCGCCAAGGTGACCTAGCACGGCGTTAGGAGGAAGTAACTGCTGGAGACGTATCGCGATTTCTTTTAGTACGCGATCACCAATGTGATGGCCAAGAGAATCATTGATGTTCTTAAAGTTATCGACATCAATATAGAGCATTTGCAGACTTTTCTTCGTCTGGATCATCTGCTCAAGCTGTAGGCTGAAACCATGGCGGTTCATCAAGCCCGTTAACGGATCTTTTGTTGCGATCTGCACCGAGTTCGTCGCAGCTTTGGGCAGTTTCTTTTCTACCAGCTTAACCAACTTTGCCGGTGCGCCCATCAAACTGATGTCGGTGGCCGTCACTTCCAACAAACGCTGTTGTTTCGCATGGGGAGATGTCTGACACAGTTTTACTTCACCCGTTGGGATCTGATTGAGCTGATCATCCAACACGCGGCGGGTTTGCGGATCAATGAGATAGCGACCTAATGATTGCCCTTGGAGATCTTGCTTCGGGCTGACCCCTAACAACTGAATGGCTTGCTGATTCGCTTTGAGAATATGGCTGCCTTCTGTAATACAGATGCCATCAGAGGTAAGTTGCGTCAATGCACGCAGCTGATTTTCGGCTTCTTCTAATGAGCTGAGCAAGATCTGGCGCTCAGAGGTATCAACACCATGGAGAATGATGGCTGTTGGTGCTTCATCACTGTTGCCTTGTAGCGGAGTAACACTGAAGTAGAAACTACTATCGAAATGGTGCTCACCGAGGTTTATTTCTGCTTCAACCTGCTCACCCTGAAATGCGCGGGTGTAATAAGGGGCGAGTGATTGGTAGTAATGCGCACCCAATACTTCACTGTCGTTCTTACCGATCAATTCATCGCGGTTGTAACCACTGATTTCGCAATAGCGGCTGTTTACCATCTTGTAGTTGTGTTTCTCATCAAGAATGGCAAAGAGAAAAGGGCTATTATCGGTCAGCAGTGGAAACCAATATGAAAGTAGTTCGGTGGGCATGCAACACGTCGTAGATGGTGGTGATAACTGAGTATTAACATAACACTTTAAAGGCTAGTGAGACGAAGGCAAGGATTAATTGATTTTAGTGTTGTATTGGTGGCACGCTTGTCTCAGAAAGTGACACTTTTTTTGATATAACCCCGTAATAAACAAGTGAATGCTCCTCTACAATGCGACAACACACACAGTAAAAGGATTGCATTGTGATTCGCCAATTTCATCATACCTTAGTGACTCAAGGACCGAGCTGGTTACGTTTTCCAGCACAGTTGACGCCGTTTGAAGTGAAACGTCGTGTACTGCTATCAACACTCGAGCATGTGTTTAAAGAAGCCTTGGAAGATGGCGATTTTGAATTTTTAACTGATCGCTGGTTACGGTTGAGTGTGACCGACATGCAGTTAACGGCATACATCAGTTTTGATGATGACTCTGAGTCGCTTAAAATTGCAGAACAGTGCGACGTACCCGATATTTGCTTTGAAGCAACGGCCAATGATCTAGTTCTCATTGCGGCAAGATTTGAGGATCCCGATACGTTATTTTTCCAGCGCCGTCTAAAAATTGAAGGCGACACTGAGTTAGGCTTAGAGGTGAAGAACTTAATAGACAGTGTTGATTGGGCCGTGTTGCCTAAACCACTGACCGCGATGCTGACACAATTAGCGCGCTTTATTGAAACTGGGCTCGCCCCAACAACGGAACCATTACATGCTGATCAGAACTGAAGTCCCTGCTGATATCCTTACTATTGATAAGTTGCTTAAACGTGCTTTTGAGACGCCCGCTGAAGCTGGGCTGGTGCAATCGTTGCGTGAAAACAGCAAGCTAACATTATCGCTTGTGGCGTGTGACGATGAAGGTGAAGTGGTTGGTCATATTCTTTTTTCGCCAGTGACAGTGGCGGGTAAAGACCTTGGTTGGCAAGGACTCGCACCGTTGGCCGTTGCCCCTGAGCATCAAGGCCAAGGTATTGGTCGTCGATTGATTCGTGAGGGGTTAATTACCTTAGAAGAGTTGGGCTATCCTGTGGCTGTAACCCTTGGTAATCCAGAGTGTTATGCCTCGTCAGGGTTTGAAACGGCGGCAAAACGTGGCTTAGATTGTGCTTGGGACGTGCCAGAAGAAGCATTCATGGTGTGTGAACTGATGAGTGATGCACTTGATGGGCACCATGGTCGGATTGAGTACAGTGCCGAGTTTTCCGCGCTTTAAAGGCGAGCCCAAAGGGGATGACAATGCTGCCATGGTTGCTCAATCATGGAGGTTGCCCAAGGATAATTGATTGTCAGCGTGCGTTCCCCTTAGTAGGATGCACGCTGTTTTTATTTGTGTGAGGTTTTCTGCTGCTTATGACTATCACCGCTGAGCAACGACTGAAGGCGATGGGGTTGCAGCGTTGGCAATTGCGCCATCCGCATTTCTACCCGGACTACCAGCAGCCAGTGATCAACTTGCCTGATGAGGTGGTATTGCTGTTTGTTTCCGATGCCACGCTGAATGAGCATGATGCTTGGCTATTTGGGCGCATTCTTGCCAGCATGAAGCTTGAGCCTGAACAAGCCAGGCAGTTGACATCTGACGGTGCGCTCCAGCTTGGTGAGCATCAACTGCAATGGGTTTGGTTTGCTGGATGTGAAGGAAATGCGCCCACGGGGGTGAATGTATTGAGTTCGATACCGCTGGCAGAGATGCATCAGCAACCTAACGCGAAAAAACAATTGTGGCAGCAGATTTGTAGTTATGACAGTTAATATCCACCCGTTAGGTGATGATCACCTTGATAAAGTTTGGCAGATTGAGCGTCAGGCGCATGCCTACCCATGGTCAGAAAGTCTGATCCGTAAACCCGCCTCAAAAATAGGCTTCAACCGCGTATTGTTGGTCAATGATGAAGTTGTGGGCTATTTCTATGCTCAACACGTCGCGGGTGAAGCGACGTTATTGAATGTTGCGGTCTCCCCTCAACATCAAGGAAAAGGGTATGGCCGCCAACTGGTGGAAGCGTTTTTAGAACAAAGTAAAACGCTAGGTGGCGAAGAGGCGTGGCTCGAAGTGAGAGCCTCAAATCAAGGCGCTTATTTTCTGTATGAAAAACTCGGATTCAATGAGATCAATCGTCGCGAAAATTACTATCCCAGTAAAGATGGGCGTGAAGATGCGTTGATCATGACTTGTCTGCTGCTGGACGATACGATGTTTCAGTTTTCGTAGTGAATATACTCAAGCACAAACGGCGCCGATGGGCGCCGTTTTTCATTGCGCGTTTACTTCTCTTCGCTCAATGCTGCACTGCTGGTGGGAGTCTCATCAAACCAGTGGCGCGTCTTATTGACCATATAAACGAGTGACAACATGACAGGGACTTCGACCAGCACACCGACCACAGTGGCTAACGCCGCCCCAGAGTGCAAACCAAACAGTGAAATCGCCACCGCAACGGCGAGTTCGAAGAAGTTAGATGTACCAATCAGACTGGCTGGACCGGCGACGTTATGAGGAAGACGCATTTTCTTTGCGACCAAATAGGTCAGTAGGAAAATGGCATACGTCTGAATTAAAAGCGGAATCGCGATCAGTACGATGGCTTGTGGCTTCGCGATAATGGTTTGCGCTTGAAACCCAAATAGCAGTACCACAGTGCCAAGTAAGCCGATAACAGACCAAGGTTTAAGGTGACCTAACCACTTTTGGATGTCTCTGTTTTTTTGCTCTAGCTGGCGACGTGTTATGGCACCAGCAATCACCGGAAGCACGACGTAAAGTACGACGGATAACAGTAAGGTGTTCCATGGGACCGTGATATCGCTTAAACCTAAAAGTAGTGCAGCGATAGGCGCAAAGGCGAAGACCATAATGATGTCATTGGCGGAGACTTGCACCAGCGTGTAATTGGCATCGCCTTTCGTCAACTGACTCCACACAAACACCATGGCAGTACAGGGGGCAACACCCAATAAAATCATACCCGCAATGTATTCGCTAGCCGTTTGCGGGTCGACCATATCCGCAAAAATGCCTTTAAAGAAGAGCCAACCAAGCAGAGCCATGGAAAAAGGTTTAATCAGCCAGTTAATCACCAGCGTTAGCACAATGCCTTTCGGTTTGCGGCCCACATCTTTTATCGCGGCAAAATCAATCTGCACCATCATCGGATAGATCATGACCCAGATCAGCACCGCAATCACCAAGTTCACATGGGCAAACTCGAGCTTTGCAATCACCGTAAATACATCAGGGAAAAGGTTACCCAGCAGCACGCCAGCAGCAATACTGAGCCCAACCCAAACAGAAAGATAGCGTTCAAAAATACCCATGATTTTGCCTCGCAGAATATATATGGGAAATAGCATATATGATTTTTCGAATGTGTAAACCCGGTGCTTAAAAAAGAATCATGCATTCAGATTTGAGTCTGGCGCTAATTTCAGCGAAAATAGCGCCCAATTTCGATTTAGTCCTTGCCGCAGCCTTATTGCGGTGCCAACCAAGAAGAGACTTCAATGTCAGATTATCAGCAGCACGTTTCAAAGAGACGTACGTTTGCCATTATCTCGCACCCGGATGCGGGTAAAACCACCATTACTGAAAAAGTACTCTTGTTCGGAAACGCCATCCAACAAGCGGGTACGGTGAAAGGCCGTGGCTCTAACCAACATGCGAAATCTGACTGGATGGAGATGGAGAAAGAGCGTGGTATTTCGGTTACCACCTCGGTGATGCAGTTCCCTTACAATGACTGCCTGGTCAACCTGCTTGATACCCCCGGACACGAAGATTTCTCGGAAGATACTTATCGTACTCTAACAGCGGTTGACTCCTGTTTGATGGTGATCGATGCCGCCAAAGGTGTCGAGGATCGTACCCGTAAACTGATGGAAGTTACCCGTCTGCGTGATACACCAATCGTCACCTTCATGAACAAATTGGACCGTGATATTCGTGATCCAATGGAACTGCTTGATGAAGTGGAAAGCGAGCTCAACATGGCGTGTGCGCCAGTTAGTTGGCCGATTGGTTGTGGTAAAGAGTTTAAAGGTGTTTACCACATTCACCGTGACGAGACGATTTTGTACTCAACGGGCCAAGGTCACACTATTCAAGATGTACGCACTATCAAAGGCTTGGATAACGCTGAGCTGGACGAAGCGGTGGGTGAAGATCTCGCTGAGCAGCTTCGTGATGAGCTTGAGCTTGTTATCGGTGCATCGCACGAGTTTGATCAAGAGATGTTCCTAAAGGGTGAGCTGACCCCTGTCTTCTTCGGTACGGCATTGGGTAACTTTGGTGTTGACCACATGCTAGATGGTTTGACGTCGTGGGCACCCGCGCCAATGTCACGCCAAGCGAATGAGCGTGAAGTCAACGCAGATGAAGAGAAGTTCTCTGGATTTGTCTTCAAGATCCAAGCAAACATGGATCCAAAGCACCGTGACCGTATCGCCTTTATGCGAATTGTCTCTGGTACCTATAAGCAAGGCATGAAGATGAATCATGTTCGTCTGGGTAAACAGGTGAGTATTTCTGATGCGGTGACCTTTATGGCGGGCGACCGTGCTCGTGCTGAAAACGCCTATGCGGGGGATATCATCGGTCTGCATAACCACGGAACCATTCAGATTGGTGACACTTTTACCCAAGGTGAAGCGCTGAAGTTCTCAGGCATTCCAAACTTTGCGCCAGAGCTGTTCCGTCGTATTCGCTTGAAAGATCCATTGAAGCAAAAGCAGTTGCTAAAAGGTTTGGTTCAGCTGTCGGAAGAGGGTGCCGTACAGGTGTTCCGCCCACTACAAAACAACGATCTCATCGTGGGTGCGGTCGGTGTGCTGCAGTTTGACGTGGTTGTTGCGCGCCTAAAAGCGGAGTACAACGTAGAAGCCATCTATGAGAGCGTCAATGTTGCAACCGCACGTTGGGTAGAGTGTGGCGATGCGAAGAAATTGGACGAGTTCCAACGTAAAAATCAGGTAAACCTCGCATTGGATGGTGGTGATAACTTGACGTACATCGCCCCAACCATGGTGAACTTGAACTTAGCGAAAGAACGTTTTCCTGACGTTGATTTCCGCGCTACGCGCGAGCACTAATCACGCGCGATATGCGTGAGTAAAAGTCTTAAACAAGTCACCGAATCGGTGGCTTGTTTTGTTTATGATGGCAGGAAAACAAAATGAAGATTAGCGTAAGCCAACAGGTGCCATGATGTGGAAAAAACTGAAACAATGGGTGGCAAGATATGATGCATGGTGTGCGTCGGTGGGGTTAGCGCCTGAGCAACGCCGTAGTTGTTGTCCGTTGAAAGCGGAAGATGTAAAAGCATCGAAATCAGAAGAGACACCGTCTACCGATAAAAACTAAGCTGGCCGCAGCCAGCTTAGTGGTTCTTAGTCTACTTTCGATATCTGCTAGATTCGTTTTCTACACGCTGCGATTACTCGCGCTCTTTAGTGTACGGTACACCAATGGCTTTAGGCGCGATGGCTTTACCAATGAATCCGGCGAGTAGGAAGACCGTCAGTACGTAAGGTAAGGCTTCAATGGCTTGTACTGGGATTGGGAAATCACCAATCGTCACCCCTTGCATTCGAATAGCTAACGCATCTAAGAAGCCAAAGAGTAAACAGGCCAACATAGCGGTAATCGGTTTCCATTTTCCGAAGATAAGCGCAGCTAATGCCATATAGCCTTTACCTGCACTCATATTCGGAATGAACTGTGCTGTTTGACCCACAGAGAGATACACCCCACCAATACCGACCAAAATACCGCAGATAATGAGTGCGCTATAACGCATCTTAACCACTGAGATACCGGCAGTGTCGACCGCATTTGGCGACTCCCCCACGGCACGCAAACGCAAGCCAAAACGCGTTTTGAACAGTAAGTACCAGCTCACTGGCACAGCAAGAAAGGCGACATACACTAACAGTGAATGACCACTTAGCAGGTTAGAGTACAGTGAGCCAACCAAGGGGACATCTTGCAGTGTTTCTGCCAGTGGCAGTTGGATAGGTGCAAAGCGCGCGTCACCTGTCAGTGATGGCGTCTGTCCACCTTGCTGGAACCAGTGACGTCCTAAGGTCACTGTCAGTCCTGCGGCGAGAATATTGATTGCCATACCGCTGACCACCTGATCGCCACGGTGCGTAATGGCCGCAAAGCCGTGTAACAGTGAGAGAAGTATAGAAATTCCGATCCCGGCAAACAGCCCCAACCACGCTGAGCCTGTCACATGCGCCATGGCTGCACCGGTGAAGGCTGCCGCGAGCAGCTTCCCTTCTAAGGCGATGTTAACAACGCCAGAGCGTTCACTGAACATGCCTGCGAGAGAAGCAAGAATCAGTGGCGTGGCGACTCGCATGGTGGCATCGAGCATTAAGATAATGGTATCGAACATCATGCGACTCCTTGCTTGGCGAAGAACTTAAGATAGGCTTTTTCTAGTGAGGGGCGGAACATATGCTCCAAGGCACCAGAGAAGAGGATCACCAGCCCTTGCAGGACGACGACAATATTGCGGTCGACGCCATACTCAAAACTGAGCTCGGCACCACCTTGGTATAAAAAGCCAAAGAGTAGACTGGCGAGTAACACGCCGACTGGGTGATTGCGTCCCATTAGTGCAACTGCGATCCCGGTAAAACCAAAGCCCTCAACAAAGTTAAGTTTGATTTGATGCAGCTCGCCTTGCAGCACATTGAGGCCAAAAAAGCCCGCAAGCATGCCAGAAATCAGCATGGTCACTACGATGACTTTAATGTAGTTAATGCCCGCATATTTCGCTGCGGAAGCATTCGCACCCAGTGAGCGTATCTCGTAACCCCAGCGGGTATGCCAGATAAACAGCCATACAAACAGACAGCAGAGAAGCGCGAACAAGAAGCTTAGGTTGAGTGGGCTAGCCGCCATTTCAATACCGAGTGGTGAGAGCATTTCATGCATCTTAGGCAGCCAGCTATTGGCGTTAAAGACACGACTTTCTGTCGCCATGGTATTTTCTGGCTTAAGCACATTGACCAACAAATACCCCATCAGTGATGCAGAGATGAAGTTAAACATGATGGTCGTGATCACGATGTGTGAGCCGCGTTTTGCTTGCAGATAGGCTGGGATAAAGGCCCAAGCCCCACCAAACAATGCCCCAGCTAACACCGCGACGGGGAACACAAGATACCACGGGGCATACTCGCCTAACGTTAAGCAGACTAACCCGATACCTAGACCACCGATATAGGCTTGACCTTCCCCCCCGATATTGAATAGGCCAGCATGAAAGGCGACCGCAACGGCTAAGCCTGTAAAGATAAAGCCGGTGGCGTAATACAGGGTATAACCGAAGCCCTCTGCATACCCAAAGGCACCAATCCACATGACTTTGGCGGCATCAATAGGGCTGATATCGATATAGAGGAACAAAAGTGCGGAGACAGCAAACGCAACCAACACATTGATGGCGGGCAGCAGGGCGACGTTGACCCATGCAGGTACTTTAGCTTGACTCATTGTTCACCTCCCTGAGCCACAGATTTTAGATGCTCTGGGATGATGTTGGCCATCATCAGACCGAGGGTTTTCTCATCGGCTTGTGAGGCATCGACTTCACCGACGATGCGACCTTCGAAAAAGACAATGATCCGATCAGCAAGAGAGAGGATCTCATCAAGCTCGACTGACACTAACAACACCGCTTTGTTCGCGTCGCGGCTCGCAATGATCTGCTGGTGGATATACTCAATCGCACCGATATCGACGCCTCGGGTCGGTTGACCAATCAATAAGATATCGGGATCTTGCTCCATCTCACGGGCAATGACGATCTTCTGTTGATTACCCCCAGAAAAGTTAGCCGTCTTAAGGTGGATGTCATTCGGGCGTACATCCCATTTATCCATACCTTGTTGGCAGAGATCAGCGATGGCCTTTTTATCCTGCAAGGTGCCTTTGTTGTACATTGGAAGGTGGTGGTAGCCGAGAATATAGGCTTCTTGGGCGGCGAACTTATTGATCAAGCCTTGCTTGTGTCGATCTTCTGGAATATGCCCAACCCCCATGGCGCGGACCTGACGAGGATCCGTCGGATGTTCAGCGTCAATGGTGTAGCCATTGAGTTCAATACGGCCCTTGGAAGGCGCGAGGCTGCCAGAGAGTAAACCCAGTAACTCAGATTGGCCATTCCCTGACACCCCGGCAATGCCAACGATTTCACCTTGGCGCACTTCTAGGCTGACGTTATCAACGCGCGGTACCTGATTTTCGTCGAGAAAACTGACGTTATTTACCTTGATGAGCGCTTTATCGGGGGTGGCGCTATCTTTGTCAGCTTTTAGGCGCACTTTGCGTCCGACCATGAGTTCAGCAAGATGTTCTTTATTGGTCTCTGCGGTTTTAACATGGGCAACCATGGCGCCTTGACGCATCACCGACACATTATCGGTAATGGCGAGCACTTCACGTAGTTTGTGGGTAATGATGATAACCGTCGTGCCTTGAGCACGCAGCTTATCAAGAATATTAAAAAGGTGGTCAGCTTCTTGTGGTGTGAGAACCCCAGTCGGCTCATCAAGAATCAGTATTTTGGCGTCTCGGTAAAGCGCTTTTAGAATCTCTACCCGTTGTTGGAGGCCAACAGGCAGCTCGCCAACAATGGCATCGAGTGGCACTTCAAGGCCATAATCTTGCTCGATTTTTAGGAGCTTCTCGCGGGCGGCTTGTTCGCTCTCTTTCAGCTTCCAGCCGCTTTCTGCGCCAAGAATAATGTTCTCAAGTACGGTAAAGGTGTCTACCAACATGAAATGCTGGTGCACCATACCAATCCCTGCCGCGATAGCCGCTTGAGAGTTCGCAGGGCGATAGGGTTGATGATTGACATGCATTTCACCACTGTCAGCATGGTAGAAGCCGTAGATGATGCTCATTAATGTCGATTTTCCTGCACCATTTTCACCCACAATGCCGTGGATGGTGCCGGAGGGAATTTGTAGATCGATCGCTTTGTTGGCGTGGACTGCGCCAAAACGTTTGTCGATCTGTTTTAGCTCAATGGAAAAGGTCTGCGTCACGTGTCGCCTCTGAATACAACGATACCCAAACCACAGTGTAGTGTGGTTTGGGTATTAGGCACGGCGAAAATACCGTTGTTATTATTTGCTAGCGAAAAGAGTCGCTTAGTAGGTACACTCGTTATTCGACATGTAGTCATGAACAACGATCTTGCCAGCGATGATGTCAGCCTTTAGGCCTTCGACATACGCTTTCATGTCATCGCTCACCAACGCTTGGTTGTGCTCATCGAGTGCCCACTCAACACCATCTTCCGCAAGGCCAAGGACTTGAATACCCCCTTCCCAGTTGCCTTCCATGCTGTCGACCCACGTTTTCTTCGCCGCCAAACCGACACGTTTCACCATTGAGGTCAACATGGTGCCCGGTTGCAAGTGGTTTTGGTTCGAGTCAACACCGATAGCAAGGTTACCTGCGTCTTTTGCTGCTTGGTAAACACCCATACCTGTGCCACCTGCCGCTGCATAGATGACATCCACACCTTGAGAGAACTGCGACATGGCGAGCTCAGACCCTTTGGCTGGGTCAGCAAATGCCGCTGGTGTTGAGCCAGTCATGTTCTGCAGTACAACTGCTTCAGGATTTGCGTACTTTGCACCTTGCTCGTAGCCACATTGGAACTTACGGATCAAGGGAATATCCATACCACCCACAAAGCCTACTTTGCCTGACTCAGAGGCTTTAGCTGCCAATGCGCCAACCAGGAATGAACCTTCATGCTCTTTGAACACGATAGATTGCACGTTCGGTTTTTCGATAACAGAATCGATGATGGTGAACTTGGTCTCAGGGAACTCAGTGGCGACTTTCTCCACTGCTGAGCTCATGTTGAAGCCAACCGCAACAATGGGGCTAAAGCCGCGGCTTGCTAGGCGGCGCAGACCTTGCTCACGTTGCGCTTCGTTTTGTGGCTCGAACTCACGGACTTCGACGCCGCGCTCTTCTTTAAGCGCCACGACACCGTTTTGGTATACAGCTTCGTTGAATGATTTATCGAATTTACCTGCGGTGTCATAGATGACTGCAGGCTTAGGAGCGGCGAAAGCACCAAAGCTGGAGATAGCCAGCGCGAGTGCTGAAAGTTTGATGATTTTGTTTTTCACTGTTTGGGTCCTTATTGATCGTCCTAACCGAAATCAATGGTCGGCGGTCGCGCTGCTTTATACATAAACAGTACGACCGCTATACGATAATAAAAAAGCCTTCAGAGTCGGAACGGTAAACCTCGAAAACCCTCCTTGAACCACAGCAAAAAATGTCACAATTGGTAACTCACGAATAAGGAGGTGATACATATCACAACTCCATATGTGGGTTATGAGCTTAGTAATCGCCTGAGTGTGATGGCGAATGGAGAAAAGTGAGTAGTCACACAAATAGTTGCTCATATACTATTAATGAGTGTGATACCTAAAATGGCAATCTAGAGACCTAACTTCATGAATTTTGAGCCTCTTATCGATACCCACTGCCACCTCGACTTTGACGTTTTTCAAGCTGATCACAACGCGTTGTTTGCTTCTGCCCATGCGGCTGGCGTCACTCGTTTTATTGTGCCCAGTGTCGGGGCATGGAACTGGCAGCAGGTCGAAACATTGAGCGATAACCATCCCGGCGTCTACTATGCGCTTGGTATGCACCCCTATTTTCTTGCAAGACATCAGCAAGGTGACGTTGAGCATCTGGCTACGCGATTATCCAACGCCTCAGCGGATTGTGTCGCGGTTGGTGAGTGCGGGCTCGATTTTTTTCAGAAAACGACGGATACCCAATTGCAGCTCAATATATTGGAAGCCCACCTGATGTTGGCAAAAGCACATCAACTCCCTGTCATTCTGCATTGTCGACGTGCCCATGGTGAGATGCTCAAAGTACTAAAAAAGTATCGACCTAATAAAGGAGGGGTTGTCCACGGCTTTTCGGGAAGCTATCAACAAGCGATGGATTTTTTCAAATTGGGTTTTGTGATTGGGGTGGGAGGGACTATTACTTATGAACGCGCTAAAAAAACCCGTGATGCGATCAGTCGATTACCGTTAGAAGCCTTGGTATTGGAAACCGATTCGCCGGATATGCCTCTCGCTGGGTTTCAAGGTGAGCCTAATAAGCCAGACAGGTTGCCACTCGTCTTGCGGGCATTGGACGAAGTACGAAAAGAGTCGATCAAGGACTTAGCGAGCGCAACGGTACGCAACAGCGAAGCGCTATTTGGGCTGTGAATGGATGAATCGTTATCACGACGTAAACGTTTGCGAAAAACGTTTGCGTGAAATGCTGTCTATAATGTGACCTATATCACGGTTTTAGATCTCATTTCCTTTTGGTTGCTTTTAAAAGTGTGATTTTGACATTATTTTATCGCGCCGCGCATCCGTATAATGCGCTGGACTCTTTTAGAGCCAAAACTGTCGAGACGCCAAATATAAATTTTAGGAACCCCTTTACTATGAGCCTAATTATGAGCCTGGTTGGGATGGTGGTATTAATAGGCATTGCCGTACTACTGTCTGATAACCGTAAAGCGATTAACCTTCGCACCGTTGGTGGTGCATTTGCTATCCAGTTTATCTTGGGTGGTTTTATCCTTTTTGTCCCTGCGGGCCAGAAAGTACTTAAAGGCGTTTCTGACGCTGTATCTAACGTAATTGACTACGGCCAAGAAGGTACTGGTTTCCTTTTCGGTAACCTTGTTAACTTCTCTGTGGACGGTCTGGGCTTCATTTTTGCGTTTAAGGTTCTTCCTACGCTGATCTTCTTCTCAGCTCTGATCTCAGTACTTTACTACCTGGGTGTAATGCAGTGGGTTATCAAGATTCTTGGTGGCGGTCTGCAGAAAGCGCTGGGTACTTCTCGTGCCGAATCTATGTCTGCCGCTGCGAACATCTTTGTTGGTCAAACAGAAGCCCCATTGGTTGTTAAACCTTTCGTTCCTAAGATGACTCAGTCTGAGCTATTCGCGGTAATGTGTGGTGGTCTAGCTTCTATCGCTGGTGGTGTAATGGCGGGTTACGCGTCAATGGGCGTGCCAATTGAATATCTTGTTGCGGCTTCTTTCATGGCGGCACCAGGTGGTCTTCTATTCGCTAAAATCATCAAGCCAGAAACGAATGAGCCAGTTGAGCAACTTGCTGACATCGGCGCAGAAGGCGATGACAAACCAGCAAACGTTATCGACGCAGCAGCGGGCGGTGCGGCTTCTGGTCTTCAGCTTGCGCTAAACGTGGGTGCGATGCTAATCGCGTTCATCGGTCTGATCGCGCTAGTGAATGGTTTCCTAGGTTGGGCGGGTGGCCTATTCGGTCAAGAGAACCTAACTCTAGAAGGTATCCTAGGTCTAATCTTTGCACCACTAGCATGGCTAATCGGTGTACCTTGGGCTGAAGCGACTATCGCAGGTGAGTTCATTGGTCTTAAGACTGTTGCAAACGAATTCGTTGCATACGCAGGCTTCGCACCTTACTTAGGTGATGCTGCACCAGTAGTACTTTCTGAGAAGACGAAAGCGATCATCTCGTTTGCACTATGTGGTTTCGCGAACCTATCGTCTATCGCTATCCTGTTGGGTGGTTTGGGTAGTCTGGCACCGAAACGTCGCGGCGACATCGCGCGTCTAGGTGTGAAAGCAATCATTGCTGGTACCCTATCTAACTTGATGGCTGCAACCATTGCAGGCTTCTTCCTGACACTCGCGTAATCCGCACACTGTCAGAACCAAACGCCACAGCTTGCTGTGGCGTTTGTTGTTTCTGAAGCCTAAAAATGGCTGGCCTAGAGTGAGGGATGCAAAACGTTTGCTTTTTATCTCCACGGCACCAATAGCAGAAAACACTTAAAATCCGACGCTCCTCCTCCTTTTCATCGTGCGTTGTGCGACTACACTAGGAGAGGGATTTGCAACATAGAGATTATGAGATGCAAGAAGTTGTGATGGCGTTAATCGCCGGTATGGTGGTTGGCGTTCTGTTTTCAGCGATTAAGCTGCCTATTCCTGCGCCACCTGTTCTGTCTGGGGTGATGGGAATCGTTGGTGTCTATGCTGGCGGCCAGCTATATCAATGGATCATTGAGCGTTTTTTTTCTTAACCAAGCAGATTGTGATCTCGTGCAGTGATTGGTGCTGCTGGGAAACAGTGATAACGCGTTAAGAAACGTATCGGCCGTAGAGGCTTGATACATGGGTTGCTACACTGGGTTTTCACCTGTTTAGCAATCTATCACTAGGTGGTTGGGCGACAAGCTTCGTTACAACGGTTTAGTGAGCGAGCCAGCAGATGATGTGAGGTTCGCGCGGTGTACATGGATGTCGATTGAGCCTGAGAAAGGTTTAAGTCTTCAAGGAACCAAGTCCGCTCAGCTCTGCAGTAACAAGACGTTACTGGCAGCGGAAAACAGATTAACTTGGTAGAAAGTATTAGGACTGGAGATAGTCATGAGCGAATTGAAAGCAGCAGCATTACGTGCCTTAAAACTGATGGACCTAACAACGTTGAATGATGATGATACCGATCAGAAAGTGATCGACCTGTGTCATGCAGCGAATAGCCCAGCAGGCGCAACTGCCGCCATTTGTATCTATCCACGTTTTATTCCTATTGCGAAGAAGACGCTGCGTGAACAAGGTACACCAGAAGTAAAAATTGCGACGGTGACCAACTTCCCGCATGGTAATGACGACATTGAGATCGCCGTTGCCGAAACAAAAGCTGCCGTTGCTTACGGTGCTGATGAAGTCGATGTGGTATTCCCATACCGCGCATTGATGGCAGGCAACGAAGACGTTGGCTTTGAGTTGGTGAAACAGTGTAAAGCCGCTTGTGGTGATATTACGCTGAAAGTGATCATCGAGACTGGCGAGCTGAAAGAAGAAGCGCTTATCCGTAAAGCCTCAGAAATTTCAATTCACGCAGGCGCGGATTTCATCAAAACCTCAACAGGTAAAGTGCCTGTTAATGCCACACCCGAATACGCTGAGATCATGCTGACAGTCATCAAAGAGATGGGTGTCGCTGATCGTGTTGGTTTTAAACCAGCTGGGGGTGTGCGTACCGCTGAAGATGCTGCGCAATACCTTGCGATGGCCGATCAGATCTTGGGTGACAGCTGGGTTGATGCTAACCATTACCGTTTCGGTGCATCAAGCTTGCTTGCAAACTTACTTCACACGCTTGGTGAAGGTGAGAAAGCAGCAGAAGGCGGTTATTAATCGCATTGAGAAGGCATGCCGATGGGGATGCCTCTTTACTTTCTGTTCGTTGTATTTTCTCAAAAACTGAGAGGTGTGGGTGATGTTTTTACCACAAGAAATTATTCGCAAAAAGCGCGATAACATTGCGTTGAGTCGCGAAGAGATCAACTTTTTTATCCAAGGAATCGCGACAGACACCATCTCCGAAGGGCAGATTGCCGCGTTCGCGATGGCAATTTTCTTTAACGATATGAACATGGACGAGCGCGTTGCACTCACGTGTGCGATGCGTGACTCAGGTCAAGTGCTTGATTGGTCACACATGAACTTTGGTGGCCCCGTCGTTGATAAACACTCCACTGGCGGTGTTGGTGATGTGACATCCTTGATGCTGGGCCCGATGGTGGCCGCGTGTGGTGGCTTCGTGCCGATGATTTCAGGCCGAGGTCTAGGCCACACCGGCGGCACATTGGATAAGCTTGAATCTATCCCCGGCTACAACATCACACCAACCAATGCGGTATTTGGTCAAGTTACCAAAGAGGCGGGTGTGGCTATCATTGGCCAAACGGGCGACCTCGCGCCGGCGGATAAACGTGTTTACGCGACACGCGATGTTACCGCAACGGTTGATAATATCTCCCTGATCACAGCATCGATTCTTTCTAAGAAATTAGCCGCTGGATTGGGCTCTTTGGTGATGGATGTCAAAGTCGGTTCAGGGGCTTTCATGCCAACCTATGAAGCATCAGAGTCACTAGCGAAGTCGATTGTGGCGGTTGCAAATGGGGCGGGCACGAAAACAACTGCGTTGCTGACTGACATGAATCAAGTGTTGGCGTCAACGGCGGGTAATGCCTTAGAAGTGCGTGAAGCGGTACAGTTCCTGACTGGGGAAGGTGTTCGCAATCCACGCCTTTACGCCGTGACCATGGCATTGTGTGCTGACATGTTGTTGAACGCAGGTTTAGCGAAAGACGATGCTGAAGCGCATCAAAAGCTTGATGCTGTGCTGGCTAATGGCCGTGCCGCAGAGTGTTTTGGCAAGATGGTGTCAGGCTTAGGTGGCCCGACGGATTTTGTAGAACATTATGACAAGTACCTACCGACCGCCGAGATTGTTCGCCCTGTTTACGCGACCCATAAAGGGTATGTGACGGCAATGGATACGCGAGCGTTAGGCATGGCGGTCGTTGGAATGGGCGGTGGCCGCCGCGTTGCCAGCGATAACATCGATTACGGTGTGGGCCTAGCAGAGATGATTCGCCTTGGTGATGTCGCAGACAGTGACAAGCCACTTGCTGTTGTTCATGCCCGCAATGAAACCCAGTGGCAGGAAGCAGCTGATGAAATCCGTGGTGCAATGGTGATTACCGAGCGAGCGCCAGAAGCGTCGCCGGACGTCTATAAACGCATCACTATGGATGATGTGTAAAGGAATAAAGCAATGAAACGAGCAATTATTTGTGTCTTAGATTCATTTGGTATTGGCGCAACGGCCGATGCTGAGCAATTTGGTGATGTTGGCTCAGATACGTTGGGCCATATCGCTGAGCAGTGTGCCAAAGGTGCCGCTGATAATGGCAACCGTCAAGGACCATTAACGCTACCTAACCTCTCAAAACTCGGTTTGGGTAAAGCGGCAGAAGAGTCGACAGGGCATTTCCCTCAGGGGTTAGATGCTGAGGCTGAGATCATTGGTGCGTATGGCCATGCAGCGGAAATTTCCTCTGGGAAAGATACGCCTTCAGGTCACTGGGAAATTGCAGGTGTGCCTGTTTTGTTTGACTGGGGATACTTTACCGACAAAACCAACAGTTTCCCTCAAGCACTGCTTGATCGCATCGTCGAGCGCGCTAACCTGCCGGGCTTCTTGGGTAACTGTCATGCATCAGGTACGCAAGTACTGGATGACTTGGGTGAAGAACACATGGCAACAGGTAAGCCTATCTTCTATACCTCTGCCGACTCTGTGTTCCAGATCGCCTGTCATGAAGAGACCTATGGCTTAGATAACTTACTTGAGTTGTGTCATATCGTCCGTGAAGAGCTCGAAGACTACAACATTGGCCGTGTTATCGCGCGTCCGTTTGTGGGAGCGAAAGCGGGGGAGTTTGCTCGAACGGGAAATCGTCGTGATCTTTCTGTAGAACCACCATCAGCCACCGTATTGCAAAAGCTGGTGGATGAGAAAGGTGGTGAGGTGATCTCGATTGGTAAGATTGCCGATATCTACGCAAACTGCGGTATCACTCAGAAGGTGAAAGCCACAGGGATCCCTGCACTTTTCGATGCAACCTTGGCACAATTGGACGAAGCGGGTGATAACTCGATTGTCTTTACTAACTTCGTTGATTTTGATTCGGCTTATGGCCACCGTCGTGATGTCGCGGGCTATGCGGCAGCGTTGGAATATTTTGATAGCCGATTGCCTGAGCTGCTAGAAAAACTGCAGCCTGACGATGTGCTGATCTTCACGGCGGATCACGGTTGTGATCCAACATGGCCGGGTACCGATCATACGCGTGAGCACGTGCCTGTGCTTGTGTATGGACAGAACATCGCGGCGGGCTCTCTCGGTTTGCGTGACACGTTTGCTGATATCGGCCAAAGCCTTGCTGGCTATTTTGAAACAACTGAGATGGACTACGGCAAGTCCTTCCTGTAACTCTTACTAACTGAAAAGGAAAAGAGAATGGCAACTCCGCATATTAACGCTGAAATGGGTGATTTCGCTGACGTAGTTCTGATGCCAGGTGACCCACTACGCGCGAAATACATTGCTGAAACCTTCCTTGAAGACGTTGTACAAGTGTGCGACGTACGTAGCATGTTCGGTTTTACCGGTACATTTAAAGGCCGTCGTATCTCTGTGATGGGCCACGGTATGGGTATTCCATCTTGTTCTATCTACGCGACCGAGCTTATCAAAGACTTCGGTGTGAAGAAGATCATTCGTGTTGGTAGCTGTGGCGCCGTGCGTGACGATGTGAAACTACGCGACGTTGTTATCGGTATGGGCGCATCGACCGATGCTAAAGTGAACCGTACCCGTTTCCACGGCCATGACTTTGCGGCACTTGCTGACTTTGACATGGTTCGCCATGCGCATGAAGCTGCGAAAGCGAAAGGCATTCCTGTGCGTGTCGGTAACATCTTCTCTGCGGATCTGTTCTACTCACCAGAACCTGACTTCTTCAACACCATGGATAAGTACGGCATTCTAGGTGTTGAAATGGAAGCGGCGGGTATCTACGGTGTTGCGGCTGAATTTGGTGCAAAAGCGCTGACGATTTGTACGGTTTCAGACCACATTCTTCGTGGTGAGCAAACAACCTCTGAAGAGCGTCAATTGACCTTCAATGAGATGATTGAGATCGCGCTAGAATCTGTTCTATTGGGTGATGCTGAAGAAGCGTAAGCGCCTTTTTAGCGAAACTTCTGTAAAAGCCTGCTCCTTGTGAGCAGGCTTTTTTATACCATTTTTTTGCAGTGTGTTTTTGTCTCTTTAACGGCTATCAAGCAGAGTGAAGCGGAGAACAAAAAGCGACAAATCGAGAAACGACTCGCGATCATGAAGAAATCTCATGTTGAGTATGAAATTAAACCACTTCTATTCAAACAGGTGGCTGAGTATAAAAGAGTCCTTGCTCTTAACTTTAGTTTAACTTGCAGTTAACGAATAAAAAGGCAGTCAGCCAAACATCATAAGATTGCGAGTCCTATTGACTGGGAAAATCAGACAACAAATGACGATATTCAAACGTCCTTGATGAGTTTGCGTATCTCCCCAGAAAGTGTAAGGAATATATAGTCAGGTTTAGCTCAGCAAATAGGATGCCCATCGTCATGAGTAGAGATTTCACGTTTTCTATTAAAAGTCTTCGTTTCGACGAAAATTATAGCCCTTCAGACAATACGCGTATTACGACAAACTTCGCTAACTTGGCACGTGGTGAAAGCCGCCAAGAGAATCTTCGCAATGCATTGAAGATGATTGATAACCGCTTTAACGCGCTGGCGAATTGGGACAATCCGGCGGGCGATCGTTATGCTGTTGAACTGGATATCATTTCTGTCGATATCGATATTGAAGGGAATGACAACACCTTCCCAACGATCGAAATATTGAATACGACTATCTTAGATAAAAAGACGAATCAACGCATTGACGGTATTGTCGGTAACAATTTCTCATCGTATGTTCGCGACTATGATTTTAGTGTCCTACTACTTGACCATAATAAAAACAGAGAGCAATTTACTGTGCCGGATAACTTTGGCGATCTTCACGGCAAATTGTTTAAATATTTTGTGGCGTCATCGTTTTATAAAGAGCGCTTTAAGAAGCCGCCAGTAATGTGTCTCAGTGTTTCTGATAATAAAACGTATCACCGTACTGAGAATGAACATCCAATACTTGGCGTGGAGTACCAACCGAATGAATCGTCACTGACGGAGAAGTACTTCCAGAAAATGGGTCTAGAGGTTCGCTACTTTATGCCGCCGAATAGCGTCGCGCCTCTCGCCTTTTACTTCTTTGGCGATCTTCTCAATGATTACACCAATCTAGAGCTGATCAGTACGATCAGCACGATGGAAACTTTCCAGAAGATCTATCGTCCTGAAATTTATAATGCCAATGCGGTTGCAGGGAAGTGTTATCAACCAAACTTGAAGCATCAAGACCACTCCCTGACGCAGATAGTGTATGACCGAAAAGAGCGCAGTCACTTGGCTGTTGAGCAAGGGAAGTTTGCGCAAGAGCATTTCATTAAACCGTATCAAGCGATCCTTGAACAATGGTCAGCTAATTACGTTCGATAACGCGCAGAGGCATACAGTATTATGACAACAAAGATTTTACTTCCGACGTCAACCGCGGGCAGTTTGCCAAAGCCATCTTGGTTGGCAGAGCCTGAAAAACTCTGGTCTCCTTGGAAACTGCAAGATGAAGAGCTTGTTAGCGGTAAGCACGATGCGCTTTTGCTGTCTTTGCAATCACAGCAACATGCCGGGATCGATATTGTCAGTGATGGTGAGCAAACACGCCAACATTTTGTCACCACTTTCATTGAACACTTAGACGGTGTCGATTTTGAAAAACGTGAGACCGTCAGAATTCGTAACCGCTATGAGGCGAGTGTCCCCACAGTGGTTGGCCCGGTGAGCCGCCCTAAATCTGTGTTTGTGGAAGACGCTAAGTTTCTGCGTCAGCAAACGGATAAACCGATTAAGTGGGCACTTCCTGGTCCTATGACCATGATTGACACCCTGTACGATGCGCACTACCAGAGTCGCGAAAAGCTGGCTTGGGAGTTTGCTAAGATTCTCAATCAAGAGGCGAAAGAGTTAGAAGCGGCTGGGGTTGATATCATTCAATTTGATGAGCCTGCGTTTAATGTGTTTTTTGATGAGGTGAATGACTGGGGGATAGCCACCCTTGAGCGCGCCATTGAAGGGCTTAAGTGTGAAACCGCCGTGCACATCTGCTACGGCTATGGCATCAAAGCCAACACAGATTGGAAAAAAACCTTAGGCTCAGAATGGCGCCAATATGAAGAGGTATTTCCAAAGTTACAACAGTCGAATATCGATATTATTTCTTTGGAATGTCAAAACTCACGGGTGCCGATTGAGTTGCTGGCCCTTATCCGCGGCAAAAAGGTCATGGTTGGCGCGATTGATGTCGCGACGAATGAAATCGAGACCCCAGAAGAGGTCGCAGAGACGTTGAGAAAAGCATTACAGTTTGTCGATGCAGATAAGCTTTACCCTTGTACCAACTGCGGCATGGCACCGTTATCTCGTGAGGTGGCAACAGGGAAGTTAAATGCCTTAAATGCGGGGGCTGAGATAGTGCGAAGGGAGCTGTTAGGTTAACTGAGCGAGTCCCCTTACTCTTTGGTGTTATTCAGCACTGCTTTGCAGTGCTAGCCGATTCAATCAAACGGCAATAATAAAGGTGGCGAGCCTAGAAAACTCGCCCTTCAAAAAGCGACTCAGCAAAGTAGCTGCTTACATTGCGCCAGATTCTTTCTGTACCCAGTAAATCTTTACGCCACTCATTGAACACTCTTCAGCAGAAGCGTCATGAAGCGTAATTGCTTTAAAAACGCGGTTATCATTTAAAGTGAGGGTGACTTCATGTACTTGCCGGTGAACTTCTTCGTCTAAAGGTTGATTGGCGATCCTTTCCACGTCGATCTTTTCAATATCACTTAACGTGATACCAAATTCATTTTTTAAGTTCACCTGAACCATTGCAGAGGGCCAACGTTCAGCGCCTGAACAATCAGGTATGTTGTCTGCATTGACAAAACAGCTGTAGGTAAGAAAAGTGGCACAGAGAAGGAATAACTTCATTGAGATTTCCTTCTTTTTACTTCTAATTCGTGATCACCACTGTCCCAGATTTTAGTGCGGATATTACGGGTAAGAATGATGCAGCCAGAAGAGGCGGTGCCGGGATCACTAATCGAGTCGCCATGAATTTGAAAAGCACTACGTCCGTGCGCAGAGTGTCCAATTGGCGTTAAAGGTAATACATAAGGGCCAGTCCTTTGACTTCGTCTTGGAGAGCCAATGCTGTATTTCCCTCTAGGTATGGGACCCTGACCCACGATGTGCTCGCTGTCTGGTTTGTTCTTATGGTCGCCTTTGCCTGAATAGCCCTGTGCGACAAATTCATCATCTAAGTAAAGATTGCCAGTCGATTGATAGTATGTCCAAGTCATTATCTTGTCCTCGATTTTCAATTTAAGGGACATGCTATCTAAGCGAATATCAGTCTAGAAAAGAGTGCACATGATTTCGAGTATTGGTTCTCAGTAATAGATGCAACATCGCCGAATTACGTATTATGTCTGGATCGATGTCATTGCAATCAAGCGTTGGGTAGTTAATTGAATGAATGTTATTGTATTGATTGTAAAGGAAAAATTGAGCTTGACGCGGCTCAAGCTCATTAATGGTTGTTAGCTGCCGGAGTTAATTGCGTTGATGTGGCAGCAGAAAGAGTGGTTGATCGCTTTTACGTCTGGCGAAGGTAAAGACCAACAAGGCGCCGAGGGCCATAGCGGCCAAAATGAGGCCACGAATAATGTTGATATGGGCATCGACTTGGTTATTTGCCGCCGCGTTGACACGGCCTTTCTCAAGTGTAATGCGGATAAATCCGACCATGTTCCCTTCAAACAAAATCGGCTCCACTAACTGGCGCCGCCCTAAACTGGCGACCGACAGAGGCGTGTTCAAGCCGAGTGTTTGGCTTAAAGGCATTGCGTTCTTGGTGCGCGCAATGGTAATGCCTTCTGCGTCATAGATGGTGGCATCAAGCAGCAGTGGTTCGCGGCTCAACTGAGTGATGAGACTCTCGAGCGCTTGTTGATCACTTTCTGCAATGGATGGGGCTGCGGTATCCGCTGCTTGACGAATCACCACGCGCGATAAAAGCTCTGTTTGCTCGTTAATGGCCTGATTATTCTGCACACTGAGGTGAGCAGAATACTTGAGCATAATGGCTAAGCCACCAAGGGTCAGTAAGATAACTGTCACCTGCCATACGCGAAGTAAGCGCTTTCTATAATTACTCATCTTCGAATTCCGGGCTGAAATTTACTGGGAATTACTATACATTGACACAGGTAGGGACGCTAGTTTCGACAGAAACGTAAACGACTTATAGTCAAGCCACCTCAAGATGCAGGGTTCAGCATCTTGAGGTGGCTTGAGTATATAGGCAAATTGTCTGGTGAATTCAACGCTTACCATAGCGGTAGTCACGTTAGAGATAGCGCTTGTGTTGAGGTCGGTTATGTTTATGCCGAAGCATGAATGAATAATTACACTGACACTGTGAAAGTAAAGGATATGTCATGAATGGATTCTCTCCACTGCCAATAAAGAAGCATACGGGCTTGATGTCTCGCTTCCCAACTCAGCGCGGAGCCAAAAAACTCAACCTAACGCAAGCCAATTGGCTATTATTCGGGCCGTTTTTATTGCCAGCTCAACTAGAGGATATTGAAGCCTACACCGGAGAAACCCCAGTTGTGTTGAACAGTTGGCAAGTCGGGGATTACGAAGTATTGCTGATTGAAGGGGAACTGACTGAGCAAATCAAGACCATTGTAGATGCCTTAGGTTTAGATTATGCATCGTTAGATGAGCTACCTGATCTGTCAGAACCCGGCTTAGTGCTGTTTGATATGGACTCGACAGCGATTCAGATTGAATGTATCGATGAAATTGCGGCGCTAGCCGGGGTAGGTGAGCAAGTTGCCGAAGTCACTGAGCGAGCGATGCAAGGTGAGTTAGATTTTGAAGAGAGCCTGCGTCAACGTGTTAAAACGCTCGCAGGGGCTGATGCCGCAATCTTGGATAAGGTGAAAGACAATTTGCCGCTCATGCCGGGAATGGCACGTCTTACTGCTACCTTGCAAGCGTGTGGGTGGCATGTTGCGATTGCGTCTGGCGGCTTTACTTACTTCTCGGATCACCTCAAAGAGATGCTCAACTTAACCGCAGCCTTTTCTAATCAACTTGAAATCAAAGATGGCAAGCTGACTGGTGAAGTCCTGGGTGAGGTAGTGGATGCGCAGCGTAAGGCCGACATACTCACCGAGTTGGCGGATCAGTTTGATATTCCTCGTTACAACACCGTCGCGGTAGGGGATGGTGCAAACGACTTAGTGATGATGGCTGCCGCGGGGACGGGGATTGCTTTTCATGCCAAACCGAAAGTGGTGGCGCAAGCGCAAAAGGCGGTTCGCCATGCGGATCTCACTGGGGTGATGTGCATGCTATCCGCTTCTTTGCTGCCACAGCGCTTGAGTTGGAAGCGGTATCGGTAATTTCGGTCTGTGACTCAGGGAGCGTAATGCTCCCTTTTTTGTGTTAGACCGCGTTGAGCGACAAGCGTGTTAGTACTTCCTCCGTAATGTCTGTGACTTCACCACAGCCTACCAGCGAACTAAACTCACTTTCGATGGCACGTGCACGATGCAGTGTATGCTGCGCCAACTCGGTTAAATATTGACTGGTGAGTAGTGTTAGCGCCCCTTTCATGGGCAGCGCACTGGCGCGCAGGGCGTAAAAGGTGCCATTACTTTGTGCTGTTTTGATGAATTTGATCCGCTCTTCCGTGGACTCAAATTCTGAAAGTAACTTGCATTCGACATCCGTGATGCGATCACCCAGTTTGAAGATTTTTAAATAGAGCTCGTTTACAGTGGGTTTAGGGGGATCAATCGGTCGCATTGGATCCGTGATCACGGGCTTCATTTTGCCTTTGAACAGTGCTGCCATGGAGTACTGTCGATCGTTACCGCCGCTATGTTGACTTAATACGGATAAGACTTTGTGGAAACCTAAAAGGGGGAAGTTGAGGCCAATGGTTCTCAAGTTCAAGCGGTGGTTTTGCTTGTCTGCGAAAAATGGCACACATTTGAGTCGACTGAGCAGTACTTGATAGAGCACCAGAAGTAGCTCTTTATGGCTGATATTCTCTTCGATTTGCGTCAGTTTACTGTGATTTTTGGTCAGCAACTGGTCGAGGTAGGCGACGGCCTTATGATCAGGATCGTCGCAGACGACTTGAATGCTTTTTCTATCGGGGGCGACACGCACGACCCGGTATTGCACCGCTGTCAGTACATTGGCCGGGGCTTTTTTAGTGAGCTCATCCAACGTGAGTGGAATGACATCTCCACGATTGAGCGGTACCGGTTTCGTAAGACCAATGTTGAGGCCATGGGCTGAGATATCGAGTGTTGAGGTTGATATCTTACCGGTTTTCTTGCTGGCGAAAGTGACTTTGGTACTGAACTGATAGCGATTTTCTGCCCGCTGCGGTTGAGGGTCAAAGTAACGGGTCAGCTCTTCACTGATTGTATCTCGTCCATGAACAAAGACGTTGAGCTCTTTCGCGTTGATGCTTGGCTTCGAGACTAATAAGTAATCGTTTTTACTCTCTTCTAAGGTGAGGTCTTCGACTAGCGCGACATGGCTCAGCTTTGCATGTTCTTCGACCAGATTTGGCGCAACATCATCCATGCGCTGATGATCATCATCATTGAGAGGAAATACCGATAACCGAAATACGCGCCAGCTTTCTCGCTTAGCGCCTAGTAGCCAGAAAAGTCGCCGCTGTTCAAGGCTCAGTTCTGGCATGGCTGCTGAGTAGAAGTATGTTTTGTCAGCTTGTTGATGCTGGAAAGAGTAGATTAAGGTGGTAGCTTGCTTAAGCCCGGGCTTACCTAGCGCACGCATCCGAGTTTTATTCAATAAATGGTGGATAACAGGCTGATTGCGTTCATCATGCCAGTATTCCCAAACAGGATGGTTTTGTGCGGTCAGCAGAACATGGCGAATTTGATCATCTGCGAAGTAAACCGGCAAGGCGCTCGTTTGCTTTAGGTAGCAATTCTCATAACCTTTTGATTTCGCTTGCATAGCGAGATCATCGGTATTTTTTTTCACCTTTTGGGTGTTGTTTTTTTCGTACTCAATGGCTTTAGCCACTGCTTCGCTGGTATCTAACCCTTTTAAGCGTAGCCAGCGGAAGCTGTCGTTATCGCTTTTATCCACACCGATTATTCGGTATTTGATGCCGGTTAAAAGTTCGCGCACTCCTGCGCGTTCACCTAGCTCAATATAACGTGCAGTGAGGGTTTGCCCTAATCCGTAGTTAAATGCAGACGGGACTTTGAACTTTGCGCCACTGGGTGAAATGTCAGACGTAACGCCATTCACCATCTGTTTGAGGGGTAACTGAATCTCAACAGGCGTGGAAATAAACAGGCGGCTTTCACTGCGTGACATGTAGTTGCCAAACCGAAGCGCATTGACCACGAGGGTATCGTCAGCAGCCGAGAGTGACTTTTGTTTAGGCTCGTTAGGATCGACACCTTGCTGGTGCATGACACGGAAGTTGTTCCGTGTGTTCATCAGCTCTTCATAAAGCCCTTCCCGATACTGATTCCCATAGAATTTAATACGGCGATGGTAGGTATTGATGGCGACATCATCGAGCCAGTGACTCAAGCCGTGTAGTTGGTACTCACGGCATTCGCCATTCACTTTACCGCGTAGATCAATGAGCTTATGGCAAGGGGCCATCAAGCGGTTAATTTCCATTTTAACCTGTAAACGAGTAGGCGGAGTTGCGCCTTCCATGAGGAAGCCGACCATCTCGTCGTAATCGTCACTATCATAGAGTGGGATTAACTTTTCAATGATGTCTTTATGTTCGTCCAGTGACATTGGGTTTTCTGTTAGACTGTCAATTTCATACTATTACAGTCTATTTTACAGTAATTTCACATTTTCACTTTGATTAATTCCTGTTTTTAAAGGTGAAAAGAGAGAGCTGTAGCAGGTTTCATGGAAGTGATTCGCTCATGGCAAAAACAAAACGCGCTTATGTCTGTAATGACTGTGGCGCAGATTACCCTCGGTGGCAGGGGCAATGTACCGCGTGTGGCAGTTGGAACACCATTACTGAAGTTCGATTAGCCGCTTCCCCGACTGTGGCGCGCAACGAAAAATATGCGGGTTATGCTGGACAGGCTGAAGGCAAGGTGCAAGTCCTGTCTGAGATTGATCTGCAGGAAGTCCCTCGATTTAGCTCAGGGTTCAAAGAGCTAGATCGCGTACTCGGTGGCGGTGTTGTGCCGGGGGGCGCTATCTTAATTGGTGGTAATCCCGGGGCAGGTAAGAGTACCTTACTGCTGCAAACCATGTGTTGGTTGGCCGAGCAGATGCCTACGCTCTATGTCACTGGTGAGGAGTCTCTGCAACAAGTCGCGATGCGAGCTTCACGACTCGGGTTACCGAAAGATAAGCTAAAGATGTTGTCCGAAACCAGTGTAGAGAACATCTGTACTGTGGCTAAGCAAGAGCAGCCGAAAATCATGGTCATCGACTCGATTCAGGTGATGCATGTTAACGATGTTCAGTCCGCACCGGGCAGTGTTGCGCAGGTGCGAGAATCCGCCTCGGCGCTAACGCGTTTTGCGAAGCAGAACAATGTCGCCATCTTTATGGTGGGCCATGTCACCAAAGATGGCACCCTCGCGGGACCAAAAGTACTAGAGCACTGTATTGACTGTTCCATTCTTCTTGATGGCGGCAGTGATACTCGATTTCGCACCCTTCGTAGCCACAAGAACCGCTTTGGCGCGGTGAATGAACTTGGCGTTTTTGCGATGACGGAAAAAGGGATGCGCGAAGTGAGTAACCCTTCGGCCATTTTCCTAACGCGTGGTGAAGAACAAACATCGGGCAGTTCAGTGATGGTGGTATGGGAAGGCACCCGTCCGTTACTTGTTGAGATTCAAGCGCTGGTGGATTACTCGCAGATGGCGAATCCGCGCCGTGTTGCGGTGGGATTGGAGCAAAACCGTCTTGCCATTTTGCTGGCAGTACTGCACAAGCACGGCGGCTTACAAATGGCCGATCAAGATGTGTTTGTTAACGTGGTTGGTGGGGTGAAAGTGACCGAAACCAGTGCCGATCTTGCGTTGATCATGGCGTTGATTTCAAGCTTCCGCGATAGATCACTACCGCAAGACTTAGTGGTTTTCGGTGAAGTTGGTTTGGCGGGTGAAATTCGACCTGTCCCAAGCGGCCAAGATCGCTTAAATGAAGCCTTCAAGCATGGCTTTAAAACAGCGATTGTGCCAGCAGCCAATATGCCTAAAGGGGGCATTGAAGGGATGAAGATTTATCCCGTGACTAAGCTTGATCAAGCCGTGGAAGTCTTCAACGAAATGTAGGGCAATTTTCACGCATCTTGAGTTTGCTTGAATAGCAAACAATGTGAACCTGAAAAGCTCGCGGTGTTTCCGCGAGCTTTTTTATGGGTCTCAATCTGAGTATTTAAAACCCATCACAGTGAGCATTGGTCGTTTGTGAATATAGGATATGAGTTGACTTAAAACGACAATTGAAATGACAGAGGCGACTTCGCGACTGATTAAAAAAGGCCACTCTCGGTAGATGGGTTAATACCAACTAAAAGGGTAGTCCCAA